>DASRJL010000130.1:0-39933 GCA_035649495.1 Burkholderiales bacterium | reverse complement strand
AGATCGAATTCGTCGAGCCGGTCGATCAGGCCGTTCAAACGCGCCGGATCGTCGACGTCGCGTATCTCGATCACCGGGTAGAGAATCGCCTCGCCGCCCGCAGCGCGGATGAGCTTCGCGAGCCGCTCCGCCTGTCGCGGGGGGCGCGTGACGACGATGCCGCGGCCCGATAGCGGGCCTGAGTGACCCGTGACTCGTGACCCGTGCCCCGTGTCATCCTTCACGCCGTTCGATCTCCACGCTTCCAGTCCGCTTTCGGCTTACTGGTCACCGGTCACTGGTCACTGGTCACAGATTCTGAAGCGCAGCGAGAATCTCGTCCGCGCCCCGCGACCTGAGATCCTCCGCCAGCGCGAGGCCCAGCGCCTCCGGCTCGGCCGCCGGGCCGCTACGCTCGCCGCTGACGGTACGCGTGCCGTCCGGCGCGCCGACCAGGCCGCGCAGGCGCATGCGCCCGCCTTCGATCTCGGCGTACGCCCCCACCGGCACGTTGCAGCTTCCCGCCAGGGCGCTCGAGAATGTGCGCTCCGCCGCCACGCATCGCGCCGTCGTCTCGTCGGCGAGCGGCACCAGCAGCGCCACGAGATCGGCGCGCCCGAGCCGGCACTCCAGCCCGAGCGCGCCCTGACCCGGCGCAGGCAGGCACTCTTCCGGTGCGAGCAGCGAGGTTATCCGGTGGTTGAGGCCGAGGCGATTCAAGCCCGCCGCGGCCAGTATGACGGCGTCGAACTGGCCTTCGTCGAGCTTGCGCACCCGCGTGTCGACGTTTCCGCGCAGCGGCTCTATCCTCAACCGGGGGTGGCGCGCGCTCAACTGGCATTGCCGGCGCAGGCTGGACGTGCCGACCCGGGCGCCCGCCGGCAGCGCGGCGAGGTCGCGGTAACGGTTGGACACAAAGGCGTCGCGCGCGTCCTCGCGCTCCAGCACGGCGGCGAGCGTGTAGCCCTCCGGCAGGTGCGCGGGCACGTCTTTTGCTGAATGCACGGCCATGTCGGCGCGTCCCTGCGCCATCGCCTCCTCGAGCTCCTTGACGAACAGTCCCTTGCCCCCGATGCTCGCCAGCGGGACCGTAAGCCGCCGGTCGCCCTCGGTGGTCAGCCCGAGGATCTCGACGGCGATGCGGGGATACAATGCGCAGAGGCGCGACTGGACGTGGCGCGCCTGCCACATCGCGAGCGCCGACTGGCGCGAGGCGATGACGATTTTCTCGGGAAGCGAACCTCTCTCAACAGGCATATTGAATGTCGAGACAGGTTCTGAAAGCCATCTTATGAACGAGGGCCCGAGACATCCGCGAGTCCCGGGACGGCTGTCCATCTTCGGTGTCGCACGAAATCAGTGCCATCAAGTTCAGGACATCGGATGGTGACGGTACGAGCGGTCTCCAGCAGTTGCCGGCGAACGCGCGGGACTTGGAATCCGCGATGCACAACACTTGATGCGTTGGATCAGGACGTGTGATGAATCAGACGACCCTGGTGCTTCCCGCAAGCGACAGCATACCATTGGTGTAGTCAACCCTCCTCAGAGTAAGGGGTGGCTATGGTCATTCTATATGGATTCGAATAAGGAATTTGTCGGGACGGGCCCGGCAAATTCCTCCGCCGACAAGGACCAGCCCCTGCGCGAGGACATCCGGCTCCTCGGGCGCCTGCTCGGAGACACGCTGCGCGAGCAGGAAGGTGAGCCGCTCTTCGACCTGGTCGAGGGCATACGCCGCAGCGCGCTGCGTTTTCGCCGCGATGGCGATCTCGAGGAAAGAGCGGGCCTGGAGTCGCTGCTCGGCACGCTCGACCACGAGGCCGCGAACCGGGTGGTGCGCGCGTTCACGTTCTTCTCCCAGCTCGCCAACATCGCGGAGGACCTCCACCACAATCGCCGCCGCCGCGTGCACCAGGCGGCGGGATCGCCGCCCCAGCCCGGCAGCATCGCGCTTGCGCTCGCCCGCGCGCAGGCCGCGGGGGTCGGACGCGAGACCCTCGAAGACTTTTTCGCGGGCGCCCTGGTGTCGCCCGTGCTCACGGCGCATCCGACGGAAGTCCAGAGAAAGAGCATCCTCGACTGCCAGATGGAGATCGCGCGGCTGATCGCGCTGCGCGACCGCATCGCCCTGACGCCCGAGGAGGCGCGCGACAACGACGACCAGCTGCGGCGCGTGATCCTCACGCTGTGGCAGACGCGCATCATCAGGGCGGTCCGGCTGACGGTATTCGACGAAATCGAGAACGGGCTCGCATACTACCGCTACACCTTCCTGCGCGAGGTGCCGCGGGTATACGCCGCGATCGAGGACCTGCTGGCCGCGACCGTCGGCCCGGTCAAGGTCGGAGCCGTGCTCCGGATGGGCAACTGGATCGGCGGCGACCGGGACGGCAATCCCTACGTCACGCCCGAGGTGACGCTGCAGGCCGTGCAGCGTCAAGCCGCCGTGGCGTTCGAGTTCTACCAGTCGGAAGTGCACCAGCTCGGCGCCGAGCTGTCCCAGACCAGGCGGGTCGTGGACGTGAGTCCGGCGCTGGACACGCTCGCGGATGCTTCGCCCGACCGCTCCGAGCACCGCATGGACGAGCCCTACCGGCGCGCATTGAGCGGCATCTACACGCGCCTCGCCGCAACGGCGCGCGCACACGGGCACGAACCAGGCATGCGGCACCCCATCGGCGATGCGGCGCCCTATTCGAGCTGCGCGGACTTCGTCGCCGAGCTCACCGTCATCGCCGAGTCGCTGGCGGCTCACGGGGCCGGGCGGGTCGCCCGCGGGCGGTTGCGGCACCTGCGCCGCGCGGCCGAGGTTTTCGGCTTCCATCTGTGCACGCTCGACATGCGCCAGGTGAGCAGCGTTCACGAGGATGTCGTCTCGGAGCTCCTCACTCGCGGCGCGAACCGGCCGGGCTATGCGCAACTCTCCGAAATGGAGCGCAGGCGCGTGCTGCTCGAGGAGCTGGCGCTGGCGCGCCCGCTGCGCTCTCCGTTCGTCGAGTACAGCGCTGCGACCGCGACCGAGCTCGAGGTGTTCGATGCCGCGGCGGCAATCCACCGGCGCTACGGCCCCGAGGCGCTGCCGAACTACATCATCTCCAAGACCGACGACGTGAGCGACCTGCTGGAGGTGGCGCTGCTCGCGAAGGAGGCCGGGCTGCTGACGACCGGCCCCGAGCCGCGGCTCGCGCTCAACATCGTACCGCTCTTCGAGACCATCGCGGACCTGCGCGGATGCGCCGCGGTCATGGATGCGGTCTTCGCGCTTCCCGAGTACCGGCGCCTGCTCGCAAGCCGCGGCAACCTGCAGGAAGTGATGCTCGGTTATTCGGACAGCAACAAGGACGGCGGCTTTCTCACCTCGAACTGGGAGCTGCACAAGGCGGAGGTCGTGCTGGTGAAGGTGTTCGAGCGCCACGGCATCGCCATGCGGCTGTTTCACGGCCGCGGCGGCTCGGTGGGCCGCGGCGGGGGGCCGAGTTACGAGGCGGTGCTCGCGCAGCCGGCGGGCGCCGTCGCCGGCAGGATCCGCATCACGGAGCAGGGCGAAGTCATCGCCAGCAAGTATGCCGACGCCGAGATCGGCCATCGCAACCTCGAGACGCTCGTCGCCGCCACGCTCGAGGCCAGCCTGGTGCCTCGTGCGGAGCGCGCGGACGAGCTGGAGGAGTACTACGGGATCATGGAGCGGCTGAGCGAAATCGCTTATCGCGCGTTCCGTACCCTGGTCTACGAGACGCCCGGCTTCGTGGACTATTTCCACGCATCCACTCCGATCAAGGAGATCGCCGAGCTGCACATCGGCAGCCGTCCCGCCTCGCGCAAGGCGACCGGAAAAATCGAGGACCTGCGCGCCATTCCGTGGGTGTTCAGCTGGTCCGCCTCGCGGGTCATGCTGCCCGGCTGGTACGGATTCGGCTCGGCCGTCGAGTCCTGGGTCAAGAGCGAGGGCGACGCCGGACTCGCGCGTCTGAAGGAGATGCACGCGCGCTGGCCGTTTCTCCAGGCGCTGCTCTCCAACATGGACATGGTGCTCGGGAAATCGGATATCGGCATCGCCTCGCGCTACGCCGAGCTGGTGACGGATGCCGCGCTGAGGGAGCGCATCTTCGGCGCCATTCGCGGGGAGTGGGAGCTCTCCGTGCACTGGCTACTGGAGATCACCGGCCAGCGGGAGCTGCTCGAGGCAAACCCCCTGCTGGCGCGCAGCTTCCGCAACCGCCAGCCGTACATAGATCCCCTGAACCATCTGCAGATCGCGCTCTTGAAGCGCTTCCGGGCGGGTGAGACCGACGACGTGGTGAAGCGCACGATTCTCCTCACCATCAACGGCATTGCGTCGGGGCTCAGGAACAGCGGGTGACGACGTGCGCTCCGCTGGTGACGACGCGCGCTATCGCTGGTGACGACGCACGCTCCGCTGGTGACGAAGTCATAGCGGTCACCGGGAAGCTCGTCACTGCAAAGCTCGTCACCGCGAAGCTCGTCACCGCGAAGCTCATCTCTTCAGCCGGCTCTTCACCGCCTCCGGGTAGATGGCAAGCTCGTAGGATACGAACACGACGTCCTTGCCGCCGTAGGCCACGATGCTCGATACGCCGTTCTTCCACCGGTAGGAAGCGTAGCGTCCCTCGGCTGCGGCTTCCGCCTCCTGCGGCGGACCGTGTCGCGCCCGGATCGCGCCCATCACCACGTCGAAGTGGGGAATGTCCGCGCTGATCGAGAACTGCTGCAGCACGCCGTTCAGGAATTGCATGCGGATCTCGCGCGTCTCCACGCCGCCGACCTTCTCGTCATGGGAGACGCAACTCACGTCGGCATAGGCGTCGTCACGGCGCACGCAGGCGTAACCGCGCCGCCCCAGGTCGGGTTTCGCGGCCTTGCGGGCCCCCTGCCCGGCGATCGCGGCGTTGAGGTCGCGAAAATCGAGCGCCGCAGCAAGCGCCTGGTAGGAAGCGCCGAGCGCGATGTCGGCGTGGCCGTAGGGCTCGTCCGCCGCCGCGGCGGCGCCCCCGGCCAAAGCCAGCAATACGATCAGCGAATCTGCTGCCCGCTGCACCGTCATCTGGAAAAGGCGTCAGCCTTTTCCAAGTTCCCGGACGATATGCTGCTGCCGCCGGCTCACCGCGAGCCTTTCGTCCACGCCGGCAAGCAGCACCAGCCAGTGCGCCTCGCCGCCCTCGGAGCTGCGCTCGAAACCGCGCACCGCGGCACGCGCCACGAGGCAGTTGCGGTGCACGCGAACGAAGCGTTCCGCGTATTCCTGTTCCAGCCGGGTGAGCGATTCCTCCATCAGGTACTCGCGCGCCGGTGTCCTCACCGTCAGGTACTTGAGCTCCGCCTTGAGATAGACCACATCGTCTATGGGTATCAGGTGCACCTTCCCCCGCTCCGGCACGGAAAGGAATGCGCGCGGCGCCCGCTGCAGCCTGCGCAGCGCCTCGGGCTGCGGGGGCCGGCGAGGATGGGCGCGGGCGAGCGCCTCTTTCAGGCGCGCCAGGCGGATCGGCTTCAACAGGTAATCGACCGCGTGCACCTCGAACGCGCGGATCGCGTACGCGTCGTACGCGGTCGCAAATATGACGGACGGCGGCTCATCGAGCCGCTGCAGGTGCTGGGCCACCTCTATGCCGTCCATCTCGGGCATGCGTATGTCGAGGATGACGACGTCGGCGTAGCGGTCCGCAAGCAGCTCCAGCGCAGCGCGCCCGCTAGCCGCTTCTCCCGTCACGGCAAGCGGGATCTCCCGCCCGCAATCGGCGAGCAGGTCCCGCATGCGCGAGCGCGCCGGCGCCTCGTCGTCCACGATCACTATGCGCAGCGGCTGCTCGTCACTCATGCGTCACCTGGCCCTTGAGGTACGGCATCAGGACATGCACCTCGTAGTTCCCGTCCTGTACCTTGGTGGTGAGGCTCGCTTCGGCATCGAAATGAAGCTGCAGACGCTCCCGGATATTGGCAAGAGCCATCTTGTTGCCCTCGTGGCGGTCTGCTTCCCCGAGGTACGGATTGCGCAGCACGGCGTGCACCCGGTCGCGCGTCCCGTAGATATGGATGTTGATGACTCCCGGCTCGAGACGGGGTTCTACGCCGTGGTAGACGGCATTCTCGATCAGCGGTTGGAGCACCAGCGGCGGGATCAGCGCACCGGGGGGAACGCGCTCGATCAGCCACTCGGCCTTGAGGCGGTCGCCCAGCCGCAACTGCTCGAGATCGAGATAGCGCCGGCACAACTCGATCTCGCGCTCCAGGGTCGTCAGCTCGCGATTGTCGGCCATCAGAACTCGGAAGAGCTCCGCCATGTCCTCCAGCACCTCCTCCGCGCGCTTCGGATTCTGGCGGATCAGCGACAGCACGGCGTTGATGCTGTTGTACAGAAAATGGGGACGGATGCGCGCCTGCAGGGCCTGCAGTCTGGCCTCCGAGAGCGCCGGGGAAAGCGCCCTCTCGCGCAGGCGGAAGTACACGAGCAGCGCCGCCGTAACCAGCAGCACCAGCAGGCAGTAGCGTTCCAGCGGGGCCGGCTCGGGCTCGAGCAGCGGACGGCCCAGCTTGTGCAGGAGCGCCGTCAGCGCCACCTCCAGCGCGATCACCGCCAGAAAACCCAGGTAATCCGGCAGGCGCCGCAGCCAGTCGTTCAGGGCGACCAGCATCAGCAGGCTCAGGATCAGGAGCGGCTGCACGAGCGCGGAGGTCTCCAGCAGCTCCGGCCACAAACCGCGCCAGCCGTCCGTCTTGACGACCGCCGCCGCGAACGCGACGACGTTGACGAATACCAGCACGCGCAGCAGCACGCCGAGATTGCGGAAATTCGGCAGGGCGCCGGAGTAGGCGTTTTGATTTATACTTCTCGCCACGCGCTTCCCGCTTTCCGCCGACTGCCCGGATTCGTTCCCACGGCCCGTCCCCCTGAAACCGCCCGTCAAATTCTAGCCGAATTGGTGACTCAGGACGCTGAAGCAGCATGACCGCGAACGACAACAACCGGGGCGAGCCGTGGTCGGGCCGGTTCGGCGAGCCCGTCTCCGACCTGGTGCAGCGCTTCACCGCGTCCATCGCGTTCGATCAGCGGCTCGCTGAATTCGACATCGAAGGCTCCCTCGCGCACGCCCGCATGCTGCTCGCGGTCGGCATCATCGCGAAGAGCGATCTCGCGGCTATCGAGAAGGGGCTCTCGCAGATCCGCGCCGAGATCCGCGCCGGCACCTTTCCCTGG
The DNA here is from genome assembly GCA_035649495.1 of Burkholderiales bacterium. GTDB lineage: Bacteria > Pseudomonadota > Gammaproteobacteria > Burkholderiales > SG8-41 > SG8-41. Next base: position 32,738 of record DASRJL010000130.1, on the reverse strand, counting down.
GCGCTCGAGCACGAGGACGTGCATTTCAACATCGAGCGGCGCCTGACCGACCTCGTGGGCGAGCCGGGCAAGCGCCTGCACACCGCGCGCTCCCGCAACGACCAGGTCGCGACGGACGTGCGCCTCTACCTGCGCGCGGCCATCGATCACGTGCAGGCGCTCCTGAAGGCGCTCCAGAAGCAGCTCCTGGAACTGGCCGACGAGCACGCCGAGACGATCATGCCGGGATACACCCACATGCAGCCGGCGCAGCCCGTCTCGTTCGGCCACCACGTGCTGGCGTATTTCGAGATGTTCGCGCGCGACGCGCAGCGCTTCGCCGAGTGCCGCAGGCGGCTCAACAAGCTGCCGCTGGGCGCTGCGGCGCTTGCCGGCACGTCGCTCCCGATCGACCGCCTCATGGTGGCGAAGGACCTCGGCTTCGACGGGGTGTGCGAGAACTCGATCGACGCGGTCTCCGACCGCGATTTCGCGATCGAGTTCTGCGCGGATGCCGCGCTGGCGATGACGCACCTGTCGCGCTTCTGCGAGGAGATCATCATCTGGATGAACCCGCGCTTCGCGTTCGTCGATCTCCCCGACCGCTACACCACCGGCTCCTCGATCATGCCGCAGAAGAAGAATCCCGACGTGGCGGAGCTCGTGCGCGGCAAGACCGGGCGGGTCAACGGGCACCTCGTCGCGCTCCTCACCCTCATGAAAGGACAGCCGCTCGCCTACAACCGGGACAACCAGGAAGACAAGGAGCCGCTCTTCGACACCGTCGACACGCTGATGGCGTGCCTCGGGGTATTCAGGGAAATGCTGAGCGGCATCAAGGTGAACCGGGAGACCATGGAGGCCGCCGCGCGGCAGGGCCACAGCACCGCCACGGACCTCGCCGAGTACCTCGTCAAGAAGGGCGTGCCGTTCCGCGAGGCGCACGAGGCGGTCGCCCAGGCGGTGCGCTTCGCGGAGTCGCGCGCCTGCGAGCTTGTGGAGTTGAAGCTCCCCGACCTCCAGCGTTTTTCTCCGGCGATAGCGAAGGACGTGCACGCGGCGCTCGCGCTCGACGGCTCCCTGAAGAGCAGGAGTCACATCGGCGGCACGGCGCCGGCGCGGGTGAAGGCGGCGGTGGCGAAGGCGCGCAAGGCGCTGGGGTGAGCCAGCCGCCCCGCTACTCCGAATGGCGCCCGCACCCCTGGCACGGCCTGCCGGCGGGGCGCGAACCGCCGCTGTACGTCAACGCCTACGTCGAGATCACGCCTTTCGATTTCATCAAGTACGAGGTCGACAAGACATCGGGCTACCTCAAGGTGGACCGTCCGCAGCGAACGTCGTCTCAGGCGCCGGCTCTCTACGGCTTCATCCCGAAGACCTATTGCGGCGCGGGCGTGGCCGCGCTGTGTCCCGGCGCAGCGCAGGGAGACGGCGATCCGCTCGATATCTGCGTCATGAGCGAGCGGCCGATAGCCCGTTCCGAAATCATCGTTCCGGCGCGCGTCGTCGGCGGCCTGCAGCTCGTGGACGGCGGGGAGGCGGACGACAAGATCGTCGCGATCCTGGAGAAGGATTTCGTCTGGGGCGCGGTGGACGACTTGAGCGGCCTGCCGGAAGTCCTGGTCGAGCGGCTGCAGCACTACTTCACGACCTACAAGCTCGTGCCGGGCGAGGAACAGCGGATACGGATTCAGCGCGTGTACGGGAAAGCCCACGCCCTGCGGGTGGTCGAGACGGCGATGGCGGACTACCAGACGCTGCTGGCAATCTGAAGCATTAGCCACAGAGGACACCGAGGTCACAGAGAAGAAACAACAGCGGGCATCCACCCTCTGTGTTCTCCGTGATCTCTGTGGCTGATTTCTTTTTCAGTTTTGCCTGCCGCCCACGAGGCTCTCGAGGATTGCTCTCTTCGCCGCGCAGCGCTGCTCGGTCCAGCACGACTTGTAGACCTTCGCGATTTTCCCGTCCCGGTAGATGCGGATCTCGAACGGCTTCTTCATCAGCACCGTGTGCACGTAGCTCGCGAAGGCTTCCGCGAAATCGTCGGCGGGGTTCGTGACGGCGTAGAGCGTGGCGAAATTGGTGCGCAGCAGGTTGTCGTAGGTGTCAACCATCTGGCCGGCCGGGAGCTTCGCCTTGAGGTAATACACGACGTCCTTGCGCTGCGTGAACGCCGCGTCGAACTTCGTGAGGTATCGATTGCTTTCCTTCGCGACTGTCCACGACAGGTTGAAATACGGATAGTCGGTCGAAGCGTCCTTCGGCTCGACGTTCCACGACGGGTGGATCTTCTCGTTGATGGACACTACGTGCCCCAGCTCGTGGAGCAGTATGTATTGAATCGCGTTCTTCCTGCTGTCCTCTGCCCTGGTCTCGATCAGCGCGGTCAGCCTGAATCCGGACTGCGGCTCGAACGGCGTATTTTCCTTCCATGTCGCCCAGGCGTTTGCCCGCTTCTCGAGCACCGAGACGTCCAGCACGATAAAGCCCGCGACGGCGTTCGAGTGGGCGTCGTATATCGTATCCGTGAAACCCGTTCCTCCCAGGTTTCGAACCAGGTGTATGCCCGCCAGCTTTCCGGACACGATATGCCTGACGCCGGGAGGCAACTCCGTGATTGCCGCCTGTAGGTCCCGCAGAAATTCCCTGTTCAACTTTGCGGCACGCGGCTTGTCAGGAAAGCCGCTCTGAATGTTGTCGAGCGTGAGGAATTCGACAAGCTCGGAGGGCGCTTCACCGATGCGCTGCTCCAGTGGCCGCGCGAGCGCAGACCTCCAGTAATCCAGCTTAGTGATGGCATGGTCCTTGAGCGCTTTCGCGGCGCATTCCTTGTCGTCGTGGCGGCACGGAACGCGCACCGGCTCCTGCGCAAGTGCTGCACCCGGGCACAGGACGGCAAGTACCAGCAAGATCAGGCAGGCCGGGCGCATCAGGCGTCTCTCGTTCTCAATCCCCCTCTCCCCGTGTTAACGGGGAGAGGGTTGGGGTGAGGGGCAGGGAGAAGCTCGGTTTCTCGCAAGAAAGGACGCTGTTCTACGTTCCCCCTCACCCTAGCCCTCTCCCCCCAAACCGGGGGAGAGGGTGTTTTTTAAATAGCGCTTAGTGACCGGTCACCAGTCACTGGTCACTGGTCACGGTTTTTCGTAGATGAACACCCAGTAGTACTTCAACCGCACGAACTGGAAGTTCCGTCCGAATTGCCCGAGCGCCGCGTTCAACTCGCCTTCCGTCGGGAAATTCTTCAGCACCGTGTGCTCGGAGCCGTCCGCCAGCCGGCGCTTCTGAAAGGAATTGCCGTCCTCGTCCCGGTGCGAGATCGGGGTGCTGCTGCCTTCCACGTAGACATTGTCGAGCAGCACGACGCGGGCCCCCGCGCTGAGCCGCCGGTCGAGGGACTGCAGAAACCGGGACTGATCGCGCACCGGCACGTGAGACCACCAGAAACCGGCGAAGGCGCCTTCGAACGAACCCAGCTCGTCCGGCAGGTCGTAGACGTCCGCGACGCGCAGCTCGACGCGTTCCGGCGGCAACGCCTTCTCCGCCGCGAGCGCGAGCGTCTCCGTGCTGGCGTCGACCGCCACAACGCTCCGCGCCTTGCGAATCAGGAACTGCGTCCAGTAGCCCGTGCCGCAGGCAAGCTCCAGGACGCGGCGCCCCGCGAGCATGTCCGGCAGGAGCCGCTCGAGCTTGCGCAGCTCGGGCTGCCGCTCGGACTTCTCGTAGATGCTCTCGTATTCCCGCGCCCGCGCGGCGTAGTACTGCCGCAACTCCGCGTCGGGGACCGCCATCAGTAATCGCCCCTCACAAATCACGTCCTTCCAGCAAGGGCGGAGCGGTCGAGCCGCGCACCACCAGCTCGACCGGCAGCTCGGTGCGTGGCGCCACTTCCTGTCCCGTCAGCCGCGCGAGCAGATGCTGCGCCGCCAGCGCGCCCAGCTCGCTCGCCGGAAAATGGATCGTGGTCAGCCCGGGTGTCACAACGTCCGCGATTTCCATGTCGTCGAAACCCGTGATCGACAGCTCGCGCGGCACGGCAATCCGGCACTCGTGGCATTCCGCCAGCGCCCCGATCGCAAGCAAGTCGTTCCCGCAAATGACGGCGGTGGGCCACTTGGCGCCTCCCAGCACTTCGCGCAGCCCTTCGCGCCCGGCCGCGAACGCGTAGGGCTTCTCCACCAGGCGGTGAGGCGCGATGGCGATACCGTGCGCGGCCAGCTCCTCGCGCACGCCGCGCAGGCGGCCGCGCGCGCGCTCGTTACCCGCCGTCAAGCCGGAGATCATCGCGAACTCGCGGTGCCCCAGATCGAGCAGGTGCCGCGCGATGCGCACGCCCGCCGCGCGGTTGTCGAAACCCACGCAAGGGTGGCGGTCCTCGGGATCCAGCGCCCAGGTCAGCACGTACGGCACCTGGTGGGTGTCGAGCATCTTCAGCACGCACTCGTGGTGGGTCGTGCCGAGCAGCACCAGCCCGTCCACCCCATGCTCGATCAGGGCGCGCGCCACGCGCGTTTCCGCCTCCGCGTCGTGCTCGTCGCTTGCCACCAGCAGCATGTAGCCCGCCTGATCCAGGGTGCGCTGCAGCGCCTGGACGGTCTTGGCGAAGATAGTGTTGTCGAGCGTGGGCAGGACCGCGCCTATCGTGCGCGTGCGGCGCGAGGCGAGCGCGCGCGCCGCGCCGTGCGCGACGTAGCCCAGCGTCTCCACCGCCTGGTTGATGCGGGCTGCCGTCGCGGCCTTGACCTTGTGCGGCAGGGAGAGCGTGCGCGATACCGTCGCGGTCGACACGCGCGCGAGCCGCGCCACGTCGGCGAGCTTGGCGGTCTTCGGGTATGACGTGCGCCTCATCGCACTGCCCAGATTACCACCACTCCGGTGCCCGTGGTTCGAGGGATGAAGGATGAGGGATGAGGGATGAGGGGCCAGGACAAGGGATGTGGGATGAGGGATGAGGGATGAAGGATGAGAGTCGAGAGTAAGAACAACAAATGGGTCGGAGTCGGTCCGTCCCGCAATCATCACTCGACACGCTTTCCCCGACACTTTATTCTGCCCTCCGCCCGCCGCCCTCATCCCTCCGCCCTCATCCCGCCGCCCTCATACCTTGATGTCTCCCCTCCCCCCGCGCCGGGCGCTCGGCCTGCTCTACGCCGTCTTCACGCTGTCGGGCTTCGCGGGACTGATCTACGAGTCGATCTGGAGCCACTACCTCAAGCTGTTCCTGGGGCATTCCGGCTACGCGCAGACCCTGGTGCTCGCAATTTTCATGGGCGGCATGGCGGTCGGCGCCTGGCTCGCCGCGCGCTACTCGCCCCGCTGGCGCAACCTGCTCATCGCCTACGCCCTCGTCGAAGCGGCGGTCGGCATCATCGCGCTGGTGTTCCACGAAACGTTCATCGCGGTGACCGGGGCCGCATTCGATCGCTTGCTCCCTGCGCTCGGCACGCCCGGCGCCGCGGCGGCGGTGAAGTGGGCGCTCGGCGCGGCGCTGATCCTGCCGCAGTCCGTGCTCCTGGGCATGACTTTCCCGCTGATGAGCGGAGGCCTCATCCGCCGCTATCCGGCCACGCCCGGCGCGGCGCTTGCCATGCTCTACTTCACCAACAGCCTGGGCGCGGGCATCGGCGTGCTGGTCTCGGGTTTCGTGATGATCGAGCGCCTCGGTCTGCCGGGCACCATGCAGGCGGCCGGCATCGTGAACCTGTCGGTGGCGGCGCTCGTGGCGCTCCTCGCGCGGCTCGCCGCTCCGGAGGAAATGCCGAAAACGGCGGCAGCCGGATCGCGCGGCGACTCGCAAACGCTTGCACTGCTGCTGGCGATCGCGGCGCTGACGGGCGCCGCGTCCTTCATCTACGAGATCGCCTGGATCCGGATGCTGACCCTCGTGCTCGGTGCGGCGACGCATTCCTTCGAGCTGATGCTCTCCGCCTTCATACTCGGGCTCGCCTTCGGAGGCCTCTGGATACGCGGCCGCATCGATCGCAGCGCGGAGCCGCGCCGGTTTCTCGGGGTCGTGCAGATCGTGATGGGGATCGCCGCTCTTGCGACACTACCCCTGTACGGCAAGACCTTCGACCTGATGCAGTACGCCATGCTGGCCCTCGCGCGCACCGACAACGGCTACGCGCTGTTTCACGTCGTCGGTCACGGGATCGCGCTCCTGGTGATGTTCCCGGCGGCGTTCTGCGCGGGGATGACGCTGCCGCTCATCACCTATGCGCTCCTGAGGCAGGGCCACGGCGAGAAGAGCATAGGCGCCGTTTACGCGGCCAACACACTGGGCGCCATCGCCGGGGTCGTCCTCGCCGCGCACGTCGGCCTGCCAGTGCTAGGCCTCAAGACCACGGTCGTGCTGGGCGCGGCCATCGACGTGACCCTGGGTCTCGTCATCTTGTGGACCGTTCTCGGCGCCACGCGGGCGTATGCAGCGTCCATCGTGCTCGCCGCCGCCGCGCTGGCGGCGTTCTCCACCGTTCAGCTCGACGCGTACCGCATGATGTCCGGGGTCTTCCGCTACGGCCGGCTGTTCACGCCCCAGGACGCGAAACTGCTCTTCTACCGGGACGGCCGCACGGCCAGCGTGAGTCTCGTCGATTTCTCCGACGGGCGCTCGATCCGCACGAACGGCAAGTCGGATGGCGGCGTCAACATGAACGGGCCGCCGCTCTCGGACGAAACGACGATGACGTTGACCGCGGTGCTGCCGCTCGCCGTCAAGCCCGAAGCGAAGCGCGTGGCGGTCATCGGCATCGGAACCGGGATCACCACGCACACGCTGCTCGGGAACTTCGAGCTGGAAGCGGTAGACACCATCGAAATCGAGTCCGCCATGGCGCAGGCCTCGCGCGGCTTCGCGCCGCGCAACAGCGCGGCCTTCGCCGACCCACGGAGCCGCATTCACATCGACGACGCCAAGACCTATTTCTCGACGCACAACCGGCGCTACGACGTGATCATCTCCGAGCCCTCCAACCCGTGGGTGAGCGGCGTATCGAGCCTCTTCACCGTCGAGTTCTACCGCATGGCGCGCCGCCACCTTGAGCGCGACGGCGTGCTGGTACAGTGGGTGCAGCTCTACGAGACGGAGGTAGCACTCATCGCCTCCGTCATCGGCGCGCTGGAGCAGGTGTTTCCCGACTACGTCATCTACGTCCCCAACGACAAGGACATCCTGATCGTCGCGGGCGAGCCTGGAACGCTCGCGCGCCCCCTCGCCGACGTGTTCCGGCTGCCGGGACTCGAGAAGGAGTTGCGGACGGTCAACCTCCAGGCAATCGGCGACCTGGACATGCGTCGGCTCGGCGGCAGAAAAGCGCTGGCGCCGCTCTTCGCGAGCTACGGCGCGCCGCCCAATTCCGACTACCATCCCCATGTCGACCTGAACGCGCCGCGGCTGCGTTTTCTTCGGAGCGAAGCGACCGACCTGGTGGAGCTGGGCTCGGCCCACGCTCCCATCGTGGCGCTGTTCGACAACGCGCCGCCGGCACGGCCGCCTTCCGGCGAAACCGGACCGGAGTATCAGAAAGGCGAGGCGACGCGCCGGGCGCGCCACGCGCTCGCGTTCCTGCTCTCCGAGAAGCCGCCGGAGCCGGTCAACATACCGCACGCGTTGCAGAAAGACCTCGAGCTGGTCCAGATACGGCTCTTGCGCTGCGTGGAACCGGACAGGCACGACAGCTGGCTGCACGCGCTATTCCAGGTCGCCGGGGCGACTACCCCCTACCTGACGCAGGCGGAATCCCGCACGCTCTGGGACCGGCTTGCCGCGAGCCGATGCGTGGCCGCGCTGGCGCCGGAGCAGAAACGCTGGATAACGATGCTGAAGGCGGTAGCCGGACGCGATCTCGATATGATGGCCGCCGCGGGCGAGGAGCTGCTCGCGCGCCCGGCCGCGGCGCTCGAATCAGCCGCGAGCCGCCGCTACCTGCTGGCCGCCGCGATGGCCGCCAACCTCGTGCAGGGGAAGGGCGATACGGCGCGGGCCCTCTGGCGGCGCTACGAAGGGAACGTGAAGATCGACGGGCAGCACAGCATAGAGCTGCGGTTCGTGGCGGCGCATGCACTGGCGGGACGCTAGATCAAAATCCAATCGGCCACGGAATCACACGGAACTACACGGACAAAACCGCAAGGACGCATTGATAGTGCAGCTACCAATTTTCGCCCTGGTCTTTGTCCGTGTGTTTCCGTGGCTAAATTGCCCTTGAACGTATGCCGCTTCTGACTCTTACCGACGCGCAACTCGCCTACGGCATGTCGCCGCTGCTCGACGGGTCAACGCTGACCGTGCAGGAGAATGAGCGCATCGGCCTGATCGGGCGCAACGGCACGGGCAAGTCCTCTTTGCTGGGCGTGATCGCGGGAAGCGTTACGCTCGATGGCGGCGAGCTGCGCAGGCAGGAAGGGCTGCGCGTGGCGCTGGTGAGCCAGGAGCCCGCGCTGCCCGCCGCAGCGAGCCTGCGGGAGAGCCTGGTCGCGCTGGCGCGCGTCCCGGCAGGCGAGGCGTCGTTCGAAGACGATCGCGAGCACTGGCGCTTCGAGGCGAGCCTGAACGAGTTCCTGCACCGGTTCCAGGTTGACGCCGACATCGAGCCTGGCTCGGCCTCCGGCGGCGAGGTGAAGCGCGCGGCGCTCGCGCTGGCCTTCGCGCTCAAGCCCGATCTCATCCTGCTCGACGAGCCCACCAACCATCTCGACATCGACGGAATCGCGCTCCTGGAGGCGGCGCTGGCCAGGGGCCCGGCCGCGATCGTGGTCACCCACGACCGGTGGTTCCTGGACCGCTTCGCCACGCGCATCGTCGAGCTGGACCGCGGGATACTGCGGTCGTACGCCGGTAACTTCTCGGACTATGCTCGCATCAAGACGGACGAGCTCGCCGCGGAGGAGATCGCCCGTCGCCGCTTCGACAAGCTCTGGGCGCAGGAGGAAGCCTGGATACGGCGCGGCATCGAAGCGCGCCGGACGCGCAACGAAGGCCGCGTGACCCGCCTCGAGAACCTCCGCCGGGAGCGCGCGGCGCGGCGCGACCGGATCGGCAACGTGAAGCTCGCGATCGATGCCGGCGGGCGAAGCGGTCGGCTCGTCGTAGAGCTCGAAGGCGTGAGCAAGCGCTACGGCGACAGGGGGATCGTCGAGGATCTTTCCCTGACGCTGAGGCGCGGCGACCGCGTCGGCCTGATCGGTCCGAACGGCGCGGGAAAATCGACGCTGTTGAAGATCATCCTCGGAGAGCTGGCGCCCGATTCCGGCCGGGTACGCCTCGGCACGAGCGTTGCGCCGGCCTATTTCGACCAGATGCGCGAGCAGCTCGACCCGGAACGCACCGTCGCCGAGACCGTGAGCCCGGGCTCGGAGTGGGTGGAAGTGAACGGCGTGAGGAAGCACGTGCTCGCCTACATGGGCGACTTCCTGTTTTCCCCGCAGCGCGTGAATTCACCGGTGCGTATGCTCTCGGGCGGGGAACGAAACCGCCTGCTCCTCGCCCGGCTCTTCGCGCGGCCGGCCAACGTGCTGGTGCTGGACGAGCCCACCAACGATCTCGATCTCGAATCGCTGGAGATGCTGGAGGCAGCGCTGCAGGACTATCCGGGAACGCTCCTTCTGGTGAGCCACGATCGCGCTTTCCTCGACAACATCGTCACGCAGACGCTCGTTGCGGAAGGCGGCGGCGTGTGGCGCGAGTACGTCGGCGGCTACAGCGACTGGCTCAACCAAACCCGAGCCTCTCCTCCTGCCCGAGCAGGGGTGGATCGCGCAGCGAGCCGGGGTGGTGGGAGATCGGACGCAGATCGTAGACCCTCATCCCTCATCCCTCAGCCCTCATCCCTCAGCCCCGAGCCCTCGGCGAGCCGGGGCACCGAGCGTTCACGCGTCAAGCTGACCTACAAGGAGACCCGTGAACTCGAAGCGATGCCCGCAACTATCGAAGCTCTCGAAGCCGAGCAGCGCGCGCTCGCCGCGAGGATGAACGCCCCCGATTATTACCAGGCAGGGGGCGCTGCCATGAAAGCGGATCACGCGCGGAACGAGGAGCTGGAGGCGCTCATCCACGCACAACTTGAGCGCTGGGAAGAGCTGGAAGCCAAGGCCAGGACTACCTCTGGCAGTAGCTAGCCCATCTACCGTTATTGGACGGAGAGGTTGCGAAAGGGATCGCCGGGCTATTTATATTGCTTCGCGTTGAACTTCTTGTACTTGGGCAGAAGCCGCCGCGGCGCCTTGAACGCCTCGCGCGGCGACGGCTCGCCCAGCTCCTGCGTCAGCATGATCTCGACCACCGCCGGCTTGCCGATCTTGAGGGCGGCCTTGAGCGCGTCGCTCACTTCATCCTCGTGCTCCACGCGGTAGCCTTCGGCGCCCATCGTGCGCGCGACTTCCGAGAAATCCGGGTTGTTGAGGGGGGTGCCCACGAAACGGCTGTCGAAGTAGTCGATCTGGTTCTTCTTCTCGGCGCCCCACTGGTTGTTGTTGAATACCACCGCGACCGCCGGAATCTTCTCCTTCACGCAGGTCATCACCTCCGCCATGCTCATCCCCCACGCGCCGTCGCCGACATAGGCGATCGCCGGGCGCTCCGGCCGCGCGACCTTCGCCCCGATGGCGGTGGGGTACGCGTAGCCGCAGTTACCCCAGCTCATCGCGGCGAGAAACGACAGCGGCTGCTCGAAGTGCAGGTAGCTGTTGGCCATCGAGCACACGTTGCCGATATCGGTGGACACCATCGCGTTCTTCGGCAGCGCCTTGCCGAGCGCCGCGAGCGCGCGGCGCGGACCGATCTGTCCTTTCTTGTTGGGGGACGGCAGGTTGGCCAGCTCGACCGACCACAGGTCCTTCTCCGCCCGGATGTCGATGATGCGCGCCTTGTCGGGCTTGGGCGTCCCGCGCGACTTCAGGCGCTTCAGGAGCTCCTGCGCCGCGAGCTTCGCATCGCCCTGTATGGCGAGCGACACCTTCTTCACCAGCCCGAGCATCCGGCTGTCGGCGTCGATCTGGATGACTTTCGCGCCGCTCGGCCAGTAGTCGATGCCGTACTGGGGAAGCGTCGCGAACGGCCCCAGGCGCGTGCCCAGCGCCAGCACGACGTCGGCGCGCGAGAGCATCTTCATCGCCGCCTTGGAGCCCTGATAGCCGATGGGCCCGCAGCCAAGCGGGTGGTTCGCCGGGAAGGAATCGTTGTGGAGGTAGGTATTGACGACCGGCGCGGTCAGGTGCTCCGCCAGCGCCCTCACTTCATCCGCGCCGCCCGACATGACGATGCCGCCGCCGGACACGATCACGGGGAACCGGGCGTCGGACAGCATCTTCGCGGCCCGGTCGAGGGAGTTGGTGCCGCCGGCGGCACGCTCGATGACGAGCGGCGGCAGGATCTCGTAGTCGCCCTCGCCATAGAAGTAGTCGCGCGGGATGTTGACCTGCACCGGGCCCCGCTCATGCAGCGCGACCGCGAACGCGCGGTGCATCAGTTCCGCCATGCGCAACGGCGAATTCACATGCACCTGCCACTTGGTGATCTTCGAGAAGATCGGCAGCTGCTCGGTTTCCTGGAAACCGCCGTGGCCGGCGGTCAGACTGCCCGACTCGGGCGTCACCACGACCATCGGGGAATGCGCCCAGTAGGCCGCCGCCACCGCCGTTACGAAGTTCGTGATGCCGGGCCCGTTCTGCGCGATACAGACCGTCGGCCAGTTGGTCACGCGGGCATAGCCGTCGGCCATGTGCGCCGCATTCTGCTCGTGCGCCACGTTGATGAGTCGTATGCCGGCGCCCGGGAAGAGGTCGAGGGCGTCCATGTAGGCGGAGCCGACGATGCCGAAGACGTCCTTCACCTTGTGCGCAGCCAGTGTCTCGACGAACGCCTCGCTCGGCGTCATCCGCACCGTGCCGCCCTCGGGCTTGGCCCCGGTAGGCGTAACCAGATTTCTGGTGTCGGACATCGTGTTCATGGGACTCGTCCCGGTCGTACCGGCAGAAAAGAGCCGAAAATTTTATTACATTCGCCGCCGCTAGGCAAATGCAAACGCTTGCATTTAATGAGGTATCTAATTGAAATCATGCCAGGTTGAGAGCAATTCTCAGCCGGAGGGCGGTCTGGGCGCCGCGGTGCCGCGCTCAAGCCGGCGCGTAGAAGATGTCGCGGTAGGACGTATAGACCGAGGCGATGAGGACGGGAAAGGCCACCAGCAAGCCGAGCCCGAAGGGGATCGTCGCGAGCACGAAGACGATGAAGAGCAGCACGCCGTACAGGAGGAACGGGATGATGTTCTTCGAGCAGGCCCGGAAGCTCCGGCCGAGCGCCTGCACCGGCTGCGCCTCGTTGAACAGGATCAGGCAGGGCGCAAACCACAGCGCCATGTAAAGCGGGACGCTCAGGCCGATCGTAACGAGCACGCCCAGCATCAGCGTGGGACCCGCGGCGGCAATCGCGGCAGGATCGCCGCCCATGAGCGCGAACATGGATGTTCCCATGATGAAAAAGAGCGGGATCATGATGAGGAGCCAGCCCGCCAAGCTCAGGGCGCCGACCGCCATCAGCCGGCCGGTATGCTTGCTGAAGCCCGCGAAGAGCTGTCCAACCCCGAACTCGCCCTCGTCCTCGAGCGACTTGCAACCGAGCAACAGCCCGCCGAGATAAACGGGCATGAGGAGCGTGTTGACGAGCCAACCGATGATGGGGAACAGGCTCACGACGATGACGAGCACGCCCGCGATGATGGTTACCGCGATCCACACTCCCGCGCGCTTCCGGAACAGGCCGAAGCCGGACGCTATCCACGCCCACCCCTGTCCGGCGTCGACGCCCCGCCCGGCCTCCACGAAGTTTCCCAGCGGTGCCGCGTCGCTGACGTCGGCAACCTGCGAACGCGGCGGCTGGTACGGATTCCCCTGGCTCATGGCGATCTCCCCGGAAACCGGCACTAGAAATACGTGGCTTCCACTCCCGGCGGCGGAGAATAGCGGAACGTGCCCTTCCTCAGGATTGCTTCCGTGCCGCCGTGCTCCGCGATCTTGGCGCGCTGGTCGGCTCTTGCGAGCCGGTCCACCGCCTCCGGATCCACTATCTTCCGTAACGCCGCCTCGCAGTCCGCGATCACCTGCCGGGAAGCCGGGTCGCGCCCGAGATCGTTGCGCTCGCGCGGGTCCGACTCGAGGTCGAAGAGCATGGGCGGCATGCCGACGTAGTGGACGTACTTGTAGCGGCCGCGCCGGATCATGAATGCGCCGGCAGGCGCCCCGGCGGCATGGTACTCGGACAGTATCGTCCGCTGCGGTGCAACGCCCTGCGCAACCTTGATGAGCGACGTTCCCGGCAATCCGGCGTCGCGCGGATCGGGCCGCAGCCCGGCTCCCTCGATCAGCGTAGGAAATACATCCGCGAGCGTCACCGGCACCGGACACACTTGCGCGGCGGCTACGTCGGCACCGGCCATGATGAGCGGTATCCCTGCCGACTCTTCGTACATGGTGGATTTGCCCCACATGCCGCGCGTGCCGAGATTGTCGCCGTGGTCGGACGAATAGATGACGCGGGTTTCCCCGGCCATGCCCGCGTCTTCCAGCGCGCGCAGTATCCTGCCGACGTTGTCGTCGAGGAAGGTGACGAGTCCGAAGTACGCTGCAAGCGCGCGCCGCACCATCGCAGGGTCGAACGCCTCGTCGAAGCACATGCACTTGCGCATCGCGTCCGTGAACGGATGCCGCGGCCGCTCGGCCGGATCGTACATGTCCGGCCACGGCACCTCGCCCTCCGGATAGAGACCGTAGAATTCGGGCGGGGCAATAAGCGGAAAATGCGGAGAGACGAAGCCGACGTACAGCACCCACGGCTTGCCGCGCGGCTGCCGCGCGGCCTGCTCGAGCCAGCGGCAGGTCGCATCGGCGATGCTGCGATCGTAACGCGTGTATTCCGACTCCCCCGGCCCGGCCTCCGGGCCCAGCTTGAGCGCGCCGGCCCGCCGCGGCAGCTCGTCGCGGATCAGGCCCAGCAGATCGCCGACGCCGTTCACGATGTGCAGCGGCAGGATCTCCTCGTCGAAGCCGTCGCGCTTCGGGTCGGTTCCCGCGTAATGCAGCTTCCCGATCGAGGCCACGTGATGGCCCTGCTCCATGAGGCGATGGCCCCAGCTCGGCACGTGTCCGTCGTAGGCGATGGCGTTGTCCCAGCAGCGCACCTTGTGGACATATTGCCCGGTGGCAAAGGAAGCGCGCGCCGGCACGCAGATGGGGCAGTTGGTGTACGCCGCCGTGAAGCGCGTGCCGCGGCTCGCGAGCCGGTCGAGGTTGGGCGTGCGGATCTGCGGATGTCCGGCGGCGCCCAGCACGCGCGGGCTGTGCTCATCGGACAGGATGACGAGGGTATTCTGCGGCTGCATGAAATCCCGAGATGTTATAGGGTGTTTTCTGTATGTTGGCACGACCGCGCCGTCCGATCAAACGCAAGCGGTGAAGGTTCTTGATGGCTCTTGAAGGCTTTTCCACCGAGCTGGCACTCTGGATCGCCCTCGTGATGGTCGTCGCGGGCCTGGTCCAGGGAACGCTCGGCTTCGGCTTCCCGTTCATCGCAACGCCGTTGATCGCGCTGGCAAGCGACATGCGCACGGCGATCGTCGCGGTGCTACTGCCCACGCTCGCGACCATCATGGTCGCCCTTTCCGCGAGCGGCTCGCTGAAGCCCGCTCTCTCGCGCTTCTGGATGATGCCCCTCTACCAGGTCATAGGGGCGGTCGCCGGCACCTGGCTCTTCGTCTCCGCGCCCGACCTGCCGTACCTGCTGGTGCTCGCGCTGATGACGCTCGTCTATCTCAATCTCGACCGGCTGGGCCGGGCGAACTGGCCGATCGTGATTCGCCACGAGCGCAGGTTTGCGCCGTTGTCGGGCATTGTTTCGGGGATATTCGAAGGTACCACAAACGTCGCGGCGCCGCCGCTCATCATTTTCTACCTGGCGCTCGGCCTGACGCCCACCATGCTGGTGCAGGCGATGAATCTGTCGTTTCTCGTGGGGAAAATAACGCAACTGGCGGTGATGACGGCTGGCGGCGGCGTGACAACCGCGCAATGGCTGGCGACGCTGCCCTTCGCAGCGATCGGAGTGGCGGCTTCCTTAGCGGGCGTGCGGCTGCGCAATCGCATCGAAGCGCCCACCTATCGCGCGTGGGTCAAGCGCGCGCTGTTCTTCATCTCGCTGGTGTTGATCGCCCAGTTCGCGTACTCGCAGTGGGGGTGAGAGCGCTGTTGGAGCATTCTTCCGCCGGCCGTGGAGTTCAACGCCTGGCTGCTGCGCGCCTATCGCTCGGCGATATCGCCGCAAACGGCGAAATCGATCGTCAGGGTCGCGGGGCAGGCGTACGGGAGCTGACCAGAAAAACGGCCGCCTGAGCGGCGGCCGTCCGTTTCGTTCGTGCGTATCTCAGGCGGCGGTTTTTTCGAGCAGCTTCTTCAGCTCGCCGCTCTTGTACATCTCGGTCATGATGTCCGAGCCGCCGACGAATTCCCCGTTGACGTAAAGCTGCGGGATGGTCGGCCAGTTCGCGAACTGCTTGATGCCCTGCCGGATCTCGGGCTCTTCGAGCACGTTCACGGTGAACGGATCGTCCACGCCGCAGGCCTTGAGTATGCCTACCGCGTTCGCCGAAAAGCCGCATTGGGGAAAGTCCGGAGTCCCCTTCATGTAGAGAACGACGCGGTGCTGCTCGACCTGGCCTTTGATAACTTCTTGAGCGCTCATGGTTTCCTCGATTCGTAGTTGGGTGATGCTTATACTTGAGTAATTCACTCAGGCAAAAGTGTAGCTGTACCCTTATAGGGCGTCAAACCTGCCCGCCACTTACCCGTTCGATGCCGGCCAGATCGCGCGCCGAGAAGACTTCCTTGAATTTCCCGCGCGCAAGCCGGTCGCGGCACCCCGCCGCGTGGTCGTGTCCATGTTCGACGAGCAGCCAGCCGCCGGGTTCAAGATGGCGCGGCGATTGCGCGACGATTTTGTCGATGCATTCGTAGCCGGTCGGTCCCGCCACCAGCGCCCCGCGCGGCTCGAATCGCAGGTCGCCTTCATCCAGATGACGGTCGTTCGCGGCCACGTACGGCGGATTGGCGACGATGATGTCGAAGCGCCGGGCAGCTAACGCCTCGAACCAGTCGCTTTCGATCAACTCGAGCGCCGCGCCGTGCCTGCCGGCGTTTTCGCGCGCGAGTGCCAACGCCGCCGTCGAGACGTCCGTCGCCGTCACGCTCGCGGCAGGGCGCGCGTGTGCAATCGCGACGGCGACACAGCCGCTGCCGGTCGCAAGATCGAGCACCCGGACGGCGCGTCCTTGCGGCGCGCGCTGGAGCGCCAGGTCGACGAGGAGCTCGGTCTCGGGCCGCGGAATCAGCACCGCCGGCGTGATTTTCATCGCCATGCTGTAGAACTCGCGCTCGCCGGTGAGGTACGCGACCGGCTCTCCCGCGCGCCGCCGCGCGACGAGCGCGCGATATTGCCCGCGCTCATCATCCGTCAATTCCCGTTCCGGATGCGCGGCGATCTGCGCATCGGTGAGCTGCAGCACGCCACGCAGCAGCACGCGAGCGTCGGCCTGATCTATCTCTCCTGCCCTCAACAGATCGCCCACGCGCTCGGTCATGGGACTCACCAGCGAACGAGCAGTATCACCACGCCCGATACCGTAGCTGCGACGCCCGCCAGGAGTCTTGCCGTCAACCGCTCCCGTCGCAGCCATGCGGCGCTCAGCACGAGCGTGAAGAGCGGATAGGTGGCGACGATCGGAGAGACGAGGTGCACCGGTCCGGCGTTGAGCGCGCAGTACATGGCGAGGACGGCGAGGCCATTGAGCAATCCCGTAAATGCGAACCACGCTGCTCCATCCCGGTTGAGCGGATGCGCTTGCGTCGCGCCGGCAGTCCACACGACCGCGGCCGATACCGTGTAGCCCACCAGCGCGGCGGCAAACGGACTCGGCCACAACGCCAGTCCCGCCTTGGTGAGCAACTGCGCGAGCGCCCGCAGGAACGCCGCCGACCATGGCAGCCACAACGCCGCGGCGGATGCTGTCCCGGTCTCCTCGCCGTTCGATCTCGACAGCGCCATCGATCCCAGCACAATGATGGCAGTGGCGATCAGCTCGCGCGCGCCGAGCGCCTCTCCCAGGAATATCGCGGCACCGAGAACGGCAAAGAGCGGCGCGGTGCTCCCTATCGTGCCCGCCACGGTCGGTCCCATGCGCCGGTTGGCCTCGAACGTAAGGAGCGTGACCGCTGCGGGGAAGAACAGGCCCACGAGGGCGTACACCCCGGCTGCCGACCACTCCCACCCGGACCAGTCCAGGAACGGCGCGCAGAGCCAGAAGAGCGCCGCCGCCGTGGGCACGCTCACCCGCGCCCCCGACATCGCATCCATATGCCGGAGCCCGGAGTGAGTACTTACTAATGCCGCTCCGAACAGGGCGGCGGCAAGCATGGCGAGCGCTATGAAATGCAAGTGTCGTTCACCCTTCGACTCCGGGCATGCGCGCGACGCTCAGGGCGAACGGGGATCTGCTCGACCTCGTCGGGACGGCGCCCGGCTCAGGCAGGCTGCGTCTCTTCCGCGAGCTGGGCGAGCTGCTCGGTCTGGTGCTCGGCGGTCAATGCCGAGACGAGCTCGTCGATGTCGCCGTCCATGATCCGGTCGATCTTGTAGAGCGTGAGGTTGATCCGGTGATCGGTGACGCGGCCCTGGGGAAAGTTATAGGTACGGATGCGCTCGGAGCGGTCGCCGCTGCCGACCAGGGACTTGCGCGTGGCCGCCTGCTTCGCCTGCTGCTCGCTGACCTGCTTGTCCTTGATGCGCGCCGCGAGCACCGCCATCGCCCGCGCCCGGTTCTTGTGCTGCGACCGGTCGTCCTGGCATTCCGCCACGATGCCGGTGGGAAGATGGGTGATGCGCACCGCCGACTCGGTCTTGTTGACGTGCTGGCCGCCCGCCCCGGACGCGCGGTAAGTGTCGATGCGCAGCTCGGCGGGGTTCAGCACCACGTCCGCTACCTCGTCGGCCTCGGGCATGACCGCCACGGTGCACGCCGAAGTATGTATGCGGCCCTGGGTCTCGGTTACCGGCACGCGCTGCACGCGGTGGCCGCCGGACTCGAACTTGAGCCTGGAATACGCGCCCCGGCCGATCACCTTGGCGATGACTTCCTTGAAACCGCCGCGGTCGGACTGGCTCTGCGACATGACTTCCACCTGCCAGCCGCTGCGCTCCGCATAGCGCGTATACATGCGGAACAGCTCTCCCGCGAACAGGCCCGATTCGTCGCCGCCGGTGCCGGCGCGTATCTCGAGGAAGATGTTGCGATCGTCGTTGGGATCGCGCGGCAGCAGGAGCTGCTGCAGTTGCTGCTCGATGACGGCGAGTCGCTCCCGGGTCTCCTTCAACTCGCTTTCCGCGAACTCGCGCATGGCGGGATCCCCGGCCATCTGCTGCGCCGTCTCGATGTCCCGCTCGCCGCTCGCGTGCCGCCGGTAGAGCTCGACCACGGGCGAGAGCTCGGCGTGCTCGCGCGTAAGCTTCCGGTACTGGTCGAGATCGGCGGTGGCGTCCTCCTGGCCCAGGAGACGCGTGATCTCCTCCAGGCGGTTCGCGAGCCGCGCCAGCCGCGCTGCTATGCTCGGCTTCATTCGGTGGGATGTATCTGGTAGAGCCGGGCGAGCATCTGCGCGAGCTCGACCCGGTCTTCCTCGCGCGCGTGCGAGAGCGCGTGGGTGGGCGCATGCAGGAGCTTGTTCGCGAGCGCGTGGGAAAGCTGCTCCATGACGAGCTTCGGGTCCTCGCCCTTCGCCAGGCGCTTCACCGCGCGCTCCAGCTCGTGCCGGCGCGCGCGGTCGGCGGCGTCGCGCAGCGCCCGTATCGTCGGCACCAGCTCGCGGTTGCCGAGCCAGTGCATGAAATCGGTGACCTGGTTCTCGATGATCACCTCGGCCTGCGCGACCGCGTTCTGCCGGGAGTCCATGCCCGCGCGCGCGATCCTGCCCAGGTCGTCCACCGTGTAGAGGAAAACATCGTCCAGCCTGCCGACCTCGCCTTCCACGTCGCGCGGGACCGCGAGGTCCAGCATCAGGATCGGGCGATGCTTGCGCGCTTTCAGCGCGCTCTCGGTCAGGCCCTTGCCGATGATCGGCAGCGGGCTCGCCGTGGAGCTGACGACGATGTCGTGCACGGCGAGCTGGGAGGCAAGATCGTTCAACGCGATCGCGCGCCCGAGAAAGCGGTCGGCGAGGTGCTGCGCGCGCTCCGGCGTGCGGTTGGCGAACGTCATGCGGCGCGGATGGTGGGCGGCGAAATGGGTCGCCGTCAGCTCGATCATCTCGCCCGCGCCGATGAAAAGAACCCCCTGCTCCCTGATGCTGGGATAGATGCGCTGCGCGATACTCACCGCGGCCGCGGCCATCGATACCGTGGCGGTCCCGATCTCGGTCTCGGAGCGCACGCTCTTGGCGACGGAGAAGGTGCGCTGGAACAGCTTGTTCAACACGAGCCCCAGCGTCCCGGCGGCCTGCGCGGTGCGCACCGCATCCTTGAACTGCCCGAGGATCTGCGGCTCGCCCAGCACCATCGAATCGAGCCCGCTCGCCACGCGGAACGCGTGCTTCACCGCCCGATCCTGCGGCAACTGGTAGAGATACGGCTCGATCTGCTGCGGTCTCAGGTGGTGATAGCCGGCGAGCCAGTCCACCACCGCGGGCGGCTCCTCGGTATTGCAATAGACCTCGGTGCGATTGCAGGTCGAGATGATGGCCGCTTCCTTGACCGGCCGGCGGTCGACCAGGTCGCGCAGCGCACCCACCAGCGCCTCGGCGTGAAAGGCCACTTTCTCGCGCAGCGCGAGCGGCGCGGTCTCGTGGTTGATGCCGAAGGTGTAGAGGTGCATGGCGCGGGCGCGAAAAAGGTCGACATATTATATGCTTGCATGGCAATCGTGGCGCTCCCACGATTGCCGGGCGGTACCGGCGCTGCCCCGGTTGCAGCCGCCTCTACTTTTGCTTTTCGCGCGCAAAGAGCGCGTCGAGCTTCTGCTCGTACGCGTGGTAATCGAGATAGCCATAGAGGTCGTCGCGCGTCTGCATGAGCTCTACTACCCCCTTCTGGCTGCCCTCGCGCCGGATGCCTTCGAAGACCCGCAGTGCGGCCGCGTTCATGGCGCGGAAAGCGGAGAGCGGGTAGAGCGCCATCGCGACGTTCGCGGCTCCCAGCTCCTTCGCGGTGAAGAGCGGCGTCTTGCCGAACTCCGTGATGTTGGCAAGTATCGGCACCTTCACCGCGTCGGCGAACTTCCGGTACATGGCGAGATCGGTGATCGCCTCCGGGAATATCATGTCGGCGCCCGCTTCCACGCACCGGCACGCGCGCTCGACCGCCGCCTCGAGCCCCTCCACCGCCAGCGCGTCGGTGCGCGCCATGACGACGAAGGCCGGATCGGTCTTCGCGTCCGCCGCCGACTTGACGCGGTCCACCATCTCCTGCTGGGAGACCAGCTCCTTGTTGGGCCGGTGCCCGCAGCGCTTGGCGCCCACCTGGTCTTCGATGTGCATGCCGGCCGCGCCGAACTTGATGAGCGACTTCACCGTGCGCGCAACGTTGAACGCGCTCGCGCCGAACCCCGTGTCCACGTCTACGAGCAGCGGCAGGGCACACACGTCGGTGATGCGGCGCACATCAGTCAGCACGTCGTCCAGCGTGCTGATGCCCAGGTCCGGGAGTCCCAGCGACCCGGCCGCAACACCGCCGCCCGAGAGGTAGATCGCGCGATAGCCGACGCGTTCGGCAAGACGTGCGTGGTAGGCGTTGATGGTCCCGACGATCTGCAGCGGGCGTTCCTCGGCGAGCGCGGCGCGAAACCGGGCGCCGGGTGAAGCGGGGCTGGTCATATGACGGACTCCTGTCGGGGTGGCGGTGCGCCAGGGGGCACCGGCATAATGTCCATATTGTGACAGATTAGACGATTCTTACTAAAAGTACATGCCATTTTTTTTCGGCGACTCTATTTTACCAGTGCGTTTGTAGTGGCATAATAGGATCCCTCGTTCACGATCCGGACTAAAAAGAGATCGAGGCCGGAACCAACCTCTTTACCGCCATTTACCATTTGGAATTCATCACATGCCACGCAAATCCGAGCTTACTGACGATACCCGACTTACCGGGACCCAGAGCATAGAGCGCGCGCTGCTGCTGCTGCGCGAAATCGCCGCGCACAATCGTGGCGGTTCCCGCCTGCTCGATCTCGCCACCCGCACCGGCCTGCAGCGCCCTACCGTGCATCGCATGCTGAAGTGCCTCGCGGCCGAAAACATGGTGCAGCAGGACGGCGATTCCCATCGCTATTACCTGGGCTCCATGGTGTTCGAGCTGGGATTGACAGCGACCCCGCGCTTCAACTTGCGCGAGATGTGCCATCCCGCGCTCGCACGCATCGCGGAGGCAACCGGCGACACGGTGTTTCTGACCCAGAGGAGCGGGCTCGACGCCGTGTGCCTCGACCGCCGCGAGGGCACGTTCCCGATCAAGACCTTTACGCTCGAAGTCGGCATGCGCCGGCCCCTCGGCGTGGGCACCGGTAGCCTCGCGATTCTTTCCGCGCTGCCGGAAGATGAGATCGATAAGGTCGTCGGCGCGAACAATGTCCGGCTTCCGGAATACGGGCTGAACGGCGGCTCCCTCCTGTCGCAGGTCAAGCGCGCGCAAAAGCTCGGCTTCGCGATGCGCGAGATGCCCGGGCTGGCCGGCGTGCGCTCGGTGGGCCAGGCGCTGCGCAACCAGGGCGGCGTGCCGTTCGCTGCCCTGTCGGTCTCCACGATCTCGAGCCGGATGAGCGAGAAGCGCGCCGCCGAGATCGCGACGCTGCTCAAGAACGAAACGCGCCAGATCGAACGCCAGATCTCGAACGGCAGCGAAGCGCGCTGAAGCGCGCGCCTTCCGCGACGGCAAACTAGCCGCTCACTAAGGCCGGTACCCTCTCCCCGTGTAAACGGGGAGAGGATCACACGTTCCCCCTCACCCTAGCCCTCTCCCCCAGACCAGGGAGAGGGAATAGTGTTTGCCAAGGAAATGAAGCCCGTATGAGCCAAGACCTCGAAAAGCTCAAGGAATGGATCGGCCAGAAGGAAACAGCCGTGGACTACGTGACGGTTCCGACCGTGCACCGTCTCGCCGCAACCCTCGATCTCGATTATCCGATACCGAAGCTGGGCGATGCATTGCCGGTCGGTTGGGACACTATCTTCTTTCCACGTGTGGTACGGCATACGCAGGCAGGGCCGGATGGGCATCCCGCCCGCGGCGACTTCCTGCCGCCTGTGCCGCTGCCCAGGCGCATGTTCGCCGGCCGGCGCATCCGGTTCGAGAGCGGCTTGCGGGTCGGTGACGAGATCAAGCGGGAGTCGACGATCAAGAGCGTCACCATCAAGCAGGGTCGCACCGGCCAGATGGTCTTCGTGACCGTGCAGATCGAAATCGCGAGCCCGCGCGGCCTCGCGGTGACGGAAGAGCAGGACATCGTCTATCGCGAAGCACCCGAGCCCGGTGCGCCACCGCCCGCCCCGCAGCCCGCGCCGGCCAGGGCGGCGTGGAGCAGCACTGTCACACCGGACGAGCTCATGCTGTTCCGTTATTCCGCGATCACCTTCAACGGGCATCGCATACACTACGATCACCCGTACGTGACCGGGACCGAAGGCTATCCCGGGCTCGTCATGAACGGCGGCCTGACGACGCTTCTTACCGGGGAGCTCGCACGACTGAACAGCAAGCGCCCGCTCGCCGCCATCGCCTCCCGCAACGTGCGGCCGATGTTCGTAAACCGCCCGATCACCTTCGGCGGCGAGCCCTCCGCGGACGGCAAGACCGCAAAGCTCTGGGCGGCCGACGACACCGGGGCGCTCGCGCTCACGGCCGACGCGGAGTTCCACTAGCACTTATCACTCATCACTTATCACTCATCACTGGAGCGAGAGCGACGTGGCCGGCGGCCCCCTCGAAGGCGTGCGCGTCGTCGACCTGACCTCGGTCGTCGTCGGCCCGCTCGCCACGCAGATCCTCGCCGATCACGGCGCCGACGTGATCAAGGTCGAATCGAAGACGGGCGATCTGGTTCGCAACCTGAACGGGAAATCGGTGACGCCCGCCATGGGCGCGAAGTTCCTGCACCTGAACCGCAACAAGCGCTCGATCGTGCTGGATCTCAAGCAGCCGGCGGGATATGCGGCGTTGAAGCAGCTTCTCGCACGTGCCGACGTGATGATCTGGAACAACCGCCCGCCGTCCATGGCGCGGATGAAGCTCGCCTACGCCGACGTGCGCGCGATCAACCCCAGGATCATCTATTGCGGCATGTTCGGCTTCGGCCAGGACGGGCGCTATCGCGACAAGCCCGCCTACGACACGATCATCCAGGGCTCGGGCGGCATGTCGGCGCTGCACCACCGCGCCATGGGCGAGCCGCGCTTCGTGCCGATGGTGGTGGCGGACAAGGTTACGGGCCTGATCGCGGTGCAGATGATCGCGATGGCGCTCTACGGGCGCGAGCGCACCGGCGAGGGCTGCTCCATCGAGATCCCGATGTTCGAGAACATGGTGAAGTTCGTTCTCGAGGAGCACATGTACCTGAAGACCTTCGTTCCGCCGCTCGGGGAAACCGGCGACCCGCGCCTGATAGATCCACTCGGCAAGCCCACCCCGACGAGCGACGGCTGGATCTGCATCTCGGCCAACACGCAGAAGCAGGTTTTCGCATTTTTCGACGCGATCGGCCGGCCCGAGCTCAAGACCGATCCGCGCTTTTCCACCGTGCCGGCGCGGTTCGCGAACGTGAAGGACTACTTCGAGGTGCGCGGGGAAGCGCTGAAAACGAAAACCACGGCCGAGTGGCTGGAGATCTTCGACGGGGTGGACATTCCCGCCATGCCTTACCACACTCTCGATGAAGTGCTCGACGATCCGCACCTTGCGGATATCGGGTTCTTCGAGTTGAAGGATCACCCCACGGAAGGCAGGACGCGCAACATGCGGCTGCCGAACAAGTGGTCGACGGGCGTGCGACAGGAGTGGAATCCCGCGCCCAAGCTCGGCCAGCATAGCGTGGAGATCCTGCGCGAGATCGGCTGCTCCGACGCGGAAATCGAGGCGATGGTCGCCGCCGGGACTACCTTGGACGGGCGCATCGGCCGGCACTGAGGTTTTTGTGGGATTTCGTACTCCTGCCGAGGTTAACAAACGTTAAGGGTAAGCCCCCGGTGAGCGCGGGGTTGAAATTCCTGTATAAAGCTGAAACGCGATCGGCAACCAACCACGGAGAGCTTTCATGAGTTACCCCAACCCGTTTAGCAGGCGTCAGATCCTGGCCGCTTTGGCCGCCGCGGCATTGGGCCTCGTCGCCCCGGCCGCGGGCGCCCAGCAGTACGGGGACGACAAGTACCAGCCCCAGAGCGGCCAGGAAGGCAAGGACGTCATCTGGGTGCCCACCCCGCTGGCCCTGATCGAGCGCATGCTGGACATGGCCAAGATCACGCCGAAGGACATCCACTACGACCTGGGCAGCGGCGACGGCCGGACCGTCATTGCCGCGGCCAAGCGCGGTGTCCAATCGGTCGGGATCGAGTTCAATCCCGACATGGTGGCGCTGTCCCAGCGCCTCGCCGCCAAGGAGGGCGTCTCCGGCAAGACGACATTCATCCATGGGGACATCTTCCAGACCGATTTCAGCAAGGCCACCGTGCTGACCTTGTACCTGCTGCCCTCGCTCAACGTGAAGCTGCGTCCGACGATACTCAAGATGAAGCCGGGCACGCGCGTGGTCTCCCACGCCTTCACGATGGACGACTGGCCCGCCGACCAGACCGACAGCGTGGACGGACGCACCGCTTACTTATGGATCGTGCCCGCGCCCGTGGAAGGCACGTGGAAGTGGAGCATCGCCGGCAGCGGACCGAAGGAGTACGAGCTGGTGCTGAAGCAGCAATACCAGAACGTCGAGGGCGTGGTCCGCCTCGATGACAAGACGGGACAGCTTCGCAACATGAAGCTCGACGGTGACCGCATTACCTTCTCCGTCTTCGAGACGGGCGGGACCAACCCGATCCGCCGTGATTTCACGGGGCGCGTGAGCGGCGGCGCCATCGAAGGAACGTTGAAGCAGCCGGGCGGCGAAGCGAAGTGGACTGCCACGCGCACCAAGTAGGCGAAGGACAACCAATGCGGAATGCCCGGCTCGAGTCCCTGCTCTTCTGCGCTCTGCTCGCGCTCGCGCCGGGCCTGCTCCCCGGCACCGCCTGCGCGCAGGCTTCCAAGGAGTACACCCCGCAGGTCGGCCAGAGCGGCAAAGACGTCGTGTGGGTGCCGACCCCGCAGGCTCTCGTCGAGCGCATGCTCGACATGGCGAAGCTCACGGCCAAGGACATCCTCTACGACCTCGGCAGCGGGGACGGCAGAACCGTGATCACGGCCGCCAAGCGCGGCGCCCAGGCCTACGGCGTGGAGTACAACGCCGACATGGTTGCGCTGTCCGAGCGCGCCGCCGCCAAGGAGGGCATGGCCGCCAAGGTGAAATTCATCCACGGCGACATCTTCCAGACCGATTTCAGCAAGGCCACCGTGCTGACCTTGTACCTGCTGCCCTCCCTCAACGTGAAGCTGCGTCCGACGATACTGAAGATGAGGCCGGGCACGCGCGTGGTCTCCCACGCTTTCAACATGGACGACTGGCAGGCCGATCAGACCGAGACCGTCGATGGCAGCACCGCTTACCTGTGGATCGTCCCGGCGCAGGTCGCCGGCACATGGCGCTGGAACTCGGGCGGTGCAGGCGCACGGGAAGTCCAGGTGACGCTGAAGCAGGTCTACCAGAATATCCAGGGGACCGTGCTGCTTAACGGCAAGGCGCTACCGCTGCACAACCTGAAGCTCGACGGCGATCACATCGCGTTCTCGGTCCCCGAATCGGCCTCCGTCCATCGCGACTATGCGGGGCGCGTCAACGGCAATTCGATTGAAGGAACGGTGAAAAACGCCAGCGGCGAAGCGAAGTGGAGCGCGACCCGGGTCAAGCAGTAAGGGGTGACGGAATACTGTTTTGGCCGCTGTAAAGGCTATCTGCCCTCGACCGCCACCGTTTCAAGTTCCACCGGTCGTAGCACGCGGTACACCGGCACCTCGCTCGGGGCGCCGTCCTGGGGATTCGCGAGCCCGCGCCGGTCCGTCGGGACGAATCCCCAGGCAACGAAGCTGGATGGCGATTCGGGCTCCATGGCGATCGCGATCACGTTCGCGTTGGGCTGCGCCATCAGGTACACGTAGCTGCCCGCCGGAAACGCCTTCCTGCGCACTGCGACCTCGGTCTTCACCGTGCTGCGGATGTGTCCTTCGAGAAAGGTGTCGCCCGCGCGCCGTTCCACGACCTCGTAGCTTTCTACCTCCAGCTCCACCGGCCGCTTGAGGCGCCGCACCTCGACACCCGACAACGCCATGCGCCGCGCGACATCCTGGAACGAAGGCGGCATGAGATAAGCCCAGGGGCGGCGGCGCACGAGCGCGGGCTTGACGCCGAGGGAGTCCGACCACTCGACTTCGACTTCCTTCAGCTCCCCGCTCCCGGGATCCATCATCGTGAGCTTTTGCCGGGTGATCGGCGTATTGGTCGTGACGGCGACGGTGTCTGCCTCCGCGGGCTCGCGCCCGCGCCGGATTACGTCCTCGCGCACGGCGCGCGTCACCTTGAGCACCTCCGCGGCATTGGCGGCGGTCGTGTTGAGCAGGCTCGCCATGACCGTGTACTGCGTGTGGACCCGCCGCGCGTAGCTCTCGCGTCCTATGCCCACGCCGCGGTTCTCGATGAGAAACGAGATCGCGTTCTGCAGGCTCGCGTAGTTGCGCCCGATGTCGGGTATGGTGCCGCCCATGGCGACGCGCTTGTCCTTCACGTCGTAAGAGGTCGTGTAGTACCAGAAATGGGTATAGCCGGCCTGCTCCACGTCGCGCACCAGGTTACGCCGGTAGAGCTGCTCGGCAATCGCGGTCAGCGCCGCCGGCACGTTGGGGTTGGTGGCGTACTGCATGACGAAATCGTACGACTGTATGAGGCCGAACTTCTCGATCCAGCGCGTCGCCACGCTGAATTCGTGCGCGTCGGCGAATACCTCGGGCTGAAACTCGTTCATCACGGCGCGCAGCGCGGCGGTTTCCGGAAGCGCCGCTTTCACGTGGTCGCGGTTGATGTCGACGCAATTCGCGGTGGAGCGCCAGAAATGATGCGCGCCGTCGGGGTTGGCGCGCGGAAAGATCACCACCGTCACCCGGTCGAGGAGCGGCTTCAGCTCTCCGGCGGCGAGCGCCTGCGCCACCGCGAGCATCGCCTCGCCGCCCGCAGGCTCGTTGCCGTGCACCTGTCCCATGAGAAACACCACCGGGCGATTCAGCCGCTTGAGATCGGCAGCGCGGGTGTGACCTGAGTTGCTCAGCACCAGCGCGGGGATCTCCCTGCCCTCCTGCGAGTGACCGGCGATGCGCACGTGGAGGCTCGCCGACTGCCGCGCGAGGTCGCGGACAAACCGCATCATTTCCTCGTGGGTGGTGAAATCGGTCTTGCCGGGAGCAAAAGCGGGTGTGGTGAGGCGCACCGGCGGATCGGGATAGCGCGCCCTGACCGCCTCGCTTTGCCGGTACTCCTCGCCCTGCGCGCATTGCGCGGCGGCCGGCGGAGGCGCGGCGAAGCACAAGAACGCAAACCATGGGAGCCAGTATCGGGGACCTGTACGCATCGGGTGTTTTCCTTAAAGGCCACTTATAATGCCGCGGTTGGTCGGTGTCTATCTGTTCATCCCCTCACGGAGCGCTACATGGGACAAAGCAAGCCCGCGGCGGCCATCATCGGCGGCGGAGTCATGGGCGGCGACATCGCCGTCATTTTCGCGGCGAGCGGCTGGAGCGTGCACGTGATGAGCCCGTCCCCGAAGACGCGCGACGCGCTGCCGGGACGGATCGCCGCCGGCTTGAAGAAGCTCGGTGCCGCCGAGGCCCACTCCGCCAACGTGAAGACCCATGCAGACCTGAATGGCGTGCCCTGGCAGGACGTGGAACTCGTGGTCGAGGCCGCGACCGAGGACCTGCCGCTCAAGCACAAGTTGTTCGCCGAGCTGGAGCGGCTCGCGCGCCCCGGGACTCCGCTCACGAGCAACACGTCGACCTTCCCGATCGGCGAGATCGGCAAGCACCTGAAGACACGCTCGCGCGTGGCCGGCCTGCACTTCTTCATGCCGGCGCACCTCGTGCCGCTGGTGGAGGTGATCAGTGCCGACGGCACCGACCCGGCGCTCGCCGAGCGGCTGGTCGAGCTGATGCGCGACCTGGGCAAGGCGCCCATCTGGGTCAAGAAGGATGTCCCGGGTTTCGTCGGCAACCGGCTGCAGCACGCCATGATGCGCGAGGCGCTGTATCTCATCGCGGACGGCGTGACCACGCCGGAGGGCATAGACACCGCCGTGCGCTTCGGTTTCGGCTTCCGCTACATCGCGTGCGGGCCGGTGCTGCAGAAGGAAATGTCCGGGCTCGATACTCACTACCTCTCCGGCGCGTCGATCTATCCGCACCTGTACACCGAGAAAGTCCCTCCGCCGCTGCTGAAGGAAATGGTCGACAAGGGGCACATCGGGATGAAGGCGAAGCACGGCTTCTGGGAATGGAACGACGAGAAGCTCGCGAAGGAGCGCTCGCGCATCGAGCGCTGCCTGCAGGCGGGGATGGAAATACTGAGGTCGGACGCCAGTCCGACAACTGGTGATGAGAAGAAGTGATGATTGCTGGTGATGAAAAGGGGTGATGTACAGGCTAGTTACGGTTCTTCATCACCATTTCCCGTCACCACCTCTCATCACCATCTTTCATCACTTCTTCCCTATCACCCCTGACCCATGACGGCTCTTAGTAGTGCGACTTGAAGCTGATCGCCTCCCGGTACTCGAGGTCCTGGAGATCGATGTAGGAGCGCATGGTCTTCTTGTCCACCGTGTACTGGATCTTCTTGTTGGTCTCGTTGGTGGCGCGTATGTCCAGCAGCTCGAGCGACTCCTTCACTTCCCATTCGTGCGCTCCCGCGATGCCCGGCGGCGCATAGATCATGGATCCCGGCCCGACGTCGAATTCCTCGCCCGCGACATTGCGCACGGTGGCGTGACCCGCGATCACGTAGTAGCAGGCTTCGATGGGATGCCAGTGGAGCTGCTCGTAGGTGCCGGGCTTGTAGGTGGCGCGTCCTACGCGCACCCGGTCGGTGTCCTGCACGCCCGGCCATCCGACGAGCCGCTGGTAGGTCTGGCCGTCGGTCACCCCGCGCCGTCCGGGAAAGTCGGCCTGGTTGATCACTCTCAGGGTCGGTTTTATTTCCATGTTCATCCTCCTAGGTCGATGCGGCCTGCGACGGGGATGATGCCAGAAAATCGGGGAGCGTACGGAAGGAGCAGGCCGCTCCTTCAGGGGGTCATTCGGTAACTATTTCCACCCGCCGGTTTTTTCGCGCGCGCGCGGCGCAGCCTGGGACCGCTTGTCGAGCTTGCTCGCATCCGAGCTCGCGCGGGGATCGCCCCACGGATCGGCCTTGGCCTCGAGGCCCAGGCTGCTCGAGGTGCGTGCCGTTCGCTCGGCTGTTTCCAGGCACCGTGCGAACATCTGCTTGAACGGGACTCCGGTGATTTCAGAAGCGTGGAGCGCGCGCTTGGCCATGCTCAACTCGGCGAGGAACAGGAGTTCCTGGGCTGCCTCCCAGGGCAAGCCCTGCCGCGCGCCGTCGCGTGAATCGAGGATCAGGAGATTGACGTACGGTTCGAACTCGCCCTGACCCCAAAGCAGGCAGATCCGCTCCATCAGGTGGGGCATGGCCTCGAGCGCGCTGGCGGCGTTTTCGACCACGCGGGGCTGCCGGCTCTCGAAGAGCTGCACCACGGTCGTAGGGCAGCGGTCGCGCTCACGCTTGGCCGGGACGGCCGTAAGGTGTGCAGACTTCGCTGTACTGAAAGTGGCGCTCGCCATAGGGTGCTCTTGTCTCGGACAATGCGCCCAAAGCTTTGTTCCTTCAAGAGAAAATCGCACGGTTGCGATGTGATCTACGTCACACGCGGGGGGTTTTCTTTACCTCCGCACCCCTTGGAGGGGCAATTTCCGTTCCAATCGGACCCCGGGGGAGGATAGTGCCGGGGGTCAGTTCGGCGGCTCGTGAATGACGACGCCCTCCATCGCGTCCACGGCACGGGTCCACGGCGCACGCTCGAGCGCGTCGCGTGTAGCCGTGTAACCCGCTTCGCGCCGGCCGCTGATGCCCAGGGGCGTGAAATCGATGTCCTTGGTATGGTCCTCGCCGTCCAGGCGCGGCACGTTGAGCGGCACCACGTGCATCACCGTCGCGCAGCCGTAGGCGACGAGCTCCTGCATCTCTTTTTCCTTGCGCTGCTCCGGCGGCAAGTGCTGAGCGAGCTCGCGGATGATGTGCCGCAGCCGGTGGATCTGCTGCTGGCGGAGCACGTGGCTCGCCGCGCGGCTGGCATACTGGATATCCTTCTGCCGGCCGAGCACCTCCCAGATCGAGCCTGGCTCCGACGCCTGCGCGTGCCACAGGTTTGCCGCGAAGATCACCGAATCGCGCCGCGGCTTGTCGTCGAGCACCACTTCCATCGGGGTGTTGGAATAGATGCCGCCGTCCCAGTACGGATCGCCGTCGATGCGCACCGCGGGAAACGCCGGGGGCAGCGCACCGGAGGCCATCACGTGCCGCACGTCCAGCTCGATGTCGCGGTTGTCGAAGTAGCGCATCTCGCCGCTGCGGACGTTGACCGCGCCCAGCGTGAGGCGCACGAGCTTCGAATTGATGCACGGAAAATCGACCAGGCCCTGCAGCGTGGCGTTGAGCGGCCCGGTCGTGTAGTACGAGGCGCGCTCCACGCCCACCCCGGCGTGCAGCCCCCATGCCACTCCCGGATTGGGCGCGAAAAATCCCTCGACACCGCGCGTGTACATGCTCAGGTTCGACAGCAGGTTCGCGACGCCCAGCCACGGCGGCAGCATGGCGTGGAATTGCTGCTGGCGAACCGTACTCCAGAACGCTTCGAGCCGCGCCAGGCGGCGTTCGGGGGGATTGCCCGCGATGATCGCGCCGTTGATGGCGCCGATCGAAGTGCCGATGACCCAGTCGGGCTCCACGCCCGCCTCGTGCAACGCCTGGTACACACCGATCTGGTATGCGCCCAGCGCACCACCGCCCTGCAGCACCAGGACGACCTGTCCAGGAAGATCGCGGGCGGTTGCGTGCGCGGTATTGCGTGGATTTCGAGCCATGAACCCTCCCGGTTGCAGGGGAAATAACGGTTTACTGCGGCTTGATGCCGGCGGCCTTGATGACCTCGGCCCATTGCACCAATTCGCGCTTGATGACGGCCGCGAACTCTTCCGGCTTGCTATTCACTACCTCCACTCCCTGTGCTGCGAACCGCTCCTTCATCTCGGGAGTGCTGGTCGCGCGGGCGAGCGAGTCGTACAGGCGGTCAACTATGGGTCGCGGCAGGCGCGCCGGTCCCAATATCCCGAACCACTGCGAGGTCGCGAAGCCTGGCAGCCCGGACTCGGAAATCGTCGGCACATCCGGCAGAACCTGCACGCGCTTCGCGGTGGAGACGCCGAGCGCTCGCAGCTTGCCGCTCTTTACGTGCGGCTGCACGGAGAGAATCGTCGAGAACGAGACCTGCACCTCTCCGGCGATAAGACTGATCACGGCAAGCCCGAAGCCCTTGAACAGCACCTGCGGCATGTCGACGCCGGCCTTGAGCTTGAAGAGCTCCGCGGTGAGATGCGGACTCGTGCCTATTCCGGGCGAGGCGAACGTCAATATGCCCGGTTTGGCTTTCGCGAGCGCGATGAGGTCTTTCGTGGTCTTTGCCGCAACGGATGGGTGCACGCTCAGGATCTGTGACGCATCCACCAGAAGCGCGATCGGTGTGAAATCCCGCGCAGTGTCGTACGGCAGCTTCTGGATCATGCTCGGATTGATGGTGAGCGACGGCTGGATGATGAGAAGCGTGTAGCCGTCGGGCGCGGCCTTCGCAACGATGTCCGTTCCGATGACGCCGCTTGCTCCGCCGCGATTGTCGACGATGAACTGCTGGCCGTACTCCTCCGAGAGCTTCTGGGCCACCATGCGGCCGATGATGTCGCTCCCGCCGCCGGGCGATGAGGCGACGATCAGCCTGACGGGGCGCGTGGGATAGTTCTGCGCGACCGCCCAGCTGCTCGTTCCGAGCAATGCCAGCAATATGACGAGCGTGCACTTCTTCATCGACTATCTCCCCGACTTCTATCGAGTTATCCGGTCATTAAACACGAAACGGACGCGGCCGCCAAACCAGCGACCCGGCGCGGCGCCGAGCTGGCGGCTGGCCGCGTTGACCCCGCGGCACCGCTGGCATAGCCTGTTTCACGGAGGAGACCAGATATGCGATACGCGTTATGGGCGGCGGCCGTCGCGACGGCGCTGGCCGCGCAGGGCGTTCACGCGCAGCCGTTCCCCGGGAAAATAGTGCGCTTCGTCATCCCGTTCCCCGTGGGCGGCAGCAGCGACGCCAACGCCCGCATCATCGGACCCTATCTGTCCGAGCGCTGGAAGCAGCAGGTGATCGTGGACCCGCGTCCGGGCGCGGCGACGGTCGTCGGCACCGACCACGTCGCGAAGAGCGCGCCCGACGGGCACACGCTGCTC
>DASRJL010000129.1:0-2234 GCA_035649495.1 Burkholderiales bacterium | reverse complement strand
GCCGGCAACGCCCCATGCGGGTGGCAAGGCCGGCACTGCGAAGTCGCGGATCTTGATCACGTATATCCTGGAGAAGGGCAAGCCGCTCGCGTCTCCAGCCTGATCGGATCAGAGACTCCGCGGCAGGGAGTGAGCGTCGCGTGACGGTCCCTAGGTGGACCGCACGACGGCCGCTCGCGGTCCAAGACGCAACCTCGCGCTCGCATGGCACCGCGAACCGTCGCAGCGTCGGTGAAGCCTGCGCGTCGATATCCTCGTCGGCGATGACGAGCAGGCGACAACTCGAGGACTCAGCGGCTGCCGCGCATACTTAGCTGCTGTTACGGTCCATCGCCTTCCTGAACGAGTCCGCACGTCCCCTGAAAGCCAGAATGACGGGTATGGCACGGCCGGCAAGTTACGACTTCATCATCGTTGGCGCCGGCTCCGCCGGCTGTGCCCTGGCCGCACGGTTGACGGAAAATGCCGGCGTGTCGGTTCTGTTGCTGGAGGCCGGCGGCTGGGACCGCGACCCGTGGATCCACATTCCCCTCGGTTGGCCCTACATCTTGCTGAACCGCAAGCACGACTGGATGTATTTCGCCGAGCCCGAAGCCACCATGGACGGCCGCGGGCTGGAATGCGCCCGCGGCAAGGTGATCGGCGGCTCGTCGTCGATCAACGCCATGGCCTACGTGCGGGGCCACCGCGGCGACTACGACCGCTGGGCGGCGTCGGGGCTGCCGGAATGGTCGTTCGAGAAGGTCCTGCCGTACTTCAAGCGCCAGGAGACGTGGGAGCGCGGGGCCGACTCATACCGCGGCGGGTCCGGTCCGTTGACCACGCAGTATTCGCAATACCAGGATCCATTGGTCGATTCCTGGTTCGCAGCCGGCGCTGCCGCCGGGTTCCCGACGACCGAGGATTACAACGGAGCGCAGCAGGAGGGCTTCGCTGTTGTGCAGAGCACGGTGCGCAATGGCCGGCGCTGCAGCGCCGCCGTTGCGTATCTGAGGCCGGCGTTGAAGCGGCCCAATCTGACGGTACGCGTGGGCGCGCTCGCGACACGCGTTCTGTTCGAGGGGAGCAAGGCTGTCGGGGTGCAGTATCTGAGCGGAGGAACGCTGAATTCCGTCCGCGCAGAAAGGGAGGTTCTACTCTGCGGCGGCGTGATCAACTCCCCGCAATTGCTGATGCTCTCGGGCATTGGCGAACCGGAGCAGCTTCGCGCGCATGACATCAAGGTGCAGGTGTCGCTTCCGGGCGTCGGCAAGAACCTGCAGGATCACATCTCCGCCGCCGTCGCCTACAGCCGCAGGGAGCCGGGGGCGTTCCACCGCCGCATGCGGCTGGATCGGATCGTGCCCGATCTGGCGCGCGCGTATCTGTTCGGGCAGGGCATGGCCAGCGATCTTCCGATCGGGCTCACGGCGTTTCTCAAGACCCGGGCGGACGCCCCGCTGCCGGATCTGCAGCTTCTCTTCAACGCGGCCCCGATGACTGCGCATCCGTATTTTTCGCCGTTCAGAAAGCCGTTTCCTGACGGCTTCGCCTGTCGTGCGGTCCTGCTGCGGCCGGAAAGCCGCGGTGAGGTCCGGCTCGCCAGCGTTGATCCGCGCGCCGCGTTGACGATCCGGCAGAATTTTTTGGCCACCGACAAGGACTGGGCGGTGCTGCGCGACGGCATTCGCCTGGTGCAGGACGTCGGCCGCCAAGCGTCCGTGGCGCCGTTCGTCGATCAGGAGTTGGCGCCCGGGCCGAAGGCGTCACGCGACGCCATCGACGCCCACATTCGCGCGACCGGAATCACCGTTCACCATCCACTCGGGACCTGCCGCATGGGCCAGACATCTGATGCAACGTCCGTCGTCGATCCGGACCTTCGTGTGCTCGGAACCGAAGGGCTGCGCGTCGTCGATGCCTCGGTGATGCCTGATCTGGTCGGCGGCAACATCAATGCGGTCGTGATCATGATCGCCGAGAAGGCTGCTGACCTGATCGTCAAACAGCCGTCCTCGTCGGCAGTCATGAGTTCGGCATGTGTGCCTTAGCGGGATGCACGGTGTGATGTTCCGGCGATGGAGGAGTCCGAACTGCCAAAAGTGACACTTTTCGATCTGGATCAATGACCTTTTGGACCGCCGACCCTAGTTTTGCTCGAGTGCACAACCGCACCTCGCATCACCCTCGAGCGCCTTGATTGACACGTTGCGGACAGCGGGTCGGGACGTGATATGCTCTAATCTGCTCGAAAC
>DASRJL010000128.1:0-62930 GCA_035649495.1 Burkholderiales bacterium | reverse complement strand
CTCAAGGTCCGCCCGTTCTCCCTGCATCCGAAAGTACACGCGGGGCAGGTGACTCTTTCCAACGCGGAGTGGGGTGAAAAGACGTCGATGATAGACGCGGACTCGATCGATTTCTCGATCAGCCTGCTGCCGTTGATCTCCGGGCGGGTGGTGTTTCCGGACGTCGCGCTCGGAGAAGCGTCGGTGCTCATGCAGCGGGACCGCGAGGGCCGGCGCAACTGGGTCCTGAAGCCAGACGAGGAGAAGACCGGCGAGCCCGTTGAGATCAAGCGTCTCACCGTGAACAAGGGCCGTCTCGCGTTGATGGACGTCGTGTCGGATTCGAATCTAGCGGTCAAGGTCCAGACCATCTCGGACGAGCAATTTGGCATCGAGGTCGCCGGGGAGGGCAAGGCGAAGGGCTACACCTTCAAGGCGACGGGACGGGGCGGCGGCCTGTTGAGCCTTTTCGATCAATCGCAGGCGTATCCGGTCAAGCTGGACGCCGTCATCGGTGAGGCCAGCGCGATCTTCGAGGGAACGATCACCGGCCTCGCCGAATTGAAGGAGATCGATGGCCGCTTCACCCTCGCCGGCAAGAACCTGTCCAGACTGGGCGATGCGATACGGCTGGCGTTTCCCGACACCAAGCCCTACAAGATCAGCGGCCGTCTGGTGCGGAGCGGCGAGGTCTGGCGCTACGACGAATTCCGCGGCACGGTCGGGGAAAGCGATCTGCGCGGGAATTTCAAGGTGGACATGGCGCCGAAGCGGCCCGTGATGGAGGCGAAGCTCAACTCCAACCTCCTCGATATCGCGGATCTCGGCGGCTTCGTCGGGGGAAAACCGGGGCAGCCCGACCGGACGGAGCCGGGCAAGGTGCTGCCGGCGGAAACGATCAGCGTGGAAAAGCTGCGCCGCATGGACGCGAACGTGACCCTGGCGGCCACGAAATTCCGCAATCGCGACAAGCTGCCGCTCGATAACCTCAACGCCAGGCTCATCCTCGCCGACGGTCTCCTCAAGTTCGATCCGGTCGACTTCGGCGTCGCGGGCGGCAAGATGAAGAACCGCGCGGCGGTCGATGCGCGCGGCAAGCAGGTCCTGGTGGATCTCGATTCCCGGTTCGAGAAGCTGCACCTGGGCCAGCTCGTTCCGGGAGCGAAGCTGGTCGAGGAGTCGGTCGGCGCCCTGGATGGCCGGGTGCAGGTGAAGGGCACGGGCACCTCGATGGCCGCGGTGCTCGGCTCGTCGAACGGCCGCGTGGACCTGGTGTCGGGCGGCGGGGAAGTCAGCAATCTGCTCCTCGAGTTCGGCGGGGCGGACTTCGGCGAAATAATCGGCTTCCTGGTAGGCGGGGACAGGAAAGTAGAGCTGCGCTGTGCCGCGATGGCGTTCAACGCGAAAGACGGCGTCATGGCGAGCGAGGCCATCGTCATCGACACCGACGATACCTATTTCGGCGGCAAGGGCACCGTCAATCTGAAGGACGAGACGCTCGATCTCACGGTCACGCCGCTGCCCAAGGACGTGAGCATACTGTCGCTGCGGGGCCCGCTGAAGGTCTCGGGCACGTTCAAGGACCCGAAGGTAGGCCTCGAAAAGGTCGGCCTCGCAAGAAGGATAGGAGCGGGGTTGCTCCTCGGTCTCATCCATCCGCTCGCTTCGGTGCTCGCCACGGTGGAAACCGGTCCCGGCAGGAACGTCAAGGCGCCGTGCACGGATCTCGTGCAATCGCTGCAGGCCAACGTGCAGGGCGCGCCGGCGACGAAGGAGAAGGCGGGCACCGCTGCCGTCAGCAAGGGCGAGCGCCAGCGCCTGGGCGAGCGCCAGGAGCCTGCGACGCAAAAAGAAGCGCCGGGTGAACCGTTCACCATAAACAAGGACAGGGCTGCGGCCAGCAAGGACAAGCCCGAGAAGCTGACCGCCGAAGGCGAGCGCCAGCGCTTGAGCGAACGCCGGTCGCAGCGGCAGGTGGACGCGCCGCCCCGGGTGCGCGATGGTGGCTAAACCGCTCCGCTGGGTCCTGGGCGGCGTCGGCGTGGTGGTCGCGCTGATCGCCGCCGCCGTCATTGCGCTCGCCCTTTTCGACTGGAACCATGCCCGAGGCTGGATCGGGAAAAAGGTCAAGGAGCGCACCGGCCGCGAGGTGCGGATAGAAGGCAACCTGCGTGTGCGGCCGTTCCATTGGAGCCCGCGCGTGCGCGCAGAAAATATCACGGTTTCCAACGCGGCCTGGGGCGATCCGCAGCCCTTCATCGTCGCGGACTCGCTGGACTTCTCCTTCCACCTGGTGAGCCTGCTGCGGGGCCGAGTCGTTTTTCCGGAGGTGGCCCTCGGTAATGCCAGGGTGCTGCTGCAGCGCGACAGCGAAGGCCGCCGCAACTGGTTCCTGAGGCCGGAGCGGGAGCAGACCGGGGAATCCCCCGAGATTCAGCAGTTGACGGTCGACAAGGGCAGGTTGACCGTGAAGGATGCGATGACCAGTACCGACGCCACGCTGGATCTGCAATCGACTGCGGACGCGATCTATGGCCTGCGGGTCGCAGCGCAGGGCCGCGTGAACGGGACGAGCCTGAGGGCGAGCGGCGCGAGCGGCGGATTGCTCACGCTCGTGGACGAGTCGAAGGCCTATCCGTTGAAACTGGAAGGCACGGTCGCCGATGCGAAATTTTCGGTGGATGGCACCGTGACGGGTCTCGCGACCCTGGGCACGATCGATGCCCGCCTGAGCCTCGCGGGAGGCAACCTGGCGAAGCTCGGAGATGCGTTGCATATCTCTCTTCCGGCGACTTCGCCGTACAAGCTGGCGGGGCGCCTGCAGCGCGAGGACAAGTTCTGGCGCTTTTCCGGCTTCACCGGGAAGGTCGGCGCGAGCGATCTGGGCGGAGAATTCACCGTCGACCTGGGCAAGGAGCGCCCGGTGCTCGGAGGCAAGCTCCATTCCAGGCTGCTCGACATCAAGGACTTGGGCGGTTTCGTCGGTGCTGCTCCCGGAACCGCGACGCCGGTAGCGGTGGGCAAGGTCCTGCCGGCCAATACGATCAATCTGGAGAAGCTGCGGCGAGTGGACGCGAAAGTGACGCTGACCGCCGCGCAGTTCAGGAACAAGGAGTTGCCGCTCGACAACCTCAAGGCCAACCTGGACCTGGTCGACGGCGTCTTCAAGCTGACGCCGATCGACTTCGGCGTCGCGGGCGGGACGTTGAGCTCCCGCGTCAGCGTGGACGCGCGGGGCAAGAACCTGGGCGTCGACGTCGACAGCACTTTCAGGAAGCTGCGCATAGGCCAGCTGGTGCCCAAGGCCGAATTGCTCGAAAAGTCGCTCGGCGCCATCGACGGCAGGACGCGGTTCAAGGGACAGGGCAACTCTGTGGCCGCCGTGCTGGGTACCGCCAACGGCCGTCTCGATCTCATGTCGGGCGGCGGCGAGATGAGCAACCTGCTGCTCGAGTTCGCGGGCGCCGACATCGCCGAGATCGTCAAGTTCTGGATCGGCGGCGACCAGCAGGTGGCGCTGCGGTGCGGCGTCGTCGCGTTCAACGTGAAGGACGGGTTGATGACGAGCGACGCGTTCGTGATCGATACGGACGACACCTATTTCGGCGGAAAGGGCACCGTCAACCTGCGCGATGAAACCCTCAACCTGACCGTCACGCCCCTGCCGAAGGACTTCAGCCCGATCGTATTGCGCGGTCCACTGCACGCGCGGGGGTCGTTTGCCAATCCGCAATTCGGCCTGGACAAGGGCGTAGTGGCGGCGAGAGTCGGCGCGGCGGTGCTGCTCGGATTGATCAATCCGCTCGCGGCGATCATCCCGTTGATCGAGACCGGCCCCGGAAAGGACGCCCCGTGCGCGGACCTGGTCGGATCCCTGCAGGCCAGGGTCAACGCGCCACAGGAGAAGGCCGCGCGGAGCAAGAAGTCGTAGTACCGACAATGAGGGGATGGCCCCTCGCTACGCTCTCCGCTGCCCTACATCAGGGCGCCTATCCGTCATTCTTGATAGGCGCTATCCTGCATTTGACAGCGGTTCGCCTGTGGCCGAATAATCGCCCGAACCACTGGAGGGTCACCCCATGAAGATCCGCGAGCTGGGTCACGTCGTGCTGCAGGTCACCGATCTCGACCGGTCGTTGAAGTTCTACCGCGACACGCTGGGCCTGCCGGTGGTATCGCAAGGCAATCCACGGGGGCGGCGCATGGCGTTCCTCTCGCTTGGGAAGAAGCACCACGACCTGGCGCTGATGGAGCTCGCGCCGGGCGCGGGCGCGAACGACCCCGAGCGCGCCGGCGTGATGCACGTCGCGTTCAAGGTGGGAGACGAGGATATCGAGCTGCTCAAGGAAGCGAAGGCGCGCATGGTGGCCGCCGGCGTGACCGTGCTGCGCACCACCGAGCACGAGACTACCTTCTCCCTCTATCTCAGCGATCCCGACGGCATCACGGTGGAGCTGTACGTCGATCGCGATCCTGCCATCTGGCGCGAGAACCCGGGCGCGCTGGGGAAGAAGGCGGCGCCTCTCGCGCTGTAAGAGAACCGGTCATGGGTCAGGCGTCAGG
This sequence comes from Burkholderiales bacterium, assembly GCA_035649495.1. Taxonomy (GTDB): domain Bacteria; phylum Pseudomonadota; class Gammaproteobacteria; order Burkholderiales; family SG8-41; genus SG8-41. The sequence goes on along the minus strand of DASRJL010000128.1, from coordinate 58,388 downwards.
GGTCATGCGTGCTGAAAACCTGTCGCCACCAGCGAGCGTCGTCACCAGGCGGTAGCCGTCGTCACCCTCGGTCAAGTACTTCCTTCAGTTTCCCTTCCGGCACGGAGATCTTGACGCCGGCGCGCTCCGACTGCAGCAGCATGAACGCGCGCGTATCGCGATCGGCCCAGCCGCGGTTCAGCGCGTCGATCATGTCGGAATAGGTGAGATTGGCGATGCGCATCGGGACGTTCAGCTCGCGTCCCAGCTCGGTAGCGAGCATGGCGTCCTTCACGCCGAGCTTGAGAGCGAACGCCGCGGGCTCGTACTTGTCCGGCAGGAACTGCTCGGACAGGCGGTCGAACACGCGCTTGCGCCCCATCGCGCCCTGGCGCACGGCGGTCCATAGCGGGAGCGGATCGATGCCCGCCTTCACGCCCACCGAGAAGCATTCGGCGAGCGCCGCCATCACCGCGTAGCCCGCCATGTTGTGCATGAGCTTCGCCACCGAGCCCGCGCCGATGGGGCCTATGTACATGGGCTCGTCGCCGATCGCGTCGATCAGGCCCTGGTACTTGTCGTAGACGGTGCGGTCGCCGCCGATCCACAGCGCGAGTTTGCGCGATTTCGCGCCCGCCGGCCCGCCGCTCACCGGCGCATCCAGCATCGCGATTCCCTTCGCGGCGAAGCGCTCGCACAGGCGCCGGACCACCGTCGGCGAGTTCGTCGAGAGATCGAACCACGCGCTGCCCTTGCGCATGGCGGCGAGCAAGTCCTCCGCAACCGCCTCGACTTCCTTCGGTCCCGGCAGCGACGTGAATACGACCTCGGCTCCCTCGGCCGCCTTGCGCGCACCGTCACCCCACGCGCACCCGGCCTTGAGGTGCGGCTCGCCGGTTTCGCGGCGTATGTCGTACACCGTCACCTCGTGACCCGCCGCGCGGACGTTCAACGCCATGCTGCTGCCCATGAGACCGAGACCGATGAAGCCGACTTTCATTCAAATACCCCCCAATAAAAAAGTGACTCGTGACCCGTGACTCGGGGCCAACGGGTACTCAAACGTGTCACGTGTCACCAGTCACGTGTCACGCCTTCTTCATGGCGGCAAACGCCGCCTCCAGATCCGCGATGATGTCATCGGGATCCTCGAGCCCTATGTGCACCCGTATTGTCGGGCCGCCGGGGTCCCAGGTCGTCGCCGACCGGACCCTCTCGGGGCGTGCGACCTGGATCAGGCTTTCGAAACCGCCCCAGCTGGAGCCGATGCCGAACAGCTCCAGTGTGTCCACGAACGCCGCGATCGCCTTGTCGCTCACCGGGATCAGCACGAACGAGAAGAGCGAGGCGGCGCCGTCGAAATCGCGCTTCCAGATCTGGTGGCCTGGATCGTTCTCGAGGGCGGGGTAGAGGACGCGCTTCACGTCCGCGCGTAACTCGAGCCACCGCGCGACCTTGAGAGCGTTCGCCATCTGCTGCCTCATGCGCACGCCTATCGTGCGGAATCCACGCAGCGCGAGATAGCAGTCGTCGGGGCTCACACCGTAGCCGTAGTTGGCGACGGTCTTGCGCACCTGGAGCCAGTAGCGCTCGTTGGTGACGATCAAGCCCATCATCACGTCCGAATGGCCGGAGATGTATTTCGTCCCCGCGTGTATCGACACGTCCACGCCGCGCTCGAACGACCGGAAGTAGTACGGCGTGCCCCAGGTGGTGTCCGCCAGGACGGGGATGCCGCGCGCGTGCGCGACTTGCGCGATCGCCGGGATGTCCTGCATCTCGAAGGTGAGCGAACCGGGCGCCTCGCAGAACACCGCCCTGGTGTTGGGCCGGATAAGGCGCTCTATGCCTGCGCCGATCAGCGGATCGTAGTACTCGGTCTCCACGCCAAACGATTTCAGGCGGTCGTTGCAGAAGGTGCGCGTCGGCGCGTACGTGGAGTCCGTCACCAGCACGTGATCGCCGGCCTTGAGAAAAGCGCACAGCGCGGCGGCGATGGCTGCGAGCCCGGAGGAGAGCGCAACGGCGGCGTACCCTCCCTCCATTTTCGCCACTGCCTCCTCGAAGGCGAAGGTCGTGGGCGTGCCGGTGAGTCCGTAGCGCACCTTCTTGTAGTCGTCGCCGCCGCGTTTTTCGTAAGTCGCAAGATCCGGATAGATGACCGTGGAGGTCCGGAACACCGGTGTATTGACCATGCCCTGATAACGGGCGGGATCGCGGCCGGTATGGATGAGGAGGGTGTCTTTCTTCATGGGAGGCAGGGAGGGGTGGTAACTGGAGGTCGCGCTATTGTGCGCGGCGTCCCGTGCCGGCGTAAAGTCCATCATGTGTACACGGGTGCACTGACGCCGCGCCACAGAGAGAGTGGACCGGGCAAACCCGCGGTATATAATCCACGGCTCCCCGGCGCCCAAACCTGACAGGTTGCACCTTCGCACCTTGGACACTCACGCCCCACATCCGCAAGGCAGGGTAGAAGATTTTCGCCTCGTGACCGGCGCCGGCAAGTACGCCGCCGACTGGAGCCTGCCCGGCCAGCTCCATGCGCATTTTCTGCGCGCGGACCGGGCGCACGCCGATATCGTGTCCGTCGACGTCGCGAAAGCGCAGAAGCATCCCGGAGTGAAGCTCGTTTATACCGGCAAGGACGCCTTGCGCGCCGGCTACGACAAATTCCTGGTGATGTTGAATACGCCCGGGAAGAACGGCGAGCACATCAGGAAGCCGCCGCGCCCGGCGCTCGCCACGGATAAGGTGCGCCACGTCGGCGATGCCGTCGCGATGGTCGTCGCCGACAATCCCATGGCCGCGCAGGACGCGGCCGAGCTGATCGAAGTCGTGTACCGGGACCTGCCTGCCGTGATCTCGCCGGAGGGCGCGCTGGCGCCCGGCGCGGCGCAGCTGCACAAAGAGGCGCCCGGCAATCTCGCTTACGACTACGAAACCGGCAGCGAGCAGGCGGTCGAGGAAGCGTTCAAGAAGGCGGCTCATGTCACGCGGCTGAAGGTGGAGGTGACCCGCGTCGCGCCCAACCCGATGGAGTTGCGCGGTTGCACGGTGACCCACGATCCCGGCGAGGATGCATACCACCTCTACGTGTGCATGCAGGGCATGAACATGACGCGCAAACAGGCGTCGTTTGCCACGGGGGTTCCGGAAGACAAGCTCTACGCCCACGCGCAGGACGTCGGCGGCAGCTTCGGACAGAGGAGCGCGGTCTATCCCGAATACGTCATGCAGATGCTGGCGGCGAAAGAGCTGGGCAAGCCCGTGCGGTGGATATCGAGTCGCTCGGAAGGGTTCATGACCGACACCCACGGCCGCGGCAACGTCGTCAAGGGCGAGCTTGCGCTCGCCAAAGACGGGAAGATCCTGGCGGTACGGCTCGACTGGATAGCCGACATGGGGGCGTACCTGTCCGCGACCGGCTCGGCCAGCCATACCCGCAACGCCACGACCTGCCTGACCGGCGTCTACCGGATTCCGGCGCTCTACAATCACATGCGGCTGGTGTTCACCAATACGGTGCCCATTGCCGCCTTTCGCGGCGCCGGGCGTCCTGACATCGCCTACGTGATCGAGCGGCTGGTCACGCAGGCGGCGGTGGACCTGAAGATGGATTCGGCAGAGTTGCGGCGTTTGAACCTCATACCCAGCAACGAGCCGTACAAGACGGCGAACGGCGCGACCTACGAGAATGCGGACCTCGCGGGCTGCCTCGACAAGGCGCTAAAGGCCGCCGACTGGGCGGGATTCGAGAAGCGGCGCGCCGAGGCGAAGAAGCGGGGTCAGCTTCGCGGGATAGGCATTTCCACCGTGATCGAGCCGACCGGAGGCGGGCAGTTTCCGAAGGACCAGGTCCTGATCGAATGCACCGCGGACAAGGTCACCGCGTTTTCCCTGTCGCATTCCCAGGGCCAGAGCCACGAGACCACGTTCGCAATGGTGGTCGCCGATGCGCTCGACCTGCCCCTGGAAAAGGTGCAGATCCGGCAAAGCGTGCGGGAGAAAAACCTGATCGGGAACCACACCGGCGGCTCGCGCTCGCTGGTGGGGCAGGGTAGCGTGTGCCGGCTCGCCGCGCTGAAGCTCGTCGAGCAGTCGAAATCCGAAGCAGCGCACGAGCTCGGCGTAGAACCGTCGCAGGTCGAGTACTCCCACGGCGAGTTCCACTCGAAGGAGTCGAAAAAGAAAGTGACGCTCTTCGACCTGGCGAAGAAAAAGCCGCTCTCCGCACTGGCGGAAGCAACCGTAGGCTCGACTTTTCCCAACGGCTGCCACATTGCGGAGGTAGAGGTCGACCCTGACACCGGCACGACGCGCATTGCCGACTACCATGCGGTCGACGATGTCGGCAACGTGGTGAGTCACATGGTCGTCGAGGGGCAGGTCCACGGCGCCGTGATGATGGGCGCCGGCCAGGTCTTCGCCGAAAAAGTGACCTACGACGAGCAAACCGGGCAGCTCCTCACCGGGAGCTTCATGGACTACTGCATGCCGCGCGCCGGCCTGCTGCGCGGCATCCGGATGGAGGACCATCCCGTGCCCAGCAAGATCAACTCTCTCGGCGCGAAGGGCGTGGGTGAATCGGGATGCACGGCGTCCATGCCCGCGCTCACGAACGCGGTGCTCGATGCGCTGCGCCCGCTGGGCGTCGAGCACCTCGACATGCCGCTCACGCCGAGCAAGGTGTGGCATGCGATCCAAAGCGCGAAGAAGACCAATTAGTTTCCGGGTCTGAACATGGCATCGAAAGCAAAGGCAAAACACAAGGATCACGGGCATCACGATCCGGTCGGTCGCGTGGAGGACGCGCGGCTCGTCACGGGCTCCGGCAAGTACGCGTCCGACTGGAAGCTGCCGGGGCAGCTCTATGCTCACTTCGTTCGTTCCGATCGCGCGAACGCGGAGATCGTCTCCATCGATGCCGCGGCGGCGCTCAGGCACCCGGGCGTCAAGTCCGTCCTGACCGGGGAGGACGCGGTGCGCGCCGGTTACGTGAAGGCGCCGAACGCGCTCTCCTTCCCCGGAAAGAACGGCATGAAGGCGCTGGCCCCGAATCGTCCGGTGCTGGCGCACGGCAGCGTGCATTTTGTCGGCGAGGCCGTGGCGATGGTCGTGGCGGAATCCGCCGCGGCGGCGCAGGATGCAGCGGACCTCGTGGCGGTGGAATACCGTGACCGGCCGTCGGTTACCAATCCCGAGGACGCGCTCGCGCCGGGGGCGCCGCAAATTTACGAAAACGTCCCCGGCAACTGCGCGTTCGAGCTGGAAACGGGCAACGCGCAGGCGGTCGAGGAGGCCTTCAGGAAGGCCGCGCACATTACGCGCCTCAAGATGGAATCGAACCGCGTCTCGCCCAGTCCGATGGAGCCGCGCGCCTGCATGGTGGCCTACGACGCGGCAAAGGATCATTACACGCTGTACGTCTGCACCCAGGGCATCACGACCCAGCGCGGGCAGCTGGCGTCCTATGCCGCCATGCCGACCAGCAAGTTCACGATAGAGGCGCGCGACGTCGGCGGCGGCTTCGGCCAGCGCGGCGTAGCCTATCCCGAGTACCTGGCGCTGATGATGGCGGCGAAGCAGCTCGGCAGGCCGGTGCAATGGGTTTCCACGCGCACCGAGGGCTTCATGACCGATACCCACGGGCGCGGCAACGTCATCGACGGTGAGCTCGCGCTCGACAAGGATGGCAAGTTCCTCGCCATGCGCCTCGCGTGGATCAACGACATGGGATCGTACCTGTCGCCGGGCGCCATGGGCCACATCCGCAACACCACCAGCTGCATGACCGGGGTGTACCGCATTCCGGCGCTCTATGGGTCGTACCGCGTCGCCCTCACCAATACCACCCCGGTCGCGGCCTATCGCGGAGCGGGACGTCCGGACATCGCCTACGTGGTGGAGCGGCTCGTGAGCCAGGCCGCGGCAGACCTGAAGATGGATCCGGCGGAGCTGCGCAACCGTAATTTCATACCCCCCGACGCGTTTCCGTACACCTCGCCGACCGGCGGCGCGTACGAATACGCGGACATGCCGGGCCTGCTGGACAAGGCCCTCAAGCTTGCGGACTGGAAAGGCTACGGCAAACGCCGTGCGCAGACGGAAAAGAAGGGCAAGCTGCGCGGCATAGGGATCTCCACGGTCATCGAGAACAGCGGCGCCGGCAACGCCCCGAAGGACGACGTTCATGTGGAAGTAGGCGCCGATGGGCAAATCACCGTCCACACGGTATCCAAGGCGCAGGGCCACAGCCACGAGACGACCTTTGCCCAGATCGTGGCCAACGCGCTCGATGTTCCGCTGGCGCGGGTGCGGATCGTGCAGTGCGCGACGGAAAAACAGCAGATCATGCTGGGCAATCATACCGGCGGATCGCGCAGCACCGTCGGCGCGGGCAGCGTGTGCCATCTCGCCGCGTTGAAGCTGATCGACGAAGGGAAGGCGGCGGCGGCGCTCGACCTGGGCGTCGAGCCGTCGCAGGTCACGTACTCGAAGGGCGTGTTCGAATCGAAGGACGTGAAGCGCTCGGTGAAGCTCGCCGATCTGGCGCGCGCGAAGCCGTTTGCCATCGCGGCGGAGGGGAAATTCGGCTCGACCCAGCCCAACGGCTGCCACATCGTCGAAGTGGAGGTCGATCCCGCGACGGGGGAGGCCGAGATCGTCTCGTACAGCGCCGTGGACGACTACGGCGTGGTGATCAACCACACCGTCGTCGAAGGCCAGGTCCACGGCGGCGTCGTGCAGGGCATAGGCCAGGTGCTCGGCGAGCATATCCAGTACGACCGCGAGACGGGCCAGCTGCTGACCGGGAGCTTCATGGACTACTGCATGCCGCGCGCGGGCCTGCTGCGCGGCATCAAGGGGCAGGAACACGCGACGCCGAGCAAGCTGAACCCGCTCGGGGTGAAAGGCGTGGGCGAATCGGGCTGCACGGGCTCCATTCCCGCCGTGGCCAACGCCGTAATGGACGCGCTCCAGACGGCGGGCATAGGGCATGTCGACATGCCGCTGACGCCGTCGCGGGTGTGGACCGCTCTGCAGTCACGCAGGTAAACGCGGTTGAGATCAAGGAGACGCGGAAGATGTATGCGCTGAGCTACGTGAAAGCGAAATCGGTCAAGGAGGCGGCGGAATTCCTCGCTTCCAACCCGGAGGCGAAGCTCCTGTCCGGCGGGATGACGATCATTCCGACCCTGAAGCAGCGGCTCGCGAAGCCGTCGCACCTGGTGGACATCGGGCACCTGCAAGAGCTGCGCGGCATCGAGGCGAAGGGCGGGAAGCTCGTCGTCGGCGCGGGCGCGAAGCATTTCGACGTCGCCACCTCGGCGACCGTCGCAAAGGCGATACCGGCGCTCGCCGAGCTGGCCGGCATCATCGGCGACCCCCAGGTGCGCAACATGGGCACGATGGGCGGATCGATCGCGAACAACGATCCCGCCGCGGACTACCCGGCCGCGGTGCTGGGCCTGAATGCAACCGTCGTCACCACGAAGCGTGAGATCGCGGCCGACCAGTACTTCAAGGGCATGTTCGCGACCGCGCTCGCCGACGGCGAGATCATCGTGCGCATCGAGTACCCGGTGCCGAAAGCCGCGGCGTATTCCAAGTTCCATCACCCGGCTTCGGGCTACGCGATGGCGGGCGTGATGATCGCGGACACCGCGGGCGGCGTGCGTGTGGCGGTGACCGGTGCGGGTCCCGGCGTCTTCCGGTGGAAGGAAGCGGAAGCGGCGCTTGCGAAATCGATGAAGCCCGAGGCGCTCGAAGGCCTCGCGCTCAAGTCGGACGATTTCAACGAAGACATACACGCCACGCGCGCGTACCGGGAAAACCTGGTGCGGGTGATGGCGAAGCGGGCAGTTGCGAAGCTCGCCAAAAGCAAATAACGATTACAGGGTTTGAACATGGCCAAGGTCGAAATCAAGGTAAACGGCACGAAGCACTCGCGCGAAGTGGAAGACCGCACGCTGCTCGTCGATCTGCTGCGCGACGGGCTGGGGCTGACGGGCACGCACATCGGCTGCGACACGACGCAGTGCGGCTGCTGCACGGTGCACATCAACGGTCGCGCCGTGAAATCCTGCACCGTCCTCGCGGCGCAGGCGAACGGCGCCGACGTGCTGACGATCGAGGGGATGGCGAAGGACGGCAAGCTGCATCCCATACAGCAGGCGTTCTCGGAATGCCACGGCCTGCAGTGCGGTTTCTGCACGCCGGGCATGATCATGGCCACGGCGGGGCTCCTGAAGGACAACCCGGACCCGACCGAGGACGAGATCATCCACGGGCTGGAAGGCAATCTCTGCCGCTGCACCGGCTACATCAACATCATCAAGGCGGTGAAGCAGAGCGCGAAGGTGCTGGGTTCGAAGAAGAAATAGCGTGTTTCGTAGTGCGATCGCCGGAGCCTGCCTTGCCGCGTTTGCGCTGGGCGCGTTTGCCCAGCAGCCCTACCCCAACCGTCCCATCCGTCTCATCATCCCACTCGCGCCCGGCGGGACCACCGACATACTGGCGCGCACCATAGGTCCCCAGCTTTCGTCAGGGCTGGGCCAGCCGGTGGTGGCGGAAAATCGCGCAGGAGCGGGGGGCGTCGTCGGAGCCGAGGTCGCCGCGAAGGCGCCGCCCGACGGCTATACGATCCTGCTGATTTCGGGCGATACCTACAACGTCAACGCGCTCCTCTACGCCAAGCTGCCGTTCGACGCGCGCAAGGACCTGAAGCCGGTGTCGGTGCTCGCGGCCTCGCCCAACATGCTCTCCGTGCATCCCTCGCTGCCCGCGAAGACCGTGGGCGAGCTGGTGGCGCTCTCGAAGAAGCGTCCGGGAGAGCTCAACTATGGCGTGGGCGGCACGGCCGGGATGCTGCGCATGGAGCTGATCAAGTTGAACACGGGCCTCAACATCACCAACATTCCGTACAAGGGATCGGGGCCCGCGCTGATCGATCTCGTGGCGGGGCAAATCCACGCGGGATTCTTCAATTTCGTCGCGTCGGCGCCCTTCGTGGAGTCGGGGCGGCTGCGCGGGATCATCGTGTCGGGAACGAAGCGTACCGAAAAACTGCCTGCCATTCCCACGGCGAAGGAAGCCGGCATCGCGGGATTCGAGGAGAACGCCGGCTACATGATCATGGTGCCTGGCGCCACCCCCACGGACGTCGTCGCCCGCCTGCACAAGGAAATCCTGAGGGCGATCAATACGCCCGAGGTGAAGAGCCGGCTGGCGGCCGAAGGCTCGGAGGTGATCGGCAGCACCACCGAGCAGGCGACGGCCTCGCTCAACCGGCATCTGGACCAGATGGCGGATCTGATACGCCGCACCGGCATCAAGCTGTAACAACCGCTCAACGCAGAGGACGCGGAGCGAATAGAGGAACCACTCGTCCCGGCGAACCTCTGCGTCCTCAGCGTCCGCCGCGATGAGAGCTTAACAGGAGAAAGTTCATGCAACCTTCCAGAACGCCCGGGAAAACCGCCCCTTCCCTCGTATTTACCGGCTGCAGCGCGACGAGCGCGGCGGCGGGCGCGCCGCAGGCGGGCGGTCAGCGCCGGCAGGTCACCGTCGGCGGCCGCCGCGTGAAGACGATAGACGTGCACGCGCACTGCATAGTCCCGAAGACGTACGAGCTCATGGGCAGGAAGATCGAGGATCACCAGTTTCCGAACCTGGACGAGGTGGGCCCGATACGAATGGCCGCGATGGACAAGCAGGGTGTGGATATCGAGGCGCTCAGCATCAATCCGTTCTGGTACCGCACCGAGCGCGACATGGCCGCCGAGATCGTGCGTATCCAGAACGACGCGCTCGCTGAAATGTGCGGCAAGTACCCGGACCGGCTCGTCGCGTTCGCGTCGCTCGCGCTGCAGTTTCCGGACCTTGCCGTGCAGCAGCTCGAGCACGGGGTGAAAAAGCTCGGGCTGCGCGGGGCTGCCGTCGGCGCGAGCTGCGCGGGGGACGAGTTCTCCGATCCGAAGTTTCACCCGGTGTGGGCGAAGGCGGAGGAGCTGGGGGTGCTGATCTTCATCCATCCCCAGAGCACGCCGGACCTCGCGAAGCGGTTGAACGGCAACGGCTGGCTCGCCAACACCATAGGCAACCCGCTCGACACCACGATCTGCCTCTCGCACCTGATTTTCGAAGGCACGCTCGACCGCTTCCCCGGGCTGAAGATCTGCTCGGCTCATGGCGGAGGCTTCCTGCCTTCGTACGCGCCGCGCTCCGACCATGCGTGCCGCGTCGCGCCGTGGCATTGCGATTCCAGCGTCAAGCTCAAGAAGAAGCCGACGGAGTACCTGAGGACGATGTACTTCGACACCCTCGTGTTTACCTCCGAGATGCTGCGGCATCTCGCGGCCGAGGTCGGCGCGAGCCAGCTCGTCATCGGCACCGATCACCCGATACCGTGGCACGAAGACCCGGTCACCCATATCATGAACGCGCCGGGTTTCAGCGACGAGGAGCGCATCGCGATGCTGGGAGGCACCGCGGCAAAGCTGCTCGGCATCAAGCCCTGATGGTACGCGCGACGATCCCATTCCTCGTCGCGCTGATGCTGGCGGTGCCTGCTACGGCGGCAACGAGCGCGGACAAGAAGAAATCGGGCAGCCACGGCGCCATCGCCCTCAATCGCGACAGCAAGGCCGTCGGATACGCGTACGATTTCAAGGCGGCGCGGGATGCGAAACGCGAGGCGCTCGCCCAGTGCGGCGAGAAGAAATGCGAAGTCGTGGTGAGCTTCCGGGGCGGCTGCGCGGCGATCGCCGGCAGCGGGAAGCGGCTCGCGTCCTCCACGGGCGCCACGCGCGACGAAGCGGAAACGAAGGCCACGCGAAAGTGCGGCAAGGATTGCGCCGTCGTCGCGTGGGCGTGCACCAAGGACAAGCAATAAAAAAGCCAATCTTTGCCGCAGAGCAAACAGAGTTCACAGAGAAAGCGTCGGAACAAGTGACCATCCTCTGTGATCTCTGTGGCTGATTCTTGTATCTGAGATAACGGGAGGAGCACATGCATCGGATTGCCGTTCTCATTCTGGCCGCCGCGACCCTTGCCGGATGCGCCACGACGCCGGGCGATGGCGTGCGCCAGGGATATTTCTTCGTGGGCGGGCGCTACGTCGATGGCAAGGGCGGCCCGCTCATGGAGCGGCAGATGTACGTCGAGTACCGCATTCCCGGGCGGCAGACCCGGCCCTATCCGATCGTGATGATTCATGGCGCTGCCCAGACCGGCACGAACTTCACGGGTACGCCCGACGGGCGCAAGGGCTGGGCGGAATGGTTCGTCGAGCAGGGCTACGCGGTCTACGTGGTCGATCAGCCGACGCGGGGACGCTCGCCCTGGAACGACGCGGTGGCGCCGGTGATACGGTTCTCGGCGAGCCAGCTCGAGCAGCGCTTCACCGCGGCGGCCAATTTCAAGCTCTGGCCGCAGGCGAGCCTGCACACCCAGTGGCCGGGCGAAGGCCCGAAGAAGGGCCTGCGCGGCGATCCGGTCTTCGACCAGTTCTATGCCTCGCAAGTCCAGTACATCGGGTCGGCGACCGTCAACGAGCCGATGCTGCGGGAAGCCACCGCTGCGCTGCTCGACAAGATCGGCCCGGCGATCATACTCACCCATTCCCAGTCGGGATCCTTCGGCTGGGTCATAGCCGACGAGCGGCCCGCGCTGGTCAAGGCGATCGTCGCCGCCGAGCCGAGCGGTCCGCCCTTCCGCAACGCGGTGTTCAACACCGATCCGGCGCGGCCGTGGGGCGTTACCTCGACGCCCATGAAATACGACCCGCCGGTCACCGATCCGAAGGAGATCAAGCGGGTCGAGCAGGCCGCTCCGGACGGGCCGAACCTGGTCCAGTGCATGCTGCAGGCCGAGCCCGCCCGCAAGCTCGTGGCGCTGCAGGGCATCCCGGTCATGATCTTCGCGGCCGAGTCGTCCTATCACGCGATGTACGATCACTGCACCGCGAAGTATCTCAACCAGGCCGGGGTCAGGACCGACTACATCCGGCTGGCGGACGCGGGCATCAGAGGCAACGGGCACATGGTGATGATCGAGAAGAACAACCTCGAGATCGCCGCGCTGATCGCGCGCTGGCTCGAGAAGAACGTGCGGTAGCGCCGGGGATCGCTAAGACCGAAGGGCTGCGATCAAAGGCGACACATCCGCGGCGGAATCGAGCCTGAAGCACTGGTCGATGATCGTGTCCTGCGCTCGGGCCGACAGAGCGCGCGAGCTTACCTTTCTGAATTTCGCCACGACCTCGTCGCGCGAGACCGGATCGTCGACTCCGCCGCGCGCCTTGCCCCACGCGGACAGCACTGTCCCGTCGTTCAGCTCGATTTCGACGGGATTGCCCGCCGTGTAGCCCTTGCCGTCGAGCGCCGGATCGTGCGTAACGGCGATGCGCTCGATCAGTTCCAGCACCTGCGGAGCGCGGATCTTCTCCTCGGTGAACTGGTCCAGCAGGACGTCGTTTTCGAGCAGCATGATCGCGACAACGTAGTAGAGATTGAGCTGCGCCGAGGTGATCGTGCTCGGCGTGTAGGCCCACGCCACGTTCTGGATGTAGCCCTTGCCGAGCCGGATGCGCACCGCTTTCACGTCGGCGGCAGGTATGGGGTGCTTGCGGCGCATCTCCTTGATCGCTTCGAGCGAGCCGTGGTTGGGCACGCGGCTCGCCCACATTTTCGGGCGCACCTGGCCGGTGTGGTAGAACTTTCCGAGATCCTTCGTGAGCTCCGGCAGCTTGTAGGCGACCGGGGTGCGGTTCCCGGTATGGGCGGCGCAGAACCCCCCGTACTCGGCTTCGAAAACGTTGTCGGCATTGGTAAAGCCGTTTGCCGCGAGCAACGCGCCGAACGTTCCGGCGCGCGCCGCCTGGCCCGCCAGCAGCCGCTTGCCCATGCCGCCGTGGTGGGTGAACATCAGGCTCGCCGCCTGCTGGCCGGCGTGGCCCAGCGCATGCACGGTGTCATCTGCGCTCAAGCCCAGCGCCCGTGCGGCGCTCGCGACCGCCGCGAACGTTCCAAAGAGGCCGGGCCCGTGGAACCCCAGTCCTTCGTGCGGCACTCTGCCGACGCTCTCGCTCACTCTGGCCGCCGTTTCGATTCCGACGACGATCGCATTGATCAGCTCGGCGCCGGAGAGACCGCCGCGGTGTTCCGCCATGGCGAGCGCAGAGGTCAATGTGACCGAGCCGTTGTGGCCGCCGGGTCCGATGTCGTCCAGCTCGAACGCGTGCACGGCGGTCCCGTTGATCATCGCCGCGGTGGGCGGTGAGAACGCGAGCGGCGTGCACCAGACGGAAACGCGCCCCGGCGCCTCCATTGCCTGCGCGGTGGCGCGCAGCCGATCGGACCAGGGCAGCGACGCGCCGAAGACGCCCACGCCTATCGTGTCGAGCACGAAGAGCTTGACGTGCTCGACTATGGGCCCGGGCAGATCCTCGAACCTGCTGCCGGCGATGTATTCAGCGAGTGCCCTGGTGTATGGCGCGTCCAATGTTGTCTCACTCTCAAAGTGTTGGAATGTTGACCTCGCCGCCCAGGGCGGCGAAGCCCCAGGCCGACGCCTGGGTGTCGAAGCTGAAGCTGATGTGCCCGGCGAGCGAATGCGCGTCGCGCAGGATGCGCTCGAGCGGATAGGACGCGTAGATTCCGTTCGCGCCCGCCATGGCGTGCAGCAGGTCTACGGCCTCGGTGGCGAGATTCACGGCGAGCGCGAGGTTGCGCTTGAAGCGCAGTTTCGTCTCCGTGTCCGCGATGACGTTGCGGTTGGCGATTTCCTGGGCCTCGAGGCAGTCGTTGCGCAGGATCAAGGCCGCCGTGTCGATCTTCGCGCCGGCGGCGCCTATGCGCAGCTGCACGGTCTGGAAGTCGCGCATCTTCGCCCCGGTATAACTGGTACTGCGTTCCTTGACCGATGCGATGGAGTGCTCCAGCGCCGCCTGCGCGTTGCCGATGGCACACGCGCCGATGCCGTGGCCGCCCAGCGCGGACAGCGGCACACGATAGACGGGATGCGGGTTCATCCGCGCGCCGGGGAAGCGGTCGCCGCCGCGCGCCTCGTACATGCAGAGCGCCTTGTATTCCGGAACGAACACGTCCTTCGCGACGATGGTCATGCTGCCGGTCGCGCGCATGCCCAACACGTGCCAGTCGTCCACCACCTCGTACTGCGACTTGTGCAGCAGGCACATACGGTGGTCGACGACACGCTCGCCGTCGCGCACCGTCACCGCGAGCATGCTCCAGTCGCTCACGTTGACGCAGCTGGAAAAATTCCAGCGCCCGCTCACCGAAAAACCCCCTTCCACCCTGCGGCCATGGCCCTGCGGGTAGGCGATGCCGGAGGCGATCAGCACCTCGGGGTTTTCGCCCCAGACCTCCTCCTGCGCGCGCTCGTCGTACATGGCGAGCATCCAGTGGTGGACCTGCAGGTTGGCGAGATTCCAGGCGGTGGAGGGGCAGCCGCGCGCGAGCTCCAGGGGGAAATCCACATACGCGATGAAATCGAACTCCATCCCGCCCCAGCGCCTGGGCTGCAGCGTGCGCAGGAGCCCGCTCGCGTGGAGATCGCGCAGCGTTTCCGGGGGCATGATGCGCGCGGCCTCCGCCGCCGCCGCACGCTCGCGCAGCCGCGGCACCATCTCCCGCGCACGCCGCACCGCCTCGTCGTAGGCGACGCCCGCAAAGCCCGGCGCGGTGCTCCGGCGCGGCGCGTTCATGTTTGCGTGGCTTTGGCCTTCTTCGCCTTCGCCTGCGTCTTCGCCGGTGCGTCCGCCCGCGGCATCTTGGAGTAGTCCTCGCCGCCCCAGTCGGGGTCGGCCTTGACGACGCCGAAGAAATTGAGCTCTATCGTGAGTCCGTCCGGGTCCTTGATGAAGATCTGGAACAGCTCCGATTCCGGCAGGCTGCGAGGCCGGGCTGCGACGCCCATCTGCTTCAGGTGCTTTACGAATTTGCCCGGGTCGGTGGCCAGGAAGGCGATGTGGTCGATCACGCCGGAGTTGTTCTTTGCGGCGTTCTTCGGGCTGCCGAGGTAGTAGAGATCGGAGTTGGGAACGCCGGCCTGCGCCATGTGGACCTGAATCCTGCCGTTCACCCCGAGCCAGTAGCCGGGAAACGGGAAGTCCGGGCGCGGCATCACCTCGAAACCCAGCACGTTGACGTAGAAATCCTTCGTGCGCTCCAGGTCGTTGGCGCGGATGAGGTAATGATTGAGTTCGGTTACGGGCATAATGACTCCTGGGAGGGGATCGGGTTGCAGGTCCGACTCGTGCGTATTGTAATTCAACGATTGTGACTGCGAGCCGCAGGCCGCACGCTTCGAGCCGCGAGCCATGAACAGCCCGTAGCCTGCAGCTCGTAGCTCGTAGCCAGGAAGTCATATGGGCATGTTAATCGACGGCATCTGGAAAGACGTCCCGCGCGACCCGCGCGTGACGGGTGGCGAGTTCGTGCGCACCGACTCCATTTTCCGCGACCGGGTGACCGCGGACGGGTCGTCCGCGTTCAAGTCGGAGGCGGGGCGCTATCACCTCTACGTTTCCTATGCCTGCCCCTGGGCGCACCGCACAATAATCTTCCGGGCGTTGAAGGGGCTGGAGCAGGCGATCACGCTCTCCGCCGCGGATCCCATCACCGAGCCCGATGGCTGGACCTTCACACAGCGGCCGGATCGCGAGGGCGTGCGGCGCCTGCACGAGGTGTACACGAAAGCCCGGCCGGACTACACGGGAAGGGTGACGGTGCCGACCCTGTGGGACCGGGAGCGGCGCACGATCGTCAACAACGAATCCTCCGAGATCATCCGGATGTTGAACCGCGAGTTCGACGCCAGCGCGACCCGGGAGCTGCCGGACATGTATCCCGAGCGCCTCCGGGGCGAGATCGATCGGTGGAACGAGCTGATCTACCCGACGGTCAACAATGGCGTCTATCGCGCGGGCTTCGCCACCGCGCAGGACCGCTACGAGCAGGCGGTGCGCGCCCTGTTCGCAACGTTCGACAAGCTCGAGCCGCATCTTGCCCGGCACCGCTATCTGTGCGGGGAGCAGTTGACCGAAGCTGACTGGCGGCTCTTCCCGACGCTGGTCCGCTTCGATAGCGTCTACCACTACCATTTCAAGTGCAATCTCGCCCGCCTCACCGACTATCCGAACCTGTGGGCGTACACGCGGGACCTTTACCAGTATCCCGGTGTTGCGGCGACTGTCGATCTCGAGGACATCAAGAAGCACTACTATGGCAGCCAGACGCGGGTGAATCCCACGGGGATCGTTGCGCTAGGCCCCGTCCTCAGCGAGAGGGATTTCATGAAGGCTCACGGACGCGACGCAGTCGCGCCAAGGATGAGGGATGAAGGATGATCCCCGGCTTCGCGCGTGCTCTAGCGTCCCTCCCTTGCGCTTCGCCCGGTCGGAGAAGCGACCGGCCGAAGGGAACGAAAGGCCGGGACAGCCAATCAACACCGAAGGTGAAGGTCATCCTTCCACGTTCATCCTTCATCCTTCGCCGCCCCCGTGCGCATTATTGCGCTGTGACGCGATGGACCTAGTTTGAGGGAGCAGAGATGAGCGCTGAAGCTTTTAAGGGGCGGCGGGAGGATCACCGTCTCGTGACGGGGCAGGGCAAATACACCTCGGACTGGAATCTGCCGGGGCAGCTCCACGGTGCCTTTCTCCGTTCGAACCGGGCGCACGCGGAGATTCTGTCCGTGAACACCCGGCCGGCGGCGGCGATGCCCGGCGTCATCGCCGTTCTCACCGGGGCCGACCTGGCGCGGGAGAACCTGAAAGTCGCGCAGCCGATCTTCAAGTTCCCCGGAAAGGGCGGGATGATGCTCAAGGTCCCGCATCGCGACGTGCTCGCGACGGGCCGCGTGCGCTTCGTCGGGCAGGAAGTGGCGCTGGTCGTGGCGGAAACGGCGGCCGCGGCGCAGGATGCGTCCGAAGCGATCGAAGTCGAGTATCGCGACCTGCCGCTCGTCACCGGGGCCGAGGAGGCCCTTGCGCCCGGCGCGCCGCAACTGCACGCCGACATTCCCGGTAATCTCTGCTACGAGTTCGAATACGGCGACGAGGCGAAAACGGCCGACGCTTTCGCCGGCGCGGCGCACGTCACGCGGCTCGCGCTCGAATCGCAGCGCGTGGTGGGTAACCCCATGGAGCCCAAGGCGTGCCTCGCGTCGTACGACGCGGCGAGAGATGTATACGATCTGTACTCGAGCTCGCAGGGAATATCGCACATACTCTCGGGCCTCACCACGATCTTCGGGCTCCCGGAGTCGAAGTTCCGGCCGCACGCGCGGGACGTGGGCGGTGGTTTCGGCATCCGCTCCGACGCGTACGTCGAATACTGCGCCGCGCTCGTCGCCGCGCGCAGGCTCGGACGCCCGGTGAAATGGGTCTCGTCGCGGTCGGAGACCTTCCTCTCCGACTACCACGGCCGCGACGTGAGGTTGAACGGGGAGCTGGCGCTCGACCGGGACGGGAAATTCATCGCCATCCGCTTCCGGTGGTTCTGCAACATGGGCGCCTACCTGTCGCAGCCGGGACCCATCATCAGCACGATGACGACGACCGTGCATGCGGTCAATGCGTACCGCATTCCCGTGCTGTACGGTCGGCACAGCCTTGCCCTCACCAACACGACGCCGACGACCGCCTACCGCGGCGCGGGACGGCCGAACGTGTCCTACATCATCGAGCGCCTCGTGGAGCAGGCGGCGCGGGAGACGGGCAGGGACCGGGTCGAGTTGCGCCGCATCAACCTGATTCCAAGGGACGCGTTTCCGTACCAGACGCCGACCGCCGTGTACGACAGCGGCGATCCTCCGGGACTGCTCGACCTCGCGGTCGAGCAATCCTCGTGGAACACCTTCGAGGGGCGTCGCTCGGAATCGAAGGGCAGGGGAAAATTGCGCGGAATAGGCTGCGCGATATTCATCGAGCCTTCGGGCGGCGGGTCGGCGCCGAAGGAGGAAGTGGCGCTCAAGTTCGGCGACTCGGGAAACGCTTCGATCTACGCGCTCGCCGGGCCCTCGGGGCAGGGGCACGAGACGGTTTTCCCTGACATCGTTGCCCAGGTGCTCGGCATGAGCGCGGACAAGATCGAGCTCCGCGCGAGCGATCCGGACGGGCCGCCGCTCGCCGGCAACGGCACCATCTCCTCACGCTCCATGGTCTCTCACGGCGGCGCAATGGTATTCGCCGCGCGCGAAGTGATCCGCAAAGGCATGGATCTCGCGGCGAAGGACCTGGAAGTCGCGCAGCAGGATATCGAGTTCCACCAAGGTACCTACCGCGTGAAGGGCACGGATCTCAAGGTGACGCTGGAGGCGCTCGCGCTCAAGCACAAGAGCGCGCTCGATTCGATGGGGGAGATTCCGGCGCCGCGCGCGTACCCGGGAGGGGCGCACGTGGCCGAGGTGGAAATCGATCCCGAGACAGGCGAGATGGACATACTCCGCTACACGGCGGCCGACGACTGCGGACGCGTGCTGAACCACACGCTGCTCGAAGGGCAGATCCACGGCGGCATCATGCAGGGGATAGGACAGGTCGTGGGCGAGCATTGCCAGTACGACGCCGCATCGGGCCAGCTCCTGACCGGGAGCTTCATGGACTACACCATGCCGCGTATAGGCCTCGTGCGCGACGTGCGACTTTACGACCACTCGGTGCCATCGCCCAGCAATCCGCTGGGCGTGAAGGGTGCGGGCGAAGCGGGGACCACGGGCGCGGTGCCCACGCTTGCGAACGCGGTGCTCGACGCGCTACGGCCGCTGGGGATCGATCGGCTGGATTTTCCTTACACGCCGGCGCGGGTGTGGGAGGCGATACAGGAGGCGAAGAAGAAGCATTGAACCGCCCGACAAGACCTGATCAGCCACGGAAACACACGGAAGCAGACGGAAATTTTCAAGGACCGGGGCAACGGGAGGACACGGTGAGGACCGGGCAGGTATGAAGATCGCCGGATGGTTGTTGCTGGCAGGCGGGCTTGCTCTTGCCCTGGCCGACGTGCCGGCCGCCGAGGTGAGTTTTCCATCAGTGAAGTTCGAAAGCTCGGATCCGGACCAGACCGTGAGGGCACAGCTCCATCGCCCGGATGGGGCCGGGCCCCATCCGGCCATCATCCTCCTGCACGCCTGTGGCGGGTTGACGCAGCAGATTACCCACGACTGGCCGCCGTTCCTCCTGGGGCTCGGCTACGTCGTGCTCGCGCCGGATACGCTCGGGTCCCGCGGCTACTTCAAGGGTTGCGCCTCCCTGAAGAATCGCGCGACGATTCAGGCGCGTGACGCGTACGGCGCGCTCGACTACCTCGCGGCTCAGGGCTACGTGGACGCGCGGCGGATAGCAGCCATCGGATTTTCGATGGGCGCGATTACCATCAACAACCGTCTCATGATGCGCGCCGCCCGTCCCGCGGGAAATGCGGAGTTCGCGGCATTTGTCTCGTTCTACGGCTTCTGCCGTGACATGAAGCCGGAAGGCCTCCGCGCCACGCCCCTCCTCCAGCTCATCCCGGAAAACGACGAGCAGCACGCCCCGACCTGCATCACGGCCGCGAAGTCCATCAAGATGGAGGCGCACGTGTTGCCCGGCGCGTATCATGGTTTCGACCAGTCCCAGTTCACGCAGATGCGCAGCGATCCATTCGGCAGCCGGATGATCTACGATGCCGGGGCGGCAGAGAAGGCGCGCTCGCTGCTGCGCGCGTTCCTTTCCGAGCATCTGAAGTGAGTCAGCGCGTCGAGTCAAGAGAGCAGCGATATAGCTTTGCCGCGGAGGACGCTGGGGTCGCGAGGGATAAAGAAGGGCCACCACGAAGGAGCGCGCGCTGCTACTACCCGCGTCGCGATGCACGGCGCGAGGAAGAGCGACGGGAAATAAAAAGGCGGGGCATGCCCGCCTTTTTCGGGATCGCGAGAACCTAGGTGATCTTCCTGAGGGTTAAACCCAGCCCGAGGAACGCGAGTCCGAGCGCGAGCAGAAGCAGGGTACTCGGTTCGGCAAGCAGTGTTACGAGGGCATTCGCCAAGCCTGCGCTGCTGAACAGCAGGGCCGCTCCCGTTGCCAATAATGCTCGTTTCATGACGTGCTTCTCCCTGTATCCCCGGGGGACGACCGCGCGCCACCAACAAACGACAAACAGCAATACTTGTGCCAAAAGTCACATTTCACGTGAATTCAAAAACTTGTGCCGCAGGTCGTCGATCGAAGGCGCACACGTTGTAAAATTTATTGACAAATCAAGGATGTAGGAGAATTACCACAAGGGCCGTCGCTGGAGAACTACGAGCTTGTAAGAGGTTTCAGAATCAAGGGCTTAGTGGAAGCAAGATAGCTGCGGCGGGCGGCGTTGCGCCGCTGGGCCGGGCGGGGAGCGCCGGGAACGGTGTAAAAAATTCCGACAACCGCGTCCTCTGCGGCGAAGCTTTACGACCGGTGTCCGACAAAGCCCGCTACTTCGATCGCCGGGCTACGGTGCTCGCGGCGCGCGATCAGGCTCGCGGCATCCGCCGTTCTGCCGGCCTTCAGGTACGCCGCGAGCAGCGTGTGCTCGACCAGGTCGCGCTGCGCCCGGCTGCCGCCTATGCGCACCGTCTCCGGCAGGGCCTGCTCTAAGACGCGGATTGCGGTGTTCCAGTCGTCCCGGGCAAAGGCGGCAAACCCTTCGGCGAGCGCAGGGACGACGGAGCCCGGCGCGAGCTTCCCGGCGGCGAGGCGCTCGCGCATTTCCGCGAGCAGCTTGTCGAGCGCGGCATGGTCGCCGGTTGCGGCGCAGGCGACGGCGACGTGCACGTCCGCGAACGGAACCCCGGCCCTGGGGAAGCTGCCGCGAGCGTAATCGCGCGCCTCGCGCCATAGTTCGGACCGGCGCTCTTCTCCGGCCAGCTCCGCACGCCACAGGAACGACGGCGCGTCGGTGGCGACGTTGAGCGGCGGACCCCACGGACTCCCGGGGTGCACGCCCGCGCGGTACGCTTCCCAGGCGCGCTCCCGCTTCCCGAGGGCGAGCGCGAAGAGCGCAACGTGCCACGACAGGTGGCAATGCATCAGTCCCTCGCGCGCACAATCCGGCATCCAGGACTCGAGGAATTCGAAGCCCGCCCGCGTTTCGCCCATTTCGTAGAGCACGTGCGCCTTCACGTGTGCGCCGTGCGCGCTCGCCGGATTGCCCGCGAGGCTGCGCTCGACGAGTGGCGCAGCCTCGTCGAGCCGCCCGCATTCGCAGGCGGCGAAAGCCAGCATCGAGAGAAACCACCAGTCGTCGCCGTAGTGCGGCGCGAGGCCCGCCATGAGATCGTACAGCTCGGTCTCGCGCCCCTGCCGCCCGCTGAAGCCGATCATGCCGAACACGCCGGTCGCGGGGGAGAGCGCCACCGCGTCGCGCGGGTAGCTCGCAACGTGCGTGCGCGTTGCCTCGAGCGAGTCCGGGACTTTTCCCTCGACGGCGAGCGCGATTGCGTGGATATGTCCCTGCTCGCGCGGCGTCGCCGTTGGCGCCAGGTCCCGCGCGCGGGCCGCCGCGGCGCGCGCTGGGGCGACTTCCGCCCGCAGGAACAGGCCGCGCGCCAGTGCGACGTGCGCCAGCGCAAAATCCGGGTCGGCCGCGATCGCGTGATCGAGGTTTTCCTGGACGCCGGCGATTCCCGCGAGGAGGCAGTCCGTGCCCGCGACGTAGGCGTCGCGAGCCGTCTGCGATGCGGTGCTAAGGGGGAGCCCGTAGCGATCGGTGAGCATGTGTCTGGGATACGGCGGCTCAGATACGGCGGCTCAGATACGGCGGTGTAGATACGGCGGTGTAGATACGGCGGCTGAGCTGTGCTTCATCTGGACCGCTTCATCCGGACCGTGTTTCAACCAAGCTCTTTCCTCACCAACGCCGCGCCGGCGCCGAGGGCCTTCAGCTTGCCCGCCGCCACTTCGCGCGAGAGCGGCACCATCCCGCAGTTCGTGCACGGATAGAGCTTCGCCGGCTCCACGTACTTCATCGCGGCGCGTATGGTGGCCGCCACCTCCTCGGGCGTTTCGACGGTACTGGTCGCGACATCTATCGCGCCGACCAGAACATCCTTGCCCCTCAACATCCCGATAAGCTCGAGCGGCACCTTCGAGTTCGCGCATTCGAGAGAGACCTGGTCGATCTTCGACGCGGCGAGGAGCGGGAAGGTGGACTCGTACTGGCGCCACTCGGAACCGAGCGTCTTCTTCCAGTCGGTGTTGGCCTTGATGCCGTAGCCGTAGCAAATGTGCACGGCCGTCTTGCACTTGAGTCCCGCGGTTGCTTTCTCCAGCGCCGCGATACCCCAGTCCCGGACCTCATCCATGTAGACGTTGAAGGCGGGCTCGTCGAACTGGATCACGTCGATGCCGGCCGCGTCCATCTCGCGCGCCTCGGCGTTCAGGATGGCCGCGAATTCCATCGCGAGCTTCTCCCGGCTCTTGTAATGCTCGTCGTAGAGCGTATCCACCATGGTCATCGGGCCGGGAAGGGTGAACTTGACCCGCCGCGAGGTCTGCGAGCGCAGGAAGCGGGCGTCCTCCACGAAAATCGGGCGGGTGCGCGCGACCGGGCCGACGACGACGGGCACGTCCGCGTCGTAGCGCTGGCGGATGCGCACGGTTCTCTTGTGCTCGAAATCGACGCCTTCCAGGGCCTCGATGAACGTGGTGACGAAGTGCCGGCGCGTCTGCTCGCCGTCCGAGGCGATGTCTATGCCCGCGCGCCGCTGCTCCGCGAGCGCCAGGCGCACCGCGTCGTGCTTGCCCTCCACGAGGCGCTGACCTTCGAGCTGCCACGGCGCCCAGAGCTGGCTGGGCGGGGCGAGCCACGACGGCTTGGGCAGGCTGCCGGCGATGGTGGTCTGGAGGATCCTGGATGCGGTATCGGGAGTGGATGGCATGTGTGCTCCCCGTCTGGGGATGAGGGCGGAGGGATGAGGGATTATCCCTCATCCCTCGGGAATGATCGGCAGCAGAAGGTGCGCAGGCCGATCATTCCCCACGTGCAGGGTCACCTTCCCTCCGAAAACCGCCGGCGGGCGGTCTTCGGGATCGTCGTGCAGGAACGGGCCGCAGCCGCGCATCGGGTTCTTCATGTTGGACAGCACCGCCGCCTCGCCCTCGTATTCGTAGTCCTTGCCGCGCACCGTCAGTGCGACCCGCCAGCCCTGCGGCACGACGATGCACGTCGGCCAGACCTCGACGTCGAGCTCGTACACCTCCCCCGGCTTCAAGGGCTGCTTCTCGTCGTGCGAGTGATACGGGCGGTGGGGAAGGGAGAGCCTGGGGTCCAGCTTGCGCTGCGAGGCGCGCAGCCAGCCCTGCGCGATCGGCGTGTGCGGGTCGAGCGCGCCCTGGAAGACGAGCTCCTTGCCTTGAGGATCGAACACCCGCACCACGGCGAAGATGTCCGCATCGGCGGTGGACGAGGAAATCCAGAGCTTCAGCGCTACCGGACCCGTGATCTCGGTCTCACTGTCGAGGGGCGCGGAGGTGAAGGTGACGCCATCGCCGAGCCCATCGTAAGTGACCGTTCCGCCGGACTTTGGCGGCTCGGATCCCAGGGTGCGCGTCGCCGGATCCAGGTAGAACTTCATCCACCGGGTGCGGGCGAGCGGCCATTCGTTCTCGCCGCGCTCGACGAATTTCTCGCCGGGATGACGCACTTTGAGGAGCACGCGCGGCTGCGTGTCCCAGCCGTTCGCCTTGCCCTTGAGGAAAAAGTCGAAGAAGCGCTTCTGGAGCGCAACGCCCCAGTCGGTATAGAACGGCGCCCAGTGCGAGCCGCCGTGGACCTCCAGCCATTTCTCGCGCGACGCCGCGCGCGTGTAGCCCTCGAAATTGCCGCGCGGGTGCAGGCCCTGGCCGCCCCAGTTCGCCGCCGAGAGCAGTGGGACCGTAATTCGGGAGAAGTCGGCGGAGCGTTCCCGGTAGTAGGTATCGTCCAGCGGGCGCGTCGAAAAATCGCGCCACATGTTGGCGCGGTTCTTCGCGAGCTCGTCCTCGGACAGCGTTTCCGGCCCGCACACCAGCTCGCCGGTCACCGTGCTCCTCGGCCCGCGCTCGCCGCGGCCGTGCTGGACGGTCATCACCTGCATCTCCTGCCAGTTCTTGCGGAAGCTGCAGATGATCCCGCCGTGCCGCGCCGACTCGCGGTAGCAGTCGGACCAGCCTTCCCAGACGCAGATCGCCGTGAGGTGCGGCGGCTGCGTGGCCGCGGCGCGCCACTGATTGGCGGCGTAGTACGAGATCCCGTTCAGTCCCACCTTCCCGCTGCACCACGGCTGCGCGGCCGCCCACTCGATGCAGTCGTGAAAATCCCGGTTCTCGCGCGCGTTGTTGTGGTCGAGATACCCGGGCGAGCGGCCGGCGCCGCGGGAATCGACGCGCACGACGGCATAACCATCCGGCACCCATTTCTCCGGATCGACGACCTCCCAGTTCTGGTAGCGGTTGCTGGTGCCGGAGACTGCGTCGGGATTCTCCTTCACCATGATGTCCCACGCCGTCTTGTAGCCGTCCTGGAACGCGAGTCCCTTGCCGTACGGCCCGTAGCTCACGATCACCGGGAATTTGCCGTCCGCGACCGGGCGATAGATGTCCGCGCGCAGCACAACGCCGTCGTCCATGCGGATCGGCACGTCCCACTCGATCTTCATGCCGTCGCGCACCTCGCTCTTGTATGAATCCGTCACTCGTCCCTCGCTACTCGTCATGGGTCAGGCGTCATGCGTCCGTCGGTCTTCAGTCGTCAGCTCGATCAACGCCCATGACCCATGACCGCTGACCCATGACCGTCAGCTGCGCAGCAGCTTGTCCTCGAACCAGTTCCACATCTCCGCCACGACCAGCGTGAGGTAGTCGCGCTGGCAATGCTGCGCGCCGCCCTCCTCGGCGGTGAAGACGCGGAAGGTCTTGTCCTTCGAGCCGCAGGCGTCGAATTGCTTCTGCGCGTCGGCGAGCGGGATCTGCTCGTCGTCGGCGCCGTGCACCAGCAGGAAGGGGCAGCGCATCTTCTGCATGACGCCATCGAGCACGAAGGGCTCCAGCTTCCTCAACGCCTCATCCACCGATTTCGCGCCCATGATCCACTCGATGTGGTGGCCGGGCACGGAGAGCGAGGTCTTGAAGGATGCGTCGATGCGTTTCTTCCACGTGTCGTAGTAGTTCCACTGCGCGCCCCACGCGATGCAGGCGGCGTAGCGCGAGTCCATCGCTGCGCAGCGCGGTGAGTAGTAGCCGCCGAGACTGATCGCGACGATGCCTATTTTCTTCGGGTCCACCTCCGCGCGCTTTTCCAGCCAGTCCACGCACGCGCTGCCCGCGACTTCGTAGTCGTGGCGCAGGTAGTGCCCGCGGAAACGGATCGCCTCGCCCGTGCCGGGGCCATCCATGACCAGGCAGGAGATGCCGCGCTTGATGAGATCGGTCACCCCGCGCACGTACTGGATCTCCTTGGTGACGTCGAGCCCGTCGAAGAAGACGACGCACGGCGTGCGCGCCGATTTCGCGTTCTGCGCGTGCACGAAGTAGCCCGGCAGACTCTGGCCCTGGAGGAAGTGCACTTCGACGCTCTCTATCTTCACATCGGAGAGCGTCGTATGACGCTTGAAGCAGTCCACGCCTTTCGCGTAGACCGCGAGCCCCTTCTCGTCCTTGGGTGTGCGGAAGCGCTCGGCCATCTGGTAATAATTGCAGGCCCGCAGATAGGCGTGCGCGGCGGACGGCCGGTAACCGCCCTTGTCCCATTTCTCGGCGTAGGCGCGCACGCCTTCGGCGACCTTCAGGCACGCATCGAACCACGCCGCGTCGTCCTCCGGCCCCTTGTCCTTGAGGAGCCGCCCGATCTTGTGCAGCTCGCCCATCTCCGCGCCGCCGTAGGCAATGGTCCCCATCATGTTGATGAACGCCGCCGACCAGCGGTAGTTGCCGGGGAAGTACATGAAGTACGCCGGATCCTTCTTTTCCGCCATGGGTTGTGCCTTCAGTGAGGATCAGAAAATGGTGTGAGAAATAGTGATGAGAAATAGTGATGAAAAATGGTGATGAGTGATGGTGATGGAAGAAAGTGATGAAAAGGCGTCTTACCCATCACCACTTTCCATCACCAGTACCCCATCACCAGTATCTCATCACTCCTTTACTGCTTCGGAATTCCCGCCGCCTTCGCCACCTTCGCCCACCTGTCGATCTCCGCGCGCAGGAACGCCGCGTACTCCTCCGGCCCGTCACCACTGATCTCGTGCCCCTGGCCCACATACAAGTCGCGCGCTTCCGGAGTCTTCAACTGCCTTGCGACCACTTCGTGTATCCGGGCGATGATCGCTTTAGGCGTCGCGGCCGGCGCGAGCACGCCATTCCAGTTGTAGCTCGAGAAACCCTTGATGCCCTGCTCGGCGATGGTGGGCACGTCGGGAAGGAGCGGGGTGCGGACGCTCGAGGTCACGCCGAGGCAGCGCAGCCTGCCCTGGTTTACGAGCGGCGCCGATTGCATGAACTGCAGCTGCGCCATCTCGATATGCCCCGCCACCAGGTCCGTGGCGTACTGGGCCGCGCCCTTGTACGGCACGTGGTTCATCTTGACGCCCGCGCTGGTCGAGAAGAACTCGATAGCCAGATGACCCACGGTGCCCACACCGGGCGTTGCATAGTTGATGCGGCCCGGCTGCGCCTTCGCGAGCGCGACGAAATCCTTGATTCCCTTGACGGGCATGCTGGGATGAACGCACATGCAGCTCGCGCTCTTGGCGACCAACGCGATGGGCGCGATATCGCGCAGCGTTTCGTAAGGCATCTGGACGCGGACCGTGGGGGCGATGGTCAGGGGACCGGGGTTGCCCGCGAGGAGCGTATACCCGTCCGGGGCGCTCTTTACCGCGAGCTCGGTACCCGTAACGCCGCCTGCTCCGGGCCGGTTATCGATGATGACCTGCTGCCCCAGCGCCGCGGTGAGTTGCTGGCCTACCCAGCGGGCCTGGGTGTCGGTCGGACCTCCCGGCGGAAATGGCACGACGATGCGTACGACCTTGGCGGGCCAGGTCTGCGCTTCGACGTGGAGCGCGGCGGCGGCGAGCGCAGCACCGCAGAGGGCAACGAAACCAATTCTCATGAAACTATTCCTCCGGCTTTTGCAGCGAGCTTACCACCACCGACGGCATACCAGCGGAAGGGGATGCGTGCTTGGTGCTCTGGTAAACTCCCTCCTCCTTTTTCGACGAATTCTTTCGGGGGAGTCGACATGGCAGCCAGCAAGAAGAATCCGGCAGCGCCCGGCAACAGGAAGCCGACCAAGCCGGTAGCAACGCCCTTCAACAAGAAGCAGAATTCCGTAGCCGCGCCCGCAGTGCGGACGTATCGCGACATCCTCTACGAAGTGAAGGACCAGGTGGCGTGGGTGACGATCAACCGGCCGCGCGTGCTGAACTGTTTTCGCGAGCAGACGCTCGACGAGATGATCGACGCGCTCAAGTCCACGCGGGAGGACCCCTCCATAGTGTGCGCGGTGGTGACCGGCGCCGGCGACAAGTCGTTCTCGGCGGGCGGCGACTTCTACGCGATGAAGCGCCTGAACTTCACCAATGCCTACATGTGGAACGATCGCATGCTGGGGCTCGCCATGACGATACGCGGCCTGCCGATACCCGTGATCGCGATGGTGAACGGCTGGTGCATGGGCGGCGGGCACGAGCTGGCGTTGTGGTGCGACCTCGTGATCGCGTCCGAGAACGCCGTCCTCGGCCAGACCGGCGCGAAGGTGGGAGCCTGCCCGACGGTGGGCGCCACCCAGTACATCCCCCGCCTCATCGGCGAGCGGCTCGCGCGCGAGATGATCTTCTGCGCGCGGCGCTTCTCCGCGAAGGAGGCGGTGGAAGTCGGTCTCATCAACAAGTGCGTGCCGCAGAAGGACCTCCTCGCGGAAACACTGAAGTGGTGCGAGACCATGAAAGGACATAGCGCGCTCACCATCCGCATGACCAAGCGCTCGCTCAACTTCGAGTCCGACAACCTCTATTCGTCGTGGCAGCACGGCATGGAGCTGCTCGCTCACGTCTGGGGCTCGGAGGAGGCGAAGGAGGGCATGAACGCCTTCCTCTCGGGACGCAATCCCAACTTCCAGAAGTTCCGCCTGCAGGCGAAGAAGGAGCTGATGGAGTATCTCGACGGCAACACGCGCGATCTCAACTCGCCGCCGTCGATGCGCGGGAAAAACGCGAAACAGAGTCAGAACTGAACCGCCAGGACACGGAGACCGCCAGGAAGGGCAAAGGATAATTTCCTATCATGTGGCATCCGGCAGTTTTCATTTCTTATTTTGAATTTCTTGGCGGCCTTGGCGTCTTGGCGGCTAATTC
This sequence comes from Burkholderiales bacterium, assembly GCA_035649495.1. GTDB lineage: Bacteria > Pseudomonadota > Gammaproteobacteria > Burkholderiales > SG8-41 > SG8-41. The sequence goes on along the minus strand of DASRJL010000128.1, from coordinate 30,035 downwards.
ATGAACTCAGCACGCAACAACGGCGCGCTGGAAGGCCTGCGCGTCCTCGATCTCACCCGCATCCTCGCCGGGCCGTTCTGCGCCCAGATGCTGGGCGATATGGGCGCCGAGGTGATCAAGGTCGAGCCGCCGGGCACGGGCGACGATACCCGGACCTGGGGACCGCCCTTCGTCGGCGGCGAGGCGGCCTATTTCCTGTTCGTCAACCGCAACAAGCGCTCGCTCACCCTCAACCTGGCTTCGAAGGCGGGCCAGGAGATTCTTGCGGAGATGCTGCCGAAGTGCGACGTGCTGGTCGAGAATTTCAAGCTCGGTACGCTGGAGAAATGGGGGTTCACGAACGAGTGGCTGGAGAAGCACGCACCGCGCGTCATCCGCTGCTCCATCACCGGCTACGGCTCGAGCGGTCCCGATGCCGGCCTGCCGGGTTACGACTTCGTGCTCCAGGCGGAATCCGGACTGATGAGCGTGTGCGGCCAGCCCGACGGCACACCGACCAAGTTCGGCGTGGCGATCGTGGACGTTGCGACCGGGCTTTATGCGTGCAACGTCGTCCTCGCCGCGCTGGCGGCGCGCACCCGCACGGGCAAGGGACAGCACGTCGAGGTATGCCTGTACGACACCGGTGTCTCCCTGCTGATCAATGTCGCTTCGAGCTTCCTCGTCACCGGCAACGAGGCGCGCCGCTACGGCAACGGGCATCCGAGCATCGTGCCCTACACGAGCTATTCCACGGCCGACGGCATGATGGCGCTGGCGGTGGGCAACGATGCCCAGTTCGCGCGCTTTGCCGAGATAGCCGGTCATCCCGAGTGGGCGGCAGACGAGCGCTTTACCAGGAACCGCGACCGAGTGAAGCACCGCGAGCTGGTCGACGGCATGATCGCGGAGGCGCTCGGGCGCGACAACACGGGAGTGTGGATCGAGAAGCTGCGCGCGGCGGGTGTGCCGTGCGGCCCGATCAACTCAGTGTCCGAGGCATTGAACGATCCCCACACGCTCGCGCGCAACCTCGTGCGCACCGTCGAGCATCCCACGGTCGGCGAGCTCAAGATGGTGGGCATCCCGTACGCGTTCAGCGGCACGCCGGCCACGATACGCCGACCGCCGCCCACGCTCGGGCAGCATACCGATGAAGTATTGCGTGAAGAGCTGGGACTGACGGCGGAGCGCATCGCGCAGCTGCGCGCGGAGAAAGTTATATAGCGGCCGCACGGAGTGCACATGATCACCGGACTGAGCCACGTTTCCATCGCCGTGCCGAGCCTCGAGGGCGCGGCGAAGCGCCTGCAGGAGCTGTACGGCCTCGCCGCCGGCGAGCCGATGATCAACGAGCAGCAGGGCATACGGCTCGCCTACGTCGATCTCGGCAACGCGCGCATCGAGCTGATGGAGCCCATTCGCCCGGATTCGTCGATCTCCAGGTTCCTGGAGCACCATCCCGCGGGGGGGATCCATCACTTCTGTCTCAACGTGGACGAGATGGTGACGACGGCCGCCGCCCTCACCGGCAAAGGCGCCCGCGTGCTCGGCGAAGCGGGGGAGACCCGCAATGTCCACGGGGAGCTCATCGCGTTCGTGCATCCGAAGGACTTCTTTGGCTCGCTCGTCGAGCTCGAGGAACATAAGAAGTGACCCGTGACCAGTGACCCGTGACTTGTTTTAAACCCCCCTGACTCCTGACGCCTGACCCATTACCCATGACGGATGACGCTCTCACGACCCGGATATCGCCCGCGGCGCTTGAGGCATTCATCGCGCGCGCCTTCGAGACGGTGGCGATCCCGCCGTCGGATGCCCGGTCGATCGCGGAACTCATGGTTCGCGCCGACGTGCAGGGCTCCGAGGGCCACGGCGTGTTCCGGCTGCCCCAGTACATACGCCGCATCAAGGGCGGCGCGGTCAACGTCAAGCCCCGCATTCGCGTCGAGCGCGAATCCGCCGGCATGGCTCTGGTGGACGGCGACAACGGGATGGGACACCTGGTGATGCGCTTCGCCACCGCGCGCGCCATCGAGAAGGCGAAACAGGCGGGCATCGCCTGGGTGGGCGTAAAGTGGAGCAACCACGCCGGGCCCGCGTCGCTCTACGCCGGCATGCCGGCCGAGCACGGCATGATCGGCCTCTATCTCGCGGTTGGAAATGCGAACCACCTGCCGGCGTGGGGCGGCATCGACATGCTGCTCTCGACCAACCCGATAGCGGTGGCGGTACCCGCGGGCGAGGAGCCCGCCATCGTCCTCGACATGGCGACCACGGTCGCCGCCTACGGCAAGGTCAAGACCAAGGCCCAGCGCGGCGAAACCATGCCCGAGGGCTGGATGATGGACCGGCAGGGGAAGCCGCTCACCGACCCCAGTCGCGCGAACGAAGGCTTTCTGCTGCCCATCGGCGGCTACAAGGGCTACGGCCTCGCGCTCATTTTCGGATTGCTCGCAGGGACATTGAACGGCGCCGCAATGGGCAGGGACGTCGTGGATTTCAACGCCGACGATACGACGCCCACCAACACCGGGCATTCCATCGTGGCGATCGACGTGGAGGCGTTCCAGCCCCTCGCGGAATTCAGGAAGAGCGTGGACGCTCTCATCCGCGATCTGCGCGGCTCGCAGCGCCTGCCGGGTGTGAGCGAGATCCGGCTGCCGGGGGACGGGAGCCGCGCGGCGCGCGAGGACAGGCTGCGCAACGGCATCCCGCTCCCGCCGGCGCTGGCGGCGAGCCTGGCGCAGCTCGCGGCCGAATTGAAGATTCGGCCGCTCGGCTGAATCCTGGTACGGAGTGAGGGGTGAGGCGTGAGGCGGAGAGCCGTCACTCCAAGGGCGTCGCGGTCGAACCGGTCACTGGTCACTGGTCACCGGTCACGCCGTTCGGGATAGCGCGCATGCTGTTCTGGCTCGCGTTCGCACTCGGTGTCGCCGCGCTCCTCTGGTATATGGTCGTGGTGCCGGACAAGCCGTACTCCGGCGTGCCCGGCGCGCTCACGCCGGAGGAGAAGTCGCTGGCCGACAGCCTGCGCCGTCACGTCGATGCCGTCGCCAGCAGCGAGCACAACGTGATCAACAAGCCCGCCGGACTGGAAGCGGCGGCGCGGCACATCGAGCTCACGCTGTACGGCTTTGGCTACCGGGTGGAGGCGCAGCGGTTCCAGGTGGACCGCGACGAAGCGCGCAACGTAGAAGCGGAAGTGTCCGGAGGCGTGCGCGCGGGCGAGATTGTCGTGGTCGGCGCGCACTACGATTCGGCCCTGGGGGCGCCGGGCGCGAACGACAACGGGTCGGGCGTGGCCGCGTTGCTGGAGCTCGCGAGAATCCTGCGCGGCTCGAAGCCGGTGCGTACCCTTCGTTTTGTCGCCTTCGTGAACGAGGAACAGCCGTTCTATCGCGGCGACGCCATGGGCAGCCGGCAGTACGCCAGGCGATGCCGCGAGCGCGGCGAGAACATCGTCGCCATGCTCTCGCTGGAGACTATCGGCTACTACTCCGACCGGCCGGGGAGCCAGCGCTACCCGTTCCCGCTGGGCTTCTTCTATCCTTCCACCGGCAACTTCGTCGCATTCGTTTCGAATCTTTCCTCGCGCGGTCTGCTGCACGAGGCGATCGCCTCGTTCCGGCGGCACGCCGCGCTCCCGTCCGAAGGCGTCGCCGCGCCCGCGTTCATTCCCGGGGTGGACTGGTCCGACCACTGGTCGTTCTGGCAGGAGGGCTACCCGGCGCTGATGGTGACGGACACGGCGCCCTATCGTTACCCGCACTATCACACGGCGCAGGACACGCCGGACAAGGTCAACTACGAAGCGCTCGCGCGGGTCGTGAAAGGGCTGGAGGGGATGCTGCGGGACCTGGCAGGAGAATTGAAAAGAAACTGAACCGCCAAGGCTGCCGAGAATCAGTTCTTGATTTTGAAGTGTCGGTCCAGGAAGCCGAAAAAATAACGATTGAACTCCTCCGGATTCTCCGCCCACGGATAGTGCCCCGAACCGGAAACGATTCCGAATTCGCAGCCCTTGATCATGTCGGCCACGCGTTTCATCCCGGCCGGATGCCCGACCTGGTCCACTTCCCCCGCCACGAGCAGCGCCGGAACGTCGACCGCCTTGAATCCCGCCACCGCGTCCGCCTCCGGCATGGTCTGAACGGCCTTCACCGCCGCCTTCACCGTATCCGGTGGGGTGCGCGACGCCCAGTGCCGCACGAGGTCGACCTCGGGGCCGCTGGAGGCCGGTCCCAGCATCGAGTCCACGACTATCCTGTTGGCGGTCACCGGGTCGGTGCCGGGAGGGGGCGGGGCCGTGCGCTTACGGACGAATTCCTCCTGTTCCTCCTTCGTGCGGTTGCCGAAATAGCCGATGGTCGAGGAGATCACGATGCCGTGCACCAGATCGGGGACCTTGAGGCGGATGCGCGGCGTGATCTGGCCGCCCATGCTGTGGCCGTGAAAGACGTTGCGCGCGCTGCCGAGCGCCCGGATGAGTTGCGCGCCGGCTTCCGCCACGACATCGAAGGAAAACGGATCCGGCAAGGCGGAAAGGCCGTACCCCGGCGCATCCCACGCCACGACGCGGTAGCCGCGCGCGACGAGCCGCTCGGTCTGCGGGCGCCAGTACTCCCTGGAGCCGTAGATGCCGTGCAGGAGAAAAACGGTGACGTTACCGTCGCCGGTGACCGTGTAGTCGGGCATTCTCATATGACGAGCTCCGCAGTGACGACGCTCCTGGCGCCGCCAGTGACGAGTTTCACGGTGACGACACTCCCTCGCGGTCGCTGGTGACGAGTTTCACGGTGTCGATGCATACGCTTGAGTGATCGCGGGAATCCGACGAAGTTCGTCACCGCGCAGCTCATCACCGCGCCGCTCATCACCGCGTAGCTCATGCCGACCGCGGCTCGTCCACCACCGCGTTCTTCAGTACCCCGATGCCCTCCACCTCCGACTCGATCACGTCGCCCGCCTGCAGGTACCATGCCGGATTCGCCAGCCCGCCGCCGCCCGGAGAGCCCGTCGAGATGATGTCGCCGGGCAGGAGCGTCATCTGGGAGAAATAGGCGATCAGCTTGGGTATCGGCCAGATCATGTCCTTCGTATTGCCGCTCTGCCGCAGCTCGCCGTTGACGCGGGAGCGGATCGCGAGATGCATGGGATCGGGAATCTCGTCGCGCGTGGTGAGCCACGGCCCCATGGGACAGAAGGTGTCGTAGGTCTTGGCGAGAAAGAGATTGCCGCCCTCGCGCTCCAGCCGGCCGAGGTCGCGGGCCGTGAGGTCGTTCACTATGGTGTATCCCGCCACGACGCTGTAGGCATCTTCCTCGGGAACGTTCTTGCATTTCCTGCCGATCACGACCGCGAGCTCGGTTTCGCAGTCGAGCTCGGAGACGCCCAGAGGCTTGACGACGTCGCGCCCCGGTCCGGTCAGCGAGGACACCGTCTTCAGGACGGCGGTGGGGACCTTGCCACCCTGCCTGCCGGGGTGGCGAGTGTGCTCGGGATAGTTTCGTCCGGCCGCAATCAGCTTGGATGGGCGCACGGGCGCGTAGAGCCGGCATTCGGTCAGGGGCAGGAAGATCTGCTCACCCCCCAGGCCCTCTGCGTCGGGAGTGGTGCGGGCGAGCCCGGAAAGATAGGTATAGGCATCCGCAAGCGCCAGCCATGCCGGCTCTCCGACGTGCAGGAACTCCGCGATATAGGGTGGCATGTAGATCGCCGCAACGTCCCGCCCCTTCGGGTTTTCGGCTTCTTCGACCAGGTAGAGCGCATAACCGGCTCTCAGGTCGGCGACAAGCTCCGGCGTCACCAGCAAGCCTATGCGCGCGAGCGCTGACGGCTCCTGCCTGCGGCCGTAGCGAACCAGCCTCATCTGCCTCTCCCGGCATGCCAGCGGTCGGCTGGCGCGTAGCGCATGGTAGCAAAACCCGGGAACGATGCAGCCGCTGCCGGCGCCCCCCGACTCGGAAGCCTATCGCCATGTAATCCGGGTGTTGGCTCACCCGGGAACGATGTTCACGAAGGCGAGCCTAATGATCCGGATACGGGCCGGTCCGCCCGGTTTCGAGCCTGCCCCGCGCTACGAACCGACGCAAGAGGGAATGTCATGATGAGACTTTTCGCACGCAGTGTGGCCTTTTTTGCACTTTTCGTCGCAGTACTCGCGCACGCCCAGGAGGCGCCCGACGCACTCGTGAAGAAGACGGTAGACGAGGTCCTGGCCGTCATCCAGCAGACGAAGGATCAGAAGAAGCTGATCGAGGTCGCGGAGGCCAAGGTGGTCCCGTATTTCGATTTCAAGCAGATGACCCAGCTGGCGGCGGGCCGCTCCTGGTCGCAGGCCAATGCGGCGCAACAGGAAGCGCTCGAGCGCGGGTTCCGGACGTTGCTCGTGAGGACCTATACCGCGGCGCTGACCCGTACCTCGGGCCAGGCGAAAGTGGACGTGAAGCCCGCGGCCGCCACGAGCGGCGACGATGTCCTGATCAAGACAGTTGCAACCGAACCCGGTAAGCAGCCAGTACAGATCGACTACCGGATGGCAAAAACGGCGAACGGCTGGAAGGTCTACGATGTGATCGTCGAGAACCTGAGCCTGGTCACGAGCTATCGCAGCTCGTTCCAGTCCGAGATCGCGCGCTCGGGCGTCGACGGCCTGATCAAGACCATAGATGAAAAGAATCGGAAGGGGGCGGAGGGCTAGAGCCTGTCTCAAGCAGGCGCGTGACGCGTTGATTGAGCCTGGTTCCGGTGCTCGCAGGTCCGGGAAATCGCCGGGCCTCGTCTCAACTCGCGCCTGAAGCAGGGGACACGCTTGTACTACCCACGCTCGTTTCCCGTGTTGCTGGGGGCCGGCCTCACCCTCATCGCGTTGCCGCTCGTATTCGCGCTCATCAACAACGCGGTAACCGTCGACCAGCTCGCCAACCGCAGCCAGAACGCGGTGTACCAGGCGGTCCAGGCGACGCAGAGCAGCCGGCGGCTTGCCGAGCTCGTCACGGCGCTGGAGCGCACCGCTCGCCAGATGGTGATCCTGGGCGAGCGCTCGATGCTCGATACGTACCAGGCGAATCGGCAGCGCCTGGAGCAGGCCGTCGCCGAGTCCCGGCGGCTCCCTCTCGACTCGGTGCAGGAGCGCGCGCTCGAGGAGATCGTGCGCGAAGAGCAGGAGATCTACGCCGCCCTTTCGAACAGCTCCGCCACGGAGAAGCAGCTTGCGCAGGCGGTCGTTCGATTTCCGGCGCTCGCGGATCACGCGCAGGTGATCACGGCGCGTTCCGCCGAGCTGATCGACCGTGAGGTCGAGGCGTTGCGGGCCACCGCCGACCAGGCGCGCAGCATTACGACGTGGCAGCTGCTGGCGCTCGCTCCCGTGGTCGTTTTCCTGGTGGTCGGATTCACCATCCTGATCGCGCGCCCCATCCGGCAGATCGACTCGGCGATCCGGATGCTGGGCGGGGGCAAGTTCAACACACCGGTGGTCGTGAGCGGCCCGCAGGACCTGGAGTATCTGGGCGAGCGGCTGGAATGGTTGCGGCAGAAGCTGCTCGACCTGGAGGAGCAGAAAAACCGGTTCCTGCGCCAGATGTCCCACGAGCTGAAGACCCCGCTCGCGGCGGTCCGCGAGGGCTCGCAGTTGCTGGCCGAGGAGGTCGTCGGCAAGCTGTCGCCCCAGCAACGGGAAATCGCCGAGATCCTGCTCCACAACAGCATCGAGCTGCAGAAGCAGATCGAGGCGCTGTTGAACTACGGCGCGAGCCAGTTCCACAAGGTCGCGCTGGACCTGAAGCCGGTGAGCCTGGAGCGCGTCGTGAGCCGGGTAGCCGGCGATCAGCGCCTGGCGCTCCGGTCGCGCGATCTCAAGCTCGACGTGTCCGGGCCGCAGGTGCTCGTCACGGCGGACGCCGAGATGCTGCGCATCACGCTCGATAACCTGGTTTCGAATGCGATCAAGTTTTCGCCGCAAGGCGGCACGATAGGCATACGCACCTCGCCCAACGGCTCGCACGTCGCGCTCGACGTCGTGGACGAAGGGCCCGGCGTGCCACCGGACGAACGCGAGCGCATATTCGAGCCTTTTTTCCAGGGCACCCGGCAGGCGGCGGGTGCGGTATCCGGCACCGGCATAGGGCTGTCGGTCGTAAAGGAATACGTGGCCGCGCATGGCGGCAGCGTTGAACTCCTCGATTCGACCCGCGGCGCCCACGTGCGCGTGAAGCTGCCGCTTGTAGGTCCCGCGGCATGAGCGGCTTCCGTAATTCCTACAGACTGCTTGCGGCGCTGCTGGCAACCTTTCTCCTATTGGCGGGCTGCGAGACCGTGCAGCCGGGGGCAGCCGTGACCGAGCAGGAGCCGCAGAAGGCGTCGGTCGTTCTCCCGGGCCCGCAGCCGAGGCAGGCATCCGAAGCGGAAAACCTTATTTCGTATTTCGCCCAGTTGCGGAAGCTCCCCGGTTCCGAGCTTGCCCGGGAGCACGACGCTGCGCGCCAGGCCTATGGCCGCGCGCGCTCGGACTACAACGGCGTGCGCCTGGCGATGGTGATGGCGCTGCCGAACACGCCGTTTGCCGACGAGCCGCGCGCGCTCGATCTGCTGGAGCCCATCGCCAGAAACACCGAGGGGCGGCTTTCGAGCCTCGCCGTGATGCTGGTTTCGCAGATACAGGAGCGCCGGCGGCTCGACGCCAACGCCCAGGCATTGCAGCAGAAACTCGATGCCCTGAAGTCGCTGGAACGCAGCCTGATTGACCGCAAGCGATGAGGAACTCTGGCGTATTCCCGTGTTCCGACACATGATGAGGTTTTCTCCATGGCATCAATGACCTCGATGACCGTACCGACCGCCGGGGCCTCCGTGGCTGCCAGAACCGACACGAGCACGACGTCGCGCAAGAGCGTCCTGGTCGTGGATGACGATCCCGACCTGTTGCGGTTGATCGAGATCCGGCTCTCGTCGGCGGGTTACGCCGTAACCACGGCCGCGAGCGCGGAGCAGGCGCTTGCGAAGATGAGCGTGGTGCGCCCGCGACTGGTGGTGACGGACCTGCGGATGTCGGGAATGGACGGCATGGCGCTCTTCGAGGCCGTGCGCAGCCAGAATCCCGCTCTGCCGGTGATCATCCTGACTGCGCACGGATCGATACCGGACGCGGTGGCCGCCGTGAAACAGGGCGTGTTCGGCTATCTCACGAAGCCGTTCGATGCCAAGGCGCTGCTGGCCGAGGTCGAGCGCGCGGTGGCGGTTTCGGGAGGGAGCACCGCGGCAGGCGACGATGCCGGCAACGAAGAATGGCGCAAGGAGATCATCACCCGCAATCCGGCGATGGAGGACGTGCTCGGCAAGGCCCGCATGGTCGCGGGGAGCGACGTCAGCGTGTTCATCCTGGGCGATTCGGGGTCCGGCAAGGAGATGCTGGCGCGGGCGATACACCGGGCGAGCCCGCGGAAAGACCATCCGTTCGTCGCCATCAACTGCGGCGCGATTCCCGAGCAGCTGCTGGAGTCGGAGCTGTTCGGGCATGTGAAGGGCTCGTTCACTGGCGCGACGCGCGACCACAAGGGACTCTTTCTCACCGCCGACAAGGGCACGCTGCTGCTGGACGAGATCGGGGACATGCCGGTGTCGCTGCAGGTGAAGCTGCTGCGCGTGCTGCAGGAGAGGACGGTGCGGCCGGTCGGCTCCACCCAGAGCCAAGACGTGAACGTGCGGGTGATCTCGGCGACCCACCGCAACATCGAAGAGGACATGGCAGAGGGTAAGTTCCGCGAGGACCTCTACTACCGGTTGAACGTCGTGGCGCTGCGCCTGCCCTCGCTCGGCGAGCGGCGCGAGGACATCCCGCTCCTTGCCAATCACTTCCTCGCCCTGCTCGCGGAAAAGTACCACAAGCAAGTCAACGGCTACGCTTCCGAGGCGATGGAACTGCTGGTGTCGGCGCCGTGGCCGGGCAACGTGCGGCAGCTCTACAACGTCGTCGAGCAGTCGGTCGCGCTCTGCACCACGCACCTCGTACCGCTCACGCTTGCGGAGCAGGCGATACAGACCCAGCAGACCGGGCTTGCTTCCTTCGAGGATGCCCGCAAGAAGTTCGAGCGCGAGTACCTGACGCGGCTTCTCAAGATCACTGAAGGCAACGTGACCCAGGCCGCGCGGCTCGCGAAACGCAATCGCACGGAGTTCTACAAGCTCCTGCAGCGGCATCAACTGGAGCCGAGGCTCTTCAAAGCCCAATAAAACGGAGCCTGCGGCGCCAATTTATTTGCGCGCGTTCGAGCGGGCGGTATTCGCGCCGTTCTACGCGCGCGACCCCCTGCAGGCAGAGAAGTTCCGGGCTCATTGAGTACTGTCGCCTTACCACGACAGAAAATTCGCCTACGAGTCAATCATCTGGGTTGCGCCATCAGGCGCCTGTAGCCGAATGGCGACGCCTCGCGCCGGTCCCGGCAGTACAACCCATTGAATTTTAGATAGAACACCCCTGGTACGCGAGTTGCGTAACAGGACAGACCGGCGCGGTATGCGCCTTACGTGTACGGTGGAAAGGAGCGCCCATGAAGCGCCACGAGACGAAAAATCTGTTTACCGTCGCGGTCGCCGCGGCGTTGATCGCGATGTCGGGTGCCGTCGCTGGCGCGGAACCGGCTGGTGAGCGCGTGAGCCAGGATTTCAGCAAGTACGATACCAACCGCGACGGCTTCATCAGTCGCGAAGAGGCAGCGAAGATCCCGGATTTCACCGGCCCCTTCAACGAGAGCGACGACAACCGTGACGGGCGCCTCGATTCCGCCGAGTTTCTGAAGGCGCAATCCCTCCACGAGCGGCAGCGCGCCGGACACTTCGTCCAGGACAGCGTGGTCACCGCCAAGGTCAAGGCGGCGCTGCTCAAGGACCCGGTGGTGAAGGGAACCTCGGTAAAGGTGGAAACACACCGGGGCACCGTGCTGCTCTCCGGCTTCGTGGCGAGCCAGCAGGAGATGCAGCGTGCGGCGGAAGTCGCCGCCGGCATCGGCGGTGTCGTCGCCGTGAGGAACGGCATCACCGTCAAGACGGCCGGATAGCGCATCGGCGCCAGACGCAGGCATAGCCCAGGGAGGTCGACATGGAAGCGGTTTCGAGGAAAGGCGGACTGCTCTATCCCATGCTCGTGATCGCCGCGATCGCGGTGATCGTCTTCAGCGTGACCGGCATAGCCACGATGATGGGATGGCTGCCGAGCGCGCTGTCCGAAAGGGATTCGGCGGTAAAGCTCGACCAGCCGGCGCCGCGCAGTGAGGTCGACCGGCAGTTGCCCGCTCCCGGCGTTTCGAGGGAGCAGCCGTTGCCTGCGCCCCGCGTTTCCGGCGCCGTCAGGGACGCGCAGCCTGTGCCGCCGCCCCCCACCGCTGCCTGCACGAACTGTGGGGTGGTCGAATCGATACGAGCGGTCGAGGTGCAGGGCCAGAGCAGCTGGCTGGGCGCCGCAGGCGGCGCCGTCGTCGGGGGCCTGCTCGGCAACCAGATCGGCCATGGCCGGGGCCGCACCGCTGCGACGGTTGTGGGCGCCGGCGCGGGCGCCTATGCGGGCAACGAGATCGAAAAGAACGTGAACAAGTCGGTGCGATACCGGGTGCGCGTGCGGATGGAGGATGGAACCCATCGCACGTTGCACCAGGCTGCGCAGCCGTCTTATGCCGTCGGTCAGAAAGTGCAAGTGACCGACCGTGGTATCCGTCCCGCTGGATGAGCGGCGGGTGCGGGTTGAAATAGCTGCCGGCTGCCTGGAAGACGGTCCGGCCGGAAGGGGACCGCGCGAAGAGGTACCTGCGCAGATATAGAATAGCGCGCCGGCTGGGGCTGGCGCGTTTTTCATGGGGAGAGGGATGAATGCCAATCACGGGCGCATGAAGCGCCTGCATGCAGAGTTCCGCGGTGACGAGGCGGTCGAGATCGACATGCTGGAGGTTGTCCTGCGCATGGGAGAGATCTCGCGCACGCGCATCGAGAGCGACACCCGGCTGGTGCGGCTGGCGTTGAAGGCCCTCAACAACGCAATTACCGACTACTGCAGAAAGTCCGGCCAGCGCTACCCGAATTACATGTCGGTGATGAAGTATCTCGACGATACGGAGGATGCCGGACAAACGGGCTCCCGGGTTATCAATCTTCCGTCGGCGACAGGCACCAGGGAGCAGGGATCCTGAAATCCCCAATCGTCAAGGCGGCGCAGTTCGCCCTGCTCGCCGGAATCATCGCCGGCTGCGCGTCCGCGCCGCCCCCTTCACCGCCGGCCCCGGTGGACACGGTGGACACCCCTTCGAAGGCGCAGCCCGCGAATCCGGCTGGTCTCAACCTGCGTGGATTTCCCGTCGCCTTCCGGGAGGGCTACACCGCCGGCTGCGAAAGCGGCCGCAACGGGGGCAAGCGACGCGACGAAGGTCGCTACAAGGCCGACATGAATTACATGATGGGCTGGAACGACGGCTACAGTATTTGCGCCGGACGCAAATGAGCCACCAGCTGCTAGCCGCCAGCTACCAGCTGCGAGCAAGGAGATGGAAGCTGGTAGCCGATAGCTGGTAGCTGCGTCAGCCCTTGACCCGCGTAATCCGCACCACCTCGGGAATTCGCCTCAGCCCGCGCTCGATCTGCGCGAGGTGCAGGCGGTTTGCGACCTGCAGCGTGAACAGCATGTTGGTGTAATCGCTGCCGTCTTCGGGGTCGACGGCGACGTTCTGGATGTTCGACTTCGCTTCCGCGATCTCCGCCGCGACCCTCGCGAGGACGCCGCGCTGGTTCGCCACGACCAGCTGAATGCTGACGTCGAACGGCTTGCTGGTCTCCGGATCCCACGCCACGTCGAGCACCCGCTCCGGATCGTGGCGCGCCTTCGCGATGACCGGGCAGTCGTGCGTATGGATCACCATGCCCTGGCCCTTGCTGATGACGCCGATGATCGGGTCACCGGGAATGGGCCTGCAGCAGTGCGCGAACTGGACGGCCATGCCCTCGGAGCCGCGGATGATGACCGAGCCCGGCAGCCGCGCCTCATGCGGGCCGTCGCCGCCGAGCGAGAGCAGCTGGCGCGCGACCACCGCGGCCAGGCGCTTGCCGAGCCCGATGTCGGCGACGATCTCCTGCCGCGATTTCACCCCGGCGTCGCGCAGCAGCTGCTCCCACTGGGTGTCCTTGATCTCGCCGAGACCCGATCCCAGCACCGAGAGCCCCTGGTTGAGGAGCCGCTCCCCGAGCTGCGCGGACTCCTGGAAGTGCATCGTCTTCAGGAAGTGCCGGATGCGCGACCGGGCCTTGGCCGTCACAACGAAATTCAGCCACGAGGGATTGGGCTTTGCGTGCGCGGCGGTGATGATCTCGACCCGGTCGCCGTTCTTCAACTCGGAGCGCAGCGGCATCAGCTCCTGGTTGATCTTGACCGCCACGCAACGATTGCCGATGTCGGTGTGCACGGCGTAGGCGAAATCCACCGCCGTCGCGCCGCGCGGCAGGGATAATATCCTGCCCTTGGGCGTGAAAACGTAAACCTCGTCGGGGAAGAGGTCGACCTTGAGATGCTCCAGGAACTCGATCGAGTCGCCCGATTGGGACTGAAGCTCGAGCAGGCTCTGCAGCCACTGGTGGGTCTTCCTCTGCAGCTCCGAGAGCGTGGTGTCGGAGCTCTTGTAGAGCCAGTGCGAGGCAACTCCCGCTTCCGCTATCTTGTGCATCTCCTGCGTGCGGATCTGGATTTCGAGCGGCGTGCCGAGCGGACTGACCAGCGTAGTGTGCAGCGACTGGTAGCCGTTCACCTTGGGAATCGCGACATAGTCCTTGAACTTCCCGGGGATGGGCTTGTAGAGAGTGTGCAGCGCTCCCAGGGCGAGGTAGCAGGCAGGCACGTCGTTCACGACGATGCGGAATCCGTAGACGTCGAGGACCTGGGCGAAGGTGAGGTGCTTCTCGCGCATCTTGCGGTATATGGAGTAGAGGTGCTTCTCGCGCCCGTGCACATGCGCCTCGACGCCGCCCGTCTTCAACCTTCTCCTGATCGCGTCCATCACCTTGCCGACGACCTCGCGCCGGTTGCCGTGCGATCCCTTGACCGCTTTCGCGAGCACGGCGTAGCGGCCCGGGAAGAGGTGGGAGAAGGAGAGGTCCTCGAGCTCCTGGTAGATGCTGTTCAGGCCCAGCCGGTTCGCGATGGGGGCGTAGATCTCCAGCGTTTCGCGCGCCACGCGGCGCCGCTGCTCCGCGCCGACGGCCTGGAGCGTGCGCATGTTGTGCAGGCGATCGGCGAGCTTGATCAGGATGACGCGCACGTCGCGCGCCATCGCCAGCAGCATCTTGCGGAAATTCTCGGCCTGGGCTTCCTCGTGCGTCTCGAACTCTATCTTGTCGAGCTTGGAGACGCCGTCCACCAGCTCGGCGACAGGCTTGCCGAAATTCTTCGTGATCTCGGTCTTGGTGACCGCGGTGTCCTCCATCACGTCGTGCAGCAGCGCCGCGGTCAGCGCCTGCGGATCGAGGTGCCACTGCGCGAGGATGTTCGCCACAGCCAGCGGGTGCGAGATGTAGGGCTCTCCCGACTTGCGGAACTGCCCTTCATGCGCGGCCTCGCTGAAATGGTAGGCCGACTGGAGCTGCGAGATATCTTCCGGCTTCAGGTAGCCGGACCACTCCTTGAACAGCGTGGGGGCGGGAGCGGTTTCCACAAGGGATGAAGGATGAGGGATGAGGGCGGAGGGAGCGGGATTTTCGGCGGGGTTTTTTGCATTTCCTTCATCCTTCCGCCTTGAAGGTTACGTCTGTCCCTTGTTCAGGATTTCCGCGCCGTACTTGCCGGCGGCGAGCTCGCGCAGTGAAATGACCGTCGGCTTGTCGCGGTTTGCCTCGAGCATCGGCTGCGCGCCGTTGGTGATCTGGCGCGCGCGATAGGTGGCGGCGAGCGACATGTCGAAGCGGTTGGGAATGATTCTGAGGCAATCGTCGACGGTGATGCGTGCCATATGTAAGCCTTTAGCTGGTGCGTTTGAGCAGGTCGCCGTGGCGGGCGAGCTGGCGGGTGGTGGTCAGGCGCTCGGCCCGGACGACACTTCGGAAATCCAGGACTGCCCTGTTGAAATCATCGTTGATGATAACATAGTCGTATTCCACAGCGTGGGCTATCTCCTGCTCCGCCACCGCGAGCCTGCGCGCGATCACCTCGGCGCTATCCTGTCCCCGGTTCATGAGGCGCGCTTTCAGCACGTCCAGCGACGGGGGGAGTATGAAAATGCCCACGGAAGACATGACGCGGCGGACCTGCTGCGCGCCCTGCCAGTCGATTTCCAGCAGCACGTCGATCCCCCGCTGCAGCTCCAGCGCAATGCCCTCGCGCGAGGTGCCGTAGCGGTGGCCGTAGATCTCGGCGCTTTCCAGGAACCCCCCCGCCTTGTGCATGTCGTCGAACTTCGAGCGCTCGACGAAGTGATAGTGCTGCCCGTCCACTTCGCCCGGACGCGGCGGACGTGTCGTGTGGGAGATCGACAGCACGATCTCCGGCTCGGCGGTGCGCAACGCCTTCACCAGGCTCGTCTTGCCGGTGCCGGAAGCCGCGCTGACGATGAAGAGGATTCCGCTCATAGTTTTGAGTGTTGAGTGCTGAGTGTTGAGTTAACTCAAACTTAAAAACTCAAAACTCATCACTCGATGTTTTGTACCTGCTCGCGCATCTGCTCGATCAGCACCTTCAACTCCAGCGCCGCCTGGCTCACCGCGGCGTCCGCCGATTTCGATCCCAGCGTGTTCGCTTCCCGGTTCATTTCCTGCATCAGGAAATCCAGACGCTTGCCGGCCGCGCCGCCCGAGGCGAGCACGCGCTTCGTTTCCGTGACGTGGGTCGAGAGCCGCGACAGCTCCTCGTCGACGTCGATCTTGGTGGCGAAGAGGGCCACTTCCTGCCTGAGGCGCTCATCGTCCCCGCCGGCGAGCGCTTCCTTCAGGCGTCCCGCGAGCTTCTCCCGGAAAGCCGCGACGGCCTGGGGAATGCGGGGCGCGACGCCGGCGATGTGAGCCTCCATGGCTGCGATCCGCTCCAGCAGCAGCGCCTTCAAGCGCTCGCCTTCCCGCTGGCGCGTCGCGGCCAGCTCGCTGATCGCCTTCGCGAGAAGCTCGCGGCACGCCTGCTGGAGTTCCTCCACGGGGACGGTATCGGCACCCAGCATGCCGGGCCACCGGAGCACGTCCGCGGCACGGAGACCCCCCGCGTCGGGCAGTACGCCGCGTACCTTTGCCGCGAGCGCCGCGAGCTCGTGCATCAGGTTTTCGTTGAGGTGCAACGCTTTGCCCGCGCCGGCGCCGGCAGCAAAAGTCGCGCGGCAATCGATCTTGCCCCGGCCGAAGCGTGCCGCGAGCACTTCGCGCAGCTGCGATTCGACGCCGCGCAATTCGTCGGGAAGGCGGAACTGTATGTCGAGGTAGCGGTGGTTGACCGACCGCAGCTCGAGGTTGAGCACCCCGTAGGAGAACTCGCGCGAGGCCGCGGCGTATCCGGTCATGCTGTGGATCATGGGAGGAGCCGCGGGAAGAGGTGCCAAGGATGAGGAACGAGAAAGGAGTGACTCGTGACCCGTGACCCGTGACCCATAAGGAGCAAGGTCCTGGATCCGCTGGCGTTCGATTTATCGAGCATCATTTACCGGTACCGTTTACCATTCGGCTTCTTTTGGAACCATAGCATACAAGGAAGGTGCATGCGCCCCAGCGGCAGACGGCCCGATCAATTGCGCGCGCTAAAGATCACGCGCGGCTACACGCGGCATGCGGAGGGCTCGGTGCTGGTGGAGTGCGGTGACACGAAAGTGCTGTGCACCGCGAGCGTGCTGGAACAGCAGCCGCCGCACCTGCGGGGCAAGCCGCAAGGCTGGGTCACGGCTGAGTACGGCATGCTGCCGCGCTCGACCAATACCCGCACCGACCGCGAAGCGGCGCGCGGCAGGCAGTCAGGGCGGACTCAGGAGATCCAGCGGCTCATCGGCCGCGCGCTGCGCGCGGTGGTCGATCTGAAGCGCCTGGGCGAGCGCACCATCCACCTGGACTGCGACGTGATCCAGGCGGACGGCGGCACACGTACCGCCGGCATCACCGGCGCGTTCGTGGCGCTGCACGATGCGGTCGATCATATTCTGGCGAGGAACGCGATCGCGGCGACGCCGATACTGGACTTCGTCGCCGCGGTGTCGGTCGGCATCCACGACGGCGCGCCGGTGCTGGATCTCGACTACGCCGAGGACTCCGCCTGCTCGACGGACATGAACGTGGTGATGACGGGCGGCGGCGGGCTGGTGGAAGTGCAGGGCACAGCGGAGGGGAAGCCGTTCTCGCGGGCGGAGCTCGATGTGATGATCGCGCTGGCTGAGAAGGGTATCCGCGAGCTGATCGCAGCTCAGCGCAGCGCGCTTAAGGCCTAAAACCGTCAGGGGTCAGGGGTAAAGGGTCAGGGGGGAAGAGCGCTTGTTCGGGCAGCACGCCTGACGTCTGACCGCTGACGTCTGACCGGTTTTCGCCCGCCTGACCCCTGACCGCTGACGCCTGACCGGTTTTCGCCCGCCTGACCCCTGACCCCTGACCGCTGACCGCTGACGCCTGACGGCTTCTCTAGCCGTCGTAATCCGTCGCCACTGCTTGCGGCGCTTTGCCGTCCCACACGCCCTTCATATTCTGGTACGCAAAATCGGCGCGCCGGAACCACGTGTCCCACGTCGTGCCCGCGCTGTGGGGCGTCACGATCACGTTGTGGAGCTTGAAGAGCGGGTTGTCGGTCGCGGTGGGTTCATCCTCGAAAACGTCGATTGCCGCCCCGGCGATGCGCTTCTGCTGCAGCGCCTCGATCAACGCGGGCTCGTCCACGATCGGGCCGCGGCTCATGTTGACGAGGATGGCGGTGGGCTTCATCATCGCGAGCCGCGCGCGGTTGACGACATGGTGCGTTTCCTTGGTGAGCGGCGCGTGCGAGGTGAAGATGTCCGAGGATCGAAACAGCTCCTCCAGACTCACCGGCTTTGCGCCCAGCACCTTGATCCGCTCGAGGTTCTCGGCGGAGAGATAGGGATCGTAGTACTGGACCTTCGACTCGAAAGCCTGGACCCGGCGGGCCACTTTCTGGCCGATATTGCCGATCCCCATGATGCCTACCGTCTTCCCCGCCATCTCGAAGGTATTCGTGCCATCGATGGCGGCGCTCCACTTGCCCTCTCGCATCGCCTTGTCCGCGGCGGACAGGTTCCGATACAGCGCCAGCATCCCCAGGACGGCATGGTCGGCCACCGCGCGGGAATTGGCGCCGCCGTTGTTGGCGCAGGGAATCTTGAGCTCGTTGAGCAGCTTGAGATTCATGCTGTCGTAGCCCGCCGAGAGCAGCTGCACGAGCCGCGCCTTGGACGCTGCGCGCGCCAGATCGTCCGTCAACTTTGCGCGGAAGACCATGACGAAGTCGGCGTCTTTCACCGCCTTCAACTGCTCCGCTTCCGGCGACTTGCCGTCGACCACCTGCGTGGTCCAGGTCTCGGGATTGTAGGAGACGATTGCGTCCACGACCTTCTTCTGCAACCCGGTGAGAAAAACGACTTTGGCGCCACTCATGAGTTTCTGCTCCTGTGAATTGACTCTTCAGGCCGACTGCGGCTCCACCAGCGTGCTGCGCGCCCACGCAGCGTAAGCGGGAGACGCGACCAGCATCTTCTCGCGCACCACGCCCCGTAATGCCGTGAGCTCTTCAGCGCTCGGCGCTTTCGTTGCGGGTACCGGCCCCGACACGCCCAGGTCGAAACCCGTGTTCTCCTGTATGTCGGCCAGCGTCCACGGGGAATGTATCGTATCCAGCCGCAGCACGCCCTCGTCCTTCTCGAAGCGGAAGGAGGCCTTGGGCGTCACCAGCTTCGTGGGGTGCCCCAGCCTGATGACATCCGGCGGCGTCGAGCCGGCGGCGGAAATGAAATCCACCTTCTCGACCAGCGAGCGCCGCGTGTGCTCGGTGCGGAACACGACCGTGCGGCGGGCGGCGTAGTAGATGAGTCCCCCGCCGTAGCCGCCCGGAAAACGCACCTTGGGCCGGTCCGGGTCCGTCCCGAGCTGGTGCAGGTTGTAGTTGCCGTGGCGATCGATCTGCACGCCGCTCACGAAAAAGAGGCCCAGCTCGCCGCGCTGGCAGAGGAAATGGAAGGCCTTCGAGGTCCGGAACGGCGTGAATGCGGTGTTGAGGATGATGAGGTCCGCTTTCGGCGCGTGCAGCTCCTGCGCGAGCAGCAGGCCCGCCGCCGGGATCTGCGAATGCGCCCCGCACGCGGAGACTTCACCGTCGCGCACCTCCCGCGACAGCAGCACTGCCAGCAGCTCCGATTCGTTGTAATTCAATTCAGTGACCCGTGACTCGTGACCCGTGGGGCTGGCGCCTGACCCCTGACGCGCTAGGCGCCGACCGCACGCACCGGCTCGCGCCATTCCCGCGGGACGAAGCGCTCCACGTACTCGTCGTGATCCTTCACGTCCCTCACGTAGGTCTTCAAGTACTCGTCGAACGCCGCATCGTCCTGCGCCGCGGCGATGTAGCGCGCCATGTGAACCTTGTCCGGCCCGTAGAGGCCCGTGCAGCCGCCGGGGTGCGCGCCGAAGCGCGCGTGCACCACCGCGTCCACGTGTATCCCGGGTATGAATGCGCCCGTTGCTTCCTTCTCCGTCAGCCGATCCACGATCTGCTCCGCGCTGACTATCACGTGCCGGGACGCTTCAGACAGGATCAGCGCTTCGATGTCGTAGCCGCAGGACACGTTGCCTTCCCGGTCCGCTTTCTGGGCATGGAACACCGCCACGTCCGGCCGCAGCGCCTTCGCGACCACGGAAAGCGTCTTGCCGCCGAACGGATCGGCCGCCACGACCATGTCGTCGCGCCGCTTCAACAGGTCCGTCCCGACCAGCCCGATGATCGGCACGTAGGGCACTCCCATAGACCCAGCCTGGGCCTGTGAAAAAAGCACCCCTCACGTGTTGTCGAGCGACCTCACCCGGCCCGCCAGCACGTAGCGGGCGAAGTTGGGACCGGTGCGCGCGAATTCGCCCATGGTCACGCTGCACGTATCCACGATGTTCACCGCTCCGGCGCCGACCAGGAAGTCGATATTGATTTCCCCGCCCACCACGCCCACGACGCGCAGGTCCCGCGTGCCCTGGCGCACCACCTGCCGCAGCAGCGCCATGGGCGAGCGGTTCATGTTGGCGCTCATCACCACCTGGGCGCCGGTCTTCACTGCCGCGGCGGCACGCTCCAACGTCGTCAGCTTGTCACGCATATCCGCTCCAATGTCCTGTCTATCGCAACGATACCGCAATTGCCGAAACGGTGGTGGGCGTCTATCCTCGCAAAAACCCGTCATGGGTCAGGCGTCAGGCGTCAGGCGGGTAGTGTCCGGTGTAATGGCCGCATGACCCATGACCAGTGACCCATGACGGGTCTTCTCGTCAGCCATCACGAAGTCCAGGCCATCCATGAATGCACCACTGCTCACATCAACCCACTGGGGTGTCTACGAAGTGGAAACGGAAGGCGGCCGCGTCACGCGGCTGAAGCCCTTTGCCCACGATCCAGACCCCTCGCCGATCGGCGATTCGATGCCGGCGGCGCTTACTTCGCCTGCCCGTATATTGCGGCCGGCGATACGCAGGAGCTGGCTCGAAGGCGGGCCCGGCGCGCGCACCGAAGGGCGCGGCGCCGAGCCGTTCGTCGAAGTGCCGTGGAACGAGGCGCTCGACCTCGTCGCGCAGGAACTGAAGCGGGTGAAGTCCGCGCACGGCAACGACGCCATATTCGCCGGCTCGTACGGCTGGAGCAGCGCCGGGCGCTTTCATCACGCGCAAAGCCAGGTGCATCGCTTCATGAACGCGATCGGCGGTTACGTGCGCCACGTGACGAGCTACAGCCTCGGCGCGGGCCGCACGCTGCTGCCGCACGTGCTGCGCGGCATAGACGAGCTGCGTTCGCGGCACACCGCGTGGGCGTCGCTCGAGAAGCACTGCCAGCTCTTCGTCGCGTTCGGCGGCGTGCCGGCGAAGAACGTGCAGGTCAACTCGGGCGGTGTTTCGCAGCACGACGCGCGTCCCGGATTGCGCAGCCTGGCGCGCGCAGGCGTCGCGTTCGTGAACCTGAGCCCGGTGCGCCAGGATCTCGGCGAAGTGCCCGGCGCCGAGTGGATCCCGATACGGCCGAATACCGACACGGCGGTGATGCTCGCGCTCGCGCACGTGCTGGTAGCGGAAAACCTGCACGATCGCGAGTTTCTGGCGAAGCACTGCACCGGCTTCGAGCGCTTCCGGCCCTATCTGATGGGCGAGACGGATGGCGTACCCAAGAGTCCCGAATGGGCGGGACCCATCGCGGGCGTCGAGCCGGAGCGCTTACGGGCCCTGGCCCGCCGGATGGCGGCGAACCGCACCTTCATCAACGCGAGCTGGTCGCTCCAGCGCGCGGACCACGGCGAGCAGCCGTTCTGGACGGTCGTCACGCTCGCCGCGATGCTCGGACAGGTCGGCACGCCCGGCGGCGGCCTGGGGATAGGCTACGGCTCGGTGAACGCCGAAGGGTCGTGGGCGACGCCGTACTCGGGCCCGGTGCTGCCGCAGCTCTCGAACGCGGTGAAGAGCTTCATCCCGGTGGCGCGCATCTCCGACATGCTGTTGAATCCCGGCGCGCGCTTCGACTACGACGGCAAATCGCACGTCTACCCGGACATCCGGCTGGTGTACTGGTGCGGCGGCAATCCGTTTCACCATCACCAGGACCTGAACCGCCTGATCGAGGCATGGCGCCGTCCCGACACGATCGTCGTCCACGATCACTACTGGACGGCCGCCGCCAAGCACGCCGACGTGGTGCTGCCCGCGACCACCATGCTCGAGCGCGACGATATCGGGTCCTCAGGCCGGGACCGCTATATGATCGCGATGAAGAAGGCGGTGGACGCGCCGGGCGAGGCGCGCGACGACTACGCCATATTCTCGGATCTCGCGGAGCGGCTGGGTGCCCGGCGCGCCTATACCGAGGACCGCGACGTGAAAGACTGGCTGCGCCATTTGTACGAAGCGTCGCGGGAGAAGGCGGGGCTCTACGAGATCGAGCTGCCCGCGTTCGAGGATTTCTGGCGGCAGGGCTGGTTCGAGGCGCCGCGCCCGCGCGAGCCGCAGGTCAATCTGGACCGCTTCAGGGCCGATCCGGTCGCGTTTCCACTGGGCACGCCTTCCGGCAAGATCGAGATCTACTCCCAGCGCATCGCCTCGTTCGGCTACGACGATTGCCCCGGCCACCCGGTGTGGCAGGAGCCCGCGGAATGGCTGGGATCACCCGCAGCCGCGCGCTATCCGCTGCATCTCATCTCCAACCAGCCGCACACCAAGCTGCACAGTCAGTACGATCACGGGGCGGTAAGCCTTGCCAGCAAGATCCGGGGCCGCGAGCCGATCGCCATGCATCCAGCCGACGCATCCGCACGTGGACTCGCGGCGGGCGAAATCGTGCGCGTCTTCAACGGCCGCGGCGCGTGCCTTGCCGGCCTGCGTATCGAGGAAGGACTGCGTGCCGGCGTCGTGGAGATGGCGACCGGCGCGTGGTACGACCCGCTCGAACCCGGCCGCATCGGCACGCTCGACAAGCACGGTAATCCCAACGTGCTGACGCTCGACAAGGGCAGCTCGAAGCTCGGGCAGGGCTGTATCGCGCACAGCTGTCTGGTCGAGGTCGAGCGCTACGAGGGCGAGCTGCCGCCGATCACCGCTTTCGACCCGCCGCGGTTTGTGACGCGGGGAGGGTCTGCAAGGTGATGAGCTGCGCGGTGATGAGTTTCACGGTGACGAGCGTTGCGGTGAGGAGCTGCGCAGTGAAGAGCGCAGCAGTGAGGAGCTTCGCAGTGTCGTCACCAGCGTAGCGTCATCACCGCGCAGCTCATCACCAGCGATAGCGTCATCACCAGCGGAGCGTCATCACTTTCGCTCCGGACGCTCCGAGCGTTCCGGCGGTTCCCCCGCGCCGTGCTCGTCGAGCTGGTCCGGGTCTTCCGCCACCGGCACGCGGTACTTCTCGGTTGCCCACGCGCCGAGGTCGATCAGCTTGCAGCGCTCGGAGCAGAAAGGGCGCCAGGGACTTTGCGGGCCCCACTCGACGGTGTTTCCGCAGCGTGGGCAGATGACCGTTTTCAGTGGCACGGGGACACTCAATAGAAGAAGTGACTCGTGACCCGTGACTCGTGGCGCGTAACTCGGACGCCGAACATCACACAGCTGTGTCGTGTCACGTGTCACCTGTCACGTGTCACGCAGTTCAGAGATCAGAACGTAAGTTGAAGCATCGCGATAAGTACCGCGGCAGCAAGGAATTTCTACCGGCTGAAAATCTTCAGCTACTCAATTGGCTACTCGGCAT
Source organism: Burkholderiales bacterium (assembly GCA_035649495.1). Taxonomy (GTDB): domain Bacteria; phylum Pseudomonadota; class Gammaproteobacteria; order Burkholderiales; family SG8-41; genus SG8-41. Next base: position 6,643 of record DASRJL010000128.1, on the reverse strand, counting down.
AGTCCCGCTGGACGCTTTTTCGACTGTCAGGATATCACGCGATTGGCAGGCGAGCAGGCCCCCCGCGCCATTGATGCGCGCACGAAACCGGCCCACCGGCCCTTTCGTCTGTCCCTCTTTCTCGCGCGCTTTCGCTCTTCGCCCGCCCTTTGTGTTGCTGCCTATTGCGTTGCTGCTGGTGTGTGCTGCCTGTCCGGTTAGTGTTTCTGTGCGTCCCGCACGCCCAAGCGTGTCGGAAGCTACGAGGCACTCGGGACACCACTCCCGATTTGTGCAGAAGTCTCTGTTGCTTGCCACGGCTGCACCCGTCTCGGCGTCGATGTCGGGCGTCCTGTTGGAGCCGAACCATCGAGTTGAGCTGTTTCACCCGGCGCTCGCGCCGGTCGCGACGAGGTCGCGGTCGTTCAGAGAGCCCGCGGGGAGCGGGCGATGGCATGGATCGCGTTGCGCGATCAGGAATTCGGATGGGCCAGCAAGCCCATCACGAGAGGTCATCACTTGCGCCAGCGACCATAAGTCCTTGCCGGCTGAAGCAGTTTCGGCGTCGTCACTACAGGCTGGCGCCGGGTAGTGACGACGCTATTGGCGCAGCGACCGCCTTGCGGCGGGCGCAAACTTCCACGCGAGAATGGCCCAGGGGCCGTGTGCTTGGACGGAGACTACGCGTCCGGCACGCACGATGGCGCAGTCCGGACCCGTCCAGCGAGAACATGGCGCGACCAGTATCGGCGTCGGCGCCATCAATGGTTACTGCTTCGACAACTATCTCCAGCCCTTTCGGCCGCCGGCTTTCAGGAGATGAGGCCGGTGTTGGCGCTCGCTTTCACGAGCTTGGATGCGATTACGGGCATCAACCGGGCTGACACAGCCAGCGAAATGCGGTGCTTCGATGCACCTCGGACCCGCCGGCGCCGGCGGAGTTCCGTACCCGGACAAGGGAATCCGCCTTGGCCGAGACCACCGCTTCGGGTTGCCGGCATGGCGAGACTTCCCGCGCCTTCTCCGGCGCGCTTGGACACGATCTGGCCCCTTTATATTTTGGAATCAGTACCTCGACGAGGCACTGATTCGATCTTGACGCGCACAGAAAGTTGTCCATGCGGTGCGCTTCCCAGAGGGAACGAGAAGCGCGCTGCGCCGTCGCAGCGGAATTGCAAGGGGTAATCAGTGCCTCAACGAAGCACTGATTACCCGAGATTTTGCGCGTCCCTCCGTGAAAAGATTCCCCCGTGTTCAACCACGACCGCAGAGGAATCACGATGACAGAGACCGTCCAGCAAGGCGCAACCACGCTCCTGCGCATGCGACACGTGAAGGCACGCACGGGGCTCTCGCGCAGCACGATCTACCTCAAGATCAAGACCGGCGAGTTTCCCGCCCAAGTCTCACTCGGACCGCGCGCGGTGGGCTGGCTCGAAGCTGAAGTCGACCGCTGGATCGCAAGCTGTATCAAGCGAAGCAGGGGCGGACGCTAGACGATGCCGCGGCCGACGCCCGCTCAGATCGATGAGCGCTCGCGCATCGAGACCGCGCTTACCTACATCCCAGCCGATGACCGAGACCTGTGGCTGCGCATCGGCATGGCGATCAAGTCCGCCCTGGGCGAAGCGGGCTTTGCGCTCTGGGATGACTGGAGCCGATCGAGCGAGCGCTACCGCGAAGCCGATGCTCGCAAAGTCTGGCGATCGATCGATGCTGACGGCGGCATAGCCATAGGCACTCTCTTCTTCGAGGCAGCCAAGTACGGTTACATCCAGGGAACGTCGGACAAGTCCCATCACGTTGCCGTAGCCGTGGCTCCGGCCCGACCTGCGCCGGAGCGCCCTCCAGATAATCCCCCCGAACAACCGTGCAACAGTGCAACGGTTGCCGCCTACGCTGGCTGGAAGAAACTGCCGGAGGCGTTCTTGCGCGCGCTCGACCTCACCGACCTGCGCTATCACGACCGTCCCGCATTGCGCATACCGTACCGCGACCGCGCTGGCGCCGCGATCGCCGTTCGTATCCGGCGCTGCCTGGACAGAGATCCGATTCAGGACCGGCGATTCGTCTGGCGCCGTGGTGACAAGCCGCAGCTCTATAGCCTTGACCGGCTCGGGCAGTCGGCATTTGTGGTGCTGGTCGAAGGGGAGTCGGACTGCCACACGCTCTGGTACCACGACGTGCCGGCGTTGGGCGTGCCAGGAGCGGGTACCTGGAACGAAGCGCGCGACGCGCGACACCTGGAGGGCATCGCGCGGGTCTATATCATCGTCGAGCCGGATGCAGGCGGTGAAGCGGTCAAACACTGGCTCGCGCGCTCTGCGATTCGCGAGCGTGCCTGCCTGGTCGCCCTTGCGCCATTCAAGGATCCGAGCGCGATGCACTGTGCGGATCCCGATGCGTTCAAGGCGCGGTTCGCCGCTGCACTCGAAAGCGCCATCCCATTTGTCCGCATCCTCGACGAAGACAGGGCGAAACGCAGCGCGCAAGCGTGGGAGGCATGCCAGGCTCTTGCCATGCGACCGCGGATCCTGGAAGACTTTGCGCAGGCCTACAGCGCCGCCGGGGCCGTGGGTGAGACGCGCACCGCCATGACCCTTTACCTTGCCCTTACTTCCCGGTTTCTGTCGCGGCCGGTTTCGGTGGCGGTCAAGGGTCCGAGCTCCGGTGGCAAGAGTTTCACCGTGGAGAGCGTCCTTCGCTTCTTTCCGCCCGAGGCCGTGCACTGCATCACGGCAGTGAGCGACCGGGCCCTCGCTTACACCGAGGCCGATCTCGAGCACCGCTTCCTCGTGGTCTACGAGGCGGCAGGCATGCTCGGCGAATTCGCGAGCTATCTCATCCGTTCGCTGCTCTCCGAGGGTCGCCTCGTCTACGAGGTGGTGGAGAAGACCCAGAACGGCTTCCGCCCGCGCCGCATCGAGAAACAGGGTCCGACGGGGCTCCTGGTCACCACGACCGCAGTGCGACTGCATCCGGAGAACGAGACCCGGCTCCTCTCGCTTGTGGTCACCGACACCCCGGAGCAGACTCGGGCGATCCTGCGGGCCATCGCGGAGAAGAGGGTAGCCACGGTCGATCCCGGGCCGTGGCTTGCCCTGCAGCTTTGGCTCACCCACGCCGAGCACCGGGTCATCATCCCGTATGCCTCAGCGCTCGCCGAGCAGATACCTCCGGTGGCGGTGCGGCTGCGACGCGATTTCGGGCAGCTCCTCGCATTGATCCGCGCACACGCAATCCTGCACCAGGTGACACGCGAGCGCGACGGGGAAGGGCAGATCCTCGCCACGCTGGAGGACTACGCCGTAGTGCGCACGCTCGTGCTTGACGTGATTGCCGAGGGCATCGATGCGACCGTGGCACCGATCGTTCGGGAGACCGTGCAGGCAGTGCAGAAGCTCCTTGCCGACGGTTCCTCGGAGGCGAGCCTTAGGCAAGTAGCGCATGCGCTCGGGCTCGACAAAAGCGCCGCCGCACGCCGGATCGCCACCGCGGTCCAGCTGGGATATCTGCGGAACCTGGAGGATCGCAAGGGACGACCGGCGCGGCTCACACTCAGCGAGCCGTTGCCCGAGTCTGTATCTATCTTGCCCTCATGCGAGGTGTTGCACTGTTGCAGTGTTGATCGGGGGGATGTACACGCCCTTCCCCCCTCCATCTCAGGATAGAACCGGAGCGGCTACCTCGTTTGTCTCGAACAGGTGGTCGCGTAGCGGAGATGTTCCTGAGGAGCAAAGCCTCGGGCACGAAGACGTGGTCTGGGCGAGGCGCGATCGAGCGGCCGCTTTCCGGCAATCCAATCCCGACAACGCGGGGCCGGGTTCGGCCAACTCCGGACATTCGCCTCGAGCGCCCAGTTTGCCGGTAGTGCCTGGTTAAGGGACGCTGTTGTACAGCGACTCATACCGATCACGGATTGAACGCTCGCACGTAGACGTATTGGCTCGCTATGCGCGACAGCGAACAGACGCGCGTCCATCGGCCCCCTATACAGAAGGGGACTTGCGGCTGCGAAGGCAGCGCCGGATAGCTCTATGCTGCCAGCGAGATAATCATCAACGCTTTAACAATTCCGTTCTTCAAGAGGAAGAGAAACATGCACAAGTGGGCAATGGTGTTCGCGGCGGCCGTATTGGCTGCGATGAACCCGGCAAGCGCACAGCAAGTCTTGCGCGTGGGGCTGCAGGGTGCCGAACCCGGCGTAGTGCGAAGCAACAACGAGATCGGGGGCTTACAGGTTGAAGTGTTGGAAGCCATTGCGAAGAACGCCGGGTTTAAGGTGACCCTCACGATCACGGAAAATACAAGGAGATCTTTCGGATTGATGGACGAAGGTAAGCTGGATGTTGTAGCAGGGACAACCGTGACCGCTGAAAATCAGGCCAACTATAGTTTTACCGTCGGCTACGGAACGACCGCTGAAGCTCTCGTTGTCCCTAAGACCGACAAGAAGCAATATCTCACCATTGCCGATGCCAAGGCTCTCACCATTGTGACGCTGCGCGCCTCGCCGTATGCCAGGTATCTAACACAGAACGGCATAATTAACTACAAGGAAGTCGAGACCACGACGGAAGCCCTAATGGCTGTCAGCACCGGACAAGCTGACGCCTCGTTGTTCTCCGGCGTAATATCTGGCTATGTGCTCAAGCAAGGCCTGTATCCCAACCTCCAGATCGTCGCCTCTTACCAGCCAGCCTTAGCGCGTCCGTACGCGATGGCATTTCCAAAGAACACCGGCGAGATTCTGACTAAGACGAACGCTTCTATACAAAAACTGATTGACGAAGGAACGATCAGGCAGATTTTTGCTAAGTACGGGCTAACTATTAAATAGAGATCTCCAGGACGAACGAGCGGGAAAGTCTGGTTGTTCGGGTCAAAATTTCGACCGTCGCGCGATGGTCGCGTCCCATCGGAGGGTAGTTCCGGGCTTGTCCGCGAATTCCGCGATTGGCCGCTATGCGCAATACCCGAGCGGCGGCAACGGGTCGAGGCTGTGTAAAAACTCCATTTTCGCCAAATTTCGGATGTCGTCTTACCCTTCCCCGAATGCTGATCGTCGATCCTGCAGCTTCTAATAGCCTCGGCAATTTTCGCGAAGCATCGCTTTTTGCGTTTTTACACAGCCTCGGCCGGATTGAGAAGTTCCCAGCTTACCCCTAGGATTTCCAGATACCCGCCGTTCGCGGCTGCAAAAATCAAACTACCCGGAAGCTGCCGGTGGGGAGTGCCCGGAGTCGACCTATTCCGTTGATAAACACGAGTTGCACGCCGTTGTAGGCCTCTCCGATCAAGCGATCGCAGTGCGCCACCAGGTCGATCGAGGGGTTTCCTCAGGCTTTCAGCCGTTTCATTCTGGTTAGTTGGTTGGGTTTCGCTTCAGGCAGGCGCTCCAATGCCCTGACCGGGTGGGCCGTAGGCAACCAGTTTGGCCAGTCGCCGCAGATTCTGGACTGCTGCGGCCAAGGTGAACTCGTCGCTGGCACCGCTGAGCCCGCGCAAGCGCAGGCGGTTCAACCTGAGGATGCGCTTCAGATGCGCAAACAACATCTCCACCTTCTTGCGCTCGCGACGTGAGCGGCGATACTGCTCGGTGCCAGCGATGCGCCGGGCCACGTTGCGCGCTGATTCGTGGATGCTTCGTGCGATCTTACGCATTGGGGTGTTCGGGCAGCAGCGCTGTTTCAGCGGACAGCTCGCGCAGTCCTTCTGGCTGGAGCGGTAGATGATCGTATCGGCCTTGGTGATGTGCGTGCGCGGGTCCTTGAACGGACGCCACTCGCGGCGTAAGGGGTGCCCCCGAGGGCAACGGTATTCGTCGGCTTCCTCATTCCACTGGAATTCGTTACTCGCGAAGGTGCCGTCATCGCGTTGGTATCTCTCCCAGACGGGCACGTGGGGCTCGATGCCCCGGTCCTCGACCATCCAGGCCAGCATCGGTGCGGTGCCATACGCGGTATCACCGATCAAGCGATCGGGGGCAAGGCCAAAGCGTTCTTCCACTCGGTCGAGCATCGTCTTTACCGACTCGACCTCCTCCGTGCGATGGGCAGGCGTGGCCTGCACGTCTACGATCACCCCATGCTCGGTATCAACAAGGTAGTTCGTGGAGTACGCATAGAACGCCGGCCCGCCGGGGGCTGCCGTCCAGCGAGACTGCGGATCGGTCAGCGAGATGTTTTTAGGCACGGTATGTGAGTCACCGTCCAACGCTTCCAGATATTCACGCACCGCACGGGTGCTCAGCGCAGGGTCGTTCCAGTCAACCGACTCGTTACCGGGCACGCCGCGCTGCCGGTTCGCATCAGCTGCCACCACGCTGGCGTCCACCGCGAAGCCCTCGCCCTTGACCACTCCGTCGGCCATGCATCGGCGCACCACCGTGTCGAACAACCAGCGGAAGGCAGCACTAGCGCGGAAGCGGCCGTGGCGGTTCCTGGAGAAGGTCGAATGATCCGGTACCGCATCCTCCAGCCCGAGGCGACAGAACCAGCGGTACGCCAAGTTCAAATGCAACTCGTCGCACAGCCGTCGCTCGGACCGGATGCCGTAGCAGTAGCCGATCACCAGCATGCGAATCATCAGCTCCGGATCGACCGAGGGCCGCCCGGTGTGGCTGTAGAACGGCGCTAGATGACGGCGCAGATCACTCAGATCG
>DASRJL010000127.1:0-6258 GCA_035649495.1 Burkholderiales bacterium | reverse complement strand
TTCGTCCCGGCGATGAAGGCTTACGCCGCGGGTCAGCGCAAGCACGAGCTCATGCGAGTGCTGGTCTCGGGGGTGAGCGAGGCCGAGCTCAACAACATGGCCCTCTTCTATGCGGGGCAAACGCCCGCTCGAGCGCAGACTCCGCTGGTCGGTGATCCATCGGCCGGAAGGACTGCCTCTGCCTTGTGCGCCAGCTGCCACGGCGAGCAGGGTGGCAGCGTCGTTCCCGCCTGGCCGGGCCTTGCAGGCCAGGATTCGCAATACCTCGCCGAAGTGACCAAGGCCTACAAGCATGGATCACGCAACAAGGTCGTCGCCTGCGCGGGATGTCACGGCGAAGGAGGGATCAGCAAGTCGCCGGGCATTCCGAGTCTCGCCGGGCTGATGCCGGAATACCTCGTCGCCGCGATGGAGGACTACGTCGGGGGTCAACGCAAGCACGAGCTCAAGAAGGCGCTGTTCACGGGGATGTCCGCGGCCGAGCTCAATGACATCGCGCAGTACTATGCGGCGCAACCGACCGCCCGAGCGCCGACTCCAGCCGTAGGCAACCCCTCGGCCGGACAGGCTGTCAGCGCTGTCTGTGCCGGCTGCCATGGCGCACAGGGGATCAGCACGAATCCGGAATGGCCGAGCCTCGCAGGTCAGGATGCGCGATACACAGCCGACGCGCTCAGGAGCTACAAGAGCGGATCCCGTGACGATGCGGTGATGAAAAGACTCGTCGCGGGTCTCGACGACCGCACCATCAACGACATGGCGAGCTACTACGCCACCCTCGCTCCTGCGCCGCCGAGCGCGCAACGCGTCGCCGGCAAGCGCGACCCTGTCGTGGTCAGCAACCGCCTCGTCGCGGCTCTCGACGATCGCACGATCAACAATATCGCGAGCTACTTCGCCAGCCTCGCTCCCGCACAATCGGCCGGCGCACGAGGCGCATCCGGCCGGCGTGAGCCTGTCGTGGTCCGCAACGGCCTGGTCGCGGGCCTCGACGAGCGCACGGTCAACAACGTGGCAAGCTACTACGCCAGCCTCCGTCCGGCGCAACCGGCCAGCGCGAGGAATGCGCGGTCCGGGCCTGATCCCATCCTGGTCCACACGGTCCGGCCCCACGATGGAAGCAGCGTGGGCGGGATCATCTCGTTCCGCAAGGACGACCCGTCGCGCCGGGTCGAGGACAACAATGCGATGTGTCTCTCCTGCCACGAGCGCGGTGGCCAAACCTATTGGAGCGGCAGCGTCCACGAGAGCAGGGCGGTGGCCTGCACCGAATGTCACACGGTGATGGTGCCGGTGTCGCGCAAGTTCGCGCTCAAGACCAAGGCCGAGCCGGAAACCTGCTTCCAGTGCCACAAGGATCAGCGCGCGAAGATCTTCCGTTCTGCGCACATGCCGATCCGGGAAGGGAAGATCACCTGCTCGAACTGTCACAATCCGCACGGCAGCGCCACCGAGGCGCTGTTGAAGGAAAACTCGATCAACGACAACTGCTACAAGTGCCACGCGGAGAAGCGCGGGCCGTTCCTGTTCGAGCACGCGCCGGTGCGGCAGAATTGCCTGAGCTGCCACGACCCGCACGGCAGCAATACGGAATACATGTTGAAGGTGTCGCGGCCGCGGCTATGCGCCGAGTGCCATGGCTTCGGTCACGGCGGCCTGACCCAAGGGCCGTTGTCGGTGGAGACGTTCGGACGCTCGTGCCAGAACTGCCATACCGCGATCCACGGCAGCAACAGTCCGTCGGGTCCATTGCTGCAACGGTAGGGGATGGGAATTCAGATCGATGGCGGGAGGCCTGGTGGGGAACGGCCGCCGTCACCCACGCGGTGATTCCGAGCACGCTCGACGTGACGCTAAGCTACACCTACGTCACCTCCAACAACTCGCGACCGCTGATCTTCGCCAACGGCACCGGCCCGAGCGCTTCGTCGGGCGGCCAATATCCGGATGTCCGCGGTTCCTTCCAGCGGCTCGAGGCGATGGCGAAGTATACCTTCGACGAGGGCCTGGTCCGCAGGCTGGGCTGGAACGGCAAGGTGTTCGCACGGGTGCGTTACGTCTGGGAGCGCAACAGCGTCGAGAATTGGCAGAACGACTTGATGCAGACGTACATGTACTCCGCGGTGCCCTTCACCAGCTACATGACCTGGCTGGCGTGGGACAATCCCAACTACAACGTTCACATGCTCGGCGGATCGCTCGGTTTCGCTTGGTGAGAAGGCGTCGGCCGTCGCGGCCGACGCCGCGGTGTCGCGGGCACAGCTCGTCCCGCTCGATTGTCCTTGGCGCTTCCCGCAAACGGGCCGCGCAAGCGAGCAGTCGGATCAAAGTTGCCGGGCTGGGCGCAGCCCAACGTCATGCGCGCCCGACAAACGCAGGCCCCCTGCGATCGGGACGCCGCATACGCGGCTGCTAGACGAACGTGCCGCTCCTCTGGTTCTTTCGCGCCTGATTGCGCGAGGGACGAGTCGCGGCAGCGCCGCCGCTTCAGCGAGGCAGCGACGCGTAGTAGGCGGAAACATCCTCCATATCCTGGTCGCTCAGCGCAGCGGTCAGCCCCCTCATGATCGGATTGGGACGGGCGCCCGATTTGTAGTCCTGCAACGCCTTCACCTGCTGAGCCTCCGGAATGCCGGCCAACGCTCCCCCCGACCCCCCCTTGCCGTCCGCGCCATGGCATGCCGCGCAACTGGCAGACTTGGTCTTGCCGGCCTCCACATTGCCCGCCGCCTGGGCGACGCCGACAATCGCGAGCGATGTAACGATGATCGTTGCGGTCAAGAGCGTGCGGTTCATGTCCGGCCTCCTTCGCTTCAGATAGAATGGCTCCAGCAGAACGTTGCGGTCTGCCGATAATGCCTGGTTATTGTGATGGTTCCGCCCCGGGGACCCTGTCGTGTGTGCCTGAATTGTAACTTTAATGTGTGGCTTGATTGTAATAAGAGGAGTTCAAAAGAACAATGAGGCGCTGCGCATGACGGAGCCGCTCTCGACGAGGCTGTCCGCGCGTTCAGAGGCATCGATGCGGTTCCCATCAGAATACCACACTGGCGGCGCCTTCAAACACGTTCGCGTGTGCGGCGGATCGAGCGCCAATCAGCGCCCGACGGACATGTTACCGGTGGCGCCGAACGAAGTCGGTGCCCGCGCAGGGTTTACGGGCGATAGTCCGCTACCGGACAAAGAGGCTTCCCCGCTGCCGGCGTAACCTGTGCGCATAGGAGCCGAGAAAAACGGAAAGGGACCGCAATGACCAAAGAGCAAGAGCAAAAGCCGAAAGTCGGGCGTCGCGAGTTCCTGCGCGCGCTCGGGGCGGGCGCGACCGTGGCGGTCGCGGCGGCGCCGCTCGCGGGGGAGGCGCGCGCCGACACCGAAAGCAACGACGAGAAACGCAAGTCGCGCTACCGGGAAACCGAGCACGTAAAGACGTTCTACCGGGTCAATCGCTATCCGGCCCAGTGAGGAGGCGCCCATGCTGATCAAGCGAACCGAACGTCAAGTCCGCCGCGGCTCGCTCGCCGCCGCGCTGCAGGGCCCGTCCGGCGGCAGCCTCGACCGCCGCGCCTTCCTGCGCCGCTCCGGCGTCATCGCCGGCGGTCTCGCCGCGCTCGGCGCTCTGCCGTCGGGCAGCGTGCGCAAGGCGGAGGCCGGCCCGCCGCCGCCGGCCGGCGCCCAGGTCACCATCCGCAAGAACATCTGCACATTCTGCTCGGTCGGCTGCACTGTGGCGGCGGAGGTCGCCAACGGCGTGTGGATCGGCCAGGAACCCGCCTGGGAGTCGCCGATCAATCGCGGCTCCCATTGCGCCAAGGGCGCCGCTGCGCGCGAGGTCGTGCACGGCGACCGCCGCCTGAAATATCCGATGAAGCTCGTGAACGGCCAGTGGACCCGGCTGTCCTGGGACCAGGCGATCAACGAAATCGGCGACAAGCTCATGGAGATCCGCGCCAAGTCGGGTGCGGATTCGGTCTACTGGATCGGCTCGGCCAAGTTCTCCAACGAAGACGCCTATCTGTGCCGCAAGCTGGCGGCGTTCTGGGGCACCAACAACGTCGATCACGCCGCGCGTATCTGTCATTCCACCACCGTCGCCGGCCTGGCCAATACCTGGGGCTACGGCGCGATGACCAACAGCTTCAACGACATCCGCAACTCCAAGACCATGCTGATCATGGGCGGCAATCCGGCGGAAGCGCATCCGGTGTCGCTGCAGCACGTGCTGGAAGGCAAGGAGCTCAACCGATCGAACCTGATCGTCATCGATCCGCGCATGACGCGCACGGCGGCGCACGCCACCGACTACGTGCGGATGCGCCCCGGCACCGACATCCCGGTGCTCTACGGGATGCTCTGGCACATCTTCAAGAACGGCTGGGAGGACAAGGAATTCCTCCGCCAGCGCGTCTACGGCATGGACGAGGTCCGCCAGGAGATCGAGAAGTGGACGCCAGACGAGGTGCAGCGGGTGACCGGGATTCCGGAGGCGCAGCTCAAGCGGATCGCCGAGACGATCGCCAAGCAGAAGCCGGCGTGCGTGATCTGGGCGATGGGGCAGACCCAGCACACGGTCGGTACCGCCAACGTGCGCGCGAGCTGCCTCCTGCTGCTCGCCACCGGCAATGTCGGCGGTGTCGGCAACGGCGCCAATCCGTTCCGCGGCCACGACAACGTGCAGGGCGCGAGCGACATGGGTCTCGATATCACGAGCCTGCCGTTCTACTACGGCCTCGCCGAAGGCGCCTGGAAGCATTGGTCGCGCGTCTGGGAGACGGACTTCGAGTGGTTTCGCGGGCGTTTCGACGATCCGAAGATGATGAATGCATCCGGCGTCCCGGCGACGCGCTGGTTCGATGCCGCGATGCTGCCGAAGGATCAGGTCGAGCAGAAGGACAACCTCAAGGCCATGATGGTGCTGGGACACAGCCCCAACACCTTCACCCGCATTCCGGTCGCCGCCAGGGGCGTCGAAAAGCTCGAGCTGCTGGTCGTGGGCGATCCGCATCCCACGCAGTGGGCCGTCCTGGGCGAGCGCAAGGACGGCACGTACCTGCTGCCGACCTGCACCCAATACGAAAACCGCGGCACGCGCACCGCGTCGAACGGCTCGCTGCAGGCGTACCAGCAGATCGTCAAGCCGCTGTTCGAATCGAAGAGCGACGGTGAAATCCTGTATCTGCTGGCGAAGAAGTTCGGCTTCGCCGACCAGATGTTCAAGAATATCAAGGTCGAGGACGGCCACCCGCTGGCCGAGGACGTCGTGCGCGAATACAATCGTGGGGGCTGGGCCACCGGCTATTCCGGCCAGTCGCCGGAACGCCTGATAGCGCACCTGCGAAACCAGGCGAAGTTCGACCCGTTGACGCTGCGCGCGCCCAAGGACGACCCGGAGGTCGGCGGCGACTATTACGGCCTGCCGTGGCCGTGCTGGGGGAAGCCCGAGCTCAAACATCCCGGCACCCCGATTCTCTACAACACCAACCTGCACGTGATGGAGGGCGGCGGCACGTTCCGCGCCCGCTTCGGCGTCGAACGCGACGTCAAGCTGCCCGACGGCACCACGCGCAAGGACAACCTGCTGGCCGAAGGGTCCTACTCGGTCGGATCCGAGATCAAGGACGGCTACCCCGAGTTCACCTACGGGGTGCTCAAGAAGCTCGCCTGGGACAAGGACCTCACGGCGGAGGAGCTTGCCGTCATCGAGACCATCGGCGGCACCAACCCGGATGGGGTCTCGTGGTCGACCGACCTCTCCGGCGGCATCCAGCGGGTCGCGATGGCGCACGGCTGCGTGCCCTACGGCAACGGCAAGGCCCGCGCCATTGCCTGGAACCTGCCTGATCCGGTCCCGGTGCACCGCGAGCCGATCTATACGCCGCGCGCGGACCTGGTCGCCAAATATCCGACCCGGCCGAACGAGGTGCAGTTCCGGCTGCCGAACCTGGGCTTCGACGTGCAGAAGGCGGGGGTGGACAAGGGCATCGCCAGGCAGTTCCCGCTGATCCTCAGCTCCGGCCGGCTGGTCGAGTACGAAGGCGGCGGCGAGGAGTCGCGCTCGAACAGGTGGCTTGCCGAGCTGCAGCAGGACATGTTCATCGAGATCAATCCGGCGGACGCGGCCGAGCGCGGCATCGTCAAGAGCGGCGCCTGGGTGCTGGTGACGGGACCCGAGATGGCCAGCGGCAAGGCCTGCCGCATGAAAGCGCTGATCACCGAGCGGGTCGGCAAGGGCGTCACCTGGATGCCCTTCCACTTCGCCGG
>DASRJL010000126.1:0-20204 GCA_035649495.1 Burkholderiales bacterium | reverse complement strand
CGGTCAACTTCGCGGTGCCACCGGGCGCGTGCGATTGCCATACGCACATACACGGCGATCCGGCGCTCTATCCGATGTTCGCGGGGCGCACCTACACGCCGGAGCCCGCGCTGCCGGAGGAGATGGGCCGGCTCCACAAGGCGCTCCACATGCAGCGCGTCGTGGTCGTGACGCCCAGCATCTACGGGACGGACAACACTTCCTCGCTCTACGGCATGAAGGCGCGCGGCGCGAATGCCCGCGGCGTCGGCGTGATCGACAACAGGACCACGGAAAGCGAGCTCGATACCATGGGCCAGCTGGGGGTGCGCGGGATCCGGCTGAATCTCGCGACCGGCGGCGTCAACGATCCGGCCGTGGGGCGTCAGCGCCTGCAGGCCGCGTTCGCGCGCATGAAACCGCGCAACTGGCATGTCCAGATGAATACCAATCTCGCGATGATTTCGGGAATCAAGGAAGCTGTCTCTGCGGCTCCCGTGCCGGTCGTGTTCGATCATTTCGGCGGCGCCCAGGCTGCGCTCGGGCCGCAGCAGCCGGGCTTCGCCGACCTCGTGGAGCTCGTGCGCTCGGGCAAGGCGTACGTCAAAATCTCTGCCGCCTATCGATCGTCCAAGAACGGTCCGGATTTCGCCGACGTCGCGCCGCTCGCCCAGGCGCTCATCGCGGCGAACGCGGACCGCATCCTCTGGGGCACGGATTGGCCGCACCCGAACGGGGCGGGGGGCAGCGTGAATCACATATCGCCGTTTTTCCAGATCGACGACGGCCGCCTGCTGAACCAGTTGCCGGTGTGGGCGCCCGACGCGGCGGTGCGGAAGAAGATCCTGGTGGACAACCCGGCGCGGCTCTATCAGTTCTAAGGGAACCGCCGATGGTCACCGATCACTCAAGCACCCAGCCACAAATCCCAATTCACCAAACAAGCATCAAGCACCAAGTCCCAAATCACAAACACGTTTTGAGTTTGATGCTTGGAGCTCGGAGTTTGTTTGAGAGTTGGTGCTTGGGATTTTGACCTTGGGAGTTATCCGCGTGTGTTTGCGTTCATCTACGACTACGTTGCACGACGCGTAACCAGATGCGAACAGTCCTGACCAACGCGACGCTCGTCGACTGCGTGCAGCCCGCCCCGGTCGAAGGCGTCAGCGTCGTTATCGAGAACGGTCGCATTGCGGAGATTCTGACCGGTGGAAGGCAACCTGCGGCGGACGGCGCAGCGGTCGTCGATCTGGCCGGCGCGTACCTGCTACCGGGCCTGTGGGACGTCCACGTCCATCCCGACTATCTGACACTGGCCGACATGCCGCTTGCCGAACAGGTCGCGCTCTTCGGCCACCGGTTGATGAGCGCGCTCACCGAGTCGGGCATCGTGGGGTTCCGCTGTGCCGGCACGCACAGCTTCATGGACGTCGCCTGGAAGCGCGCGTTCGATTCCGGGCAGTACGTCGGGCCGCGGCTCTACGCGTGCGGTCATTTCCTGACGACGACCGGCGGTCACTTTCTCACGAGCGGCCACGCGCTCGAATGCGACGGCCCCTACGGCTTCGTGAAAGCGATCCGTGAGCAGATCAAGAACGGGGTCGACCACATCAAGATGAACCTGTCCGGCGGCATCATGGGCCCCGCCTGGGACCGCCACTGGCACTCGTTCCTGCTGCGCGACGAGCTGGAAGCAGCGTTCGCCATCTGCCGCCAGCGCGACTTCAAGGTGATGGCGCACGCGACCAATCCCGAGGCCGTGAAGAACGCGATTCGCCTCGGGGCCCACAGCGTCGAGCATGGCTACATCATGGACGACGAGTGCATCGAGCTGTTTCTCGAGCACGCGACCTGGTACGTGCCTACGCTCGCGATCAGCCACTTGACACCCCACCAGGCGGGCAACGAGTGGGAGCGCCGCTGGCTGGTTGAGCGCAACCTTGCGCCTTCGCTGTGCTGCCGGGCGGACGCCGCCTCGCACGAGCATGCCGGATGGTTCCGCAGGGCGCTGGCCGCCGGCGTCAAGATGGCGCTCGGCTCCGACATACGGCCGCTCAAGGATGCGGCGCTGCTGGAAATGGGGCTCTGGGTGAAGAACGGCGCCACGACCTGGCAGACGCTGCTGGCGGCCACGAGGCACGCTGCCGAGCTGTGCGGCGCCGGCGCTGACCTCGGCACGGTAGAAACGGGCAAGCTCGCCGATCTCATCGTCGTCGCAGGCAACCCGCTGGAGAACATCGACAACGTCCGCCGGCTGCTGCTCGTGCTCAAGGAAGGGCGCATCGTTTCCGACAAGCGAACGTGATGCCCGAGCCCCGGGAGCTCGCCGCCATATCGGCCCGCACGCTGGAGCACTACGACCGGCACGCGGAGGATTTCTGGCAGGGGACGCGAGATCACGACGTCAGCCAGAACATAGCTGCACTGTTGCGGTCGATCGAGGCCGCGCCGCCGTACGCGATACTCGATTTCGGCTGCGGCCCTGGACGCGATCTCAAGGTGTTTGCCGGCCTCGGACACGTGGCCGTTGGACTGGAGGGATCGGAACGCCTGGCCGAAATGGCGCGGTCCTTCAGCGGCCGCGAGGTCTGGCAGCAGGACTTCCTGAAACTCGACCTGCCTCCCGGCCGTTTCGACGGCGTGTTCGCGAACGCCGCGCTGTTTCACGTGCCCAGCCGGGAACTGCCGCGCGTGCTTCTCCAATTGCGCGAGACGCTCAAGCCGCGCGGGGTCCTGTTCAGCTCCAACCCGCGCGGGAACAACGAGGAAGGCTGGAGCGGAGGGCGCTACGGCGCATACCACGATCTCGAAACGTGGCGGCGCTACCTGTCCGGCGCCGGCTTCGTCGAGATCGAGCACTACTACCGCCCGGCGGGCCTGCCGCGCGAGCAGCAGCCGTGGCTTGCCAGCGTGTGGCGGGCGCCGCCTGAGGGATGAGGGCGGAGGGATGAGGGATGACCTGAACGTGGAACGTGGAAGGATGACCCGGTTGATGTAGCGACTTGAAAAACAGGTCATCCTTCCACGTTCATCCTTCATCCTTATCGCGCGTCACGGGTCACCGATTGTTCGCCCGCCCGCGCGATCGAGAATTTCCTTCATCCGCATCGGCGTGACCGGCAGACACGTCACTGCGCCCGGGACGCCGATCGCATCGTCGATCGCCGCGGCCAGCGCTGCGCCCACCCCGGGAACGCCGCCCTCGCCCGCACCCTTGATGCCGAGTGGATTCAACGGGCTCGGCGCGTCCTCCGAGACGATGACGTCCACCATCGGCGTTTCGCGCGCGGTGGGTAACAGGTAATCGGCGAAGGTGACCGACAGCGGCTGGCCGCGTGCGTCGTACTGGAATTCCTCCAGCAGCGCGCCGCCCAGCCCTTGCGCAAAGCCGCCCGCCATCTGGCCTTCCACCAGCATCGGGTTGATCGCGCGTCCCACGTCGTAGGCAACGAGATAGCGCTCCACCGCCACTCCCCCGGTCTCGCGGTCGACGCTCACGACGGCGACGTGGACGCCGTAGGGATAATTCATGTGCTCGGTCTCGAACCAGCCTTCGGCCGTGAGGCCGGGTCCGCGCCCATCCGCCAGCGTTCTCGCCACCTCGCCCAGGTCGATGGAGATCGCGTCGGCGCTGTCCTTCCTGACGACTTTTCCGTTCACGATGTCCAGCGCGTCGGCGGGAACCCGCATCAGCCCCGCCGCCGCTTCGATCGCTTTCGCGCGCACGTTGGACGCCGCGACGTGGACCGCCGATCCGGTCATCACCGTCGCGCGCGAAGCGTGCGCGCCGATTCCTTTGGCGATGCGCTCGGTCTGGCCGTGGATCACCCGCACCCGCCGGTAGTCCACGCCCAGGGCATCGGCGCAGATCTGCGCCATCACCGTTTCCACTCCCTGACCGAGCGAGGCGGAACCGGTGACGACTTCGACGTCGCCTGCTTCGTCCACGTTGACGTGCGCGCCGTCGCGCGGGCCGAGGCCGCTCTTCTCGAGGAACATGGCGACGCCGGCGCCGACGGTCTCGCCGGCCGCGCGGCGGCGGTCGAGGTCCTTCCGCAAGGCATCCCAGCCGATGCGGTTCAACGCCTTGTCGAGCAGTCCGCTGTAGTCGCCCGAATCCAGCACCACCTCGTCGCCGATGGCGTCGAGCTCGCGGCGGTACGGGATCGCGGTCTTCGGGATCAGGTTGCGTCGCCGCACTTCGATCCGGTCGAGACCGAGCCGGTCCGCGATGGCATCGAGCAGACGCTCCCTCACGAAGGTGCCCTCGAAACGGCCGGGCGAGCGGTAGGTTGCGGCCGGCGTCTTGTTGGTCAGGCGGTAGTGCGCAACCACCCGGTACGCGGGCACGTGGTAGGGGCCGGGCAGCATGCCCGAGGTCAGATCCACCACCCGCGCGCCGTGCGTGCGGGGATAAGCGCCCTGGTCGTGAAAAAACACGTCGTCGATTGCCAGGATGCGTCCGGTCGCATCCACCGCCGCACGCACGCGGTGCCGCTGCTGGCGGGAGTGATTCGCCGCGACCAGGTGCTCGTAACGGTCTTCGATCCATTTCACCGGCCGGCCGAGCCGCAAGGCGCCGAGACAGGCGAGCGCGTCCTCGGGATAAACCTCGCCGCGCACCCCGAAGCCCCCGCCGACATGGCCTTCGTACAGGTGCAGCTTGGCGGGATCGCGTCCGAGCACGCGCGCGATGCCGTCGCGGGTCCGGTGCGGCACCTTCGCCGCGCCGTACATCTGCAGCAGATCGCGCTCCGCGTCGTAGCGCGCGATGGCCCCGCGCGTCTCGAGCGGCACGCCCGAATGGCGGCCGATCGAAAGGTCGAGCTCGACGACCGCGTGCGCTGCGCGCTCGGCCGCCTCGACGTCGCCATACCCCTTGCGGATGACGAGCGGCTCGGTCGAGCGCCCTGGCGCGAACTCCGCGGGCGCCTCGTGCGCCGCCAGAACGACCGGCAATTCCCTCACCTCGACGTTGACGAGGTCCGCCGCGTCCTCCGCGAGATAGGCATCCTCCGCGAAGACGACCGCGACCGGCTCGCCGACGTAACGCACCCGCTCGACCGCCAGCACCGGCTGAAGATAGGGGTCGAGCTTCGGGTCGGGCCCTTCGCGCAGCGCGATGGGCCGCAGCTCCGACACGTCGGCCGCGGTCCAGACCGCGACTACCCCTGCCGCAGCCCGTGCCTGCGATACGTCGATAGCAACGATATCCCCGTGCGCGTGGCCGGAGCGCACCACGCGCATGTGCAGCTGGCCCGGAAGCATGACGTCCCCGACGAAGCACCCGCGGCCCGTCACGAGCGGCAGGTCTTCCAGGCGCGGCACCGATTGCCCGACGATCTTGGTCTTCATCTGACCTTCATGCGGCGGCGCCTTCCAGTGCGCGGCGTGTCATCGCCCGTGCGACATCCCGCCGATAGTGGGCCGGGCACCTGATGTCGTCGAGGGGCGCGATGCTCCGGGCGACGGCATCCGCCGCGTCGCGGAATGCGTCCGGCCCCGGACGCTTTCCTTCCAGCGCAGCCTCGGCCTCAACGATCCGCCGCGGCGCGCTTTCCACGCCGCCGACCCCGACGCGCGGCTCGGTCATGACTCTATTCCTGAGCCGGTACGTCGCCAAAGCCATTGCGATCGCAAAATCCCCGGCGCGCCGGCTGAATTCGGAAAAGCCGAAGCAGGTATCGGGCGCGAGCACGGGCACGCGCGCCTCCAGCAGCAGCTCATCGGCTGCGAGGGCCGTCGTCATCGCGCCCTGGAAATAGTCGGCCGGGGCTATGCGGCGCGTCCCGCGCACGCTCCGCGCGACCATGCGCGCGTCGAGCGTCACCGCCACCAGACACCATTCCGAGGCCGGGTCGGCGTTGGCCAGGCTGCCGCAGAACGTGCCGCGGGTGCGGATCGGATGGTGCGCGATGTGGCGGACCACCTGCGAGAGCAGCGTGCCCAGCGGTCCCTGCGTCGCCGGGCGATGAAAGGCCGCGTGCCGAACGCACGCGCCGATCGACAGCTCGCCCGCGTCGACGGCGAGCCGCTCGAAGCTCTTCACTCCGTTGATGTCGACGAGATGGGCGGGCAGGGCAAGCCGCAGCGCCATCGCCGGCACGAGACTCTGGCCGCCGGCCAGCACGCGCCCGCCGCGCGGCGCAACTTCGGCAAGCACGGCGACTGCCTCCTCCACGGTGCTCGGCGCGTGATATTCAAACGGTGCTGGCTTCACGGTCTTAGAGCGTCTAACAAAACGCAGCTGGAGCACTCCCCTCCTGCCCGAGGAGGGGTGGATGCGAAGCAGACGGGGTGGTGGGAGCACACAAACCGCACGCTACGCGACCACCCCGGCGGACTGTCGTGCGCCACCCCTCCTTATTGAAGGAGGGGAGACCAAGCTCCGAGTGCTCATTCAAGTTAGTGGCCCTACGATTCCGGCGGCTTCCCGGGCGGTTGCCTGAGCGCGTCCCACGCCGCTTTGCCGAGCACGGTCAGCCCGGAGATCGGCCTGGCGGGCGCAACCGAATCGCCCTGTGGCTGCGCCCCGGATTGCGCGATGCTCTCCTTCAACGCGTCACCAAACTGCCCTATCAGCTGCGAGGCGACGCTCTGGATCATGCCGGCGCCGCGGCCGTACTGCGCGATGGCGCCCGCCAGCTTCACATCGGAGTGAATCAGGACCCGGGTCCCGCTTTCCGACGGCTCCAGTCGAAAACTGATCGTCGAGTCAGTGCTGCCCCGCCCCTTGGGGTCGGACCCCTGCGCCTTGAGCCGCGCCTGGCGGCCGGCAGGGTCGATCTCCTCGAGCCGTGCCTGCCCGACGAGCGACAGCGCCACCGGGCCGAGGCGCACCGCGACCTTCCCTTTATAGGTGCGTTCGTCCACAACTTCGGTCAGCTCGGCTCCCGGGATGCAGGCGGCGATGCGCCTGATGTCGAGCAGCACGTTCCACGCCTCGGCGGGCGGCAGCGGCACTTCCAGCGTGTTGTCGAACTCCACGGTACCCGGTCTGGAGTGTTGAGTGTCGAGTTTTGAGTGTCAAGTTTGAGTGCTGAGTTGCAACTAAGAACTCAACACTAAGAACTCAACACTGCTAGCTGATGCCCATCTTGCCCGCTTCGTAGGTGTCGAGCGGCGGATGGGCGAGCATTGCGCCGGTCAGGTCGGCGACACGCTTGAAGCCGCGCGCCTCGCACCATTTCTCCAGCCCGTCGATGATCGCGATCATCCCGGTGGGATTGCGGAAGTTCAGATAGCCGACCTCGACCGCGCTCGCGCCAGCCAGCAGGTATTCCACCGCGTCCTCCGGCTTCACGATGCCGCCGCAGCCGATGATCGGGATTTTCACGCACCTCGAGCACTGGTGGACCATGCGCAGGATGATGGCCTTGACCCCCGGGCCGGAGATCCCGCCGTAGCCCTGGCCGATCGAGGAGCGGAACGTATCCAGGTTGATCTTGAGCCCGAGGATCGTGTTCGACACCGTGATCGCGTCCGCGCCGGCCTTCTCCGCCGCCTCCGCGACTGCGGAGATGTCGCCGGCGTTGGGCGAAAGCTTGGCCCACAGCGGCTTCTGCGTCGCCGCCCGGCACAGCTTGACGACCTTGTGGGTATGCTCCTCGTTCAGCGCGAAATTACCGCCGCCCGGCTCGCGTGTCGGGCACGAGATGTTGAGCTCGATCGCAGCCACGCCCGGGACGCTCACTTCGCGCGCCATGGCGGCGAAATCGTCGATGTCGGTGGAGGTGATGCTCGCGATGAGCGGCGGCCGGTAGCGCTGGTACTCGGGAAGCTGCACCTCGAGAAAGTACTGCAGGCCCTTCGTAGGCAAGCCGATCGAATTGATCATGCCGGCCTCGATTTCCGATACCCGCGGCGGCGGGTTGCCCGCGCGGTAACCGCGCGACACGGTCTTGGTCACCAGCCCGCCGAGGCGATCGAGGTCGATGACCTGCGACAATTCCGTCGAGAACGTCCCCGACGCCGGCAGGACCGGGTTCGGCAGCGTCACGCTCCCGATCTTGACCGACATGTCTACCATCCGAGGCACTCCTGGAGATCGAACACCGGGCCCTCCACGCACACGCGCCGCATTTCCAGCTTGCCGTTGACCTCGAAGGTGCGCACGCAGATATAGCACGGGCCCAGACCGCACGCCATGATCTGCTCCATCGCCATCTGGCCGGGTATTTCGTGCTCGCGGCCGAGCCGCTTCATGAGCTGCATCAGCCGGTTCGACCCGCAGGTGAAGAACGCGTCAGCCTTGTTCTCCGCGATCAGCCGCCGCAGGATCGCCTCGACGTTCTCTACCGCGCTGCTGCCGTCGGTATCGAGCACCTTGATGACGGTGCCGACGCTCTCGAACAAATCGGCGGCCATCGCCAGCTCCTCGCTGCGCGCGGAGAGGATCGCGGTTACCCGCACGCCGCGTTCGCCCGCAAGCTGGGAAATCGGCGCCATCGTCGCGAGCCCCACGCCGCGCCCGAGCACGACCACGTTCTTCCACGCCGGCTCCAGCTTGAAGCCCACGCCGAGCGGCCCGAGCATGTTGAGCTCGTCCCCGGGCTTGAGCGTCGCCAGGCCCCGGGTGCCGCGGCCGACGACCTTGTACAGGAACTCGATGCGCGCGGCGGAGCGCGCCACGCGGTACACGCTCTGGGGACGGCGGAACCAGACCTCTCCCTCGTCGGGGGACGGGCACAACAGGTGAAAGAACTGGCCGGGCTGCGCGGCCAGTGCCTTGGGCGTGGCCTTCACGACCAGATGCTTGTACTCGTCGTTGATCCATTCATGCGCGACGACGGGACACCGGGTCTCCTCCGCCGGGCTGCCGGACGGAGAATGGCCGCTGGCGGGTTTGCCCGGCGTGACGGCGGCGGTAGCGTAGGTGTGGTCGGACATGTTTATGCGGATTCAGCCATCCTACCCGGGTTTCAGCCCGACCATCCGCACCACTTTGCGCCACTTCCCGATTTCCGCCCTGAGGAAGTCCGGGAACTCCCCCGCGGCGAGGGCCCGGACCTCGAACGCCTGGCGCGCGAGCTGCTCGCGGAATTCTGCCTCCGACGCGATGCGCTTCAGCGCCGCGCGCAGCCGCTCCAGCACGTCGCGCGGCGTGCGGGCCGGCACGATCAGCGTGTACCAGGATGGAACGTCGACGCCGCTCACCCCGCTTTCCGCGAGCGTCGGCACTTCCGGGGCGAAGGTCGATCGCGCCGGGCTCGTTACGGCGATGGCGACGAGGCGGTTGGCGCGCACGAAAGGCAGGACCGAGGTGATCGAGCCGAAGAACACCTGGCTTTCGCCGGCGAGCACGGCGCTCGCCGCAGGCCCGGCGCCCTTGTACGGCACGTGCACGATGTCCACGCCGGCTACCATCTTGAACAACTCCGTTGCCAGGTGGAGATTCGTCCCGGACCCGCTCGACGCATAGTTGAGCTTCCCGGGCCGGCTCCGCGCGAGCGCGATCAATTCCTTTACCGACCGGGCGGGAACCGCGGGATTGATCACGACGATGTGATAGGACGACGCGAGCACGTCGAGGGAAGCGAAGTCGTTGACGGGATCGTACGGCAGCCTGTCGACGCTCGGGGATATGGCGAGCGGGCCGATGAAGCCGAGCGCCACCGTGTAGCCGTCCGGAGGCGCCTTCGCTGTCGTATCGGTGGCGATCACCCCGCCGCCCCCCGCGCGATTGTCCACGACCACCTGCTGCCCGAACGCGTCGGTGAGACGTGCGGCGAAGGAGCGGGCGAGGAGATCGTTGCCGCCGCCGGGTGGAAACGGCACGAGCAGGCGCAACGGACGGGACGGGAAATCGGCGGCGAAAGCAGGCGCCGCGGCCGGCAGCTGCGCGAGCAGCGCGCACAGCAGCACAAACACCCTGTTCATGACTCCGGAAACTTGATGTGCGCGAACTTCGCCCGGATCTTCCGCCGCAAATCCTCGCTCACGTCGACCACCGGCGGGAATCTCCCCTTGAGCTTCATATCGTAGGGGATGCAGGCGTCGATGAGGAGGCGGTTGTTGAAATTGCCGGGCAGATACAGGGGATCGCGCTTCGACGCCCACGCCTTCTGGATGAGATCGATGTCGGTCACCGGATCGAAGCGCGTGCACATCGCCCACAGCACCTGGTCGAGATCGCCGGCGTCCACGTCTTCGTCCACCACCACCGTCCACTTCCCGGCGTAAGCCCCGCCCTGGCAGTTCGATGCGACGTGCAGCACGTTGCGCGCGTGCCCCGGATAGCGCTGCCTGATCTGGATCACGGTGAAGCGCGTCGCCGGCGCGCCTTCGTGATTCCACACTCCCAGGATATCGGGCAGGCCGCTGGCCTCGAGAGCGCGCCAGATCTGCGCGGAGCCCGCGATGCCCTTGAGCAGTCCGGTCTCGTCCACCGGCTTGTGCTGCGGCGCGCACGTGAGTATCGGGTTGTTGCGGTGGAGTATGGTTTTCACGTCGAGGTACGGCCGCGGCACGGTATCGTCGGAGTAATAGCCCATCCATTCGCCGAAGGGCCCCTCGTCCTTGAGGTTGCCCGGCACCGCTTCGGCCTCGATCGCGATTTCGGCTTGCGCGGGTATCGGGAAACCGGTGTACGGCCCGCGCACGACGTCCACCGGCGCGCCGCGCAGCCCGCCGGCAAAATCCAGCTCGCTGACGCCCTCCGGCAGCGGGCTCGCCGCAAGCATGAAGAGCAGGGGGTCCTGCCCGACCAGCACCACCACCTTCATCGATTGCCCGCGCTCGAAATACTTGTCGCGGTGGATGCGGCCGTGCTTGCCTTCGGTGATCTGGCAGCCGATGGTCCTGCCGTCGTAGACCTGGTTGCGATAGCAGCCGAGATTGAACCAGCCGGCATCGGGATCCTGCGTGATCACGCAGTTCGCGGTGCCGATGTAGCGCGCGGTGTCCTTCTCGTGGTGGCGCGGCACCGGAAACTTGAGCACGTCGACCTTGTCGCCCTCGATGACGTTTTCCAGCACCGGGCCGTCCTTGACGAAGCGCGGCGGCAGCGGCTTCATGCTCTGGATGCGCTCATGATACTTCTTCACGATGTCCACCTTGCGCTCGTACTCGAGCGGGAGCCCGAGGGTGAGCGCCACGCGGCGCACGGACGAGAAATGCCCGTAGAGCGTGCGATAGCCCTTGGGATAGCCTGGAATGTCGTCGAACAGGATGGCCGGCGCGTTGCCGCGGCTTTTCTCCGTCAGCATCTGGGTGATGCTGCCCATCTCGGCGTTCCAGTGCGCGCCGCTCACCTTGAGCAGCTCGCCAAGCCGGTCCACCTGCTCTATCCATCCCCGCAGGTCGCCGTAATTTCCCACGATGCTGGAAACCGGCGCGCCACTGTCTCCGGACATGTTGCTCTCCTCAAAACACGCTTCTAGAACCTATCTCAAAAACAGAAATCGGCCACAGAGGTCAGAGAGACCACAGAGAACAAAGTGCACCTCCACCCAACATGTCGCCATCGGACTCTGTGTTCTCTGTAGTCAAACCGTAGTTACAGCGCACAGACTCCTCAGACAAATCGGCTGTGAAGACCTTGAGAGCGCAGAGAGGAAACTTGGCTTCATCCTCTGTGAACTCTGTGTTCTCTGTGGCTAAATCGGGTCTTTGAGACCACTTCCAGATTCTGATACACAATAGCATCCGGCCGCCACCAATAGCGCAACGGGCAGTCAGGTCACCCGGGAGGAGACCACGATGACGCGCACACGCCGGTTCACCGTCCCGCTCGCCGCTCTCGCGCTCGCAAGCTGCGGGGTGGCCGCGCTCGCCCCGGCCGCCCAGCCCGAGCCCGCTTTTCCCACCAAACCGGTACGCATCATAGTCCCGTACGCGCCCGGCGGCGGCCTCGATTTCATCGCGCGCCTGGTGGCGCAGCCGCTCAACGAGCGCTGGGGCGTGCCGGTGATCGTGGACAACCGGCCCGGCGCGAGCGGCATCGTCGGCAGCCAGATCGTGGCGCGGGCTGCGCCGGACGGCTACACGCTGGCGATGATATCGGTCGAGTTCATCACCGCCCCGCTGGTCTACGGGAAGGCGCCCTACGACACCATCGGGGATTTCACCGGCATCACGCAGACCGCGTCGCAATCGTACCTGCTGGTGGTCCATCCTTCGGTGCCGGCCCAGACGGTCGGCGAGCTGGTCGCCGTCAGCAAGACGCGGCAGCTCAACTACACGTCGTCCGGGCTGGGCGGCATGGGGCACCTCTCGGGCGAACTCCTCAAGCGGATGACCGGCATGCAGATGCTCTACGTGAACTACAAGGGCACCGGCCCGGCCCTCACCGACACGCTGTCGGGGCAGGTGCACGTGATGGTGGTGAATCCGCTGCCTGCCGTGCCGCACATCAAGTCGGGCCGGCTGCGGCTCATCGCCAGCACCGATGCAAAGCGCATCGGCACGATGCCCGACGTGCCGACCATCGCCGAGTCCGGCGTTCCCGGGTTTTCCACCAACGGCTGGAACGGCCTGCTGGCGCCGGCCGGCACGCCGTGGAACATTGTGCGCGCGTTGAACGAGGCGGTCGTCGCGGTCATCAAGTCGCCGCACGGCACCGAGCGCATCGTGGCGGGCGGCGCCGAAGCCGCGGGCAGCACGCCCGAGCATCTGAACGCGATGATGCGCGCCGACCGCAAGCTCTGGTCGGAAATCATCCGCACCATGAAGATCGAGCCGGCGGGCTAGAATCGCGCAGTACCTGCCGCGAGCGGCGGGCATCCGTGGGAGAGGAGTCTTAACGTGGCAAATCCCGACCTGAGAGACTGGCTCGCGCAACTGGACGCCGCGGGCATGCTGCAGCACGTCCGCGGCGCCGAGCGCATGGAGGAGATCGGCGGCATCGTCGATATCTACCAGCGCGAGACCGGGCGCCCCACGCTCCTGTTCGACGAGATCCCCGGCTATCCGAAAGGCTACCGCGTGGCGGCGAACATCATGATGGGGGTGAAGCAGATCGCGCTGGCCCTCGGCATGCCCGACGATGCCACCGAGATGGACCTCGTCAACTACTGGCGCAAGTACCTGGACGTATCGAAAGGCATTCCGCCGGTTACCGTCGAGACCGGGCCGGTGTTCGAGAACGTGGCCACGGGCCGGGACATCAACCTTGCGAAGATACCGGCGCCGAAATGGCACGAGGACGACGGCGGCCCCTTCATCGGCACCGGCTGCATGGTCATCATGAAGGACCCCGATTCGGGCTGGATCAACTACGGCGCCTACCGCGTGCAGGTGTACAACGACCCGACGATCGCATCGGTCATGTGCTCGAAGGGCAAGCACGGCGACATCCTGATGCGGCGCTACCACGAGCGCGGCCAGAAATGCCCGATCGCCGTGGTCGCGGGCGTCCATCCCGTGCTCTTCTCCATCGCCGGCATCGAGGTGCCCTACGGCAAGAACGAGTACGACGCCGTGGGCGGGATGATCGGCCGCCCGGTCGAGGTGGTGCTCGGCCCGCAGACCGGCCTGCCGATACCCGCCAACGCCGAGATCGCGTTCGAAGGGTTCATCTCGCCCGACGACCGCATCGAGGAAGGCCCGTTCGGCGAGTGGACCGGCTACTACGCCGGCGGCAAGGAATTGCAGCCGGTGATCCGCATCGAGACGTTCATGCACCGCAACGACCCGATCGTGCTCGGCGCGGTGCCGGCGGTGCCGCCCTGCGACGACACGTTCTACCGCGGCACCTACCGCTGCGCGGCGGTGTGGCGCCAGCTCGAGGGCGCGGGCGTGCCCGGCGTGCAGGGCGTGTGGGCGCACGAGGCGGGCGGCAGCCGCATGTGGCTCACGGTCTCGATCAAGCAGATGTATCCCGGCCACGCCAAGCAGGCGGGCCTCGCCGCGGCGTCGTGCCACGCCGGAGCGTACGCCAACAAGTGGGTAATCGTGGTGGACGACGACATCGACCCGTCCAGCATGAACGACGTGGTCTGGTCGCTGTGCACGCGCGTCGACGCGCGCGAGGACCTAGAGATCCTGCGTGGCTGCTGGAGCACCACGCTCGACCCGACGAGCTACCCGGAAGAAGAGCGGCGGTTGAACTCGCGCGTGGTGATCGACGCCTGCCGGCCGTGGGCGAGGCGCGAGACCTTCCCCAAAGTCGCGCGCTCGAGCCGCCAGCTCGACGAGCGCGTGCGGGCGAAGTTCGCCAAAGAGCTGCGTGGCTACTAGAACCTCACGAAGAGAAATCAACGCGACCCGTGCCGCAGTATCGTCAGGCCGATCAGCCGCGATACCACGACGGCGATGTAGCCGACACCCGCGAACTGCTCCAGCATCACCAGCACTCGCGCGGTCGGACCGAGCGGAATGACGTCGCCCAGCCCCACTGCGGAGAGGTTGGTGAAACTCAGGAACAATAGTTCCAGCCATTTGCGGGGACGCTCCGGCTCCACCGCACCGGTGAAACTGCCCGGATACCAGGCCTGACAGACCAGGAAGGCGTAGGCGAAGCCCCAGGCCAGCAGGGTGAAAGTCGCACCCGCGGCGTACAGCTCGTCCGAGGTAACGCGGTGATCGCTCATCATGTACGCGATGAGGGCGCCGGCCGCGTAGAAATACAGCAGTGCCTCCAGCGCGGAGGCCGAGACCAGCAAACTCTGGCTGTCCAGCAGCACCGACGCGAGCGACAGCAGGAACGCAGGCACCGCCAGCGCCCACGCGACCCAGCTGAAGGCGGGACTCCGATTGACCACCCACACCACCAACGCGAGCACGAGCACGCCGAACGCGCCGAACACCACGCGCCCGCCGGCCAACTCGTCGAACAGCGGATAGATCACCAGGCTCAGCAACTGCGCGGCCAACAGGAAGGCCGAGGGATGCCGTCTGGCGATCACGCGCCAACGCAACGTGCGGTAACGGGTCTCGCTCATCGGCTAAATCAGGGTTCTTGAGACTAGAGGTAGTGCTGCACGTCCTGCAGGCTCGCCGGGAAGAACAGCTCCTCCAGCGTCGGCTTGTTCCGGATCATCCCCTGGTCGTGGACATAGCGCACGGCCGGCTCGAGGTTCGTGCGATTGGGCTCCAGCCCGTAGGGCCACGGGTCCGGGCCCAGCACGCTCGCCTGTTCGCGCAGGGCATCCTGCACCCAGGCCAGCGCCGTGTTGCGCGGATTGCGCAGGCGCGCATAGCACTGCTCCTTTGCCTGCTGAAACGCCTGCAGCACGCTCACCGCGACCCACGGGTGCTGCTCGAGGATCGCATTCCGGATGACGACCGTGTGCATGATGGGGAAGATCCCGCTGCGCCTGAAATAGTCGATCTCGGCCTGCCGCGGATCGGGAAACAGCAGTGCCGTCTTCGGCGAGCCGTTGCGGATCGACGGCAGCACTTCCGGGTAGAGAGCCCCTTCCAGCTCGCCGTCTAAGAGCATCTGGTCGATGCTTCCGCCTTTGGCCACGCGCCTGACCTTCATCCACGCGGCGGGCTCGAGCGGGACGTCTTCCTCTTCCTGGCACCACCATTCGATGCTGGAGAGGTCGACGCCGTAGTGATCCTGCAGCATGCCGCGCATCCACAGGCCGGCTGAGTTCTGCAGCGTGTCGAGCCCGACCCGGCGGCCGTTCAGGTCGGCCGGCTTCTCGATCCCGCAACCTGTGCGCTTCACCATGTAGCGATGGCGGAAGCGGCGGTGGGGGAAGGCGGGAATGGCGGTGAACGCGAGGGCGTTGTCCCGCGCGACCAGGTAGGAGACGAAAGACAGCTCGCAGACGTCGAATTCCTGGTGGCGCAGCATGCGCCCGTGCCGTTCGGGGGAGGCCATCGTCAGGACATCGAACTCGATGCCGGGCGCTACTGCCGTGCCTTCGATCAGCGGATAAAGCAGATCGTAGGGCCCGCAGGCAAGCGATAGTCTCAGCTTACGCATAAGGAAATACTGGATGACGAACACTGCAGCGACGCAATGCGCGGGTGTGCGGGATCAGTTGGCTGCTCAGGTTCATCCCAGGTCCAGATTCAACGCATCAAGTATTGTGTATCACGGATTTCCACGTACCACGCGTTCTCAATAGGTTACTTGCGATCACACCTATCGGGCTAAAGCGATGCTCCACACTTGATGGCACCGATATGGAAGCTCGAATGTGGGTGATGCCGGATGCCATCGGATGCCTCGATGCGCAATAATCAGAGGGAAGAAATCTGTTCATGACATTTACGACTGGTCAGTTCGGCTGGATGCCGGTTGCCTTGATCACCTGCGCCCACTTCTCGACCTCGGTCTTTACGTAGGCCGCGAAGTCCGCCTGCGAGCGCGTCTGTATGTCGAAGCCGAGGGCCATCAGCCTATCCTTCACGTCCGGCTGGCGCAGCGCATCGTCGATACCGGCGTTCAGGACGCGCACGGCGGGGGAGGGCGTCTTTGCCGGCGCAAAAAAGGCGATCCACGAGGCGTTCTCGAAATCGATGAAGCCGGCCTCTGCGAGCGTGGGTACCTCCGGCAGTGCCGGGATCCGCTTGCGGCTCGCCACGGCCATCACCCGCAACGCGCCCTGCTTGATGAACGTCGATGCGGTCGGAAACGTCGTGGTCGCCATATCCACCTGCTGCGCGACGACCGCCGTGACCGGCGCCGCGCCGCCCTGGTACGGCACGTGAGTGCCCTCGAGCCCGGGCACGGCCTTGAACAAGTACTCGGAAGTGAGGTGCTCGCTCGTTCCAACGCCCGCCGTGCCGTAGTTGAAGCGGCCCTTCTTCGAGGCGCGCAGGTATTCGAGCAGGCTCTTCGCGGTAACGGAGCGATGCACGACGAAGATGGTGGGCGCCGTGGCGGCGATCGCGACTGGAATCAGCTGCGTGCGCGGATCGACGGCGTCCTTGACCGAGGTGGCGTTGACGGCGATCGCCGTCGTGGTCACGAGGAGCGTATGGCCGTCGGGCGTCGCGGCAGCGACGATGCGGGCGGCGAGCGCGCCGCCGGCCCCCGGGCGGTTGTCTCCGACGAAGGTCTGACCGAAACGATCGCCGAGCTTCTGCCCGACCAGCCGGCCGATGGTATCGGCGATGCCACCCGGACCGAAAGCGATCACGATGCGCACCGGCCTGGCGGGGTAATTCTGCGCGGCTGCCGGCAGCGCCGCCGCGCCCAACATCGCCGCGGCCGCGAGGGCGAAAAGCGCGATGAACGGGTTGGATCTCAAGGTGAAGCGCCTCTCCCTGTCGCGGCCTGTCGTTCCAGCCGGGCGGCTTGCGGTTTTATTCTGATGATGTTCTCATGAATTTTACACGAGGAGCATCTCTCTTCATGCCGTCCGGGTCGCATCTCAAGATAAAGGCGCGAGGCTCCGTGCTGTTGCTGCTCCTCCTCTCCTTCGCCTTCGCGTTGCCCGCCGCCGCGCAGGGATACCCCGCGAAGGCGGTTCGCTTCATCATCCCGTTTCCTCCCGGCGGCCCGACCGATATCCTGGGGCGGATCGTGGCGGCGCGCCTGAGCGAGGCATGGTCGGTGCAGGTCGTGCCCGACAACCGGCCGGGCGCCGGCGGCAACATCGGCACGGAGCAGTGCGCCAGGGCCACGGCGGACGGCTATACCGCGTGCATGCTGTCGATCGCGCAGACGATATCCCCGGCCATCTACCCCCGGCTCGCCTTCGATCCCAACCGCGATTTCGTCCACGTGATCCTGCTGGCGACGCTGCCCAGCCTGCTCGTCGTCCATCCCTCGCTGCCCGCGAATAACGTGAAAGGCCTGGTGGCGCTCGCAAGAGCGCGTCCGGGCGCGCTCAACTACGCTTCGGGCGGCGCGGGCACCAGCTCGCAGCTCCTGATGGAGTTGTTCAAGCTCCGCGCCGGCGTCGACATCGTGCACGTACCCTACAAAGGCACCGGGCCGGCGCTCATCGACCAGGCCTCGGGGCTGATTGAGACGGCCTTCAGCACGGTGATCGCGGTGCAGCCGTACATGCAGGCGGGGCGGCTGCGCGCGATCGCGATCTCCACCCGCGAGCGCTTTCCGCGCCTGCCCGAGGTGCCGAGCGTGGCGGAATCCGGATTGAAAGGATTCGACGGCGGTTCCTGGCAAGGTTTCATCATGCCCGCCGGCGCGCCGCGGGAGGCCGTCAACCGGGCCAACCGCGACCTGGCGAGCATGCTGCGGGCTCCCGCCACGCGCGAGAGCATACTTGCCATGGGCGGCATACCGCAGCCCGGCTCGCCGGAGGAATTCACGGCCTACGTGAGGACGGAGACCGACAAGTGGGCGCAAGTCGTGAAAGCGGCGGGCATCCGCGGCGAGTAGCGGCGATGCTCCGTTATGATGGAGGAGCATGAGCCGGGACATTGACGTCACGCTGAGAGTGAACGGTCGCGACTACGCGGTGCGCGTCGAGGCGCGCCGCACCCTCGCCGATACGCTGCGCGATGCGTGCGGGCTGACCGGCACCCATTCCGGCTGCGAGCACGGCGTCTGCGGCACGTGCACCGTGTTGGTCGACGGCGAGCCCGTGCGCGCCTGCCTCATGTTCGCCGTGCAGGCCGCGGGCAGGCAGATACGGACCGTCGAGGGGCTCGCCGACGGGGAGCGGCTGCACCCGCTGCAGCAGGCGTTCATCGACCATCACGGGCTCCAGTGCGGCTTCTGCACGCCGGGATTCCTGATGCTTGCCGCCGGCACGCTGGAGCGCAACCCCGATATCTCCGACGAAGAGCTGCTCGAGGTGCTGTCCTCGAATCTGTGCCGCTGCACCGGGTACAAGAACATCTTGAAGGCGGTGCGCGCGGCGGCAGTCGAGATGAGAGGGCACCGCGCCCGCGCAGGAAGAGAATAGTTACACGCAGGAAAACACCACTGGTCACTGGTCACCGGTCACCGGTCACTGTATCTTTCCGACGTGAACGACAGTCCCGACATCAAGACCGCGAATGCCTGGATCGGCAGGCCCGTGCATCGCGTCGAGGATGCGCGCCTGCTCCGCGGGCAGGGGCAGTACGTCGACGATCTCAAGCGTCCGCACATGCTGCACGCCGCGATCGTGCGCAGCTCCGTCGCGCACGGCCTCATCCGCTCGATCGACGCCGCGGCGGCGCTTGCCATGCCCGGCGTCGTTGCCGTGATCACCGCCGCGGACGTTCGCCACGCGCACGGCGGCGCCGTGCCCAGAATACTGCAGCGCCAGGAGGCGCTGGCCGAGCTCGAGCCCTTCTATCAGCCGGTCATCGCGGATGCCAAGGTGCGCTACGTCGGCGAGCCGGTCGCGGTCGTCGTGGCCGGCAGTCCCGCGCTCGCCGAGGATGCCGCGGATGCGGTCGCGGTGGACATCGAGCCGCTCCCGGTGGTCCCGGACCGCGCAGCAGCCGCGAGGAACGAAACGCTGCTGTTCGAGGGGGCGAAGACGAACTGCGCGGTGACGTTGACGGCGATCCGGGGCGATGCGGATGCGGCGTTCGCGCGCGCGCCGTACACGCGGCGCGAAACCTTCAAGGTGCATCGCCATACCGCGGCGCCGCTGGAAACCCGCGGGCTGCTTGCCGAATGGGACGCCCGCGGCAAGGTCAGGGTGTACGGCGCCGCCAAGGTGCCGTTCCGCAACCGGCGGGCGCTCGCGGGTCAGATGCGGATGAGCGAGGCCGACATCGAGATGGTGCAGAGTGACGTCGGCGGCGGCTTCGGCGTGCGCGGCGAATTCTATCCGGAGGACTTCCTGATTCCCTTCGCCGCGAAAGTGACCGGGCGCGCGGTGAAATGGATCGAAGACCGCCGCGAGCATTTCATCGCCAGCAACCACGCGCGCGATGCGGAATGCGAGCTCGAAATCGCCTGCGACCGGGACGGCGCCATACTCGCCCTGCGCGGCCGGGCCCGGACCGACGCGGGCGCCTACCTGCGCACCAACGGCGTGACGCCCGCGCGCAACATGTCCCAAGTGTCCTCGGGTCCGTACCGCATCCCTCATGTCCGCTACGATGTGTCGATCATGATGACCAACAAGACGCCGGTCGGCACCTACCGCGCTCCCGGGCGCTTCGAGACCGATTTCTTCCGCGAGCGGTTGTTCGACATGGCGGCGGGCGATCTCGGCATCGATCGCGTCGAATTCCGGCGCCGCAATTTCATCGGAGCGGGTGAGATGCCGTACGCGCTCGCGACCGTGCAGCCCCTCGACGGCAAGACTGCCCTCGACAGCGGCGACTACCCGGTCACCCTGGAGCGCTGTCTTGCGGAGTTCGATTGGGCCGGCAAGGCGCACCTGAACGGCAAGCTGATCGACGGCCGTTTT
>DASRJL010000125.1:0-11665 GCA_035649495.1 Burkholderiales bacterium | reverse complement strand
TTGCTCCGCCGATCACGTAGATCTTGCCGCCGGCCGCCACCGCGCTCGGCGAGCCGCGCTTGGTGGGCAACGGGGCGAGTGCTTTCCAGCTGTCCGCCCTGGGATCGTATTCCCACGCATTGTCGAGTGGGACCCACGCCGGCGGCCCGGACTGCGGCAGCACGAAGCCGCCCATGACGTAGATCTTGCCGTTCAGTTCCGCCAGCGCCACGTGGTGCGAGGGCAGGATCATCGGCTTTTTCTTGGTCCAGACATTCGTGGCGGGATCGTATTCGTACACCATGCCGAGGGGCTTCCAGCCCGGCCCGAGTCCGCCGAAAACATACAGCTTTCCGCCAGAGGCGATTCCGTACACTTCCTCCGCCGGCTCGGGGAAGGGTGCCAGACTCACCCACTTCTGGGCATGCGCCGCCGGGATGCAGAAAGCCGCCGCGAGCAACACGGCGAAACACAGGCGCGAGAGTTTCCTGGTCAGCACGATCATCGACACTCCTCCCGTTGGTTCTGTGGCCGCCATGCTACGCCCATTTTCAAAACCCGATCAACGCAGGTGAAGAAAAGCAATTCAGCCACGGAAACACACGGACGCACACGGACGTAGAGCTATTCAAAACGACTATCAGTCAGACTCGATGTCATTTCTCGCGTGCACCGCTGACTCGGATCGAATTGCTTTTTTCCGTGTGATTCCGTGTGCTTCCGTGGCTAATGTTTTTCCGAACCCGACACTCCGCAGAATTCGAGCACGGTGTCGAGGTACTGGTGGAAGTCGCTGAAGCCGTGATCTCCGCCCTCTATCACGACCTGCCGGCAGCCGCGGTAGCGCGCCACCGCCTGCCGGTAGTCGAGCACCTCGTCGCCCGTCTCCACCATGAGGAGGTAGCGCCCGGGACGCTGAATCGCCGGCACTTCCAGTGCGGCGAGCTCCTCCAGGTGCCGCTCGCCGAACTCGTACTCGGCTCCGGTATGAAGGTTCCTCTGCACGCCCAGCGCCGGACGCAGCAGCTCGTACGGCCGCACGGCCGGATTGACCAGCACGGCCCGGATGCCGTGCTTCTCCGCGAGCCAGGTCGCGTAGTAGCCGCCGAGCGAGCTGCCCACCAGTGCGGCCGCCGGATAGCGCGCGACCAGCGCGTCCAGGACAGCCGCGGCCTCGGCCGGACGGTGCGACAATCCGGGCGCGAGAAAGTCCGCGCCCTGTCCAAGCGCCTCCAGCCGCTCCCTCAGCAACCGCGCCTTGACGGAAGCGGGAGAGCTGTTGAAGCCGTGGACATAGATCAACATGACGAGTTTTGAGTGCTTAGTGTTGAGTGATGAGTTCAGCGTCTCAACTCAACACTAAAAACTCAACACTCAACACTCGGCCGGAGCTCGCAGCCTAGACGAGTCGCTTCGCGAGCTCCAGCAGCATTGTGTCATTGCCGCGCGCCGCGATGAGCGAGAGGCCCAGCGGGCAGCCATTCAGGGTCGCCAGCGGCAGCGACACCTGCGGCAGCCGCGCGAGGCCGGAGATGCACAGCATGGGCAAAGCCCGGCGGCGCACTTCGTCGATCACCTCCGGCGGGGAACCGCGCAGCGGCGCGATGCCGGAAATGCTCGGCAGCACGAGCACCGCATCGCCCCGCAGCATCTGATCCATGCGTTGCGTGATCTCCTCGCGCCGCGCCCGCGCGCGCGCGACGTCCTGCGGCGCGACGGCCGCCGCCCAGGCGAAACGCGGCCCGACCGCCGGCCCGAATTGCGGCTTCTCCCGCGTCACCCACTCCTTGTGGCACTGCCACGCCTCGGCGCCCTGCGGGAACCGGAAATAATCCATCCACGCCGAGAGCGGCTCGTCGCCGACCGTCACCGGCTCGGGCCGGCCGACGAGCGCGGCGACCTTGTCGAGCCCCGGCGCGAGCGCAGCGGCCACACCCTCGTCGGACAGCGCGAATGCATCCTGTGCGACGAGCAGCCGCCCCGGGCGTGCTGCCGGAGCGTCGTCGCGCAGCAGCACCCGCCCGACGCGCTCGAAGACGGCCGGGTCGCGCGCGAACCAGCCGCAAGTATCGAAGCTCGGCGCGAGCGGGCAGACGTTGTCGAGCGAAATGCGGCCGTGGGTGGGACGCAGGCCGAGGATGCCGCAATAGCTCGCGGGCCCCCGCACCGAGCCGCCGGTGTCGCTGCCGATGGCGAAATCCACGAGCCCCGCCGCCACCGCCGCCGCGGAACCGCTGGAAGACCCTCCCGGCACGCGGCCCGGCGCGTTGACGTTGATCGGCGTTCCATAGTGTGCATTCTCGCCCGTGAGGCTCCACGCCATCTCCTCCGTATGCGCCTTCCCGACGACGTGCGCGCCGGCATCGAGCAACAACTGCACCGCCGGCGCCGTGCGCGCCGCCGGCTCGTGGGTGCGCAGCCAGTCCGGACAGCCGAACCCGGTCTTCTGCCCGGCGATGTCGTAGATGTCCTTCACCGCGCAGGTGAGGCCCGCCAGCGGGCCGCGCGCCGCGCCCTTCACTTCTATGTCAGTGTGGCGGCAGAAGGCGCCGAGCTTGTCGTTCGCGACGATTTCGTTCACTTGCGTTCCTCCGGATCAGAGACTCGAGACTGGGGACTGGAATTCCTGCTGTCGAGATCCCAGTCCCTAGTCTCTAGTGTCTAGAAGCTTCTGGCGAGAATCGCCAGAAGCTTCTCGTGTATGCCATTGAAGCCCCCGTTGCTCATGACGAGCACGTGGTCTCCCGGTCTTGCCTCCCGCGCGATCGCCGCGACGAGCTTCTCGAAATCATCGTGCACGATCGCCCGCGCGCCGAGCGGCGCCAGCACCGTGCGCGCGTCCCACGCGAGCCCCGCACTGTAGCAGAACACCAGGTCGGAGGCGGCGAGGCTCGCAGCGAGCCGATCCTTCATGACGCCCACTTTCATGGTGTTCGAGCGTGGCTCCAGCACCGAGACTATCCGCCCGCCCCCCGCTGTCGCTCTCAGCCCCTCGATCGTCGTCGCGATCGCGGTCGGATGGTGCGCGAAATCGTCGTACACCGTGATCCCGTTCACCACGCCCCGGACCTCCATGCGGCGCTTGACGCTTTCGAAGGTCCCGAGCGCTGCGATCGCCCGCGGCGGCTCGACCCCGCAGTGGCGCGCGGCGGCGATGGCGGCGAGGGCGTTCGCCCGGTTGTGCGCTCCTTGCAGCGACCATTGCACGCGGCCCTGCGCGTCGCCCTTCCAGTAGACGGAGAAGCCGTCCGTCGCCTCCTCGCCAGCGCGCCAGCCGTCGGCCAGCCCGAAACGCTCGACCGGCGTGTAGCAGCCGCGCTCCAGGACCCGGGCGAGCGCTTCATCGGCGCCGTTCGCGACGATCAGGCCGTTCGCCGGTAACGTGCGCACGAAATGGTGGAACTGCGTCTCGATCGCAGCGAGATCGGGGAAGATGTCCGCGTGGTCGAACTCCAGGTTGTTGAGCACCGTCGTGCGCGCGGGGTAGTGCAGAAACTTGGAGCGCTTGTCGAAGAAGGCGGTGTCGTACTCGTCGGCTTCCACCACGAACGGCGCAACGCGCCCCTCACGAATATTTCCAATGCGCGCCGAAACGCCGAAATTGTTCGGAACCCCTCCAATAAGGAATCCGGGCTCGAGCCCGGACGCCTCCAGGATCCACGTCAGCATCGAAGCGGTGGTCGTCTTGCCGTGGGTGCCGGCGACGGCGAGCACCCATCGTGCGTGCAGCACGTTCTCGCGCAACCATTGCGGCCCCGAGATATAAGGCAATCCCCGCCCGAGGATCTCCTCCATGAGCGGAGTGCCCCTCGTGACGACGTTGCCGATGACGAAAACGTCGGGCTGGAGCGCGACCTGGTCCGCATTCCAGCCTTCGACCAGCCCTATGTCCTGCGCGGCGAGCTGATCGCTCATCGGCGGATAGACGTTCGCATCGCAGCCGGTGACGCGGTGGCCGGCCGCGCGCGCGATGAGCGCGAGCCCGCCCATGAAGGTGCCGCCGATGCCGAGGATGTGCAGGTGCATGCGCTGGAAAGGCGTGAATTGTGATCCGTGATCCGATCGAATGGACAGATAACACCACGGGTCGCACGGATTCTAACCTGTGATCTAATGGGCTGTGTGCGCGCACATGGAGAAGTAATCATGAAAACCTGGATCCACTGGATTCGCGCGAGGCGGCGCGGGCTGCTTGAGGGATTTGCAGCGGCCGCGCTGGCCCTGCTTCTCGCTGCGTGCACGGCCACGGGGCCGGGTGCGACCAGCGCCGGGCAGTTGCCCAGAAATATCATCATCATGTTCGCGGACGGCGTGGCGCCCACGCAATGGGATTTCGGCAGGTATTCGAGCCGCGTGCTGCGCAACCAGCCGTTCGTCACCACCGATATCGTGTTCCGCGAAGGTGCGCTGGGCCTCCTCGCCACGAGCCCGCTCGGACCCTACGTGACCGACTCGGCCGCCGCGGCCTCGGCCATGTCGACCGGGGTAAAAGTCGAAAACGGGGCGGTATCAGTCACGCCGGACGGCAAGCCCCTGCGCACGGCCATGCAGGCGGCCAAGGCGGCCGGGAAGCGCATCGGCCTGGTGACGACGGCAACGATCTACGACGCGACGCCGGCCGCGTTCAGTATCAATGCCAGGTCCCGACGCGATTCGCAGGCGCTGGTGGATCAGTACCTCGCGCTGGAGCCGGACGTGCTGCTGGGCGGGGGGGCGGATTTCTTTCTGCCGCAAGGCGTACCGGGCGGCAAGCGCAAGGACGGCCGGGACATCATCGCTGCATTCCGCGCGAAGAGCTACCAGATCGCCAGGAACCCGGCGGAGCTCACGGCCGCGACCGGCGCAAAAGTGCTCGGTCTATTCGCCGACGAGGACATGGATTTCGAGATCGACCGCGATGCGGCGCAGGAGCCCACGACGGCGGAAATGGCCACAGCTGCCCTGCGGGCCCTTTCGCAGGCGAGTCCCAACGGCTTCGTGCTGCTGGTCGAAAACGAGAACACGGATACGGCGGGGCACATTAACGATGCAGCGGCGCTCATGCGCGCGCTATGGGCCTTCGACGATGCGGTCAAGGTCGCGCTGGATTTCCAGCGCCGCAATCCGGACACACTGGTGATCGTGACGGGCGATCATGAAACCGGGGGATTCTCACCGACCTACGCATTGAAGGATCTGTCCACGCTGTCCAGCACCAACCGCTTCTACGCGGGCGACGAGCAGCTGCGCATGCTCGCAGGCAACACGATGTCCTTTGCCGCGGTGCGGGAAAAGCTCGGAGCCAAGCCCAGCGGCGAAGTCCTCGACGGGCTCATCGCAAAGCATTTCCCGGGGTTCAGGCTCGATCCCGACCTGCGCCAGCTGATCCTCGGGCGCAAGAGCAGCGAGCGCAACTTCAGCTACACGCCGCAAAGCGCGCTGGGCTTGATGGTCGCGCGCCAGACCGGGTTCTACTGGGGAACGTCCGGCCACACGCCCGAGCCGGTGGCAGTCGGCGCGATCGGCCCCGGCGCGGACCTGTTCCGCGGCTTTCAGGACAACACCGATTTCGGGAAGCACCTGCACCGGCTGATCCAGGGCAGGTAGGCGAAAAAAAGCGCGGGCATTTGCCCGCGCTTTCATACTTCCGGACTGACCTTGCGACGGGTTACCGCGTCACTGGTCACTGGTTACTTGGTCACTTCAATAGTGCCCTTCATCGCCGGGTGCAGCCCGCAGATGTAGTCGTAGCTCCCGACATCCTTGAACGAGAACTGCACGCTCTGCCCTTTCAGCAGCACCGGGGACCGCAACTCGGACGAGGCCTGCACGGTGACCTGGTGGGGCGAATCGTCGGTGTTGACCCAGTTGATCGCGGAGCCGGCCTTTACCGTGACTTTCTGCGGGCCGAACAGGAACTGCGCAATGCTGACGGCGCCCGGGCCGGTCTGCTTCGCCACTGCCGCACCCGGGGCGGTGCCGGAGAGGCTCGCAAGCGACATCACGAAATCCTGTCCCTCGTGGGGCTTGTGGCAGACGAAACAGGCCTGGATGCCGGCGTTGGCCTTGGCGTTGGGCGACTTATCCTTGGTAAAGCCCGCATATTCCCATTCCCCGTTGCGCCAGGCCGCAGGGTAACCGGTGCCCCAGCCCGTGCGTTTTTCCATGACGGCATAACCCACGAGATCGCCTTTGACGAAGCGACCCTTGGCGTCCATGACGGGATTGCCCTTGTCGTCCTGCTTGGCGGCGTACTGCACCAGCGTCAATACCGTACCGGAAGGAATCGGCTTGCCTTCCTTCACGGCCTTTACGGCCGCAGGCGTTGACCACAACTCGCGGTACTGCTTGATGTCGTAGCGGTCTACGACGGCGTACAGCACGCCCTTGTCGTAGCCGTCCGGAAAATTGATGTTTTCCGGACCGGCTGCAACCGAGGCCGCCAATACCCCGGCTCCGATCGCACAAATACCTGAAACTGCAAGACTAATCCTGCGGCGTTTGGTCATGGCTTTCCCCCCGTTTAGGAACGCCGGCGCGAGCCCATGCCCCGCCGAGCGCTGGAATTATATACGCCCGTCCCCCGCGGACGGATGTGATGTACGTTCATAGGTTCGCATCCAGCCCTTCTTCCTGGCGCGCAGCTCGGCCGAAGAACCACCAGTAGAACGCGCCGCCGCCCCCGACCAGCGTTGCCAGCGAATACCACGGGTCCAGCGCGCGCGCGGTGAAGATGGCGCCGGTCGAGAGGGCCGATCCTTCGTAGTTGGCGATGAGCGCGAGAAATATGTTGTTTGCCGTGTGCAGGCCGATGGCGAGCTCCAAGCGGCCGTCGCGCAGCGTGATGACGGCGAGAACCACGCCGATCGCGAAGTAGTTCGCCGCCATGACAAGCGCACCGTACTGGTGCACTTCCGGATTCAGGAGGTGCGGCAGCGCGAAGAGCACGCCGCTTGCGGCGGCGATGAGCACCGGACATCGCGTGAGCAGCGCCAACCCCTGTATCGCGTAGCCCCGGAAAACCAGCTCTTCTGCCGC
This sequence comes from Burkholderiales bacterium, assembly GCA_035649495.1. Taxonomy (GTDB): domain Bacteria; phylum Pseudomonadota; class Gammaproteobacteria; order Burkholderiales; family SG8-41; genus SG8-41. The sequence goes on along the minus strand of DASRJL010000125.1, from coordinate 4,669 downwards.
ACACTGGAGCGGGGTGAGCACGATGACCGCCACTGCGAAGGAATAGAACCGGCGCGGATCGAAACTCACGTAGTACCGCTCCGGAAACAGCAGGTGCTCGGCCGCGGCCGTCAGCGCGGCGACTACGACCCAGACCGCGGCCCCACGCGCCATGCGCGCCCAGTGCACCCGCGCCTCCGGCGTAACCACGGTGAGCAGGTTGCGCCCGTGTATCCATTTCACCGTGACCGCCAGCCCCGCCAGCATCATCAGGATGGAAAAGTTGAGCGCGACGAAATCGAGCACCGGATCGGCCGCGACCGCGTCTTCGAACCAGGCGTACGGCAGGTAGCCCAGGCCCAGCCAGAAGAACGCGATGATGAGGACGCCGAGCGCGTAGCGCCACCGGTCGTTCCTTCCCAGGTGGACGAGGTCGAGATAGCGCGCGGTCCGGGTTTGCATCGACACAATCGGCATATGGCGCTTCCCGATCGAAGATAGTAGCATTTGCGGCTCACTCGTCAGGAGGCGCGCATGGCATACCATCTCGAGGGACGTCTGCTGGAAGTCTGCAACTGCCGCGTTCTTTGCCCCTGCTGGATCGGCGAGGACCCCGATAACGGCACCTGCGACACCATCATTGGCTGGCACTTCGACAAGGGAACGATCGAGGGTGTCGACGTGAAGGGGCGCACGATCGCACTCATCGCGCACGTCCCGGGCAACATCCTCCAGGGGAACTGGAAAGCCGCGGTCTACGTCGACGACAAAGCGTCGCCGCAGCAGAAGGACGCGATCCTCAAGGTCTACACGGGCAAGCTGGGCGGGCCGGTGGGCGACCTGGTCAAGCTCGTGGGCGAGGTTGTGTCCGTTGAGAGCGTGCCGATCACGTTCGACGTGCAGGGCGGCAAGGGGACGCTGAAAGTCGGAGACGCCGGATTCGCGGAGCTCGAGCCGTACAAGGGCGCCATGGGCGGGACGACCACGTTGACCGACACGATTTTTTCGACTGTGCCCGGTGCGCCCGTCTTCGTCGGCAAGGCGCCGCGTTATCGCTCGAAAAACGCGAAGCTCGGGATCGATCTCGACATCAAAGGCCACAACGCGCTGCAGAGCACATTCGTCTTCGACGCCTGATTTCCCGTCATAGCGCGCCGCGCCCACGACCCGCGCGGCGCGTGGCCCGTCTCCACTCCCGACGATGACCCCGCCCGCCGGCGAAATGCACGGCACGGTTGGCGGCGAACTTCACGCCATCGACCAGCGCGCGCTGTTTCGCGCGCTCATGGCGTGTCTGGTTGCATCGGCCTGGCTCACGCTGTGGGCCTGGTCGGTGAGCCCCTACGCACGGTATCTCGACCACGGCCGGTGGACCGACGTCGGCATCGCCGGCCAGATTTGCCGGGCAATCCCGGCGGGTGACATCGTGGTGCCCGCGCTGCTCTACGCGTCGGGCTGGCTGGCGATGATTGCGGCGATGATGTTGCCGACGACGTTGCCTCTTCTCGAGATCTTCCGCCGCGTTACTGCCGGACGGCCGGACGCCGCCCGCCTGGTCGTACTCGTGATATGCGGTTACCTGTGCGCCTGGCTCGGCTTCGGCCTCGCGGCGCATGCTGCGGACTGGCTGCTGCATGCCGGCGTCGCCAAAGTTCCGTGGCTCGCGGCAAACGGCTGGGCCATCGGCGCAGCCGTGCTATGCGCCGCCGGTTTGTTTCAGTTCAGCGCTCTCAAGTATCGCTGCCTCGACAAATGCCGCACGCCGTTCGGCTTCGTTGTCGAGCGCTGGCGCGGCAAGTCCCCCGCCGGCGAAGCGTGGAGACTGGGCATCAGCCACGGCATTTTCTGCGTGGGCTGCTGCTGGGCCTTGATGCTTCTGATGTTCGTCGTTGGCAGCGCCAGCTTGGGCTGGATGCTCGCATTGAGTGCGGTCATGGCTGCGGAGAAGAATCTTCCGGGGGGACATCGGATCAGCGCGCCGCTCGGCATCGCCTTGATGACCTGGGGCGGTGCCCTGCTGCTTCTCAACACCGGAGCTTTCGCGGGCTGACGCCTCCCGGCCCGGTCGCGGCATGCCGCGGTCTCAGCGTGTTCCCGCCCGCGCCAGCGGCGCGATTGCAAGCAGCCCCAGCAACGGCCCGGGCAGCAGGATCCAGGCGACTTTGGCGCCGAGCGCTTCCCACCAGGTGGTCGCGACGAAAATGGCGACCACGGTGATGAAAAAGCCGATGCTGTTCTGGATCGCGAGTGCGCTGCCGACCAGCTCCGGGGGGCAGGCGCGCGCCGACAGCGCCGAAAACTGCGGTGAATCCGCAACCACCGCCACGCCCCATACCAGCATCGCGGCGAGCAGCAGGCCCTCCGGCGCGCTTCGCGCGAGCGGAAAGACGAGGCACAGCGCTCCCGAAGCTGCGAGCGCGAGGGCGGCGACGCGCGCGCTCCCTATCCTCCGGGTGAGGCGCCCGCCCAGTATGCAGCCGAACGCGCCCGCGCCTATCACTGCGAACGACCACGCAGAGACGGCGAGCGGCGCGGCGGGCCCTCCTTGCGCGAGTATGGACGCGACCAGGAATGGCACGAGCGTCCAGAACGCGTAGAGCTCCCACATGTGCCCGAAATAGGCGAGCGCGGATGCGCGAAATGCCGGGATACGGAACGAGCCCATCACCGCGCCCCAGCGCGCCGGCCCGCCGGAGGGCGGCTTGAGATGAGGCCCATCGCCCAGGCGGAGCACCAGCCCGGCGGCCACCAGCGCGAGCACCGAGGAAGCAAGCACCACGCCGTGCCACGACCAGCCTGCGCCGGCAGCGCGCACCGCGTGCGGCAGCGCGGTGCCGAGCGTCAACATGCCGACCAGCCATCCCAGCGCCTCGCCCGCGCGCTCGGGCGCCCAGCCCACCACGAGCTTCATGCCCACCGGATACACGCCGGCCAGCGCGACGCCGGTCGCGAATCGCCACGCCCATCCGTCGGCGACGCCGGTCGCCGCGAGCGCGAATCCCGCGTTGGCCGCCGCCCCCGCCACGGCGCACGCGGCGAAGATCCGGCTCGCCGCATAGCGGTCCGCCAGCCCGGTGAGCGCGAACAGGAGCGTGCCGGCGATGAAGCCGAGCTGCACCGCGCCGGTGAGCGTGCCCAGGTCCGCGGCGCCGAGCCCCCACGCGCGCCGCAGGTCGTCCGCAGCGGCGTTGGCGCTGAACCAGAGCGAAGTACCGAGAAACTCGGCCAGAACGACGATCGCGACCGCCAGCCGTGTCATTGACTGGAATCGTAACCTCTTCGCACGGCGCCCGCGAATGGTCCGATCAGGCCGCGGCGAGGGAGTCGCGGTTTGCGGGGTAGCGGGTCGGGGCCGCCGGCGCCTCGGGAGTGTCAGCGGGCGCTTCCCCGAGGAGTCCGCAACGCTGGGCCGCGACAACGGCCTGCAACCGGCTCCTCACCCCCAGCTCCCTCAGGATGCAGCTGATGTGCACTTTTACGGTACCCGTGGCGATGTTGAGCCGCCGGCAGATGAGCTTGTTCGGCAGGCCCTCGCACAGGAGAGCCAGAACCTCCAGCTGACGCTGGGTCAGACGCACGCTCGGCGCTGCGTCCCCGTCCGGCGCGGTGGTGGTGTCCGCGGCCGTCCGGGCCGGTCGCTGCCCGGCATGCACCCGCTCGGCGCAAGCGCGCAAGGCTGTCCCTATCGAATAGGCGTTGGCGGTATCTTTCATGGTTCCCTCCACGATTGCTTTCACTTGCGCCTGACAATCCCTCCCACAGGAGCTGCTTGCGCAAATGTCCGTTACGAGCGCAACTCTAGAAGGCGGTGGTGCGCCGGTATGTGCGTGAACGCACCGTACATGCCAGAAATGCGGCAGTTCACGACCTCCCGCCTCCGCCGCCGGGCGCCCTGCACGGCGTGCTGTACAATGGTTCCCATGCCCAACTCCGATGGCATCGCACGAGGCCAGGGCGCAAAACCGTCCGCGCTCGGACTGCGCGCGGTCAAGCTGCTGGAGGGTATACAGGGGGAGGCGCTCGAAGCGCTCGCTCAGCAGTGCCGGTGGCGGAGATATCCCGCGGGCCGCCGGATAACGTCTCGTGACAGCCCGGACCACGACGTCTACCTCATCGTTGCGGGTAAGGTCCGGATCACGGCGTACTCGCTCACCGGACGGCAGGTGACGTACCGGGATATGGAGGCGGGGGAGTGGCTTGGCGACCTCGCGGCGATCGACGGGCAGTCGCGCTCCGCTGACGTGGATGCACTCGAGGAAACGGTCCTGGCATCCATGACCCCCGCCCAGTTCATGCGGCTGCTGCACGACCATCCCGTGGTCTGCGAGCGTGTTCTGCGAAGATTGGTCACCCTGGTACGCAACCTTACGGAGCGCGTATTCGAGTTCAGCACGCTCGGCGTCCAGAATCGCGTCCAGTCGGAGCTGCTGCGCATGGCGAAGGAAGCGGGCGTGCAAGGCAACCGGGCGCGCCTCGACCCCGCCCCCAAGCATTCCGAGATCGCCAGCAAGGTAGGCAGTTATCGCGAGCAGGTCACGCGGGAGCTGTCTGCCATGGCCAAGCAGGGGCTGCTCCAGCGCTCCGACCGGGCGCTGGTGATAACCGATGTCGCCCGTCTCGAGCGGATCGTCGCCGAGGTCCGGCAGTCCGCCTGAGGGGCTGCCGGGACCGCCGCCGCGGCAACGTGTTG
>DASRJL010000124.1:0-16478 GCA_035649495.1 Burkholderiales bacterium | reverse complement strand
CCCTTCTCCACCGCCCGCCCCACGCGCGTCATCGGCCGCTTGCCGACCAGCGCCTTGCGTCCCGACTTGCGGATCTCGGTCTCGGTCATGCCTGCGCGGCCCAGCGGCGGATCGATGAAGAGGCCATAGGCCGTGATCCGGTCGCGCACGCTGCGCTTGTCGCCGTTCAGCAGGTTGTCCGCGACGATCTCGTAGTCGTTGTACGAAGTGTGGGTGAACGCGCCGCGCCCGTTGCAGTCGCCGATGGCCCAGATGCCGGGTACGCTGGTATGCAGCTCGTCGTCCACGGTGATGTAGCCGCGGGTGTCGGTTTTTACCCCCGCGCGATCGAGTCCCAGGTCGCCCGTGTTGGGCACGCGCCCTACGGCAAACAACAGGTGCGACCCCACGACCTCGCGCTTTCCACCCGCGCAGTCGGCCTTGACCGCGATGCCGCCGCCGCGCTTCTCGGCAGCGAGGCAGTTCGCACCGAGCTCGAAAGCCACGCCCTCTCCGCTCAGGATGTCGTGCACCGCCTGCGACACATCCTCGTCTTCCCGCGCGATCACGCGGTCGGCCAGCTCGACGATGGTCACGCGGGAGCCGAAGCGCCGGTAGATCTGCGCGAATTCGAGCCCTATGTAGCTCGCGCCGACCACGACCAGGTGCTCGGGCAGAAAGTCCACGTCCATCATCGTGGAATTGGTCAGGTAGGGCACCTGCTCGAGGCCGGCGATCGGCGGCACCGTGGCGCGTCCGCCGACGTTGACGAAAATCTGCGGCGCTTCGAGGATCTCGTCATTGACCCGCACCGTGGTCGGCGACTCGAAGCGCGCGTGACCCTCGATCACGGTGCAGTTGGCGAGACCTTTCATCCAGTTTTCGACGCCCTTGCTCGACTTGCCCGAGACTGCGTCCTTGCGCGCCTTGACGCGCTTCATGTCCACGCCCACCGTTCCGCTCACCGTCACACCGTAATCCGCAGCGGTCCGCGCGAGGTGCGCGGCGTACGCGCTCGCCACGAGCGTCTTGGTGGGAATGCAACCGGTGTTGACGCAGGTGCCGCCATAGCGGTTGCGCTCGATGATCGCAACCTTTCTCCCCGCGCCGGCGAGACGCGCAGCGAGCGCAGGTCCGGACTGGCCGGTGCCGATCACGATGGCGTCGTAGCGAGTTGTCATGCGTATTCAGCGCCACTCGGTTGCGCCGAACCGGTCGTGGCCGAGGAGGGTGTAGTAGAGACCGATGGTTGCCCGCGTCTGCTTGACGTCGCCGAGGTCGGAGAACGTCGCGTCGCGGCGGTTCCAGAGGTACTTGATCGCGACCGCGTGCTGCTTGTGGATCCGCCACGTGAGCGCTGCGTCCACGCGGGCAATGTTGTCGTGACCGGCCCTGTCGACGTCGGAGACGCGCGTCACGAAGTATTCGCGCCCCGTCACATCCAGCGAGGCCGTTTCTCCGAATATCAGGCGCAGCGCCAGGAGGGCCTGCGGCGCAACCCCATAGTGATGATCACCCCCGACTTCGCCGCGGAGAGTCCCGACCGCGCCGTATCCCACACCCACAGTCGCCGTCCCCTGGAGCGCGATCGTGTTGGACAGCCACAACTGTCCGGTCGTGCCGAGGGAAAGCGCCGTGGTCGACACGCGGAAGAACTGGGGTGAGAGATAGTCGTAGCTGCCGTAGAGTCCCCACGCACCGCGGTAATTCTTTCCCGCCCCGTAGTCCGTGCCGAGCAGCAGCCCGCGGGTCATGACGTTCTCGAACACGTTCTCGGTCGAAGCCGTGGCCTGGAAGGCGAAGTAGTCGAAAGGACGCTTGTAGGTGTAGTCGGGCTTGCCCGGCAGTCCGTAGTCGATGGCGAAATCCGCGAGCAGCTCGGTGTTTCCCGACTTGGTCGACGGACCCGAGGTGTTCTGCGTAGCGCCGCTCACCGCGAGCGCGAAGCGGCTGTAGTAGGTTGCGTCGCGGCTCGAGAAGATCGAGTCGTAGCGCTCGCCAAAAGCGAGTCGGTTGAACCCCGTCGACGGCGAAATGACCGCGGCACCGAGCTCGCGCCAGAAGCGCGGGGTGCCGTTTGCATTCTCCAGCACCAGGCTCGACATCCGGAACAACGCCTCGCCGAGAAACGTGCCGCCGATGCCGCTTGCGACCTGGTCGTTCTTGGACGGGAGCGTGGTCTCCCCCGCGATCTCCCACATGATGCTGCCCGCGAAAGTATATCCGAGCGACTCCCAGTAGTTCATGCCCGCGGATCGCGCAAAGCCGTGGTACATCGAACCCTGGTACGGGTGCCCCAGCTGGTTTACCCGGAAAGGATCGTTGTCGGTGACCCAGCTCGAGCGCAGGTTGCGCCTGATCGACGACGAGCTGACGTTGTAGTCGCAGCAACCAAAGTACGCGTTGTTGAAACGGTTCAACAGGAAGTCGAACCCGATGATTTCAAGGGCCGGGATGAGGTAGCTCTTACCGACACCGGTCTCCCACAGCGTCGGCTCCGCAGCCGGTGCGGCGGGTGCCGCCGCAGGAGCTTCTACGAACCATGGCGACGGCGGAATGACTGGGGGGGTAAGTCCCTGGGCCCATCCTGCATGGGGTATTGTCAAGGCGAGGGCGCAAAAGCCGCTGCGGAGCGTGCCGGCGAAATCGCCGCTTCCCCGGCGCACGCCCGGGTGAGAACTCCTCGCCCCCTGTATGGTGGGCCCGGCTATCCTAATGGCAGGTCCCCTTTCGGCGAGCAGGACCGGAACCTGCGGATCAAGGTTCCATCGCCCGCCCTGCCGACGATTACCCGCTATGATGCCGTCAAAACACGGCCAGCGCTACTCCGGCCGCTCTTCGCGCAGCCCGCGCTTTACCAGGAACTCCTCGAACGAGCCCTGCCTGTAGCCGCCCCCGGCTACGTACAGGTCGTATTTCCAGAACTCGTTGACCCTGGTGCGCGAGCCGCTGCGCATCAGCACCCCTCTGCCTTCGGCCGATACGAACATCCAGGTCGGCACCGTGGCGACTTTCAGACTCTTGAGCACCTCGGCGCGCGTCATAGTCTGGCCGTCGTGCATCGTGATCGCGTCGCCCCGATCGCCACGGACATCGAAGTAGGCGAGGACGTAATTGGCGGTGTAGAGCTTGCGCAGGGACTCGGACGCGAGCGCGTGCTCGTTCAGGTAAAGGCAGTACGGGCAGGTATCGAACCCGAAATACACGAACATCGGTTTGCCCGTCTGCTTCGCGACCTTCACCGCCTCGTTGAACTCGAGGAACGGCCAGCCGTCGGGGATCTTCGCCTGCGCTGTCGCGGCGGGCAGCAGGACCGCGAGCGCCAGCGCAAAGGTCCAGACAAGCCTGAAAAGCCGATTCATATTGGATTTCCCGTTTCCGGCGACTTGACTGTAGTTTATCCCCACTTTGGCGTGCCGCTCCGTGATGCGGATCACAATCCGGACTGGCGGATCGTATTTTCGTTCCGTTGTATATTCGTGCGCTCGGAGGAGAACCCCATGAACGACATGACCAACGTCAAGCTTGCCCACAACGTCACCCGCCTCGCCCACCTCGAGCTGTCCGGCGCCGGGCAGGTATACGTAGAAGGTCAGTACGCGTACGTCGGCCACCTGACAAACAAGGACCGGCTCGGCACGACTATCCTGGACGTCTCCGACCCGCGCAAGCCGCGCGTCGTCTCCCAGATCCACCTCGACGACCCGAACTCCCACAGCCACAAGGCGCGCGTCGTCGGGGACATCATGATCGTCAACAGCGAGCAGAACGGTTCCCGCCTCGGCCGCAAGTCGGAGCTCCTCTCCTCGACGCGCGCCGCGCTGGCGCAGTCGCTGGGCCGCGCTCCGACGCACGCCGAGATTGCCGCGGCCCTGTCGCTCGATGTGGCGGAGATACCGGCGCTGGAAGCCGCCGAGCGCAATCCCTACGATCAGGGGGGGTTCAGGATCTACGACGTCAAGGACAGGACCAGGCCGAAGCTCCTTGCGTTCCAGAAAACCGGCGGCAAGGGCGTGCACCGCTACGACATGGACGCGAACTACGCCTATATCTCCACCGAGATGGCCGGCTACCTCGGCGCGATGCTCGTCATCTACGACATCCGCAATCCCGAGAGGCCCGAAGAGGTCTCGCGCTGGTGGCTGCCCGGCCAGCACACCGCGGGCGGAGAGAAGGCGGGGTGGCCTGGCCGCCGCAATCGCCTGCATCACGCGCTGCGCGTCGGCGATCTCCTGTGGGCGGGATGCTGGATGGCGGGCGCGTACGTGATCGACGTATCGGATATCCGCAAGCCGAAAACGGTCGGCTCGTACAACTATCACCCGCCTTTCGTCGAGCCCACGCACACCTTCCGCGAAATGCCGGTGCGAATAGACGGCAAGCGCATCGCCGTGGCGATCGACGAGGAGGACGAGGCCCACGGCGCCGACGAGGTGGAGAGCCGCCGCGGCCGGCCACACGCCAGCCTGTGGGTGCTGGACGCGACCGATCTCGGGAATATCAAGCCGATCTCCGTCTACCAGGCGAGCGAGGTCGACTCGCCCTGGAGCCGCGCGACGCCGGGACGCTTCGGCGCCCACCAGTTCTTCGAGCGCATGAAGGGCGGCACGCTGGTTTACTGCACCTGGTTCGCCGGCGGGCTGCGCATCGTGGACATCGCCGACCCGGCTGCGCCGGCGGAAGCGGGCTGGTTCATACCGGAGCCGGCCCGCGGCAGGGCGGGACCGATGACCAACGACGTGGACGTGGACGACCGCGGCGTCATCTACGTGGTCGATCGCGGGCCGCAGTTCGACATCCTGGAGTTCACCGGGCACAGTTGAAACAAGCACCAAATCCCAAATCACAAACGTTGAGCGTTTGGAATGGTGCTCGTCTGGAATTGGTATTTGGAATTTGGAGGTTGTTTGAGATTTAGGGCTTGGAGCTTGGGATTTATCGGCGTGTATCGACGTTCCTCGGCGGTTCCGTGCCTTTTGGTATGGTGCGCCGCGCTGGCGTGCGGCGCCGTCTCCGCCGCCGACTGGCAGCCCACCAAGCCGCTCGAGATCGTCGTCGGTACTCCCCCGGGCGGGCCTCTCGACGAGACGGCGCGCCTCATCGGCACGCTTCTCGAGAAGCGCAACGCCGCGCTCCCCGTCACCGTGCAGAACAAGCCGGGCGGCGGACACGCGATCGCCATGGCCTATCTCAACCAGCGCCCCGGCGACGGTCACATCATCTCGATGGTGCTCGCCAATCTCATCACCAACCGCATCATCGGATCCAACCCCGTCACCTACACCGACGTCACTCCGCTCGCTCTGCTGACGAGCGAGTACGTCGGGGTGTCGGTGCGCGCCGATTCCCCGATCAAGGACGGGAAAGACCTCATCGCCCGGATGCGGGCCGACCCGGAAGCGCTGAGCTTCGCGATCACCAGTCGCGCGAGCGGGAACCACATCGCTGCCGGCGTGGCGCTGAAGGCAGGAGGCGTCGACCTGAAGAGGGTGAAGTTCGTGTCGTTCAAGGGCTCGGCCGAGACAACCGTGGCCGTCTTGGGCGGACACGTCGATGTCCTGATGGCGACGCCGGGATCCGCGTGGCGGCACGTGCAGGGAGGGAAGCTGCGTATGCTCGCGATATCGTCTCCGCGGCGCTTGAAGGGCGATGCGGCCGGCGTCCCGACGTGGCGCGAGCTGGGGCTGGACGCCGTATCCTCGAACTGGCGCGGGGTCGTGGGGCCGAAGGGACTCTCGCCCGCGCAGATCGCGTACTGGGACGCGACTTTCTCGGCGCTGGTGAAGACCCCCGAGTGGCTGCAAACGCTCCAGAAGAACCAGTGGGAGCACGAGTACCTCGGCAGTGCCAGCACGTTCAAGTTCATGCAGGAGGAGAACAAGCAGCTCGAAGCGCTGCTGACGGAGCTGGGCGATGCGAAGAAGTGAAGTTCTCTGCCACGGAATCACACGGAAGTACACGGACAAAATAGAATCAAGTTTTGCAGACGCCACCCTCCCCTTCAAGGGGAGGGCTGGGGTGGGGATGGGTCGATTGATTCAATTCCTGCTCATCCGCGCGACGCAACGTCGTGGGTTTTCATTCCGTGTGTTTCCGTGTGTTTCCGTGGCCAGGATCTTATGAACAAGGCAAAGCAGAAACTCCGCGACGGCGGGACGGTCTTCGTCTTCAACCCGAATTTCCCGTCGCCTTCGCTGGTCGAGCATGCCGGCGGGCTCGGGTTCGACGCCGCATTCATCGATTGCGAGCACGGAGCCGCCGGCTTCGAGCGGGCGGAGGAGCTGGCTCGCGCAGCGCGCGCGGCTGGCATGACTTCCCTACTCCGGCCGTGGTCCATGGAGCGCGGCCTCGTCACGCGTTTTCTGGACTGCGGCGTCGGCGGCATCCAGTTCCCCGGCATCGAGGATGCCACCGCGGCGGCAGCGGCAGTCGATATCGTGCGCGGCGCGCGCGGCGCCGCCTTCGCCGACACGCTCGTCACCGTGATGATCGAATCCACGACCGCGATGAAGAACCTGCCGGCCATCCTGGCCGTGGGTGGAATCGACGCGGTCGTCGTCGGCCTGTCCGATCTCGCCGCCTCGCTGGGACATACCGGCCAGAACCAGCATCCCGAAGTGCGGCGCGCCGCGGAGCACATCATAGCCACCGTGCGGGATGCAAAGCGCGCAGTGCCCGGCTACAACCTGCACCACTGGGAGCAGGAGCGGGACCTGATCGCGCAGGGCGTGCGCTGGATCACCATACACGCGAAGACGATGCTGAACCGCAGCGCGCGGGACCTGTTTGCGTTGCTAGGGCAGGAAAAGAAGCATTAACCGCCAAGACGGCGCGCTGGAGCGCGGGTCGATACCGGTCACTGGTCACTGGTCACCGGTCACTTGATAAGTGAGGCGCGCAGCGCGGCACGGTCGATTTCCCGACCCTCAATGTAGATCTTCGCGATCCGGCGCGTGTTGCGGATGTCGTCCAGCGGGTTCGCGTCGAGCACGAGGAAATCGGCCCGCTTCCCGGGCGCGAGCGTGCCCGTGTCCTTCAGCCCGAGATACTCCGCGGGCCGGCTCGTCGCTGCGACGATCACCTGCGCGGGCGTCATCCCGGCGGCCGCCATCAGCTCCAGCTCGCGCTGCTCGGCATAACCGAAGAAGTGGTCCGGCAGGCCGGTATCGCAGCCGAGGATGATGCGCGCGCCGGCGGCGTTCAACCGCGCGAGGCTTGCGCTCATGTTTGCATAGTTGCGGCGGACCGGCTCGACCATGGCGGCGTCCCGCCCCTTGAACAATCCCCGCATCCGCTGCTCGACCTCTGGTGACACCGTGGCTCGCAGCAATCCCAGGAGGTACGGGTCGTCTATCCATGCGGGAGGCGCCGTATGCGTGTTGCGCTCGGCACCGCCGAGATTGGGCATGACGTAAACGTTGCGCCGCACGACGGACGCGATCAGCGCGTCGTCCATCGCCTGGTCCCGGACCAGGTGCGCGAAACTGTCCACGCCGGCGTCGGCCAGGTCCACGGCATCGGCGTGATAGAAAATGTGCGCACTGACCTTGAGTCCGTGCCGATGACCCTCGTCGATCGCCGCCTTGAACAATTCGGGCGAGAGCCGCGGCGCGCGACCGCCGCGATCGTCGACCCAGATCTTGATCGCGTTCACTTGTTTCGCCGCCTGTTCCTGAACGGCGCGCCGCACCTGGTCTTCGGTTGTGACTTCGTACGCAACACCGGTGTAGGCGGCCGCGCCCGGTCCCGCGTTCGGCGCTCCGATGCCGCGGCCTGCGAGGAGCAGGCGTGCGCCGCCGAGCTTTCCTGCCTGCTGGCCGGCGCGGACCTGAAACGCCGCCTCGCCTCTCTCGATTCCCTGCGACATAACCGCCGCGACGCCATAATAGAGCGCGAGGTTGAGATCGTTCGCGATGCTCTCGCGCGTGTAGTTCCCGGCGGCGTAGCTCAGGCCTTTCTGGAACCCGGGATGGACGTGCGCGCTGACCAGGGTGGGCATGACCGTCTTGCCCGAGAGATCGACGCGCACCGCGCCGGCTGGAGCGATCATCTCGCCCCTGCGGGCGACGCGCACGATCCTCCCGCCCGCGACGGTAAACGCCGCATCTTCGATCGCCGCGCCGCCGTCCCCGGGTATCAGCCGCGCGCCTTCGTACAACACCACCGGTGCCGAAGGGTCTTTCGTTACGGGCACATTGGAACAGCCGGCAGCGACCATGCAGGCGGCAGCGGCAGCGACCGCCCGTCGAAGCAAACGAGTCACGAGTCACCCGTCACGAGTCACCTCTTCTCAGAGCGCTCGAACTCCTCCACGCGCCTCATCGACGACGGGGTGAATTCGTTCTGCGGGCTGTCGCCCCCGATCACGAAGAGCAGCATGTGCTCCCTGGCAGGCTCGTCGTGCGTGATGTTCTCGAAGCGCCGCGCGCAGCCGGGCGGAAACGAGATGACGTCGAGCGGGCCGATGTCGAGCGATTCCGTGTCGCTGCCCTCGTTCCACTGCACGCGCCATTTTCCCGACATCACCACGAACGTCTCGTTGGTGTCGTGGTTGTGCATCAGCACGCCCTTGCCCGGCACCGTCCTGACGAAACCCAGGTTGAAGCCCTCGGAGATCTTGATCGCCGCGTTCATCGAAGCGTTCTGGCCGACCGGCGAATTCACGCCGCCCACCCCCGCCTCCTCCGGCGTCTGGAAGCCGATCACGTTGAACACCGTCTTGTGGCATTCGGGCAGCGCGGAATCCTGCAATCCATCGCTGAATCCCTTCAGGTCGCTGAAGCGGGCGACCCGCTTCATCATCTCGTCGCGCGACCACACTCGCACCGGTGGCAGCATGGAATTCTCCTCGTGACAGGACTTGCGCCGGATACAATGTACCGAATCGGACCCGCCCGCAAGCGCGCGCGGGATCTCTTTGCGCTGCCCGGACAGAAGAAGTGACGACTGACGCGTTACGCCTGGCCCCTGACGCCTGACCCCTGACGAGTTTCTCTGATGAGCGCCGCCTTCTGGATCACCTGGTACGACCTTCCTGCCGCAGGACGCGAGACCTACCTCGCGTGGCTGCACGAGAGCCACCTGCCCCGTTTGCTGGAGCGTCCGGGCTACCTGTGGGCGGCGCACTACGCGGCGGAGGAACGGCCGGTACGCAATGCAAAGAAGGACGGCGTGAGCCGCCGCTACCCGCCGGCCGGGTCCGTCCCCGGGGGACATCGCTACGTGCTGCTCGTGGGCGGCGAAAGCACGCAGGTATTCGCCGATCCGACTCCCGGGCAGCTGCACGCCGCATTGCCGCCTCCCGACCGCGACATGCTGGCCGTGCGCGCCGGCGCGGCCTCGAACATCATGATCGAGCACGCCAGCGTCGCCGGCCCCGACGCCGGACGCCGCGAGCCGGGAATGGCCCTGAGCCCCTGCATACAGCTGGGAAGCTACGTGTTCGACGGCGACGAGGAGGACATGCTCGCCTGGTACGCGCAGTGGCGGCTGCCATCGATGCGGGACATTCCCGGCTGCGTTGCCGTGCGCAGGCTGGTATCCGTGGCAGGGTGGGCCAAGCACGGCATACTTCACGAATTCACCTCGTCAGCCGCGCGCAACGAGCACTTCGTGGATCACGAGCGCAAGCGGCATCCGGACAAGCTCGAGTGGTCGGACCGCATCACCGGCCAGGTGATACACCAGCCGGGCTCGCCGAACGTCGCACAGCGGATCTGGTGCGGGATGAAGAAGTGACAGCTCTAATTGAGCTTGGCCCTTTTGTTGTCGCGTCCGGACAACTGGCACGGATTGACGATTGAAGGGGCATATCCGATCCGAGGTCTCCCAAGCATGCGCGCTTCAGAAGCACGGCGCGCGCTACCGGAATCACACGGCATCGCACGAGCCAGAATAGGGCCGTTGATTCCGCGCTTGCGAGGCCGCAGCAGATCAGTGCCATCAAGATTTAGGCATCGGGATCGCGTTTCACACGAGCTCGCGAGCAGTGGCTCCCTGAGAACGCGTGAACCGTGTAATCCGTGATCAAGAAAACTTGATGCGTTGAATCAGGGCCTCTGATTCCCGCTGGAGCCACCAGACTCTGGTCCTGGCGCACCGTTGTTGCGGTCAGAGAGGAAACATAAGGTCAGCGTAAGATTCTCGCGCCAGTCGCCGCTTTCGTCCTGACCCTATTTACTTTTTCCTTCCTCATCCCTTCCATGCCGCCCACGCCAGGCACAGCCACCCGGCGAGCAAGGCGAGGCCGCCCAGCGGGGTGATCGCGCCCAGCCAACGCACCCCGCTCAGGCTCAGGGCGTAGAGACTCCCCGAGAAAATCACTGTCCCCGCCACGAACAACCAGCCGCTTGCCGTGACTACCGCGCCAGGCCATCGGGTGCACGCCCATCCGACGGCGAGCAGCGCCAGCGCGTGATACATCTGGTAGCGCACGCCGACCTCGAAGGTCGCGAGCATGTCCGTATCGAGGCGCGTCTTGAGCGCGTGGGCCCCGAACGCACCCAACGCCACGCCGACAAACCCGGAGAGAGCGCCGATCGCGAAGAAAATCTTGTCCACTGCAGGGACGCTCTATCTGGGACGCTTCATCTGAGACGTCGTATCTGGGACGCCGTATCTGAGACGTTTCATTTGGCACGCTCTTCCTGAGACATCTTCTTCGTCGCGGCAGACTTCTCTGCCGGCGCGGCAGCGGACTCGCGGTAGCGGCTGATCCGCGTCCACACCCAGGCGACCGCCCCGAACCAGTCGAACCGGCTCGCGCGCCCGCCGAGGCAGGTTCTCAGAAAGGCCTCCGTCCTTCCGAGCACCGCGATACGGTGCGCCCACCAGCCCAGGTTATGCCCCATGTCCGGAATCCGCACGTACTCGACCGGCTTGCCGGCGCGCCTCAACGCCGCCACCATGCGATCGGATTGATCGACCCGCACCCGCACGTCGCGAACGCCGTGCACGATCAGCACGGGCTTCCGGACCTTGTGAACGTGGTGAAGCGGCGATTTCTGGTTCATCTCCTCGCGGTCAGCGGCGATCGCCGGATCCCCCACGAAATCGTGCCAGTGCGACAGGTCGAGGGTCCAGTACGGCGGGAAGGACTCGATCAGCGACGCGAGGTCCGTGGGCCCGGCGATCGATATGCCGCATGCGAACACGTCGGGCGTCATGCTGAGCGCAACGAGCGCTGCGTACCCGCCGTAGCTCCAGCCCATGATCGCGACCCGCGCCGGGTCGGCGACGCCGCCATCCACCGCCCAGCGCACGGCGTCGAGCAGGTCCTCGTGCATGCGCCCGGCGAACTCTCCCATTCCCGCGTCCGAGAAGCTGCGCCCGTAACCGCTCGAGCCGCGGAAGTCCACCTGCAGCACCGCGTAGCCGCGGCTGGCGAGAAACTGGGCGTAACCGGCGTCCTCGGAGGAGACCGGGTCGCCCCATGCAGTGCGCTGCCATGGCCCGCCGTGCACGTGCAGGACCATGGGCAGACGCTTCGCTTCGACGCCGCGGGGCAGCGTCAGGTAGGCGTGCAGGCGCAGCCCGTCACGGCTCGGGATGATGACGGGCCGCATCGGCGCCAGCGCCGCCGCGAGATCCGGAGGAACGGCCTCCGCGAGCAGCACGTGCGTGCGCGCCTGGCGATCCACGAGGTAGGTGCGCCGCTGCACGTCCGAGCCGATGGTCACGACCAGGCGCTTCTCGGCGTTGTCGTTGCCGGTGATACCGAGGGTGAAATTGCCGCTGGGCTGCGCCTTCAGCAGCGGGGCGAGATCCTCGCGCAGCTTTTCGTCGAGGATCGCCACGCGTGGATAACCGGGCTGCGCCTGCGCCATGAGAGGCGCCTGCGTTACACGGCTCATTACGACGTGGCCCACGTCGACGTCGGGGTCTTCGAAAACGACTTTCTCCCAGCCCAGCCTGGGATCGACTACCACCAGCGCCAGCCGGTCGCGCCCGCGGTTGGAAAGCGCCCATCCCACCGTGCGGTCGGCGCTCAAGCCGAGCGACTGGAAGGTCTCCTCGGGCGCCTTGAGGAGTTCCGGCTTGCGCGCGGCGAGCGGTTTCGGAGAGTCGGTAGCCGGGCGCTGTGCGGTGCGAGAGGTCCGCCAGCCCCGGAAACTGCCGTCCGCGGAAGTGATCGGCGTCGTCGCGTCTCCCGGGTTCTGCGCGACCAGCGTTTCCTTGCGCGAGGCGAGATCGATGCGATAGAGATCGAACACCTTCTTGTCGCGCCGGTTGTGGTACACCAGAAGCCGTCCGGGATCGCCCGGGACGATCTGGTGTATGCCGGCCCTGACACCTTCCCAGGGCGTGAGGTCCACCGGCTTTGCATCCGGATCGTCGGGCTCGATCATGTAGACGTGGGGATTCTCGGCGCCCGTCGCGTCGGCCACGTAGAGCAGCCGCCGCCCGTCCGCCGTCCACTGGACCGATCCGCCGACGCGGTACTTGCGAACCACGCCCGATTCGTTGTCGCGCACGTGGAGGGCGCTGCGCCCGAAGGACGGCCCGAACCAGGCGAGCTTGCGCCCGTCGGGCGAGAGCTGAAATCCGTGCTCCGAAGTCCCGCGATAGGCGATGTGGCGCGCCTGTATGAGGGGCGGAAACCTGGCGTCCTTGAGCGCCGGGTGCTCCGCTTCCAGCGTGCAGCCGGCGAGCAATGCGAGCCCGAGCACGGCAGTCCGCCCGTTCATCCTTCGACTCCGCGGCTGCGCGCTACGCGGGGTTCACGGCGAGTTCACGCAGTTGCGGCTGCGCCACTCAGGCGCAGGCAACCGTGTAGACGTCCTGCACGCCCTCGGGCAGCGGGTACTCCCGCCACGACGCGCCGCTGTCCTCGGTGCCGAACACCTGCCCGCAGCGCGAAACGCAGTAGACCCGGGCGGGATCGCGCGGGTGGGCGGTCACGGCCATCATCGTGGCGTGGGCCTTCACGCCGTGATCGAACCGCCGCCAGGTACGCCCCACGTCGTCGCTGCGATAGAGCGAGCCGTCGTTGCCGCGCGCGGCCACCGACAGACACGCGTACATGACGCGTGGGTCGTGCGGCGAGACGATGACGTCGCGGCAATAGGTAAGAGGCGAGTAGCGCCTGACCTCGACGTCGTGCCAGCTCGCGCCGCTGTCGTCGGTCCGGAAGACCCCCATGCGCACGGCAAGAAACGCGGTGCCGGGGGCGGCGGCGCTCACCGCGAGGGCATGGGTATCGAGCATGCCTTCGGCGTCGATGTCGCTGCCGATGCGGCTCTTCAGGTGCGGCCGCTCGGACAGCTTGACGAGGGGCGCGGAAAGATCGGTCCAGGTATCGCCGCCGTCGTTGCTGCGGATGACGCCGCTCACTTCGAGACCCGCATAGATCGTGTCGGGGTGCGCCGGATCGGCGACGATGCGCACGACGCGCGTCGGGAAGCCCATCTCGCAGTGGCCCGGCGATCTCGCCCCGGGCAGCTTCTTCCACGTGTCACCGCCGTCTTCGCTCCGGTAGATTCCGACCGGCGCCGTGCCCGCATACATGATTTTCGGCCGCGTCGGATGGAACGTGAGCGACCATATCACCGCGCCGCGATCGGGAAAGCCGAGGCGCTCCCAGCGCGCGCCCCCGTCGGTCGTGCGATAGGGACCGTCCTGCGTGCCCGCGTAAATCACGCCCGGCTCGCGCGGATGCACGGCGAACGCGCGCGCCTCCACGTTTTCAGGCAACCCGGCCTTGAGCGCCTCCCATGCGCCTTCACCGGCCTGGCGGCGGAACAGCCCGCCTGCATGCTTGTTGCCGGTCTTGGCGACCCAGTGTCCGGCTCCGGCAAATATGGATGTCGCACCGTTGTCTGCCACGTCATCACCTCCTCATATCCATCAAGGATTCAGGATCCAGGAGTCGGGATTCAGAAAAACCCGAGAGTCTTGCCGAATCCTGAATCCAGAAATCCGAATCCTGCCGTCAGGCGGGCACGGCAACGCCCGCCTGCTCGCACGTGTTCGCGACGTCGGCCACCGTCGCCCGCCGCATGTCACGCACCCACCGCAGGTCGTCGTAGTCGGTGCCACGGTGCATCGTACAGCGGTTGTCCCACATCACGAGGTCGCGCGGGCGCCAGCGGTGCGTATAGACGAATTGCCGCTGCGTGATGTGGGCCATCAATTCCGCGAGCAACGCACGCCCTTCGGCGTCAGGCATCTCGAAGATCCTTCCGGCGTGCGAGGCGACGTACAGCGACGTTCTGCCGCTTTCGGGAATGGTGCGCACCAGCATCTGCGGGACCGGGGGCAGGCGCTTTGCTTCGTCCGCGCTGAACTCGGAAAACCCGGTCTTCCTCCGGGAAGTTTCGATGGAATGCTCGGCAACCAGTCCCTCGAGTTTCTCTTTCATGGCTGCCGGCAGCGCATCGTAGGCAGCGCGCTGGTCGGCGAATTCAGTGTGGCCGCCGACGGGCACGACGGTCCGGGAGTACAGCAGTGAGCACAAGCCCGGGCGGTACTTGAACGAGCTGTCGGTATGCCACAGCTTGTTCCCGGCCTTATACGCCCGCTGGCGGCTGTCTTCGGACCAGATTTCCCCGTCCGCCGCGAGATTCGAAATATCCGAGAAGCGATGGTCGAGCCGATGGGGCGAGACCTTCGGATCGAGCACGCGGTCCGACTCTATCGGCCCGAACGCCTCCGCGAACGCCAGGTGCTGCTCCGCGGTCAAGTCCTGGTCCGCAAAAACCAGCACCGAATACTTCCAGAACGCGGCCTTGACCGAGGCCAGGTCGGCATCCGACAGATGCCCGAGAGCCACGTCGCCGACTTCGGCGACGAAGTTCGGGGTGATGGGGGAGACGGTGACGGGCATAAGGGATGAGGGATGAGGGTTCGACCGGTCACTGGTCACGGGTCACCGGTCACACCTTATCTACTTCAGGCGCTTCAGCACCTTCACCCGCTGCACGGTATCCCCGGCGAGATGCGTCCAGACCATCGCATCGCGCACCAGCTTCTCGGCGCGCGCGTTCATCATGCAGCCTTCGGCGCCGTGGATTTCCATGTTGAGCCGCGTGACGCGCTGGATGACGTCGGTCGAATAGTTCATCACGAGCCCGGCGTTCGCGGAGTGCTCGCCGCGATCGTGCAGCCAGGCGACGCGCATCACGTAGGAGCGGAGCGCCTCGGTCAGGGCGTACATCTCGTTGATCTTCAGCTGGACGAGCTGGTGCTCCATCAGGTACCTGCCGGCGCGCTTGTGCGTCCTGGCCCAGGCGATGCCCATCTCGCAGGCGTCGTCGCAGACACCCAGCGCGTTCGCGGCCAGTTCCAGGTCGCCGAACATGTCTCCGCCCGTGGTGTCGCCCTTGCCGGCCTTGACCGAGCCCGTGCCCACGTCGCCCACGACGTTCGCGTGCGGCACGCGCGCGTTCTCGAAGATCAACTCGGCGTTCTGGTAGAAGCGCCAGCCGCGCTTGTTGAACACCTTGCCCACGCGGAACCCGGGCGTGGTCTTGGGCACCATGAAGAGCGTCCCGCCCGACTTGATGCTGACCTCCGGGTTGGTGCGGCAATCGACGAAAAAGAGGCTCCCCACGCTGCCGTTCGCGATGAAGCACTTCTCGCCGTTCAGGATCCATTCGTCGCCGTCACGCACGGCGCGCACGCGGTAGCCGGCCTTGGGATCGTCCTCCGGCGGCATGCGGTTGTCGGAGCCCGCGTTCGGCTCGGTGATGCCCCGGCCCATGACGTAGCGGTGGTCGGCGAGAAACGGCTTCAGGAAGCGTTCCTTCTGGTCCTGCGTGCACGCGGAGGCAATCAGGTGACTCCACTTCCAGTTCTGGCTGAACGCCTTGGACATGGCGCTGTCGCCGCGCGCCAGCTCGGCCATCACCAGCGCCTGCGACACGAAATCGGCGCCGGGCCCGCCCCACTCCTTGGGAACCGCCAGCGTGCGGAAACCGAGCTTCGAGCCCTTCTCGATGATGTTCCAGTCCCACGGCTCGAACCCGCCCTCGATCTGGTCGCGCTTCAACGAGTTCGGACGCAGCTCGTCCTCGGCGAACTTGCGCGCCTCGTCCTGCCAGCCGCGCTGCTCTTCGTTCAGTGCAAAATCCATTTCGACTCCTCAAGAATCCGTCAGAGGTCAGGCGTCAGGCGTCAGGCGGAACCCCTGGCTCATGACGGCTTCTGAGCACGCCTGACCCATGACCCCTGACCCGGCCGCGCCGTCAGGCGGCCAGCGGCCGCTCAAAGCCGGCGAGCGCCTCGGCGACCGCGAGCTTCGCCGCGCCGTCGGTGTCCTCGGAATGCAGGAACACCATCGCGTCGTGCACGTATTTCTGGAGCGGCATGTCGCGCATCACGCCCATCGCGCCGAAGCATTCCGCGGCGAGGAGCGTCACTTCGTTGACCGCTTCGGGATTGTCGAGCGCCCACGCCGCTTTCCAGATCATCGTGCGCGCCAGCTCCAGCTTGATCGCACAATCGGCGAGCTTGGTGCCTATCGCCTGGTGCTCGATGATGTTGCGCCCGCCTTGCCGGCG
>DASRJL010000123.1:0-2615 GCA_035649495.1 Burkholderiales bacterium | reverse complement strand
CCCTCGCCGGCGAAGGGGCAGCCGTTCGAGATGCAGGCGAGCGCGCTCAAGGTCGTCGGCTGGGTCGAGGATCCGGACACTTATCCGATCCAGCCCAAGCCGCACACGATGGAGTTCCTGCGCGAGGTGGCGCACCTGCGCCCGCGCACCAACGTCATCGCGGCGGTGACGCGGGTGCGGCACACGGTGGCGAAGGCGATCCACCGCTTCTTCGACGAGCGCGGCTTCGTCTGGGTGGCAACGCCGATCATCACCACTTCGGACGCGGAAGGGGCGGGGGCGCTGTTCCGCGTCTCGACGCTCGACGCGCAGAACTTCTTCGGTCGCGAAGCCTTCCTCACCGTCTCCGGCCAGCTCAACGTCGAGGCCTACTGCCTCGCGCTGAGCAAGGTCTACACCTTCGGCCCCACCTTTCGCGCCGAGAATTCGAACACCAGCCGCCACCTGGCGGAGTTCTGGATGATCGAACCCGAGATCGCCTTCGCCGACCTCGGTGACAACGCGACCCTGGCCGAGGATCTGTTGAAATTCATCTTCAGGAGACTTCTCGAAGAGCGGCCGGACGACATGGCATTTTTCGACGAGAGAATCGAGAAAGGCATCGTTGCAAAGCTGCAAGCCATCGCCGAGGCCGAGTTCGTGCGCATGGACTACGGTGAGGCGATCGGCGTGCTCGAGCGGGCGAAGGAGAAGTTCGAGTTCCCGGTGAAGTGGGGCGTCGACCTGCAGTCGGAGCACGAGCGCTACCTCACCGAGAAGCACGCCAAGCGGCCGGTGGTGGTGATGAACTACCCCCGGGCGATCAAGGCCTTCTACATGCGGCAGAACGACGACGGCAGGACGGTGGCGGCGATGGACGTGCTCGCCCCGGGCATCGGCGAGATCATCGGCGGCAGCCAGCGCGAGGAACGGCTAGACCGGCTCGACGCCCGGATGCAGGAGATGAACGTCAATAAGGAGCACTACGACTGGTACCGCGACCTGCGCCGCTATGGCTCAGTGCCGCACGCGGGCTTCGGCCTAGGCTTCGAGCGGACGATCGCCTACGTCACCGGGCTTGCCAACGTCCGCGACGCCATCGCGTTTCCCCGCACGCCCGGTAACGCAAAGTACTAGCCGGTCCGTGACATTGAGCAGCGGGCTGAGACGGGTCCAGGTGCTGGTGGGGTTCACGCCGAGAAAGCGGCGGAACGCGGCGGGCACGTTACGGTATTCGCAGACCTTGTATCCGGCGTCACTCATGCGTCGGTTCCTCCTCTGCGTAAGCCCACCGTAGCATTGGCCATGTCGGGGAAATACGTTGTTTCGATCTGTTGATTTTGTCGTGCCGGGGTGACTGTCGTGCGATGGCGACGCCGCCGGTTTCAGGCCGCGAGGCCGACGCCGCCGGTCGCGCGCACCTGCGCCGGCGCCGAGCTGTGGACGCGCCTGAACTCCTCGATCGCGATGGCGATGCAGACCAGCGCCCAGAACACGGGGTATTCGTAGCCGCCGGTGTTCCAGGTCCATCCACCGAAGCCGCGCACAACCTGGATTGCATATGCGGCGATACCCAGGATCGACGCGGCGCCGAGCGCGGCATAGCGCGTGCACAGGCCGAGCGCGAGGAAAAGGCCGGCCGCGAGCTCGGACCCGGCGGCGAGATAGACCCAGAATTCCCCTGGCACCATGCCCGCCTTGGCGAAGAACCCGACCGTACCCTTGTTGAGCGTCAGCGTGGCAACATCGGAGAACTTGCCGAGGACGTGCGGAAACATGAACACGCCGGCCGCGATGCGCACGATATTGCCCCCGCGCGTCAAATCGAAGTTTTCGGCCCTGATGCGAAAGTCGTCTTTGCTCAAGAACATGCTCGCCCCTTATTGGTTGCTCCTCGGCCCATGCTCTCGCGTTGCCGCCAGGGCGTCTTGACGCAGATCAAATAGGATCGAGCATGCCCCACCCGGTCTTCGTCTGCGCGCACGGCGCCGGCGGCCACAAGGACGACCGCGGCATGCTGCGGCTGGCGCAGGCGCTCGCGCCTTATCTCGATGTCCAGCGCTTCAACTTTCCCTACAGCGCGGCGGGGTCCAAGCGCCCGGATCCGATGCCGCTGTTGAAGGATGCCTTTCGCAATGCCGTTCCCGAGGGAAAGCACATCATCGGTGGCCGTTCCATGGGTGGCCGCGTTGCGAGCATGCTCGCGGCGGAGAGCTTTCCCTGCGCCGGCCTGCTGCTTTTCGCCTACCCGCTGCACCCGGCCGGGCAGCCGGAAAAGCTGCGCGATGCGCACCTGCCGAAGATCCGCGTGCCGGTTCTCTGCTTCAACGGCACGCGCGACGCGCTGTGCACGCGCGAGCTGATGGAGCGTGCGGTTTCCGGGCTGCCGAACTGGCGCATGCACTGGCTGGAAGGCGCCGATCACTCCTTCCGCGTGCTGAAGTCCTCGGGCCGGACCGATGCCGACGTCGATGCGGAAATCGGCCGCGCCGTGCTCAGTTGGCTGTGATGCCTTTCGTCTTGATCAGCTTGGCGTAGCGCTGGGCTTCGCTGGCGATGAACTTGCCGGCGTCTGCCGGCGTGGTGGTGAAGGCGTCGAATCCCTGCTGCTCGAACTTGTCCTTCAGCTCCTTCGT
>DASRJL010000122.1:0-6924 GCA_035649495.1 Burkholderiales bacterium | reverse complement strand
AGACCGCCCCCACCGCCCGCCCTGCTCTGCGTGAGCATTTCAGCGGAGGACCCTTCTACCGGCCGCTGCCGGGTTGCCGGTTGCTGTAAACGGTTCATTGGGGTTTGATACCGGCCGCCTTAATTACCTTTGCCCATTTGTCGGTTTCCCTGCGGATAAGCTCGCCGAACTCTTCCGGCGTCCCGCCGCCGACCGTATATCCGACTGCCGTCAGGGCGTCCTTCACGGTCGGCGTAATCAGCGCCTTGTTCACTTCACTGTTCATCCGCGACACGAGCTCTCTCGGGACGCGCGCGGGAAACAGAAAGCCCGACCAGCCGGTAAGCTCGAATCCGGGCAGGCCCGCCTCGTCGAGGGTGGGAAGCTCCGGCGCCGCGGGAGATCGCTTGCGCGCCGTGACGGCGATGCCGCGCACTCTTCCGGCCTTGACGTGCGGCAGGATTGATAAAAGATTGTCACAGAACGCATCCACCCGCCCGCTCGCGACGTCGAGTGTCGCCTGCTGTACCGCTTTGTACTGTATCGGCACGAGCTGGGTTCCGGTCATGATCTTGAAGAGCTCCATGCTCAGGGTGTTGGTCGTACCCCCGCCCGTGCTGGCGTAGGTGAGCTTGCCGGGATTCGACCGCGCGTGCTCGATCAGCTCCTTCACCGAGCGCACCGGCAGCGAGGGCGACACCGCCAGGATATTCAGCCCGAACAAGAACGTTACTACGGGCTGAAAATCCCGTGTCGTGTCATACGGCAGCTTGGCGAACATGCTTGGATTAGTGGCAATCGGAAAGCCGGCGTAACCCAGGGTGTAGCCGTCCGGCGTCGCGCGGGCCAGCAACTCGGTGCCGACGATCCCGGCGGCACCGACGCGGTTGTCGACGAGCACCTGCTGCCCCATCTGGCGGCTCAGCTCGACGACAAGGAGGCGCGAGGTAATGTCGGGGGAGCCGCCGGACGCAAAGGGCACGATCAACCGGATCGGCTTGTTGGGATACGCTTGGGAATAAGCGGACCCCGGCGCGAGCAACATTGCTGCGCACACCGTGGCTAGGGAGAGTCTTGGCATGGACTCCTCTGCGTCTGGTATGTAGGACTAGAATGACAATGTGATACCCCTCACTGCAATCGTCAAGCGCGCGCGGAAAAGCCCGCGCAGTGAGGACTTAAAGGGACGCAGCGATGCGATGAGCGCTGGTCCCGGTCAGCTGCGAGGCCGGACGTGCCGCGCAGAACCGTGCGCTCACAGGGCAGCGAGAGCGGAGTTCGGAAGATCGGTGATGAACATGTGCCCCGGGCTGTGCGTGATCATGAAGGGGGGCTTCGAGGCGAGCGCCGCTGCCTGCGGGGTGACGCCGCACGCCCAGAACACGGGCACGTCGCCCGGTTCGAACACCTGGGGATCGCCGTAATCGGGCCGCGTGATGTCGGCGATGCCGATCGCCGCCGGGTCGCCGATGTGGATCGGCGCTCCATGCGCGCCAGGGAAGCGCGCGCTGGCGGTTACCGCCTTCGCGAGGTCCGGGCCGCGAATCGGGCGCATCGACACCACCATCGGGCCGTGGAAGACGCCCGCGGGCCGGCACGGAATCGACGTGCGCCACATGGCAACCCCGGTACCCCGCTCGATGTGCGACAGCCGCACGCCCGCTTCGAGCATCGCCCATTCGAAGGTGAACGAGCAGCCGAGCAGGAACGCGACGAGATCGTCGCGCCAGTACGGGCGCGCATCGGTTACTTCCTCCGCCAGCTCGCCGTTGCGGTAGATGCGGAACTTCGAGATGTCCGTGCGCAGGTCGGCGCCGGGCGCGACCGCCACCGGCTCGGCCGAGCCGGCGTCGGTGACCTCGATGATCGGGCAGGCGCGCGGGTTGCGCTGGCAGAAGAGCAGGAAGTCGTAGGCCTGCTCCTTTGGCAGCACGGCGAGGTTCGCCTGCACGTAGTCCTGTCCCAACCCCGCCGTGGCGCCCGGCAGTTTGCCACTGCGGATGTCAGCGCGGATTTCCCGCGGATGTCGGGAGTCGACGGCCATTTTGTCGATTCTACTGTACCGCTCCCGTTAGGAAGAATTGGAAGACTTGGGACAAACACAATTTTCTAGTGACCGATAAGACGCGCAGGGGATGTGCGTGGAAGGATGACCCGATTTTCAGCCAAACCGGGCAAGGTCATCCTTCATCCTTCCGCCTTCATCCTTCGTGAAGCTTCGCACCTGCGGAGCTTCACTCGCGAGCAGCGACCGGGTGGCGGGCGGCCGAAGACTGATCCGATTCTTCCGGTATGGGTACATTTCCAGATTACGCGACGGCCAAATCAATTGGCCACAGGCCTCTGAGAGAATCGAGCAGTGAGTACCGGTATCTTTCCAAGATAGCGCGATGGTCAAGTCAATTGCCAGATGGTGCTGGTGAGAATCGGCGCGCATGGACCGGGAGAATCGGGCAGGCGAGGCGTCCGACAGGACCCGGCTAGCAGCGAGGCAGTGCGGTTTCGTTCTGCTAACCTGACTGACTTGATCCAGGCATCAACAGTGAAAATCGTACTCCGACCGAAGAGACCACGTTACCAATGGACAGCGATATGACCGAAACGAATGCGCTGAACGAGCCTGAGCACCGTGCGCTGCCCGTCCGACACGCAATCCGTCGCGTTCTACTCCTTGCCGCCGCCGTGACCGTGGTCGTGAGCGCCGCGTTCTCCGGCGCCATGGCCCGTGCCGCCGAGCGCCCGCTCGTCATGGGACCCAACGCCGGGGTCTCGGCGGGTCACCCGCTCACCACCGCGGCGGCATTCGAAATCCTTGCGCGCGGCGGCAATGCCTTCGACGCGGGCGTCGCGGCGCTGCTGGTGGGCGGTGTAGTCGAGCAGGACCTCTACAGCCTCGGGGGCGAGGCATTGGTGCTCGTCTACCCCCGCACTACCGGAAAAGTCGTCTCCGTCGTCGGGCAGGGCTGGGCGCCGCGGGGCGCGACGATCGACTGGTACACCGCGCGCGGCAAGAACCTGAACGGCAAGGGCCTGGATCCCGCGGTGATTCCCGGCGCGCTGCACGCCGCGCTGACCGTGCTCGAGCGGTGGGGCACCATGAGCTTCGAGCAGGTGTCGGCGCGGGCGATCGAGTACGCGGAGCGCGGCTTTCCGTTGCGCCCGCGCACGGCGGCCCGCATCAGGAACCAGCTCGAGTTCATCAAGCAATGGCCGGAGAATCGGGCCTACTGGTTGAAGCCCGACGGGTCGATGTACGTGCCGGGGGAGACGATCAGGTTTCCGACGCTCGCGCACACTCTTATGCGCATGGTCGAGGCGGAGCGCGCGAGCAAGGGTAAGGGCCGCAACGCCGGGATCACCGCCGCGCGCGACCAGTTCTACAAGGGAGACATTGCGCGCGAGATGGTCGCGTTCCTGAAGCAGCACGAAGCGCCGTTCGAGCTCGCGGACTTTGCCGAGTTCTTCGCCAAGGTCGAGGCGCCGAGCATGACCACGTACCGCGGGTACGAGGTCTACAAGCACTCGTTCGGTAGCCAGGGCCCGGTCCTGCTGCAGGCTCTCAACATCCTCGAGGGCTTCGACCTGCGGGCCATGAAGCACAACAGCCCGCAGTACATCCATACGGTCGTGGAGGCGCTCAAGCTCGCCTACGCGGACCGGGATACCTATTACGCCGACCCCGATTTCGTGAAGGTGCCGGGGGAAGGGTTGTTGTCGAAAGCGTACGCCAAGGAGCGCGCGAAGCTGATCGATCCCGCGCGCGCCAATCGCACCTTCGTCGCCGGCAATCCGCTGCCCTACGACACCGCGGTCAAGGAATGGAAGTACTGGGTCGCGAACATCCGGGAGGAGCGCCGCCCCGACGAGCCGCTGCCCGAGGCGGAACCGGTCGCCGGAGCGCTGAAGGACACTACCCACATCGCGATCATCGACCGCGAGGGCAACATCTTCGACAGCACCCCGAGCGGCGGTTGGATTTCCGGCGCGGTCATTCTCGGCAAGACCGGCATCGGCATGAGCATCCGCGGGGAGCAGTTCTGGCTCGACAAGACGCGCGCCGCCCAGCTGCGGCCGCGCTCGCGCCCGCGCTACACGCTGACGCCGAGCATCGTCCTGCGCAACGGACACCCGTTCATGGCGCTCGGCACTCCCGGCGGAGACAACCAGGACCAGACCATCCTGCAGGCGTTGCTCGGTATCGTCGAATTCTGGCCCAACTGGTACCCGAACCTGCACGAGGCCTTCGAGTGGCCGCGCTTCCAGACGCTGCACTTCCACGGCTCGTTCTGGCCGCACAGGAGCGGCTTGAACGTGCTCAACGTGGAGTCCAACGTCCCCGAAGCGGTCTTCGGCGAGCTGAAGGCGCGCGGGCACGACGTGCGGAAGACCCCGCCCTACAGCATGAACGGATGCGCGACCGCGGTCATGATCGATCCCTCGAGCGGAAGCCGCATTGCGGGCGCTGACCGGCGCCGCGACTGCTACGCGATGGCCTACTAGGTTAACACCGCGCGATTGACCGGCTGTTGGGCCGGCCTTACAGTCGCGGATGGGAAAAATGGTGGTTCAGTTCCTGTTCCCTTGAGCGAACACTACCGGAGGAGACGAGCATGGCCATGGAAATCGGGCACGTCCACATCAAGACGTACGACCCCAAGAAGACGGCGCAGTTCTACATCGACAATTTCGGCGCGACGATGAAGAGCGAGGCTCCCAACGGCAACATCCAGCTCAACCTGCATGGGCTGCAGCTCAACGTCACCACCATCGTCGCGGCCCAGAAGCGCAAACAGATGATGGGGATCGAGCACATCGCCCTGCAGACCGACGACTACGCCGGCGCGATCGCGAAGCTCAAGAGCAATGGTGCGCACATCATGCTGGAGCAGGTCGGCAGCAACGGCCGCCACGTCGCCTTTATCGAGGCCCCCGACGGCGCCCAGATGGAACTGATCGAGAAGAAATAGCTGCCGGTTTCTGCTGTCATTCCGGCCCTCCCAGGGTCGCTGGTTTCGCGGATGGCGCTCGTTGATCACGTCAGCTGAGGAAACCGAGCCTGTAACCTGGCCCCGATGACGCTGGACAATTCGGGCGTGGGCGTGGGCTATTATGGCCGCTCCATTCGTTTCGTGGAGGGCGCAGCATGAAGGGCACGATCGTACTCGCGAATCCGCGAAAACATCGATACGCCGTCGCTATGTACCGTGGAGACACCATCTTCGAGTTGCTGGATTCCACGGAGCCGCAGATTGGTGACGAAGTCGCCGGCGATCTGGAGTCCCTGGGCCGTGAAGACCTCACCATTGCCGGCCGCAAGGTGAGCGTGTTCGTGGAGTGTTTTCATTGTTCACGATCCATCGCAGCACGGTGGGTTGCCGGAGAAACGTGAGCTTCATCGAACTACTGCAGGAGCTGGCGACGCCCATTCGACTGAACGGTGGTCTGTCCCCGCGAATCGGACTACTCTATCCATTCGGCCAACCATCGAGCGACACGCGAGAGCCCAACATGACTGACACACCTCAATACACGCCGCCGGAAGTCTGGGTCTGGGAGAAGGGCGACAGTCCCACTTGGCGCTATAGCAACACCAATCGTCCTGTCGCGGGCGCGACGCATGAGAAGGAGTTGCCGCGCGGAAAGCATCCGCTTCAGCTCTATTCGTTAGGGACGCCCAATGGCGTCAAGGTCACGATCATGCTGGAGGAGTTGCTGGCCGCGGGTCATAGCCGAGCGGAATACGACGCCTGGCTGATCCGGATCGGCCAGGGCGACCAGTTTGGCAGCGGATTTGTCGGGGTAAACCCGAATTCCAAAATCCCGGCGCTCATGGACTATAGCGAGCAGCCGCCGCGACGTGTGTTCGAATCCGGCGCGATCCTGCTCTACCTGGCGGACAAATTCGGCGCCTTCCTGCCAAAGGATCGCGGCAAGCGCACCGAAGCGCTGAACTGGCTGTTCTGGCAGATGGGCTCAACGCCCTATGTCGGCGGCGGCTTCGGGCATTTCTATGCCTATGCTCCGGTGAAGATCAAATACGCCATCGACCGTTTTGCAATGGAGGTGAAACGCCTGCTCGACGTGCTCGACCGGCAGCTTGCGGACAATCAATTCATCGCCGGCGACGAATACACGATCGCCGATATGGCGATCTGGCCGTGGTACGGCAACGGCATGTTGAACGGCGCCTCCTACAACGACCCGCGCAAGTTTCTGCAGACGCACGAATACAAAAACCTGGCGCGCTGGACGAAGGAAATCGGCGAGCGCCCGACCGTCAAGCGCGGGCGCATGGTCAACCGCACCAGCGGGCCGCCTGAAGAACAGTTGCACGAGCGCCATGACGCCGGCGACTTCAGGACGAAAACGCAAGACAAGATCGCCGCGCGCGGGTAACCCCATCGGAACGTTTCACTTACGGAGCGACCGACCATGGCTCGCAAACGTGTCCTGATCACCGGCGCAGCCGGCTACCTCTCGCGCCAGCTCTTGCCCGTGTTCCGCGAGCGCTATGACCTTGTGTTGCTGGACCGACGCAAACCGCACGATATCGACGACATCATCGAGGTCGATCTCGTCAATCCCGACATCGACATCTATCGCGAGCACTTCAAGGGAGTCGATGCGATCGTTCACAACACGCGCAGCACTCGCCCGGGCGTGAATACCGGCGCACCGCGGCAGTGGCTCAAGGACCGGCCGCTGGGGGATCTGGAGGGTTACTACGTCGAGCGCGATTCGCTCGACATGGCGTATCACGTGTTTCGCCTCGCCCAGGAAGAAGGCGTCACTCGCGTCGTAACGGCGAGCTCGAACCACGCCACCGACTGGTACGAAACCAAGCTGCACGACGGCCGCATGGACTCTTGCGATCACACTACCTATCCGCTTTCGGACAACTTCTACGGCTGGGCGAAGATCGCCTATGAGAATCTCGGCTTTATC
>DASRJL010000121.1:0-9796 GCA_035649495.1 Burkholderiales bacterium | reverse complement strand
TGCAACCCCGATGACGGATCGGCCGTCGCGTGCGAAATCCCGGAGGCGGACATACAGGAAAATGCGGCGGCGCCGCCGGCCGAATTTCATCCCTATCCCGAAGTGCCCGCACGCGCGGTCGAATGGGGCAGGCGCATCGTTGCTGCGGGAAAGCTCGACGTCGGCGGAATCGAGTATCTCGAGTCGCGGGACGGCCGGCTGATGTTCTACGACATCAACGCCAACTCCAATCTGCGCCCGTCCGTCGCGCAGTTCTTCGGCTTCGATCCATTCGAGCGCGTAGTGGACTACCTCGTCCGCGCCATCCGCGAGGTCAGGCAGCCGTCCGCGCCTTCTCAAGCAATGCGTTGAGCGTTCCGCCCGGCACGATCTGCCCCCGGCAGGGGCTATCCCCACGATACGCCGGCTGTCGGAATCCCGCTGACAGCGGGAGGCCGACAGGAGAATGAGCCAGTCGGCTTCGAACCATTGCGCGCGCCGCCGGGTCCGACCGTGTAGTAGTTGGCTGTTGGGGATCCGGCTGAGCGGCTGGGCCGGGGTTTTGTTCAAAACGATGGAGGATTCGACATGATCTCGTGGGCTGTCACGTTTCTCGTCATCGCACTGATCGCCGCCGTGCTCGGTTTCAGCGGCATCGCGGGTACCGCGGTCAACCTCGCGTGGATTTGCGCGATCATCGGCATCATTCTCGCGCTGGTCTTCGGCGTTCTGGGCCGTCGCATATAAACGATTGCGGCCTGGGGAAAGCCGCTTGCAGCGGTTTGCTGCAAGCGGCTTCGTACGTACATCGTAGAGGCCTCCGGGTGGCGGCGTGGGTCCGGATCTACGGCCTTGCGCTCGGAATCGTGTCCGACCTGGCCCTGGCGTTGTCGTTGGAATCTTCCGGTAGCGTCGGGTCGGGCCTCGTGCTCGCGGCGGCGTCTCCACCACCGCGCCCTCCTCCATAGCCGCCTCCCGTTGCCGCGGGCAGCTGGTTGAGTCCGGAAGGAAGTGTCAGCGTGGTGACCCCGGACGGCGACGTTGTGACGGTGGTGCCCGGAGGCAAGGTAGTGGTGGCGCCGGACTGCAAGGTCGTCGTGCCGCTGGTACTGCCGGATGGCGAAGTCGCCTGCGCAGTCCCGATGCCCGCCGCTGTCCCGGCGGCCGATGGCCCGCTGTTTCCGCCGTCAGGCGCCGCATTGCCAATGGCGGCGCTGGGGCTTCCGCCGCTTGCGGACCCGCTACCGATGGCGGCGCTGGGACTTCCCCCGCTCGCAGACGAATTGCCGATGGCAGCGCTCCCGCTGCCGGTCGGGGTGCCGGCCGCGCCGCTGGAGGTCGCACCGCCGCGTAAAACGCGGCCACCCGAAGCCTGGGCGATCACGACAGGAGACACGACATCTTCGGCTGGAGCGAAATTCGCAGAACCGTCTATCGCGAGCGCGAGGCTGGCCGCGATAGGCGTAAGAATAAGGGGCGACTTGAGCATGGCAACCTCCGTTGTATGGCCCTCTCAATATCGACATTCGTCCGCTGTATTTGTTCGCCCCGTGCCGGGATGTGGGGTTCTCGAAACTGTCGTGATTCGGCTACAACGCGAGACGCTGACCGGCTACACTCAGCGTGTCACCCATCGCGGGAGAAAACATGAAGACCACGCGTGTCGGCGAGTTCGAGGTCCAGCGCATCACGGAATTCGAGGGACCGTTCATAGGGCCGGAGACCTTTTTCCCCGATTTCGATCCCGAGGTGCTGCAGGCGAACCCCGACATGACGGGACCGGACCTGCTCGACCCGGCGAGCGGCAAGCTCGTCTTCAGCTTTCACTGCTTCGTCGTCAGGACCGGCCGTCACACGATCCTGATCGATTCCTGCCTCGGCAACGACAAGGAGCGCCCGACGCGGCCGCAGTTTCACCGGCTGCGAACGCCCTTCCTCGCCGATCTCGCCGGCGCCGGCGTCAACGTCGAGGACGTCGACTACGTGATGTGCACGCATCTCCACTGGGACCACGTCGGCTGGAACACCCGCCTCGAGAACGGGCGCTGGGTTCCGACCTTTCCCAACGCGCGCTACGTCATGGCCCGCCGCGAATTCGAGCACTGGCAGGGCGCGCACCGGGAGGGCGAGGACACGCCGCACCGCCGCGCCTTCGAAGACAGCGTGCTGCCCGTCGTGCGAACGGGCCAGTCGGTGCTGGTCGGGGACGATTACGCGTTCGAAGACGGTCTATGGTTCGAGAGCGCGCCCGGCCATACGCCCGGCAACGTCGTGATCCACGCCCGTTCGGGCGACGCGCACGCGGTATTCCTGGGCGACGTGATCCATCACCAGTTCCAGCTGATGAAGCCGGAATGGTCCACGCTCGCCTGCAGCGATCGCGAGCTGTCGAAGAAGACGCGCATGCGGCTCATCGAGGAATACGCCGCCAGCGGAACGCGTCTGCTGCCCGGGCATTTTCCGGCGCCGACGGTTGGGAAGATCGTGCGGCGTGGCGCTGGTTATCGCTACGCGTTCGAATAGCGCCCGCAAGACATCCCACTGGCCTCGCAACTGACCGGGGCGGCCGGGCTATTTCGTGTTGGCTAACGGCTTCACGACCTCGTGTACGCAATCGATGAAGAGCCGCACTACGGGAGTCAGCGTACGATTCTTCAACGTCATGATTCCGACCGGCAGACGCGGAATCGGAAGCTCCACCGGCAGAACCTTGAGCCGCGGCAGATTTGCGCCAAACTGCAACAGTGAGACCGGGACTGTACCCAAAAAGGGGCTTCGCGCGAGAAGGGCGAAGAACAGGGAGGCTCCTCCCCACACTGCGCCCTTTGGCGGAAATTTCACACCGCGGGCGCCGAATGCGTCGGCAACGAGCGGGCCGACAATCGTATCCAGCCGCGGCAGGACCCAAGCCTCGTCGATCAGAGCGGAAAGCTCGATTTTGCGCTGGCGCGCCCATCTGCTGTTCGGTCCGGACACGACCACGACACGGTCGTGAAAAAGGACTTCCACGGATATGTCTTCATGGACCCGTGGTGCAATGCGGTCGAGTAAAAGATCGATCTTGCGCTCGCGCAAATCGAGGAATCGTTCGGCGTTCGGCGCGATGGGCGCCACCAGAACAGAGATTCCCGAATGCTTTCGGCGAAGCCGGTCGATGACCGCCGGCAGCAAACCGGCAATGAACGGCTCGTGCGCGCCCACTCTAACTTCGCCCGCGGTCGGATCGGATAGAAATTCCACATTCTTCACCGCCTGACGCAGTTCGTCGAATACGGCCGCACCGCCATCCAGCAACGCGCGGCCGTGCTCTGTCGGTTCAACACCCTGGCGGCTACGATCAAGCAGCCGCACGCCGAATGTTTGCTCGAGACTCGCGATTGATCTGGAAATCGCAGATTGGGTCGTGTGCATGAGCACGGCCGCCTTGCTCATGCTGCCAGCCTGCACGACCACCATCAGTACGTGAAGGTCCTGGAGCTTTATCCGGCGTCCGACGCGGTCGCTCACCTGCATTTCGGCATCGCAAAACGGCTATGGAAGTATCGAAAAATAGCATTATGCGGCAATGGTGGCATCCTCTATAGTTCGCCACCTTGAGCAGCCGGGGCATCCGCCATCGCGCAGGCCCAAACAGGAACGCCATGAATCTTCCCCGTCGCGCTTTCTTGCATCTTGCCGCAGGTGCTGTCGCGCTCCCGGCTGTCTCGCGTCTCGCTTCGGCGCAAACCTATCCGTCGCGGCCAGTGCGCGTGGTCGTACCCTTCGCGCCTGGCGGCGGTACCGACGTCCGCGCACGGCTTATTGGACAATGGCTATCAGAGCGACTTGGTCAGCAATTCATCATCGAAAACCGGCCGGGTGCGGGCGGCAATATGGGCACGGAGGTTGTCGTCAAGGCGCCGCCGGACGGCTACACGCTCCTCTTGGTCGGAACCTCGAGCGCGATCAATGCGACGCTCTACGAAAAGCTCAGCTTCAATTTTGTTCGCGATGTCACGCCAGTCGCAAGCATCAGCCGCAACAGCTTCATCATGGTGGGGCATCCATCGTTTCCGGCCAAAACTGTCCCCGAGTTGATCGCCCACGCCAACGCCCATCCAGGCAAGATCAACATGGCGTCTGCAGGCAATGGAACCTTGGCGCATTTGGCTGGCGAGCTATTCAAAATGATGACCGGCGTCAACATGGTTCACGTGCCTTATCGCGGCGGGAGACCCGCCATGACTGATCTGATCAGCGGCCAGGTGCAGATAGCATTCGAGGACATATCCTCGTCGATTGAACACGTCAGAGCCGGAAAGCTGCGCGCTCTCGCAGTGACGACGGCGACACGTCCAGAGGCGTTGCCGGACATCCCCGCCGTCGGAGAATCTGTGCCGGGCTACGCGGCGAGCGGGTGGTCCGGGATTGGCGCTCCCAAAAACACGCCCATCGAAGTCATCGACAAGCTTAACAAGGAGATCAACGCCGCGCTCGCCAATCCGAAAATCAAGGCGCGGCTCGCCGACCTGGGAGGCACGGTGCTGACGCTCTCGCCAGGCGACTTTGGAAAGCTCATCGCTGAAGAAATCGACAAGTGGGGCAAGGTGGTCCGGGCGGCCAATATCAAGGCGGAGTGAAGCGGGTGTCCGTCGAGGAGGAGGCGGTCGATTTTTCCCATCGCATTGTCCCGTTTTGGCAGGCCGCTCTTGGATCCGAATTGCTTGGAGTCTACCTCATAGGCAGCCTTGCCCATGGCGGATTCAGCCGGCGCTACAGCGACATCGACATGGCTCTAGTGGCGGAGGCGCCCTTGTCTCCACAGAAGCTCAATCGCGTGCGAAGCGATGCGGCAGCACTGTCAGCCGAGTGGGGGCCCAGGCTCTCCGTGTTCTGGACCGACCGGCACTTTTGTCTCGGCCGATTTCCCCTGCTGGATCGCATCGATTATATCGATCATGCGGTCGTGCTCATGGAGCGCGAATGTGTGCGACCGGTGCGACCCACGCTGGAAGAAATTCGGCGCTATCTGCTCGGCTCACCATTTTCGAACTGGGCCGACCGGGCGCGATATTTCGCCACCGCAGAAACACTCGAACCGAAAGACCGGAAGGCGTATCTGCGAACGCTCCTCTATCCCGCGCGATTTTGCTATAGCTGGATGACGGGCCGCGTGGGTTCGAACGATGACGCCGTGGCGTTTCTTGGCAAGACCCGTCCGCCGCGGCTCGACGTGGGCTTGGTCACCCGCGCGCTGCAATGTCGGCAGGCCGACGCCGATCCCAACGCTCTATTTCCCGCGCGAACGATGCTGCCATCCCAGGTCGATGCCTGTGCCTCGCTTGCAGACCCGCCTGACCCCTGACGCCTGACCCCTGACGGGTTTTCACGCCGCCGCGTCGAGTATCTCGAGCACCTGCGCGGGCGAGGTGATCTTGCGCGGATTGGAGTGCAGCCACTCGTCGTGCATCGTGTGCTCGACGATCGCGTCGAAGCGCTCGCGCGTCACGTCCACTTCGCGGAGGCTGCGGGGCAGGTTGAGCTCGCCGAGAAACGCCGAGATCACATCGGCGGCATCCTTCCCGGGATGTCCCATCGCCTCGGCGACCAGGGCCTGGCGCGCGGCATTGGCCGAACGGTTGTAGCGCAGCACGTACGGCAGCATGACGCACGAGGTATAGCCGTGCGGGACGCCGCAGGTTCCGCCGAGCGCGTGGCCGATGGCATGGCTCGCCCCCATCTTCGCGCCGCCGATCCGCCCCGCCGTGGACAGCCACGCGGCGAGCTGGCAATCGAGCCGGGCCGCGAGGTCGGCCGGGTTCCGCTTGACGCGCGGCAGCGCGGCGGAGAGCAGCTTCAGCGCCTGGACGTAGTACATGTCGCTCAGGGGACTCGCGAACTGCGAGCAAATCCCTTCCGTGGCGTGATCGAGCGCCCGGATTCCGGTCGACAGCCAGACCCAGAGCGGCGTGTGCACCGTCGGCGCGGGGTCGAGAATGATGATGCTCGGTCCGAGGAGCGGATGGCGGAAGCTGTGCTTCGCGTGCGTGCGCAGGTCGGTGCACCCTGCACTCGCGTTGAAATCTCCGGCCGACAGCGTCGTCGGTATCGAGACCTGGCGGATGGAAGGTCCCGCGTATTCCGGGTTCCTGCGCACGCCATCCGTGCCCACGCGAAAGCGGAACGCGTCGAACCCGTCGAGATCGTCGATTCCATGCTGCAGGGCAAGCCGCACCACCTTGCCCGCATCGGTAAGCGACCCGCCGCCGAACGTAACGATCAGGTCGGCGCCCGCCGCTCTCGCCGCGCGGGTGGCTTCGAGGACGGCGTCGCGCGGCGTGTGCGAAGGCATGGAATCGTAGAGGCCCGCGTAGCGGCTCCCGAGCGCATCGCGCATCTTCGCGACCTCCCCGGTCGTGCGATTCATCGTGCGGCTCACCATCAGAAAGACGCGGCTGGCGTTGAGCCGCTCCGCCTCGACACGCAGCGCTGCGGCAGCCGGCTCGCCGTAGACGATGCGCTCGATCGAGGGAAAAACCAGTTTTCCTGTTAGCATTTGAGATGCTCCTCTATCCATACTATACAGTCACATCGCGGAGTCGCTCGTGCCGATACTGCGCCTGACAATCAGGATGCTCCTGATCGCGGTGATGTTCCCGGGCGGAACCGCGCTCGCGCAGGAGTTCCCGGCCAGGCTTATCCGTATCGTCACCTCGCCGCCTGGAGGAAACAACGATTTCACGGCCCGGCTGATGATGAAGGGCCTCACGGAGAAGGCGGGCTGGCAGATGGTGATCGACAATCGAGCGATTCTCGTTGCGTACGAGGTGGTGGCGCGATCCGCGCCCGACGGCTACACGCTGCTCGTCGCCGGCGGCACCTTCATCAGCGGCAACCTGTTCGAAAAGCTGTCCTTTGACCCGTTGCGGGATTTCACCGCGATCTCGATCACGCACCGGGCGCCCAACATCCTGGTCGTGCATCCGTCCGTTCCCGCGAAATCGGTAAAAGAGTTGATCGCCTTTGCGAAAGCACGTCCGGGCGAGTTGAACTACGGTTCGTCCGGCATCGGCTCCAGCAACCACCTCGCCGCGGAATTGTTCAACGTAATGGCGGGTGTGAAGACCGTGCGCATCAACTACAAGGGCGTGGGCCCCGCAGTCAATGCCTTGTTAAGCGGCGAAACGCATCTGATGATCGTCAACGTGCCCGCCGTCGCGGGCTACATCCAGTCGGGCCGGCTGAGACAGCTCGCGATCACCAGCACCGAGCCGTCCCCGCTGCGTCCCGGTCTGCCCACCATGGCCGCCGCCGGCCTGCCGGGCTTCGAGTCGATCGTGTTGTCGGGAACTTTCGCGCCGGCCGGCACGCCCGCTCCGGTCGTGATCCGGCTGAACCAGGAAATAGTGCGGGCGATCAACCAGCCGGACATCAAGGAGAAGTTCCTGGCGCTCGGCATAGAAACCGTGGGCAGCTCGCCGCAGGAAGCCACGGCTGCGGTCAAGTCCGAAATCGCCAAAGTCGGCAAGCTGATCAAGGACGCGGGCATCCGTACACAGTAGCCTCGTAGTCCAATCCGTGGCAAGCCCGCACATGAGGCTGCTGGACCGACAGCACGGGCATGTCTCACAATACGGCAGGTGCAAGCGGTACAAGCTTCCAACGGGAGGAAGGACTCATGAACGACACTGCCACGCAGGCAAACCAGGCGGCGATGCGCGCCGCCGTCACAACCGGGCAGCGAACCGACGTTGCGGGCAAGTTCCCGGACATCCTGTCTCTGGAAGACTTCGAAGAGCCTGCCCGCGGCTATCTGCCGCGGCCGATCTTCGGCTACATATCCGGCGCGGTAGAGACGAACGCATCGCTCACCGGCAACCGCTCGGCGTTCGCGGAGTACGACTTCCTGCCGCGCGTGCTGGTCAACACCCGCTCGCGCAACCAGAAGACGACGATTTTCGGGCGCACCTACGATCTGCCGTTCGGTTTTCCGCCGATGGGCGGGACTTCCCTCGCCGCCTACGACGGCGACAGAGTGCTCGCGAGGGTAGCGGCGCAACTCAACACGGTCATGATCCAGAGCGGCGCCTCGCTGATAGCGCTCGAGAAGTTGAAGGAAGTCGGTCCCACCGCCTGGTTCCAAGCCTATCTTCCCGGCGATCCGTCCATCATCACGCCGCTCGTCGAACGGGCGCAGCGGGCAGGCTTCGAGGTACTCGTTCTGACCGTGGACGTGCAGGTGGCCTCGAACCGCGAGAACAACGTGAGAAACGGCTACAGCTCGCCGTTGAAGCCCTCGCCGCGCCTCGCATGGGACTGCATGATCCGGCCGCGCTGGCTCTTCGGTAACTTCTGCCGCACGTGGATGACAACCGGCATGCCGCACCTGGAAAACATGGGATTCTCGCGCATGCCCATCCTCGGCAATATCGAGCGCCCGCGCCTGGCGCGCGATGGCCTCGCCTGGGAGCACGTCGAGCTGATGAGGAAAATCTGGAAGGGCAAGCTGGTGTTGAAGGGTGTGCTCTCGCCGGCGGACGTACGCATCGCGCGCGAGAGCGGCGTCGACGGCCTCATGATCTCGAACCATGGCGGCCGCCAGCTCGACGGCACCGTCGCGCCGATGCGCATGCTGCCCGCCGCGCGCTCCGAAGCCGGCAACATGACCATCATGATGGACAGCGGGATCCGCCGCGGCTCGGACGTGCTGAAGGCGCTCGCGCTGGGCGCGCAGTTCGTCTTCATCGGCAGGCCGTTCCTCTACGCGGCGTCGATCGGCGGCGAGGATGCCGTGCACCATGGCGCGAATCTCATGCGCGAGGAAATCAGCCGCAACATGGCGATGATGGGCATCAGCTCCGTCAGCGAGATGAAACGGGAGTTCCTGGTTCC
Source organism: Burkholderiales bacterium (assembly GCA_035649495.1). Taxonomy (GTDB): domain Bacteria; phylum Pseudomonadota; class Gammaproteobacteria; order Burkholderiales; family SG8-41; genus SG8-41. The sequence goes on along the minus strand of DASRJL010000121.1, from coordinate 946 downwards.
GAGCCGCGGGGGCGCCATCTGAAACACCGCACCTTCGGCCGCACGGGCATCCAGGTCTCCGAAATCATCTTCGGAGCCGGGGCCGTCGGCGGCATCGTCATCCACAAGGACGACGTGACGAAGCGGGAGGCGATCCGCCGCGCGCTGGCGGGCGGCATCAACTGGATCGATACCGCCGCGCAGTACGGCAACGGCAAGTCGGAAGAAGCGCTAAGCTGGCTGATACCCGAATCAGGGTCGACGCCGTACCTGTCGACCAAGTTCAGTCTCGACGTCGAGAATCTGAAGGACATCCCGGCGCAGATCGAGGAGCGCTGCCGCGGCAACCTCGCGCGCCTGAAGCGGCAGTCGGTGGACGTGCTGCAGCTCCACAACCGGATCGGCGCGAAGCCCGGCGGCCGGGTGATGACGGTCGAGCAGATCCTGGGAAAAGACGGCGTGGCCGACGGGCTCGACCGCTTGCGCGAGAAGGGGCTGATCCGCCACATGGGCATTACCGGGATAGGCGAGGCCGCGTCCGTCTGCGAGGTGATCCGGAGCAAGCGCTTCGATTCCGCGCAGGTGTACTACAACCTGCTGAATCCCAGCGCCGGTCGCGATATGCCTGCCGCGTGGACCGGGCAGAACCAGCGCGGCATCATCGAAGCCTGCCGCGCGAACGGCGTCGCGGTGATGGCGATTCGTATTTTTGCCGCCGGGGTCATCGCCACGGACGAGCGCCACGGGCGCGAAAGCGTGCTCCTCGCCGACACCAGCGTCGCCGAAGACGAGCGCAAGTCGAAGGCGGTATTCGACGCGATCGGCAAGGACCAGGGAACGCGCGCGCAGGTCGCATTGCGTTTCGTGTTGTCGAATCCGGATGTGTCCTGCGCCATCATCGGCAGCGCGGAGCTGCATCACATCGACGAGGCGCTCGCGGCTCAGAAGATGGGACCGCTGCCTGCCA
>DASRJL010000120.1:0-14328 GCA_035649495.1 Burkholderiales bacterium | reverse complement strand
AGAAGATGAAGATCTATGCCGGAGCGAGCCATCCGCACACCGCGCAACAGCCCAAGAACCTGGAGATTCAATAGTCATGGCCATGCCGCGCCAGCAACACCACTACGGCACCGGCCGGCGCAAGAGCGCCGTGGCCCGCGTCTATCTCAGGCCGGGCAAGGGCACCATCACCGTCAACGGCCGGCCCGTCGACGAGTTTTTCTCGCGTGAGACCGGGCGCATGATCGTGCGCCAGCCGCTCGAGTTGACCAACACCCTCACGAGTTTCGACATCAGCGTCAACGTCGACGGCGGCGGCGAGTCGGGCCAGGCCGGCGCCGTGCGCCACGGCATCACCCGCGCCCTGATCGAGCACGACGCGGGGTTGAAGGGGATGCTCAAGAAGGCGGGGCTGGTGACCCGCGACGCGCGCGAGGTGGAGCGTAAGAAGGTCGGGTTGCACAAGGCCCGACGCCGTCATCAGTTCTCCAAGCGATAAATTGCGCGCGCATTTACCGACTGCCAAAGCCGCCCGCGGGCGGCTTTGGCGTCTTTGGACCCGATAATGGCTTCGAGCAAGGCGCTGAAAATCGGAATCGTCGGCGGCACCGGCTACACGGGCGTCGAGCTGTTGCGGCTGCTCGCGCAGCACCCGAACTGCGAGCTGGCGGCCATCACCTCCCGGCAGGAAGCCGGGCAGCGCGTGGCGGATCTCTTTCCCAATCTGCGCGGACGCGTGCAGCTTAAGTTCACCGATCCCGCGAAAGCGGCGCTCGCGAGTTGCGACCTCGTTTTCTTCGCGACGCCGAACGGCGTGGCGATGGGCGAAGCGCGCAAGCTGGTCGACGCCGGCGTTCGCGTCATCGACATCGCCGCGGACTTCCGCATCCGCGACGTCCCGGAATGGGAAAAGTGCTACGGCATGAAGCATGCCTGTCCCGAACTGGTGGCCGAGGCGGTATACGGCCTGCCGGAAGTGAACCGGGCGCGCATCAGGGAAGCCCGGGTGGTCGCCAACCCCGGCTGCTACCCGACCGCGGTGCAGCTCGGCTTCCTGCCGCTCCTCGAGACCGGCGCCGTGGACCTCGATCATCTCATCGCGGACGCCAAGTCCGGCGTGTCCGGCGCGGGGCGCAGGGCCGAAGTCCACACGCTGCTCGCGGAAGCCTCGGACAGTTTCAAGGCCTACGGCGTGCCCGGCCACCGCCATCATCCCGAGATCGCGCAGGAGCTGGCGCGCGCGGCGGGCCAAGCGGTGAACCTCATCTTCGTTCCGCATCTCGTGCCCATGATCCGCGGCATACACGCGACGCTGTACGCGCGGCTCACCGGCAAGGTCGACCTGCAGGCGCTCTACGAGAAGCGCTACGCGGGCGAGGCGTTCGTGGACGTCCTGCCCGCTGGCAGCCACCCCGACACCCGCTCGGTGCGCGGAGCGAACTTCTGCCGCATCGCCGTGCACCAACCACATGGTGCCGATACCGTTGTGGTACTCGCGGTGATCGACAACCTGGTGAAAGGCGCTTCGGGCCAGGCGGTGCAGAACATGAACATCATGTTCGGCCTGCCGGAAACGACCGGGCTGGAGCAGCTCGCGCTGCTGCCGTGACATGGCACAGTTTTTCCGCGCGCTGAAGCGCAAGTTCGGCATCTCCGCGCCGCGCATGTCGGTGCAGGCGCACGTGCCCTGGTACTGGCGCTGGCTGGGCATCCTGGCGCTGGGCGCGCTGGTGGCGGGAATCGGATGGGCCACCTACGACTTCGGGATGAAGTTCGCCGGGTTCCGGCAGAGCGAGGCGACGCACGCGCTGACGCGCTCGAGCGAGGAGATCGGAAAGCGCGAGGCCGAGCTGGTGGAGCTGCGCTCGAAGATCGCGGCGGCGGAGCGGCAGCTTCAGATCGAGCGCGCCACTTACGGCGATCTGTCGAAGCAGATGAAGACGTTGTCGGATGAAAACGCGGCGCTGCGGGAGGACCTCGCGTTCTTCCAGTCGCTGATGCCCGCGGGCGCCAAGGAGGCGGCGGGCGTCAGCATCAACCGGGTTCGCGTACAGCCCGAGGCGGTGCCCGGCGAGTATCGCTACCGGCTGCTGCTGGTGCAGACCGGCCAGCGCGCGAAGGAGTTCCAGGGGAACGTGCAACTGGTCGTGAACGTGGAGCAGAACGAGCGCAGGTTCGTGGTGATGGTGCCGCCGGATGCCGCCCGCAATGCGAAGGAGTACCAGGTCAATTTCAAGTTCTTCCAGCGCGTCGAGGGCAGCTTCAAGATTCCCTCCGGCGCGGTGGTGAAAAGCATGCAGGTGCGGGTCTTTGAAACGGGCGCCAGTACGCCTAAACTAACGCAAAATGTGACCGTTTCGTAGAGGGAACCCTACATCAGCTGGACGAGAGCCACGGAGGGAGATCCATGTTCGGGAGCAAGGGCAACAACAAGCCGCAAAACCGCATCGACTGCCTGATCGGCACCGGCACCACCATCGAGGGAGACATCACCTTCACCGGCGGACTGAGGGTCGACGGGCACGTGCGCGGCAGCGTGGTCGCGGCCGAGGGCAAGTCGGGCACTCTGGTCCTGTCCGAGCAGGCGCAGATCGAAGGCGAGATCCGCGTTTCGCACGTGGTTATCAACGGAACGGTGGTGGGCCCGATACACGCGGGGGAGTACCTGGAACTGCAGTCGAAGGGCAATGTCACAGGAGATGTATACTATAAGACGCTCGAGGTCCAGCTGGGCGCGGTGGTGCAGGGAAAGCTCGTGTATCAGAACGAGGGCAAGTCGGAAAAGGTAGTGCAATTCCCAGGAGTATGAAATGAATGCAGTGACCCAGATGACTGAGACGATGCCGGCGCCGCTGGTGTTTACGGAGGCCGCGGCCGCCAAGGTGAAGCAGCTGATCGACGAGGAAGGAAACGCGAACCTCAAGCTGCGGGTATTCGTCCAGGGCGGCGGGTGCTCGGGTTTTCAGTACGGTTTCACCTTCGACGAGGACGTGAGCGACGAGGACACCCGGATGGACCGGGGCGGGGTGACGCTGCTGATCGACCCGATGAGCCTGCAATACCTCGCGGGGGCGGAGATCGATTACCAGTCGGGCGTGCAGGGCGAGCAGTTTGTGATCAAGAATCCGAACGCAACTTCAACCTGCGGGTGTGGATCGTCTTTCTCGGCCGGGTAGGCCGGCCCGCACGGGAGAAAAAAGGCGGCGCTGCCGCCTTTTTTGTTGCCGGCGCCGCGGTTTTGTTAGGCTAGCTGCCGATGCCGGTCGATCCCGTGCACGCAGTCACCCTCGACTGCCATCCTGAAACTCCCGCCCTGGCCGTGCGCGCCGTCCGCGCGCGCGTCGGCAGAACGCCGGGCGGAATACTGGCGGTCAGCTATTCCATCGAGGGCGACATGGAGCGCCTGCGCGTGCCGGCGCCCGCACCGTCTCGCATGGCCGAGCGTCTGTGGGAGCACACCTGCTGCGAGATTTTCATCGCCCGCAAGGGCCTGCCGGCGTACCATGAGTTCAATTTCTCTCCTTCCGGTGAGTGGGCAGCGTATGCGTTCGAGCGCTATCGAGAGGGCGTGCTGCTTGCCGGCGAGTCGAACGCGCAGGCGCTCGATCCGCGTGTCACCGCGCGCTGCGCGGCGAGGCAACTGGAGCTCGATGTCTTGATACGCCTCGATCGCCTGTCGCCGGCGCACGGCGCAGCGAAGCTTTCGCTCGCGTTGTCCGCGGTCGTGGAAGAGCGGGATGGCGCACTGTCGTACTGGGCGTTGAAGCACCCGCCCGGCAGGCCGGATTTCCATCACGCCGACGCGTACGCGCTGGATCTGGCGGAAACAGATCCGTCGTCGGCGCGCTCCTCCGCATGAAGTTCGGGATAGACCGGCTGCTGGAGGATCCCGCGCTGCGAGGACGGCTGGCGGGGCGGCGCGTGGGGCTCCTCGCGCACCCGGCGTCGATGACACGGGACCTCGTGCACGCGCTGGACGCGCTCGCGGCGCTCGCGGACCTCAACGTGGTTGCGGCGTTCGGTCCGCAGCACGGCCTGCGAGGAGACAAGCAGGACAACATGATCGAGTCGCCGGACTTCATCGATCCGGCGCACCGCATCCCGGTGTACAGCCTCTACGGGGAGGTCCGCCACCCCACCGCTCGAATGCTTGACGGCATCGACGTCGTGCTCGTCGACCTGCAGGACCTGGGCTGCAGGATCTACACTTTTGTCACGACGCTGCGCTACGTTCTGGAAGCGGCCGCGGAACACGGCAAGACGGTCTGGGTGCTCGACCGTCCCAACCCCGCGGGCCGTCCGGTAGAAGGGATGAAACTCCGGGCCGGCTGGGAGAGCTTCGTCGGCGCGGGACCGCTGCCGATGCGTCACGGGCTCACCCTGGGCGAGCTTGCGAAGTGGTTCGTGCGCACGCTGCGCCTGGACGTCGATTGCGAGGTGGTTACCATGGAGGGCTGGCAGCCCTCCGCCGCGCCCGGATTCGGCTGGCCGAGCGGCGAGCGCACGTGGGTCAATCCCAGCCCGAACGCCTCCAGCCTGTGGATGGCGCGCTGCTACGCCGGTACGGTGCTGCTGGAAGGAACCACGTTGTCGGAGGGGCGGGGCACGACGCGGCCGCTGGAGCTTCTCGGCGCGCCCGATATCGATCCGCGGGCGCTGCTCCCGGCGATGGCGACGCTCGCGCCGCAGTGGATGCGCGGGTGCCGGCTCCGGCCGTGCTCGTTCGAGCCCGCGTTCCAGAAGCACGCCGGCAAGCTGTGCGCGGGATTCCAGGTTCATGTCGAGGACGGGGCCTACGAGCACGAAGCCTTTCGCCCGTGGCGGCTCGTCGCCCTCGCCCTGAAGTGCCTCCGGACGCTCAAGCCGCACTACGAGTTGTGGCGCAATTTTCCGTACGAATACGAGTACGACCGGCGCGCCATCGATCTCATCAATGGCAGCGAGCTGCTGCGCGAATGGGTAGACGATCCCGCCGCCGCCCCGGCCGATCTCGACGCGCTTGCAAGCCGCGACGAGGAAGCATGGCGCGAGGAGCGCGAGTCGGTGCTGCTGTACCGCTGAAGGTGAAGCTTTAAGGCTGACCGGTCACTGGTCACCAGTCACTGGTCACCGGGGCTAGTCCAGCCGGGCGAGATTGGTGCCGCGCAGGAGCTTCAGCTGCAGGCCGAACGGCGCGGCGGCCGCCTCGAATACCGGGCGCTGCTCGTCCGTGATCGGGGGAGCGGACGGCATGACCACGCGCAGCGGGTTCTGGTGGACATTGGCGATGCGGAATTCGTAGTGCAGGTGCGGGCCGGTGGCGAGCCCGGTCGAGCCGACGTAGCCGATCAGTTCTCCCTGCGCGACGCGCGCACCCTTGCGTATGCCTTTCGCCAGCCCCGACAGATGCCCGTACCAGGTCGTGTATTGCGTCTGGTGGCGCAGGACGATCAGGTTTCCGTAGCCGCCCTGGCGGCCGGCGACTTCCACGATGCCATCCCCAGTGGCCTTGACCCGGGCGCCGACGGGGGCCGCGTAGTCTATGCCCCGGTGCGCGCGCCATTCCTGCAGGACAGGATGGAAGCGGGCGTTCGTGAATCCGGAAGTGATGCGCGAAAACTCGAGCGGGGAGCGCAGGAATGCCTTACGGATGTTCTTGCCCTCCAGCGTGTAGTAGCCGCCCTCGTTCTCGCCATACTGGTACCAGACGGCCTGGTAGACCTTGTAGTTGTTGACGAACTCGGCGGCGAGCACGCGCCCGGTGCGCAGCCACTCGCCCTGGTCGTAGAACGACTCGTAGACGACGGTAAACCGGTCGCCGCGCCGCAGGTCCCGGTGGAAGTCGATATCGGTGGAAAAGATCTCGGCCAGCTGGATGGCTACCGAATCGGGCAGGCTGGCGGCATCGGTGGCGGCAAAGAGGGAGCTCCTGATATGCCCCGATCCCATCTGGACGCGCCGTTCGAGCTGAACGGGCCGCTCGGTCACGACGAACGCCTCGCGACCGCGCTCGACGCTGGTCAGAATGCCGCCGTTGACGTAACGCAGCGCGATCAGCTTGCCCTCGGCCGAGGTCTGTGCGCGCATGGTGCGGCCCGGGACCAGCCGGTAGAGTGCCTTTGCCGTGCGCTCGGCACGGAGGTACTTCACGGCATCCGGGTCGTCCACCCCGAGGCGGGCGAGCAGCGTGCCCAGCGTATCGTCGCGGCGCACCCGCTCCTCGCGCCAGAATCCCGCGTCCGGCGAAAGCGCCAGGCTGGTTGCCGGGAGCGCGAGCTGCTCGACGATTTCCTTGCGCGCGATGCTGTCGGTCGCCGTGTCGGGGGCGATGCCGAAAGCCGCAACCACACCGAGAAAGAGCAAGGCGAGGAAAGCAAGAACGCGCCGCGGACCGGTTCGGGCGAGGGGTGTCAGCAGCTTTTGCGCTAAAATCGCGCTGGTGCTTTCCCGCATGATTTGTCTCAAGTTTTTGGCGCGGGGGAAGCTTAACCAGAAAATACCCCTACGGCAATAGTCTATATTTCACATCATGAAAAGAGTGGCTGCCGGCAGGTGCCCCGGCAGTTCCTCTAATCAATGTTTACGGTCGAAGAACAGGTTTCTTTAATCCGGCGCGGCGCCGACGAGTTGCTGATCGAGTCGGAGCTGCAGGACAAGCTCAAGACCGGTCGGCCGCTCCGCGTCAAAGCCGGCTTCGATCCCACCGCGCCGGATCTCCATCTCGGCCACACGGTCCTCATCAACAAGCTGAAGCAGCTTCAGGACCTGGGGCATCACGTCGTATTCCTGATCGGGGATTTCACCGGCATGATCGGCGACCCCTCGGGGAAAAACGTAACGCGGCCGCCCCTCACCCGGGAGGAGGTCGCGCAGAACGCGGCCACCTACAGCGACCAGGTGTTCAAGATCCTCGATCGCTCTCGCACGGAGGTGAAGTTCAACTCCGAGTGGATGGGTTCGCAGACTGCGGCGGATCTCATCCGGCTGGCATCGACCTACACCGTGGCGCGCATGCTGGAGCGCGACGACTTCGCGAAGCGCTACAAGGGCGGCCAGCCGATCGCTATCCACGAGTTCCTCTATCCCCTGGTGCAGGGCTACGATTCGGTCGCGCTCAAGGCCGACCTGGAGCTGGGCGGCACCGACCAGAAATTCAATCTCCTCGTGGGGCGCGAGGTGCAGAAGCACTTCGGGCAGCCGCCGCAGTGCATACTCACGATGCCGCTGCTCGAAGGGACCGACGGCGTCAACAAGATGTCCAAATCGCTCGGCAACTACGTAGGCATCAACGAGGCGCCGGGCGAGATCTTCGGGAAGCTCATGTCGATCTCGGACGACCTCATGTGGCGCTACATCGAGCTCCTGTCTTTCGCGACGGCCCGGGAGGTAGCGGCGAAGCGGGAGGCGGTCGGGGGAGGCGGCAATCCGCGGGACGTGAAGGTGGACCTGGCGAAGGAGATCGTCGCCCGGTTCCATGGCGCCGCGGCCGCCGCAGCGGCGCTGGCGGATTTCGAGGCGCGCTTCAGGCGCAATGAGGTACCGGCGGACCTGCCGGAGGTGAGCCTCGCCGCTAAAGGCGATGGCCTCGCGATTGCGCAGGTGCTGAAGCAGGCGGGGCTGTGCGCGAACGCCTCCGAAGCGCAGCGCCTCGTCGAGCAGGGCGGGGTGAAGGTGAACGGCGAGAAAGTGAGCGACCGCTCTCTCAAGCTCACCCGGGGGGAACAGGCGATCGTCCAGGTCGGCAAGCGCAAGTTCGCGCGAGTGACCATAACCTGAGAGAAACGATGAGAATCCGAGCCGCCTTCGGACCGCGGCTTGCCGCGGCGGCGCTGGCCTTCGTATCCTGCGCCGCCCTGGGCCAGCCCAAGTACCCGTCGAAGCCCGTCCGCCTGATCGCGCCGTTTGCACCCGGTGGATTGGTGGACGTCCTTTCGCGCGCCGTGGCGGACAAGCTCAAGCCGGCCGTGGGACAGCCTGTGATCGTCGACAACCGGCCGGGTGCCGGGGGCAACATCGGCGCTTCGCTGGTCGCGCGAGCCGAACCCGACGGCTACACGCTCCTCATGTCCTCCGCCGGTATCCTCACGATCAACCAGTTTCTATACGCCAAAATGCCGTTCGAGCCGAGCGGCGCGTTTTCGCCGGTCACGCTCGTGGCGGACATGCCCATGCTCATGGTGCTGAACCCGGGCTTTCCGGCCAGGTCCGTAGCTGAATTCCTCGCGTACGCGAAAAAGCCCGACGCCCAGGTCAATTTCGGCTCGCCGGGAAACGGCACGACCGGGCACCTCGGCATGGAAATGCTGCAGGCTGCCGCCAGGATCAGGCTGACGCACGTGCCCTACAAGAGCGCGGCGGAAGCGATAGCCGCGGTAATCGGCGGGCAGATACAGGGCGCGATGGACAATCCGCCCACCGTGCTCGAGCACATACGCGGCGGCAGGTTGAAAGCGATTGCAGCGGCGGCGCGGGCGCGGTTGCCGCAACTCCCGGATGTCCCCACGTTCAACGAAGCAGGGTTGAAGGGCTTCGAGGCGTCCTCGTGGTTCGGGTTGGTGGCGCCCGCCAAGACCCCGCGCGCAATCATCGTGCGCTTGAACCGGGAGATCGGACTGGTGCTGCGCGACCCGGAGATGGTGCAGCGCTTCGCAGCGCTGGGTGCGCGGCTCTCGCCCGGCACCGCGGAAGAATTCGCCGACCACATCGAGGCGGAGCGCGCCAAGTGGGAAATCATCGTGAAGCGGGCGAACATCAAGCTGCAGGACAAGTAAGGCCTATTTAGGGCGGCTGCCCCACAACTCCTTCAGCCGCGCCTCGCGCCCGCACCCGGACTTGTAGAACTGGTAGCGCACCGGGTTCTTCTGGTAGTAGTCCTGGTGGTACCCCTCGGCGGGGTAGAAAACGTCCGCTTTCGCGACCTGCGTGACGATCTCGCCCTTGAAGGGCTTGTTGCCCGCGAGCGCCGTGCGCGAGGCTTCGACCGCCCGGCGCTGCTCGTCGTTGTGGTAGAAAACAGCGCTCCGGTATTGCGTGCCGTGGTCGCAGAACTGCGCGTCCTTCTGAGTCGGGTCGATATTGCGCCAGAACGCATCGAGCAGCTTCTCGTAGGTGACCTTGGCGGGATCGTACTCGACCTGGACTACCTCGGCGTGGCCGCTGCGGCCCGTTGAAACCTGCTCGTAGGTCGGGTTCTTCGTCTGTCCCCCCATGTAGCCGGACGTGGTGGCGATCACGCCCGGAACCTTGTCGAACGCCTCCTCCATGCACCAGAAGCAGCCGCCCGCGAAAGTCGCCTTGGCCGTTGCCTGCGTGGCCGGTCCCTCCTTCTTGGAGGCCGCTGGTTGGGCGCCGGCCGGCCCCGCGCCGGAAAGCGCCAGGGTCAGCGCGAGCATCAGGATCGAATGCAGTTTCATCGTGTTCTCCCGGAAAGCGGAACTTATCTTCGTGCCTTGTGAACCTGTAGCTGCTGCGCCTTGCGCCGGCGCAGCGCGGCGAAGGCCTCCAGTTCCCAGTGGCGCATGGCGACCAGCATGCTCATCGCGGAGCGCTGCGCCAGGGGCAGGCCGGCGTCCTCGTTCTGCAGCTCGGAGAACTCCCGCGCAATGCGCTTCAGGCGGGCCACTATGGCGGCGCCGGAGGTCCGTGACAGCATGCCGTTCATCACCACCATGTACTCGTGGGGCCGGGCGAAGCGCGAGCGGAAATACTCGCTGTGGGCCTGCTCGTTGAAAAACCGCTGTATCGGCCCGTCCGGCAGCCACGAGAACGTCTGCGACACCAGGAGCTTTATACGGTTGTTGGGCTGTAACTGGATGAACCCCAGCCGGTCGAGCCGGGCGAGCAGCTGTATGCACTCGGCCCGGGAGATGTCGTAGACGGCGACGATCTGCTCGCAGGTCACGCGGTTCAACGCGCACACTGCAGCCAGGAACAGCTTGCGATCGGAGACGATTTCCCGTTCCTGTTCCCACGTGAGCTGGGAGACGAGGTTCTCCTCCTCGTGGAGTATGCGCGCCAGGTCGGAGAACTCGGCGCGAGTCAGCTCGCAGATCCGGTCGAGGCGCTTCAGCGTGAAATCCCGCTTGGAAAACATGCGCTTGACGCTCGCCTCGGAGAGCTTGAGGTTGCGCGCCACCTGCGCGTAGGTGACGCCCCGCGCCCGCAATTCGCGCTTGAGCACATCCACGAGCGCCGCGGTCTGTGCCATAACGTCGCCTCCTCCTCGGCGGCCGGCCGGGTCTCAGGGCTCCGGCAGGCTGCCCGCGGACGGTAGCACCTAATGACACCCTCGGGCAAACAGGTAGCAACGGTGCAGGTTCCGCTGGCTCGCCGCGCGCGCCCTGCCGATGATGTCGAACCTATACACCGTGGCGCATGGTGCGCCGCGGGCACCTTCCGAGAGGGGAGACTCATGCGAGGAGCCGACGCAATCACCATGATGGGACAGCGCAAGCCGGATGAGGACACGCGCAGGCGGGCGATGGTGCGCCTGAATGGCATGATGTTCTACTGCACGGGGATAGCGTCGTTCGTGGAGAGCACCGTCCCGCTCGATGCAAGCCGGCTGATCAGGCTTTCGGCGGACCACGCCGACGTCCGTCCGTGGCTGGAGGACGTGTGGCTTCCGGGACGTGCAGCGCACGGCCACCGGTTCCGGGATTACATCGAGACCACGTGGCCGGAATTCGAATGGGAGGGCGCGTACCGGGACTTCCGCGATACGTACCGGTTGCGCACCGCCGGCCGGGTGGGGCCGCCCGGACTCGCCCTCGAATTCGTCGCGCGCTGCGTTACGGAAACGACGCTGGCCGTGTTCTACCGCACGCTGGCCCGGTCCGCCGATGAGCCGGAGCTGCGCAAGTTGACCGCCGCGGCGGCGCAGGACCACGCCGCGTATTTCAGCTATTTCCGGAGCCTCTACGAGCGCGTCGGGGGGCGCCGACGCGCCGGGCTCGCCGCCGCCTGCCGAGCGGCGATCGCCTCGTGCCGCTCGGCGCGCGAGGTGGATGTAGCCGCGGCGTTCCATCCGCTTGCCCGTCACTGGCATGGCGGCTGGGTTTTCCCGGAGTTGACGTATCCGGAGTTCCTGGCGCGCCTCGCGCAACTGCTCAAGCGTCAGGCCAGGCTGCGAACCATAGAGCGGCTCCTGTTCACCCCGTGGCTCAATCCGCCCGCGAAGGTGGGCGAGCCCGCAGCGATGATGCCGCCGGGCGGAGCGCGTAAGAGCTCCCACCCGTCCGTCGCGTGCGGTGCCATGCCTCTTCCGGCGCGCTCGTGAGCAAGGCGTGTGCGACCTGTGGGAGGACGGGTAAACTGGGACCGTTGCCCGCTGTGGGCGCATCGGCTGGAGAACGGAAATGGCGCAGGCATCATCGAATGCCGCACCCCCCGGCAGGGAGATCGCGACGCTCGCCGGCGGATGCTTCTGGTGTCTGGAGGCGGTGTTCGACGAGCTGAAGGGGGTGGCGGCGGTCGAGTCCGGCTACATGGGCGGCCAGATCCGGAATCCCACCTATCACCAGGTATGCGAGGGGAACACCGGCCACGCCGAAGTCGTGCGCATCATTTTCGACCCGGCCGCAGTGTCGTTCGAGGAGCTGCTGGAGGTGTTCTTCGTGATCCACGATCCGACCACGCTCAACTACCAGGGCAACGATGTCGGGACCCAGTACCGCTCGGCCGTCTTCTATCACACCCCCGGTCAGAAGGCGGCGGTCGAGGCCGTGATCGCACGGTTGAACGCGGCGAAGCTGTGGGACGATCCCATCGTGACCGAAGTCGTCCCGGCGGTGGAGTTCTACGTCGCCGAGGGCTATCACCAGGAGTACTTCGCGCGCAATCCGTCCCAGCCGTACTGCCGGGCGGTGGTTGCCCCGAAGGTGCAGAAGTTTCGCAAGCACTTCCTCGAGAAGCTCAAGCGCACTGCCTGACCACGCCGCTCTCTCTGGAGCGCGAGCCCGCACGGCCAGACTTGAAGTTCGGACCAGAACCTATCTCATATATAGGCGCGTGATGCGTTGCGGCCAGGACGGACCGTATGCAAGGCGCCCGACGAAGGTCATATGTCGATATGACCGAGGAGGGTAACGCAGCAGACGACCGTCCTGACCGCAACCCCGGAGGGGACGGGGCGATCTGGGCGCATTTCGTTGTCGGTCGCTCCTAACATAGAGTCTATGCGTCGTCGCGATCCTCCTAGAACTGCATCCCACCTCGCCTCCGTCGCACACGTGCCTATATATGAGATAGGTTCTAAGTCCTTGACTTCATGCGTAAGCATTGCGCCCGGGCAAAGTGCGGTGCGTTTCCCCCGCGTTTCCCTGGACAACCGCGCATTGCGAGCGGGCGCGACGAGCGCGTGTTCGTTCCGCGCGAGCGGTGCGGCGCGTCGGCGGAAACGGTGTGTCGCATCGGCGCTGTACAGAGGGAAAATCCGTCCCGAAGACGAAAAAACGCTTGCAAGGTTGCATGGACATTGGCATTCTCTACACGCCGAATTCATTCTTAAGACGGCGTTTCCAACCATAGGCGCTGACAGCGCAAATCACCGGGAGAGCAATATGGCGAAAGCTAAGAAGGGCAAGGCTTCGAAGAAGAAGGTCAGCAAGGCGAAAAAACCCGCGAAGAAGAAGAGCGCTCGCAAACCGAATGCAGCGTTCATGAAGCCGATGAACCCGAGTTCGACGCTGGCGGCGGTGATCGGCGGCAGCCCGATGCCGCGCACCGAGGTCACGAAGAAGCTGTGGGGGTACATCAAGAGGAACGGCCTGCAGGACAAGTCCAACAGGCGCATGATCAATGCGGATGACAAGCTGAAGCCGGTATTCGGCGGCCGCTCGCAGGTCTCGATGTTCGAGATGACCAAGCTGGTCAGCAATCACCTGAAATAGTTCGCTGCACACAGTTCGGCCGGTGCCGCTCGCGCGGTGACCGGCCGTTTTTGTTTCGAAACCGCCTCGTCAGAGGCGGCCCGACCGCTTGAGCTCCAGATAGCGGTTCACCAGCGCGATGGCGAGCACCTGGGGCTCCACGTCCAGGCAGACCGCGCCCGCCCCGGCGAGGCGCTGGAATGCCCGCTCGCGCGCGCGCAGGTAGTCCGCCGTTGCGGCGTGCGTGAGAGCGCGGTCGAAGCTGTCGATGCGGGTGGACAACGCGCGCGACAGGATCGCCTCGCGCAGGCTCGCGAGCACCACCAGGTGGCGCGTGCCCATCAGCTTCAGCGCCGGGAGGATCGCGTCGTCGTCCTCGTCTCTCAGGTTGGTGAGGAGCACGACGAGCGAGCGCCGCGTGAGCCGCCGCATGACCTCCTGCGCGGCTGATTGATAGTCGGAGGTGAGCGGCGTGGGCTCGAGGTCGTACACGCGATTCAGTATGGAGTGTATCGTCGCCACCGACTTGCGCGGCGCGAGGTAGCGCGGCTCGCCGCTCATCGCGAGCACCCCTACGGCGTCGCCCTGGCGCAGGCCGACGTGAGCCAGGAGGAGCGCCGCGTTCAGCACGTGATCGAAATGCGAGAGATCGCCGTCCTTCGCGCCCATGCGCCGGCCGCAGTCGATGAGCAGCAGGATGCGCTGGTCGCGCTCGTCCTGGTACTCGCGGGCGATCAGCCGGCCGGTGCGCGAGGTCGCCTTCCAGTCGATGGAGCGCAGGCTGTCGCCCTGCCGGTACTCGCGCAACTGGTGGAATTCCAGGCCCTCGCCGCGCCGCCGCGCCTGCAGGATCCCGATCTGCGAGAGGCGGTTGTCCGTCGCGAGGAGCGTGTAGCGCGCGATTGCCCGGAAATTCGGATACACGCGAACCGGGTTCTCGGCGCCCACGTAGCGCGTCGCTTCCCACAGCCCGAGCGGCGAGGCGAGCCGCAGCTCGATCCCGCCGAAGCGGAAATCGCCGCGCCGCACCGGCCGCACGCGGTAGGTGAGCTCCGCGAAGCGGCCGGGGGCGAGCGCCACGCGTTGCGGCAGCAGCTCCGACTCCAGCGCCTCGGGATGATGATCGTGCACCGCCATCCTGAGCGTGGATCGCCCCTGGTTCGCGAGCCGCAGCGCGACCTCCTGCGCTACCCCGAGCGAGAGCGAGCCCGCCACGGCGCGGCGCGCCGCCGGGGAGGGGACGCGGGTCACCAGCGCGGCATCGGCCAGGGCCACCGCCGCGGCGAGCGCAAGGAGCGCGGTCCAGGGGCCGGCGAGCGGCGGGAATATCGATGCGACGATGCCGGCGGCGAGCAGGCCGGCGACCGCGGCCAGGAGCCGCGGCGACGGCAGCAGCCAGCGCGTCCGGTTCATTTGCGCGGGGCTTCCACGCGCTCGATCAGGGACTTCAGGATCATGTCGCTCGACTGGCCCTCGATCTCAAGCTCGGGTGCGGGCGTAA
>DASRJL010000119.1:0-37660 GCA_035649495.1 Burkholderiales bacterium | reverse complement strand
TATCAAAACGTCGCGCAGCGCGGGGCCAGCGCCGAATACGCCAAATCTCTCAGCGCAAGAGGACCGTTTCGACCCACCCCGGGTGGTGCCCTCGCACGCATGATTGCCGAGCGGCAGCCCATACATGTTGCGGACAGAAGGGATTCATCGGACTACCGCGATCGTTTTCCGGGCGCCGTTGCGATGGTCGAACTGGGTGGAGCACGGACTTACATTACAGTGCCCATGCTCAAGGAGGGACGTGTAGTCGGCGGCATTGCCATTTACCGCCCGGTAGTGCAGCCGTTCACGCAGAAGCAGATCGATCTCGTCGCCACTTTTGCCAACCAGGCCGTGATCGCCATTGAAAACGTCCGGCTGTACAACGAGACGAAGGAAGCGCTCGAGCAGCAGACCGTGATCAGCGAAATCCTGCGCGTCATCAGCAGCTCGCCCACGGACACGCAGCCGGTGTTCGATGCGATCGTGAAGAGCGGGGTGCATCTGTTCGGCAGCCTGGAGGTCGCCCTCCAGCTCATCGAAGGAGACTACATCCGGCGGGTGGCGAGCACGATGCCTCTTGACCCTGACAAGGACCTGCTGTTCCCGCTCAAAGGTGAAGGCTCCATTTCCTCCCGGGTTATCCTGACCCGCGAGGTCGTGGAGGTTCCGGACATCCTCGCGGCGGATTGGGTTGGGGAAGCCCCCAAGCAGCGATCCAGACGCAGGGGCTATCGCGCGGCCTTATCTGCGCCATTGCTGCGGGGAAACAATGCTGTCGGGGCGATCACGGTAACCCGCGCAACGCCCGGGCCATACTCGGACAAACAGATCGACCTGCTGAAAACTTTCGCCGACCAGGCGGTGATCGCGATCGAGAACGTCCGGCTGTTCAAGGAACTGCAGGCAAGGAATGCAGAGGTGACCGAAGCGCTGGAGCAGCAAACCGCGACGAGCGAGATCCTCAGTGTGATCTCGAGATCGCCGACGGACGTGGCGCCGGTGTTCGAAACTATCCTGAAAAGCGGGGCACGCCTTTGCGGCGGCCCGATCGCCGCAATCTATCGCTACGACGGCGAGCTCGTTCATCTTGCCGCCACCTATAACTGGACACCCGAAGCGCTCGCCAATCTAACCGGCCGGTATCCTCGTCCACCGGATCCGGCCCTAATGCCCGGCAGGGTCATCCTTGCGAAATCCATCGTCCGCATCCCGGATGCGCTGGTCGAACCGGACTACGACACGGGTTTCGCCGCGCTGGGGGGCTGGCGCCGGATGGTCGGCGTTCCGTTGATGTGTGAAGGGATTCCGATCGGCGCATTCTCCGTAGCGTGGCCGGACCCGGGCGAGACGCCGGAGAGCCAGGTCGCGCTGCTCAAGACCTTCGCGGCCCAGGCGGTGATAGCAATCGAGAACGTGCGCTTGTTCAAGGAGCTCCAGGCGCGCAACGCCGAGGTCACCGAGTCACTGGAGCAGCAGACGGCGACCAGCGAGGTGCTGAAGGTCATCAGCCGCTCGACCTTCGACCTCCAGCCGGTCCTCGACACGCTGATCGAGAACGGGGCGCGACTGTGCGGTGCGGAGAGTGGCGTCCTTTACCGGCTCGAAGGCGACGTCCTGCGCATGGGGGCCGACTACGGGATATCGCCCGAGTTCAAGGAGTACTGGCAGCGAGCAGAGATCCGCCCCGGGCCCGGGTCCGCGTCGGGGAGAGCCACGCTCGAGCGCCGGACCGTGCACATAGCCGATGCCTTGGCCGAGCCCGGGTACGAGCTGCTCGAAGCCCAGCGGATCGGCGAGTTCCGCACGCTGCTGTGCGTCCCTATGCTCAGGGAAGGTGTCGTCTTCGGGGTGATCAACATGTGGCGGACCCGGGTCGAGCGCTTCACGGACAAGCAGATCGGGCTGGTGGAGACCTTCGCCGACCAGGCCGTGATCGCCATCGAGAACGTGCGGTTGTTCAACGAGATCCAGGACAAGAGCCGCCAGCTCGAGGTCGCCAACAAGCACAAGTCCGAGTTCCTCGCAAACATGAGCCACGAGCTGCGCACGCCGCTGAACTCGGTGATCGGCTTCTCCGACCTGCTGCTCGAGCGGATGTACGGGGAATTGAACGCGAGGCAGGAGAACTACATCAGGAACATCCAGGCTTCCGGCAAGCACCTGCTATCGCTCATCAACGATATCCTAGACCTCTCGAAGATAGAAGCCGGGCGCATGGAGATCGACGTGGCGAAGGTGCATATCCCGTCCGCGCTGCAGAATGCGATGATGCTGATACGTGAGCGCGCGCAGCGCCAGGGCATCGCGCTCTCGTGCAACGTCGATTCGCGGATCGCCGAGGTTCCGGCCGACGAGCGCAAATTCAAGCAGATCATGCTGAACCTGCTCTCTAACGCGGTGAAGTTCACGCCGCAGGGCGGCCGCGTGGACGTGGACGCGCGTCTCGCGAACGGTCACTTGGAAGTCGCGGTGAGCGATACCGGCGTGGGCATAGCGCCGGAGAACCAGCAGGCCGTTTTCGAGGAGTTCCGCCAGGTGGGCCGCAGCGGCTCGGGCGCGCGGGAGGGTACCGGCCTTGGCCTTGCGCTCGTGCGGCGCTTTGCCGAATTGCACGGCGGCGCAATCAGGCTGGAAAGCGAGCCGGGCAAGGGCTCGACGTTCACGGTCACGCTGCCGCTGAACCCACAGGCGTGAGAAGCATTGGCCACGGAATCACACGGAAACACACGGACAAAACGGTAAGGGCAACTTGAAAGTAGAACTGCACGGACAGCGCGAAATTGGAAGACGAAGAGATCCGGGGTTTGACGTCCGTGCCCTTCCGTGTGGGTCCGTGGTTGGGGATTTGCCTTTGATTTTATCTTCACGCTGCCGCTGAGCCGACAGGCGTGAGAAACATTGGCCACGGAATCACACGGAAACACACGGAAATTTGTGCAAGACGTTTGCACTACCTTGCTGGCGAGGAATCGTGATCGGAGACTCCGGGTTTGGTTCGATCTTGCGGGGCAGACGTCGGTGTCCGTCCGTGTGGGTCCGTGGTAGAAATCGAACTGGATTGACCTCATGAGCGTCGTGCTGATCGTCGAAGACAACGACAGGAACCTGGAGCTGGTCCGCGACATACTCCAGGCCAAGGGTTACGGCACCCTGGAGGCCGGAACGGCGGAGGAGGGGCTGAAGGTTGCGTGTGCACGGTCACCCGATCTCATCCTGATGGACGTACAGCTCCCCGGAATGGGCGGGATCGAGGGGTTGAGAGCGCTTCGCGCGGAGCCGGCAACCGCCGGCATCCCCGTGGTGGCCATGACGGCCTCGGTCATGTTGGCGGATCGCGAGCAGATTATGCGCGCCGGCTTCGACGGCTTCATCGAAAAGCCGATCACTGTGCGCAGCTTCCTCACAGTCGTCGAAGGCGTGCTGCGCACGAGTGAGCGTCGCGATGGTGCCTGACTCCGCTCGTCCCTCACCCCCAGACCCCTCTCCCCAAGGAGAGGGGCGATTACAGGTGCAAATACCTGTCAGGCATTTGCACTTCGATAGGGCCACATGAGCGTGCCGTCCAGGATCCTGGTGGTCGACGACACCCCGAACAACGTCACGCTGCTGGAAGACATGCTGACGGCGCGCGGCTACCAGGTCGCGACTGCAGCGAGCGGCGAGGAGGCGCTCGCCAGGCTGGCTGAAGAGGCTCCCGACCTGATACTGCTGGACGTGATGATGCCGGGCCTCGACGGATTCGAGGTCTCCGAGCGCCTGCGGGCGGACGGCGCCACCCGCGATATTCCGGTCATCTTCCTGACCGCACTCGACGGCACCCTCGACAAGGTGCGCGCGTTCTCCGCCGGGGCCGTGGATTACATCACCAAGCCGTTCCGCTCGGAGGAGCTGCTCGCCCGGGTGCGAACCCATCTTGCGTTGCGCGAGGCACGCCGTTCGCTGGAAGAGCAGAACGCCCGCCTGCGCGAGGAGATCGAGGCGCACAACCGCACGAAGGGCACGGTCGAATGCCTGGTGGAGGAAATCCGCTCGAGCCACGACTTCGGGGAAGTCCTGGGCGAGTCGCCGGCGCTCCTCAAGCTGCTCGACCAGGTCGGACAGGTCGCGGGGACCGACAGCACCGTGCTCATTCAGGGCGAGACGGGAACAGGCAAGGAGCTGATCGCCCGCGCCATCCACGGCCGCAGCCAGCGGCGCGAGCGTCCGCTGATCAAGGTCAATTGCGCGGCACTGCCCCGGGAGCTCGTCGAGAGCGAGCTCTTCGGCCACGAGAAGGGCGCTTTTACCGGCGCCACGCAGCAGCGCCGCGGACGTTTCGAGCTCGCGGACGGCGGCACCCTGTTTCTCGACGAGGTGGGCGAGCTGCCGCTCGACATCCAGGCGAAGCTGCTGCGCGTACTGCAGGAGCAGGAGTTCGAGCGCGTCGGCGGCTCGAAGACCCTGCGCACCGACGTGCGCCTGATCGCGGCCACGAACCGGGATCTCCGGCGTCAGGTGGACGCCGGCGCTTTCCGGTCCGACCTCTACTACCGGTTGAACGTCGTTCCGCTCGCGTTGCCGTCCTTGCGGGAGAGGCGTGAAGACATTCCGCGGCTCATAGCCCATTTCCTCGCGCGTGCCGCGCGCAAGCTGGGTAAGCCTCTCGCCGAGGTTTCTCCCGCGTTCCTGGAGCAGGCCCTGTCTTATGATTGGCCGGGCAACGTGCGCGAGCTGGAGAACGTCGTGGAGCGCGCGGCGGTGCTGGCGAGAGGCGCACAACTCGAGATCGGCGAACCATTGCTGTCGGGTCCGGTCAGGCCGGCGGCGAAAACCGACGCGGCGCGGCCCACGCTCGGGACCCTGGAGGTGGTGGAACGCGACCATATTCTCAGCGTCCTTGAGCAGACGCAGTGGGCCATCGAGGGAGAGCGCGGAGCGGCGCGCATCCTCGGCCTGAACCCGAGTACGCTGCGCGGACGGCTGCGCAAGCTCGGTCTTCGCAAGGGTTCCTCGTGACGCCGTTCGAACTGGTTGAGCCCGGGTCTTTGCGCGAGGCAGCCGCGCTGCTCGACACCGGCGAGCCTTCGGTGCGTCCCATGGCGGGCGGCACCGCGTTGATGCTGATGATGAAGATGGGCGTGTTGCGCCCCACCCGGCTCGTCAGCCTGCGCGCGGTCGAGCGCCGCTGCTTCGAGATTGCGGAGGGACCGGAAGGTCTGTACGTCGGCGCCATGACCTCTCTGTCCGCGCTCGGCCGCTCGCCGCTCGTCGCACGAGAGGCACCCGTCATCACGGGCGCGCTCCGCACGCTCTCCAACGTGCGGGTGCGCAACGTCGCGACGCTCGGCGGGCATCTCGCGCACGCCGATCCGCACATGGATCTTCCGCCTGTCCTGATCGCGCTGGGCGCCCGCGTGACCATTGCCGACGCGAAGGGCGGGCGCACGATTCCGGTGGAGGATCTCTACGCGGGCTACCTGCAGACGACGCTGCGCCAGGGCGAGCTGATCGCCGAAGTCACCGTCCCGCGCCAGGGCGCGCGCCGGGCGTCCTATCTCAAGTGCACCGCGCGCTCCGCAGATGACTGGCCGGCGCTGGGGATCGCGGTCTCGCTCGCCACCGATGACGGGTTCGTGCGCGACACGCGAATAGTGATCGGCGCCGCGACCGATACGCCGATGCGCCTCGCCGCGGCCGAGAACGCGCTCAAGGATGTTCGCGTGGACGATGCAGTCCTGGGACGGGCGGGAGAGGCGGCTGCGGCGGAGGCGAATGTCGTCGGCGACGCCCATGGATCGGCCGCCTACAAGCGTGAACTCGTGCGCGTGTATGTCGCGCGCGCTGTGCGAGCGGCGCTGACGCCAGTGACCAGTGACCGGTGACCAGTGACCGGTAAAACGACAACAGCAGGTACGCACGTTGGCCGGTCAGTGCCACGGCTCGAAGGGCATGCGAAAGTCACCGGCCGCGCCGAGTACATCCACAACCTCGTGCTGCCGGGCATGCTCTACGGGAAAATCTTCCGCAGCAGCGTCGCGCATGGGCGCATCCGGAGGATAGACACGAGTGCGGCGCGGGCGGTCGAGGGCGTGCACAGCGTCATCACCGGCGAGGACATTCTCAAAGTCATCCCGCGGCCGTACTACGGCCCGGCGTTTCACGACCAGCCGATACTCGCGCTCGACAAGGTGCGCCACGCCGGCGAGCCCGTCGCGGTCGTCCTCGCCGCGGATGCGCACGTCGCCGGGGAAGCCGCTCAACGGATCGTCGCCGAGTACGAGGAGTTGCCGGCGGTGTTCGACGAGGTCGAGGCGATGACCTCGAAGGCACTCGTGCACGAAGTCCTCAAGCCGGCTGGAACGTTTCCCGACTTGAAGCACCTGGAAGGCCGCAGGGATACGAACGTTGCCCTGGACTTCCACCTGCGCCGCGGGGACGTGGCGCGCGGCTTCGCGGAAGCCGAACGTGTCTTCGAGCACAGCTTCCGCACGCAGCAGGTGCTGCACGTGCCGCTGGAGCCGTTCGTGTCGGTGGCCGAACCCACGGGGGAGTCGCTGACCCTGCACACCTCTTCGCAGACCCCGTCCTTCGTGCGCATCGAGATCGCGCGGCTGCTCGGCTGGCCGGAGAGCCGCGTGCGGGTGAGGGTGCCGCATCTCGGCGGCGGCTTCGGCGCGAAGGTGTACGTCAAGCTCGAGGCGCTCGTGACGGCGCTCGCGCTCCTGTCCCGCCGGCCGGTGAAGATCGCGCTTTCGATGGAGGAGCAGTTCTACACCATCACCAAGCACGCCACCACGCTGCGGATCAAGAGCGGCGTGGCGAAGGACGGGCGCATTACCGCTCGCGAGTGCGAGGTGTGGTGGAACGGCGGCGCCTACGCGGACATCGGGCCGCGGGTCACGCAGAAGTCGGGATTCACCGCGCCCGGCCCGTACGATATCGAGCACGTGAAGATAGACTCGTACGCGCTCTACACGAATCTCCCGGCGGCGGGGGCGCTGCGCGGTTTCGGCATTCCGCAGCTCGTGTGGGCCTACGAGTGCCATACCGACATGATCGCGCGCAGCCTCGGAATCGACACGCTCGAATTCCGGCGGCGGAACATACTGCGCGAGGGCCGCCCGCAGGCGACGGGCACCGTGATGCGCGATGCCGCGATCGACAAGGTGCTGGAGCGCCTTGCCGCACGCATGGACTGGGGCAGTCCCATGGCCCGCGGGACGGGAACGGTCAGGCGCGGCCGCGGTATCGCCATCGGCTTCAAGGCCTCGATTTCGCCGACGACCTCGGTCGCCATCGTCAACGTGTACGCGGACGGGAGCGCCAGCCTCTATTGCAGCACGGTGGACATGGGGCAGGGCTCCGATACCGCGATGGCGCAAATCACCGCGGAGGTCCTGGGTCTCCCCGTGGAAGCCGTCAAGGTCGTCCACCCGGACACCGACGTGACACCGTACGACATGGGGACACTCGGCTCGCGCTCGCTCTACCACATGGGTCTTGCCGTGAAGCGCGCGGCGGAGGATGCGCTCGACAAGCTCACCGCGCTCGCCGGCGAGGTCGGGCTGTCGGCCGAGACGACCCCGGTGCCGGATCTGTTCAGGAAGAGGTACGGCATGCAGGCAGGGAACGTCGTGGGCGTGGGGAGCTTCATCCCGTCGTACAAATCGCCGGATCACGACACGGGCCTGTCCCCGGACGTGACGCCTTTCTGGATGGTCGGCGGCGCGGGGGTGGAGGTGGAAGTGGATGCCGAGACCGGCCGCGTAACCGTGACGAAGCTCGTCAACGTCGCCGATGTCGGGACGCCGATCAATCCCCGGATCGTCGAGACGCAGCTATCGGGCGGGGCGATCATGCAGCTCGGCTTCACGATGACCGAGAAGATGGAGTTCGACTCCGGCCAGGTGACGAATCCCTCCCTGGCGGACTACCGCATTCCCGGCATGCTCGACATACCGGTTACCATCGTCAACGAGACGGTGGACGCCGAGCAGGAGAGCGGCCCGTTCGGCGCCAAGGGAGTGGGCGAAACGGCGACTTTCAGCGTCTCGCCGGCGATTGCGAACGCTATAGACGATGCGGTGGGCGTGCGGCTGACCTCGCTGCCGCTCACGCCGGAGGCGGTTTTCCGCGCCTTGCGTGCTGCGCAGGGGAACCCGTTGAAGGATTGAACTCAGCATGAGCACAGCGCTACGGACGATACGGTTCACGTTGAACGGCGAAGCAGTGTCCGCCCAGGTCGCCACGCACGAGAACCTGGTAGAGCTGCTGCAGGGCCGCTTTGGTCTCACCGGCGCGCGGGAGAGCTGCGGGCAGGGGCTGTGCGGTTGCTGCACTGTTCTGGTCGACGGAACGGCCGTTTCGGGCTGCCTCTATCTTGCCGCGCTCGTCGACGGCGCCCAGGTCTCGACAATCGAACACTCGAAGGAAGGCGGGCTGGACGCCGTGCAGAAGGCTTTCATCGAGTGCGGCGCTTTCCAGTGCGGGTTCTGCACCCCGGGCTTCATCCTGATGAGCCGGCAACTCCTGGCGGAGAAGCCCGATCCCACAGAGGACGAGATCAGGCACTATCTGTCGGGTAATCTATGCCGGTGCGCGGCATATCCGGAGATTATTGCAGCAGTCCGGCGCGCTGCTGAAATGCGCCGGACAGAGAAGGGCGCGATGGTGATTCGTGATTAGTGATTGGTCTCAAGAACGAAAAGAAACGCCGCCGCCCCCAATCACCAATCGCCAATCACGCATTTGACGAGGAGAGGGAGATGATGCGGACGTTCAAGATGATCGTACTGCTGGCCATGCTGTTGGCGCCCACGGCGTGGGCGGCAGAGTATCCCGCGCGGCCCATACGGCTCATCGTAGCGTTCGCGCCGGGCGGCGTGGTGGATACGGCGGCCCGCGTGCTGACCCTGAAAATGACCGAGCGCCTGGGATGGCAGTTCGTCGTGGACAACCGCACCGGCGGCAACGGCCTGATCGGCAACGGCATCGCCGCCAAGGCGCCGCCCGACGGCTACACCGTTCTTCTCGCCCACACCGGCGAGGTCGCGATCAACCAGTGGATCTTCAAGAACATTCCGTTCGATATCAACAACGATTTTGTGCCGGTTACGATGGTCAACGACGGGCCGATGCTGGTAGTCGTGAACAGCCAGTCGCCCATAGGCAGCTTCAGGGACCTGATCGCCGCGGCCAAGGCCAAGCCGGGCGCACTGACCTTCGGCTCGCCGGGCTCCGGCGCCGTCAATCACCTCGCGACGGAATGGATTGCCGCGGCCGCCGGCATCAAGCTTCTGCACGTGCCGTACAAGGGCGGCGCACCGGCCGTGTCGGCCGTTGCGACGAACGAAGTCGTGCTGACTACCGCCGGAGTGCCCGGCGTACTACCGCATCTGGACGCAAAGCGCGTCAAAGTGCTGGGAGTAACCACCGCCCGCCGCTGGGATTTCGGCCGCGACTGGGTGCCGGCGGCGGAGGCGGGCATGCCGGGCGTCGATGCTTCCATCTGGACCGGCCTCTTCGTGCCGAAGGGTACGCCGAAGACCATCGTAGACCGTATCTACAAGGAGGCTGCGACGACCCTCAGGCAGCCCGACGTGAAGGAGCGCTTCTCGGTGCTGGGCTCGGAGCCGGTGAGCATGCCGCCGGCGGAGTTCGCGGCGAAGGTGAAGAAAGACGCCGAGCGTTACAGGAAGTTGGTCCAGGATATCGGGCTGCAGGCGCAGTAGCAGGACGGCGCTACCGCGCAGGCACCGCGGCGATGACGTCGATCTCGATCAGCATTTCCGGCTCCGCCAGCCGGCTCACGATGAGGAGCGTGTTGGCGGGCGGCGCTTCGAGGTCCCGGTAGCGCTCGATGCGCACTTCGCGCGAGCCTGCAATGTAGTCCGCGCTCGTGAGGTAGGTCGTCGTCTTCACCACGTTCGCCAGGGTCGCGCCCGCCGCGCGCAACGCGATCTCGATGTTGTCGTAGACGGTGTGAGCCTGCCGGCGGATATCGCTGCTTTCGACCTTGTAGTCGGCGTTGGCGGCGACCTGGCCGGAGAGATAGATCATCCGCGCGCCCTCCACTTCGACCATCTGCGTGAGCCGCTTCGCCGTCCACAGCCCGGCCGGGTTGCTGCGCTTGATCTGGAACATGGCGGGGCCATGTTAGCATGGGCCCGGAAAACGGAGCCACCGTCTCTCCATGAGCCGCTCGCAAATCGCAGTCGCTGCCTGCCTCGTCCTCGCGTGCGGCTTCGCAGCGGCGCAGCGTTACCCCGAGAAGCCCGTGCGCATGGTCGTGCCGTTCCAGCCCGGGGGCGGCTCCGATACGGTCGGGCGCGCGCTCGCCCGCGGCATGAGCGAGCGGCTCGGACAGCAGATCGTCGTGGAAAACCGCGTCGGCGCCGCCGGCAGCATCGGCGCGGAATTCGCCGCCCGCGCGCCGGCCGACGGCTACACCCTCCTGCTCGGCTCGACCTCGGAGCTGACCCAGTATCCGGTAGTCAACCCGAAGATCCGTTATGACCCGGTGCGCGATTTCGCTCCGATCGGGCTGGTCGCCACCGTGCCGCTCGTTTTCGTCGTGCACCCCGCGCTGCCCGCGGGTTCGGTCGCCGATTTCATCCGACTGGCGCGCGCGCGTCCCGGCCAGATCGATTTCGGCTCGGCCGGCGTCGGCGCGACCAGCCACCTCGCCGTCGAGCATTTCGTCATGCTTGCCGGGGTGAAGCTCAACCACGTTCCCTACAAGGGAAGTCCGCAAGCCACTGCCGAGCTCGTGGCGGGGCAGATCCAGATGGCGATCCCGACGCTGCCCTCGGCGATCGGGTTCATCCAGGCGGGCCGTCTGAAGGCGCTTGCGGTGACGACCGGGGAGCGAGTGCCGGGCTTGCCGGCGGTGCCAACCATGCGGGAAGCCGGGATGAAGGACTACGTCAACGTGCTGTGGACCGGACTCCTCGCGCCGCGTGGCACCCCGCCCGCGATCGTGAAGCAGCTCCACGGCGAGATCGCGGTTGCGCTGGAGAGCGCCGACGCGCGCAAAGCGCTCGAAACGGGCGGCGCCAGCGCGCAGACGAGCACGCCGGACGCGTTAGCCACGTTCATCAAGGCCGAGCTCGACAAGTGGACGCGGGTGGTGAAGCAGGCCGGCGTCACGCTTTGACCCGTCTCATATCCGCCACGCCCATTCCAACCCCGCGTGTTCCACAGGAGGATGTCGTGAAGAAAACCGTCATATCCCACGTCGTGCTTGGCTGCGCAACCGCTGCGCTGTCTTCCGCTCTTACCTATCTGGCGCTTGCCGGCTGGCCTTCTGCCCTGTCGCCGACGCATGCACAGGCGCAGACGGCCGCTTCGGGAGTGCGCCAGATCGATCTTTTCAAGACGACGATGAACGACGTCATGGACCGCGTCGTCACGATCCGCAGGACCGAGCGCGATCCCGGGAATGGCAGCGGTCCGCACCGGCACCCCGGCAGCCACACGTTCGGCTACGTGCTCGAAGGGACGTATGAGGTCAAAATCGACGACGGTCCGGTGCAGCGGCTTGGGCCGGGTGAAACGTTCTACGAGGCTCCCAATGCCCTGCACGCGGTGTCACGCAATGGCAGCTCGACGCAGCCGGTCAAATACCTCGTCATCCAGGTCACCGATCCGACGAAGCCGGCGACCGTGCCGGAGCCGTCAGGGGGAGCCAAGGGCCAGTGAGTGCTGACCCGTGATCAGTGACCGGTGACCAGTGGTAACTTGCGAGGCTGGCGCTTCTGACGGCTGACGACGCGGTGCTTACTACTACCTTCCCCTCCTGCAAATAGGAAGGGTGGCGCACGAGGTCCGCCGGAGTGGTCGGGTCAACATTGGCGGTTGGATTGGACATGGCCTCGTCGCCCGAAACCGGCAACGCTACCTCGCAAACTGCCGTTCACGCTCGAGTGTTCCCGATAATCTATTGATCCTGCGCGAGCGTACGCGCAGTGAGCTTCAGCACGTCGATGAGTCGTCGGGCTCCCGGCGACATATAACCGGACTTTCGATAGCTGAGTCCGAGGCGGCGGTGCCAAGTCGCGTCTGCTACGCGAATTTCGGTGAGCTTCAAGTGCGGCTCCGGGTTCTGCCAGGCTCGCCGCGAACCGAACCCGATCAAATTCGACGAAGCGACCACGTGTTGCCTGATCGTCGTCGACGGCGTCACGATGGCAATCTCTGGAGTCGGAAGACCTTGATCTTCGAATGAGCGGAGCAGCATGTTCCAGGACAACACATTTGAGTGGCTGGGAACCGCCCACCGTTCCGGCACGAGTTCCGCCAGCGTAACGCGTTTCTTGCTCGCGAGCCGATGTCGAATCGATGCATAGACGGCAAACACCTCTTCACACAAATACTCCTGCACCAGCGCTTCGCGATGTGCTGTAGGGATGCCGGTCACGACGAAGTCCAGTTGGCCCTCACACAGGGCTGGCACAAGTTCGTTCGCCGTTGCAACAATGACGTCCACCGTTGCTTTGGGTGCGTCCGACAAGAACGTAACGCAAGACAAAGCCAGCACGTGCTCCGGGAATCCAGAACCGATGCCGATCCTGATGTGGCCCAAACGTCCTTCGCCCACGTCCGCGACTTCGTGGACAACATCGGCCAGCGACAACCGGAGCTGTCCAATACGCGCCAGCAAGGTAGTTCCCTCCGCCGTCAACTCGACACCTTTCGGCGTGCGCTTGAACAGTTTCGCTCGAATCGACGTCTCGAGACGGCGGAGACTCTTGCTGAGCGCCGGCTGGCCCAATCCGAGCGCTTCGGCGGCCCGGCCTATGTTGCCGTGCTTGGCAGCTATCGCAAAGTACTCGAGGTCTCGCAGCTCCATTCCCGGAATTCATTTGTCGATGATTCCCGGATCATTGTCGTACTGCGAGCAGAGTGTCAAGATGATTCGCCGTCCAGCACTCTCTCATCAGAGCGACTTATGTATGCCATCGTCTTCGCAAACGTCTGCAAGGGTGTCGCAGTATCCCTGATCTTGTGCGGCGCGAACGCGCACGCACAGAACTATCCCACAAAGCCCGTGCGCATCATTGCGGCCGCGCCCGGCTCGGGTGGGGATGTTTTCTCGCGACAACTCGCGCCGCATCTCAGCGAGCGCCTGCGGCGGCCGGTCGTGGTTGAGAACCGTCCCGGCGCCAACTCGACTATCGCCGCCACCTTGGCTGCCAGAGCGACGCCGGATGGTTACACGTTGTACATGGGTGACGTAGCTTCCCTCGCTACTGCCGTAAGCCTGTACAAGGTCACGTACGATCCAACGCGAGACTTCGCGCCCATTACACTCGTTGCAACCACGCCTCTGGTGTTGGTGGCTCATACCTCTGTGCCTGCAATGAACCTCAGAGAACTGATCGCGCACGCGAAAAAGCACCCTGGGACGATCAAGTATGCGTCAGGGTCTACCGGCACACCCGGTCACTTGACGAGCGCGCTTTTGGCTCAGTTGGCGCGCATCGACATGGTACACGTCCCCTATAAAGGCGGCGGCGCAGCCCTCATGGCAGTTGTGGCGCGCGAAGTGGAAATCGCGTCGCTCTCAACGACGGTCGGAATGCCGCAGATCAAGGCAGGCCGTGTGAAGGCTTTGACAGTAGCGGCGAAGAGCCGTGTGGCCGCGCTACCTGACGTCCCGACTGCGTCTGAAGCAGGGTTGCCAGGGTTCGAGTCATCGGCATGGTTTGGCATGCTCGCCCCGGCACACACCTCGTCTACCATTGTCGACAGGCTCAACCGGGACGTGGTCGATATCCTGCAGACCTCGGCGCTTCAGGCTTGGCTGCTGGCCCAGGGCGCCGAAGGCATCACGACGACACCGCGGGAGTTTGCCGGGTTTATCAAGGCCGAAATCGCAAAATGGAGTCGCGTGATCGAGGTCTCCGGCGCGCGCATCGAGTAAAGTAATACCGGCCGGCGAATGATTTCACCGGCGCGCCGGGGACCCGGGACCATCCCATCCCGGCCTCGTCCTCTCTCACCACCCCGGCCGCTGCGCGTCCACCCCTCCTCCCACCAGGAAGGAGGGGAGGGTCTTTTTTCAGGCAGTCTGGCCGCCGCAAGAACTCCCCGCTCCCGCGGTGCAGCCGAAGCAATGGCGCGCGGTGACGATCTTCCGCTGCAGCCAGTCCGCTTCGTTGAACGTCGAAATGTCCGGACCCTGGGGCAGCTCCAGCTCCAGGTCGAGCATCTGGTTGAAGTCGCAGTCGTAGAGCCGGCCGTTCCAGCCGATGGAGAGCGTGTTGCGGCACATCACGCCGTCGACCGCGGCCGGGTTGTAGGCATTAACCAGCCGCTCCATGTAGGCCGTGAGATTGCCCGTCGCCTCCAGCCATTCCAGGAAACGCGAGATCGGCATGTTGTTTAGCACG
Source organism: Burkholderiales bacterium (assembly GCA_035649495.1). Taxonomy (GTDB): domain Bacteria; phylum Pseudomonadota; class Gammaproteobacteria; order Burkholderiales; family SG8-41; genus SG8-41. Next base: position 23,306 of record DASRJL010000119.1, on the reverse strand, counting down.
AAGAGGCGGTCGAACGTCACCCCGGCATTGCGGGCGAGAGCCTGCTTCCATTCGCGTTCCAGCGTCGACTGCGATGCGCCCAGGAAGGCGCCGGCGGGATTCGAGACCAGCGTCAGGCGGCGGCGCGGATCGCCCGCGCCGTAACCGGCGCCGTTCAGGAGCTTGAGCGCCTTGATCGAGCGCTCGTAGACGCCCTCGCCGCGCTGGGCGTCGGTGTTGGGCTTGCGGTAGTGAGGCAGGGAGGCCACCACTTCGACGCTGTATTCCGCGAACCAGTCGACGAGTCCCGCGTTGCGGGGCAGCAGTAATACCGTGAGGTTGCAACGGTCCATGACATGCTTGCCCGCATTGTGCGCGGCCTGGACGACATCGCGGAAGCGCGGGTGCAGCTCCGGCGCGCCGCCCGTGATGTCGACTGTGTGCGCACTGCTGCGCGCGATGGCGGCGACGACCTGATCGACCACGGAATCCGGCATCATCGCGTCGGTCCGGTCCGGCCCGGCGTCGACGTGACAGTGGCGGCAGGTCATGTTGCAGAGCTTGCCGAGATTTACCTGGAAGATATCCAGGCGGGCGGCTTTCGGCGCGCCGCCGGCCACCGAATCGAATTCGACGCGCCGGCCGTCGCGCGCCAGCGGCACGGCAGCCAGCATCGCGAGCTGGCGCGCCGTCGATGCGAGCGGCGCATCCCGCCGGCGCAGGCTCAGCGTGGCGCGCGGCGTCGCCCCGTCCTGCGCCAGGTCCGCGGCGACTTCCTTGAGAATAGAACCTATCTCAGTGTCAGACACGTGTGCGACGGAGGCGAGGTGGGATGCAGTTCTAGGAGGATCGCGACGACGCATAGACTCTATGTTAGGAGCGACCGACAACGAAATGCGCCCAGATCGCCCCGTCCCTTCGGGTTGCGGCCAGGACGGGCGTCTGACATCGTTGCCCGGCTTGACCATATCGACATATGGCCTGCGCCGTGCGCCTCGCATCCATCCCGTCCTGACCACAACGCATCACGCGTCTGACACTGAGATAGGTTCTGAGGCGCGTTCATTACATGCCGAGCTTCTTCGCTCCCTCGCGCATCTGCATGCCGTGGACGAGCGAAGCGCCGCCCCGGATCGCGACCGCCACGTGCAGCGCCTCGGTCATCTGCTCGAAATCCGCCCCTTTCTGCTGGCAGTCCTGGGTGTAGGCGTCTATGCAGTACGGGCATTGGACAGTATGGGCGACGGCGAGTGCGATCAGGCTCTTCTCGCGCGCGGTCAACGCCCCGTCCGCGAACACCGCGCCGTAGTATTCGAAGAATTTCTTGCCGAGCTCGGGGCTGCCTTCGGATATCTTCGGGAAATCAGCAAGGTGCTGGGGCTTGTAGTAGGCGTCCATGGGCTATCGTCCTCCGGTGGTGGCAACGGAGATTCTAAGCCAGCAACCATTGAGACCCTACGGTTCAGCCCGGCAACTGGATGGGGCAGCGCCCGGCCATGGAAAGACGCCCGGGCCGCATCCCGCCACTCAGGCGGCCTGCTCCGCCTTCCGTTCGCGCTTCCGCTCGTGTTCTTTCAGCGACCGCTTGCGGATCCGGATCGACTGCGGCGTGATTTCGACGAGCTCGTCGTCGGCGATGAACTCGACGGCGGATTCCAGCGTGTGCCGGATCGGCGGGGTCAGCAGGACCGCCTCGTCCTTGCCGGCCGCGCGGATATTGGTGAGCTGCTTGGTCTTGACCGGGTTCACCACGAGATCGTTGTCGCGGCTGTGGAGGCCTACCACCATGCCTTCGTAGACCGGGTCGCCGGGATCCACGAACATGCGCCCGCGTTCCTGCAGCTTCCACAGCGCGTAGGCGACCGCCTCGCCGTTCTCCACCGAAACCATCACGCCGTTGCGGCGCTCGGAGATCTCCGGCTTCACCGGGCCGTAGTCGTCGAATACGTGGCTCATGACGCCGGTGCCGCGCGTCGTGGTGAGGAAATCGGACTGGAAACCGATGAGCCCGCGCGCCGGAATGCGATAGTCGAGCCGGACGCGGCCCTTCCCGTCAGGTTGCATGTCCTGCAGGTCGCCGCGCCGGGCCCCGAGCGCCTCCATGATCGCTCCCTGGTGCGCCTCCTCGATGTCCACCGCCAGCATTTCGAACGGCTCGCACCGGGCGCCGTCGATTTCCTTGATCAGCACGCGCGGCCGCGATACCGCCATCTCGTAGCCTTCCCGGCGCATGTTCTCGAGCAGGATCGTGAGGTGGAGCTCGCCGCGCCCCGATACCTTGAACACGTCGGGGTCCGCGGTGTCCTCCACGCGCAGGGCCACGTTACCCATCGTTTCGCGCACCAGGCGCTCGCGCAGCTGGCGGCTGGTCACGAACTTGCCTTCCCGCCCGGCGAACGGCGAGGTATTGACCTGGAAGTTCATGACCAGGGTGGGCTCGTCCACTTTCAGGAGCGGCAGCGCGTCCGGATGCTCGGGGTCGCTGACCGTCACGCCGACGCCGATCTCGTCGACGCCGTTGATTGCGACGATGTCGCCGGCCTCCGCTTCCTCGGTAACGACGCGCTCGAGCCCCTTGAACACCAGCACCTGATTGACCTTGGCGATCACCGGGGCGGCGTCCGGGCCGTGCAGCACGGCCACCTGCTGGCCGGAGCGGATGCGGCCGCGGGCGATACGGCCGATGCCGATGCGCCCGACGTAACTCGAATAGTCGAGGGAACAGAGCTGCAGCTGCAGCGGGCCATCCGGGTCGTCCGCCCGCACCGGGACGTGCGCGAGTACGGCCTCGAAGAGCGGCTTCAGGTCCGTGCCCGTCTCGCCGGGTTGCGTTGCAGCCCAGCCCTGCAGGGCCGATGCATAGACGACGGGGAAATCCAGCTGCTCCTCGGTGGCCCCGAGCTTGTCGAAGAGATCGAAGGTGTGATTGACGACCCATTCGGCGCGGGCGCCCGGCCGGTCCACCTTGTTGACCACCACGATCGGCTTCAGTCCCAGGGCGAGCGCCTTGCGGGTCACGAAGCGCGTCTGCGGCATCGGACCTTCGACCGCGTCCACCAGCAACAGCACCCCGTCCACCATGGACAGCACGCGCTCGACCTCGCCGCCGAAATCGGCGTGGCCGGGCGTATCCACGATATTGATGTGCGTGCCGGCGTAGTCGACCGCGCAGTTCTTGGCGAGAATCGTGATGCCGCGCTCGCGCTCCAGGTCGTTCGAGTCCATGACGCGCTCGACGAGATGCTGGTGCGCGGCGAAAGTGCCGGATTGCCGCAGCAGCTTGTCGACGAGCGTCGTCTTGCCGTGATCGACGTGGGCAATGATCGCGATGTTGCGTATGGCGCGCATTCTGTGACCGGCCTCGTCCAGTGACTCCGGGCCCCGCTTCCGGTTCCGCACCGTTGCCGGGGCTCCGTGCAAAAGGGCGCGAGTATAGCACGGGTGCGCTAGGTCATTGAATAATAATTGGCAATTCGCCTCGTTTGCCTGTATAGTGTGGACATCCCCCCGATGACTTGAGGACGTGCATGACCCTTCCCGCATCCGATCGCAGGCAGTTCAAAATCGGCAAATACGACGTCGTCGCGCAACCCGCCATCGGCTCGGCGCAGATGCTGCGCTATACCGTGCTGCTCGATGGCAAACGGCTGGGGTCGCTCTTCAGCATGCCGAGCGAATCGGACTGCCGCTTCCTGGAAAGCCCGCCGCCGGTGCCGCCGTTGAAGGCGTTCTACGTCACCAGCCGGCCCGGCAGGCCCAAGAAGAACGCCCCTCCCAAGACCTCGTCGCCGGACGACAACCCGATCTAAGACCCAACAAATGAGGGGACCCTCCCCTCATGCTCCCCTACATCAGGGCGCCGATTCTTCGATAGGCGCTTTGAGTCAAAGCAGGTTCTCTATCCCCGGCAGGATCGAGTAGAACCAGTACTCGAGGCCACGCAACAGGCCCGCGCCGGGCTCTTCTGTCAGGCGGACCTCCTTGCCGTCGACTTCGCCGGTCCAGACGATCCGCCCGGCATCGGGATCCGCATCGGCCTCCAGCGCGAGGCGCCAGCTCTGCCGCGGTGAGAAATCCCGCTCCAGGCCTTTCAGCAGCCGCTCGGACAGGTCGTCGCTTTCGATCAGCAGCCCGGCCTCGGTGTTGAGGCGCCGCGAGCGAGGGTCGGTGTTGGCGCTGCCGATCCAGATGAAGCGCCGGTCGTAAACGATCACCTTGGCGTGGAGCGCCGACTCCGTGCTGCCCCGGCGCATCACGTGGTCCTGCGGCGCCGGCCGTTCCGCGTCCACGCGGAACTCGTGGAGCTCGACGCCCGCCGCCAGCAGGGAGGGCCGGTATGAGGCATAGCCGGCATGCACGGCCACCACGTCCGTCGAGGCGAGCGAATTGGTGAGGATGCGAACCCGCACCCCGCGCCCCACCATCTCGGAGATGTTCTCCACGGCGCGCCTGCCCGGGACATAGTACGCCATCACCATCACGACTTCCTTCCGCGCCGTCCTGCGCATGTCCGAGAGCGTGCGGGTGATCTGGGATAGCTCGCGCGCGCTCTTCGCGGGGTCCGGGACCCCGCGCACCGGCTGCTCCGCGATGGCGACGGCGTCGGCCCACACGAGATCGGCGGAGCCCGTCAGGAGGCGGTCCGTGAACTCCTTCTTCCGCCGCTCGTACTGGGCGTGCGGGCCCTGCGGCTCGGACGCGAACCGGCGCAGCTCGTCGCGTTCCTGCTGTCCCCAGCGCTCGGACAGCGTCACGCCGAACGCCCCCACCGGGACCGCGAGGGGACTGTTCCAGTAATCGTCGAACTGCCGCCCTATCTCTTTCACGATGGGGCCCGAAGCGAGGACGTCCACGTCCCGGAAATTGGAAGCTTCCTGCACCTCGAAGTAATGGTCGCCGATGTTGCGCCCGCCGACCACGGCCTTCTGGCCGTCGGCCACGAACACCTTGTTGTGCATGCGCATCCCCAGGCGGTCGAGATTGAGCGCGATCTGCAGCGGCCGGGTCCAGCGCGCCCGGTAAGGAAACGGGTTGAACACGCGGATCTCGATCTGCGGATGGGCGTCGACCAGCTTCACGAGGGCCACGTCCTCGAAGCCGAGCGCGTAATCGTCGAGCAGCAGGCGTACGCGCACGCCGCGCTCGGCTGCCGCGATCAGGCGCTCCAGGAGAAAAGCGCCGGCCGCGTCGGGCTGGTAGACGTAGTACTGGGCGTCGATGGCCCGCTCGGCGAGATCGGCCATGGCGGCGCGCGTCATCAGGGCGGCCACGCCGCCCTGGATCAGGCGGTAGCCCGACAACCCGGGATGCTGCGTCTGCAGCACCGCGGCCGCCCGGCCCAGGGTGGTCTCCTCCGGCCGGTCGAAGGCGTAGGACGGCGGGGCCGGGTAGTTCTCCTGCAGCGTGACGCACCCGGCGAGCGCGACGCACAGCACCATCAAGACCGCGCTGCGAAGCGTCGCCCCGTAGCGCACCGCAGGCCATAAGGCGAAAATCATCCGGGCCTTACGCGCCGTAGTGCGAGGCGAGCCGCGGATTCAACACGTCGCGCATCCGGTCTCCGACCAGGTTGATCGCGACGATGGTGACGAGCAGCGCGATCCCGGGGTAGAAGCTGATCCAGTACTTGCCCGAGATGAGGTGCGCGAAGCCGTTGGAGATGAGCAGTCCCAGCGAGGGGGAGGTGATCGGCATCCCGAGACCGAGGAAGGAGAGGGTGGCTTCCAGCGCGATCGCGTGCGCCACCTGCACCGTCGCGACGACGATCAGCGGGGGCAGCACGTTCGGCATGATGTGGCGCAGCACGATGCGCGGCGTCGTGAAGGCGAGGCAGCGCGCCGCATCCACGTATTCCTTGCGCTTCTCCACCAGCGCGGCGCCGCGCACGGTCCGGGCGTAGTAGGCCCACTGCACGGCAATCAGCGCGATCACGATCTTGTCCACCCCCTGGCCCGTCACGGCGAGCAGCACCAGCGCAATCAGGATCGACGGGAACGAGAGCTGCAGGTCGACCAGCCTCATGATGAATCCGTCGACCCAGCCGCCGGCGTAGGCCGCCGTGAGCCCGATCAGCATCCCGATCGCCAGCGCGACGACCGTCGACAGGACGCCCACGCCGAGGCTGATCCGCAGGCCGTAGAGTATGCCGGAAAACATGTCGCGCCCCTGGTCGTCCGTGCCGAGCCAGAAGGTCATGCCGGTCATGCTCTTGCCACCGGGCGCGAGCTTCGCGTCCATGATGTCGAGCTGCGCAAGATCGTACGGGTTCTGCGGCGAAATGAGGGGCGCGCCGATTGCCGCGAGCAGGATCAGCACCAGTACTGCCAGCGCCGCCATGGCGATGCGGTCGCGGATAAATGCAGCGCCGAACTGCCTGAGCGGTGCGGGTGTTGCACTCACGGCCACTCCGGCCGCACCCTCAGCGCTCAGCGCTTCCATCCCTTACCCCCGCCCCTCTCCCGCCAGCCGCACCCGCGGATCCAGCGCCGTGTAGGCGACGTCGACGACCAGGTTGATCAGCACGAATATGAACACGATGATGAGGAGGTAGGCGACGATCACCGGCCGGTCGAGGAGGTTGATCGAGTCGATCAGGAGCTTACCCATGCCCGGCCACGCGAAGATCGTTTCCGTCACGACCGCAAAAGCGAGCACCGAGCCGAACTCGAGCCCCGTCACGGTGATAATGGGGATCATGATGTTCTTCAGCACGTGCACGCGCACCACGCGCTCCATCGAGAGGCCTTTCGCACGGGCGAAGCGGACGTAGTCCTGGGCGAGCGCCTCGCGCGTGCCGGCGCGCGTGAGGCGGATCAGGAGGGAAAGCTTGAACAGCGCCAGATTGGTCGCCGGCATCAGGACGTGTAGCAGGCCGTCCCAGGTGAGCACGCTCACCGGGAGACCCATGACCTCCACGGTGGACCCGCGGCCGGTGGTGGGCAGCCAGCCGAGATGGACCGAGAACAGCATGATCAGCATGAGTCCTACCCAGAACGTGGGCAGCGAGAAGCCCAGTATCGATCCCGCCATGATCGTCCTGCCGATCCAGGACTCGGGCCGGAGTCCCGCAAGGAGCCCCAGCGGAATGCCGAGCACGACCGCGATCACCATCGCCGTCAGCGCCAGCTCGATCGTGGCCGGCATGCGCTCGAGGATGAGCTGCACGGCGGGCACGTTCGACACGAACGACTTGCCGAGATCGCCGGTGAACGCCCCCGAGAGAAAGGTCCAGTACTGGCGCCACAGCGGCAGGTCGAGGCCCAGCGCGGCCGTCGCGCGCGCAATCTCGGCCTGGTCAGCCTGCGGATTGATCAGGATATCGATCGGGTTGCCGATTGCGTAGACGCCGGTGAAGACCAGAGCCGACATCACGAACAGCACCAGCACGCTCTGGAGCAAGCGGCGGACGAGGAAGGAAGCCATCGCGTTCAGGGGCGATTCAGAAAGGGGTGATGAATACTGGTGATGAAAGATGGTGATGAAAAGTGGTGATGCACCCCATCACTGTTTCCCATCACCAGTTCTCATCACCACTTCTCATCACTATTGTTTCTTGACGTCGAAAGCGTACGTCCGCTCGTCGGTGCGCGGAGCGTAGGTGTAGCCCCGGCGCGCGGCCCACGTGTTGACCTGGTAGTGCAGCGGCACGACCGCCTGGTCGCGGATCGCGATTTCGGCGGCTTCCTGCAGCAGCTTTTCGCGCTTCGGGTTGTCCAGGGTGGCGAGCGCCTGCTCGAGGACGCCGTCCATCTTCGGGTTGGCGTAATGTGACCAGTTCCACGCGCCTTGCCCCTTCTCCGCGCTAACGGTCGCCACCAGCGAGACAAGCGGGTAGCCGCCTTCTCCCGTGCTGACGCCCCACCCGAGGAGCGCGGCGGAGAACTCGAACTTGCGGGCGCGGGTGGTATAGACCGAAAAGGGCAGGGTTTCGACGCGCGTCGCTATGCCGATCTTCGCCAGCATCTGAGCGACAGCCTGCACGACCTGCTCGTCGTTGACGTAGCGATTGTTCGGCCCGTGCAGCGTCAGGCCGAAACCGTCGGGGTAGCCCGCTTCGGCGAGGAGTTTGCGGGCGCCGCCGGGATCGTATTCCTCTGCCTTGAGGCCGGGGGCATAGCCGAAGAATCCTTCGGGCACGAACTGCCCGGCGGGAATCGCCAGCCCGTCCATGGTGCGCTCGACGAGCGCCTGGCGGTTGATAGCCTTCGAGAGCGCGCGGCGCACGCGCGCGTCCTTCAATGGGTTCTTCTCGAGCGGCTTGCCCGCCTTGTCCGTCACGAACGGAGACTTGTCCCGCTCGCTGTCGAGGTGAAAGAAGATCATCCGGTTGGACGACGTGGTGAACACCGCCAGGTCCTTGTTGTTCTTCACCTTGGCGTAATCCTGCGGCGGGATGATCTCGATCATCTGCACCTCGCCGGCGAGCAGCGCGGCGACCCGGGAAGGGTCGCTGGTAATGAGCCGGAACGTGACACGGTCCCAGGGCGGCTTCGGGCCCCAGTAAGCCTCGTGGCGCGCCAACTCGATGCGGTCCCCCTTGGCGAACCGGACGAGCTTGTAGGGTCCCGTGCCTATCGCCGCTTTCCCTGAATCGAAGTCGGCGCTCGTCGCGTTCTGCCCCGCTTTCCGCGGCACCATGTGGAGCAGCGACATGTCTATCGCGAGGTTGGGGTACGGCGCGGCGGTTCTGAAGCGGACCGTGAGAGGGTCCACGACGATCGTCTCCTTGATCATCCGCGTGAACACCGAGAATCCGCCCGCGGGGATCCCCGCGGGGCGGGTGATCGTGTAGGCGACGTCGTCGGCGGTGAAGTCCGATCCGTCGTGCAGCTTGATTCCTTTGCGCAGCTTGAATTCCCAGGTGGTGTCGTCCACGACGCGCCACGACTCGGCGAGCCCTGGCTGCAGCCGCTGGCGGGCGTCGCGGCTGACGAGCGTGCCGAATATGTGCTCGGCAATGCTGTTGTTCGGCGCCGCATTCAGCACGTGGGGATCGACGGAGGTGACGTCGGCGCCGAGCCCGATGACGAGGTCGGCGGCCGAAACGCTGAAAGCGGCCAGAACGAGGGCGAGCGCTGCGACGCGGTTTCTCATGGCGGACTTCCCTCCGGTCATCCAACGAGGGTGATGAAAAAGGGTGATGAAAAAGGGTGATGAGAGATGGTGATGGGACAGCGCGACGAATCGTTGTTCATCATCAGTAATCATCACCAGTAATCATCACCAGGTTCCATCACCAGTATGCCCTACCTGGGCCGAAAGTAATGCGCCAGGGTGAACTCGTCCGTGCGCGCGACGTAGGTCAGGTGCTTCTTCATCGCCCAGGTGACGTACTGATGGTAGAGGGGAATCAGCGCGGCCTCGCTCATGACGAGCGCCGCCGCCTCGCGCGCGAACGCTTCCCGCTTTTTCACGTCGACCGAGGCGAGCGCCTGGTCGACGAGGCCGTCCAGCCTGGCGTTCTGGTAGCGCCCCCAGTTCCACGCGCCGTAGCCTTTGTCCTGGTTGGGACCGGCGATGAGCGAGCGCAGCGCGAGATCGCCTGCGAACGAGCCCCAGCCCAGCATCGTGAACGCGAATTCCTCCTTCCGGACCCGGCTTAGGTACGCGGCGAAGGGCATGGCTTCGACCTTGGCCGCGATCCCGACCCGCGTCAGCATCTGCGCAACCGCCTGCGCCACCTGGTCGTCGTTGATATAGCGGTTGTTGGGAGCGGCGAGGGTCACGCTGAAACCGTCGGGGAAACCCGCTTCCGCGAGCAGCCGCTTCGCGCCGTCGGGATCGTAGGGCTCGGGCTTCAAGTCAGGGTTGTGGCCGAAGACGCCCGGAGACACCAGGTTGGCCGCGGGGATGGCGAGCTTGTCCATCACCCGCTCGGTGATGGCGGCCCGGTTGATCGCCTTCGAGAACGCGCGGCGCACGCGCGCGTCGGTGAACGGGTTGCGGGCGAGCGCCTGCCCGGTCTTCGACGCGACCGACGGCGGTTGCGCCCGGTACTGGTCGACGTGCAGAAAGAGGGTGCGCCACGATACGGTCTGGACGAGCTGCAACGCGGCATTCCCGCGGAGCTTCGCGAAGTCCGCGCTGGGTATGTGCTCTATGGCGTCGATTTCGCCCGAGAGCAGCGCCGCCGTGCGCACGGGGTCGGTCGCCAGCATCCGCAACTGCACGCGATCCCATGCCGGCCGGGGTCCCCAGTACGCGTCGTTGCGGGCCAGCTCCACGCTCTCGCCGCGCGCGAAGCGGACGAAGCGATAGGGCCCCGTGCCCGTCATCGCGCGCCCGTTGTCGAAGTCCCCGGTGGCGGCGTTCGCGGCGGCTTTCTTCGACACGATCAATATCGAATTGATGTCCTGCGGCAGCGCGCCGTACGGCACCGCCGTCGTGATATGCAGCGTGTGCCTGTCCACGATCCTCTTCGCCGTGATGGCGCGCACGTAGCTCGAGAATCCCCCGGGGCTGCCCTTGATCGTGTGGGGGCGGTCCAGGGAAAACACCACGTCCTCGGCCGTCAGATCCGAGCCGTCGTGGAACTTCACGCCGCGGCGCAGCTTGAACTCCCAGGTCGTCGCGTCGAGCGCGCGCCAGGACTCGGCGAGGCCCGGGATGAGGCGCGTCTTCTCGTCCACCTCGGTCAGGGATTCGAAAACGTGCCGTGCGACGGTCAGGTTGGGCTGCGCCGCGAGATAGTGGGGATCGAGCGTCGTGACGTCGGCCGACAGGCCGATCTTCAGATCGGCAGCGTTGACGGTTGCCGGCAAGAGGGTCGAGATCGCGGCAAACAACGCTGCAGATGAAAAGCGTGACACGTGACACGTGACACGTGACCTGAAGCTGCTGAGAACGATGAAGCACCCGCTGGTAGTCTGACCGGCCGGGGCGGGACGAGTCACGAGTCACCAGTCACGAGTCACTTTTTCACTCACTGCGGCCGGAACTCGTAAGCCAGCGTCCGCTCGTCCGCGCGCGCCTCGTACGTGACGCCTCTCCGCGTCGCCCACAGGTTGTGCTGGTGGTAGAGCGGAATGATGCCGAGGTCGCCAACGCCGATCTCGGTTGCCTGCTGCAGGAGCTTCTCGCGCCGCCCGTCGTCCACCGTCGCGAGCGCCTGGTCCAGCACGGCATCCATCTTCGGGTTGGAGTAACGGCCGCGGTTGGACGCGCCCATGCCCTTCTCGGTGCTGAAGGTCGCGAGCAGCGCTTTCAGGGGCGACGAGGCTTCCATGGTGTCGGCGCCCCAGCCGGCGAGGAGCAAGCTGAACTCCAGCTTGGAGCCGCGCGAGAAGAATACGGAGGAGGGCATCGCGTCCACCCTCGTCTGGATGCCGATTTTGGAGAGCATCTGGGCGACGGCCTGCGCAACCTGCTCGTCGTTCACGTAGCGGTTGTTGGGCGCGTGCAGCGTCAGCCCGAAGCCGTCGGGATAGCCCGCTTCCGCGAGCAGCTTGCGTGCGCCGTCCGGGTCGAACCCTTCGGCCTTGATGCCCGGTGCGTGGCCGAAGAATCCGGCCGGCATCAGCTGGCTGGTCGAGACCGCAGCGCCTTCCATGACGCGGTCCACCAGCGCCTGGCGGTTGATCGCCTTCGAGATCGCCCGGCGCACGCGCAGCTCCTGCAGCGGGTTCTTCTCCAGGGGCTTGCCTGCCTTGTCCGTCACGAACGGCGACTTGTCACGTGCCGTATCCATGTGCAGGTACATGAGGCGCACCGAGACCGTGCGCTGGATGGTGAGTTCCTTGTTGGCACGCAGCTTCGCGAGGTCCGAGGTCGGGACGTTCTCGATCGCCCGCACTTCTCCGGCGAGGAGCGACGCGACGCGCGTGGGGTCGGAGGTGATGACGCGGAACGTGACGCGGTCCCAGGCGGGTTTCGTTCCCCAGTAGGCGTCGTTCCGCGCGAGCTCGATGCGGTCGCCGCGCTGCCAGCGGACGAATCTGAACGGGCCGGTGCCGACCGTCGCCTTGCCCGAATTGAAATCCTCGGTTGCCGCCTTGCCTGCCGCCTTCGCCGATACGATCAGGATCGTGCCCATGTCGATCGGCATCAGCGGATACGGCGTGGCGCTCTTCAGGCGCAGCGTGTACGGGTCCACCGCGATCTTCTCGGTGATCTGCTTGGTATAGGTCGTGAAGGGCGACGGGCTGTTCGGAACGAGGGGCACGCGATCGAGCGTGAAGATGACGTCCGCCGCCGTGAAGTCGCTGCCGTCGTGAAACTTCACGCCTTTGCGCAGCCTGAATTCCCAGGTGAGCTCGTCCACGGCGCGCCACGATTCCGCGAGCGCGGGCTTCAGCCTGCCCGCGGCGTCCTTGGTGATCAGCGTCTCGAAGACGTGCTGGCCGATATTGTTGTTCGGCGTCAGATTGTGAAAATGCGGATCCATGGAGGTGACGTCCGCGCCGAGACCCACGGAGAGGTCGGCGGCTTCGATCCGCGCGGCGGCAAAGGCGACCGCGAGCGCGGCGACGAAAATCGTAGTTTTCACAGATGCTCCCCCCTAGATCGACAAATGAGGGGATCCTCCCCTCATTCTCCCTACATCGGGGCCCGTATGGTCATGTCGATACGGGCGATCAACGTAAGTGTGGAATCAGCATACCGCAAGATAGCGGCCTTGTGCCGCCTGCCGCCCGCGCTCCCGTCGATTGACACCCCTTGAAGCGGCACCTATTCTGCCTGCTTTCCCTCCGCGATCCCCCGTCATGGCAGCGTCCGAGGCCGGCACACCGGTCAGCATGGAGATGATCCGCAGGCTCATCGCTTTTCCCACGGTGAGCCGGGACTCCAATCTCGAGATGATCCACTACGCGCGCGACTACCTGGCCGCATTCGACGCGGAAATCCGGCTGACGTACGACGACGAGCAGCGCAAGGCCAACCTGTTCGCCACGTTCGGTCCGCGCGGCGAGGCCGGTATCGCGCTCTCCGGGCATACCGACGTCGTGCCGGTTGAGGGCCAGGCGTGGGACACGGACCCGTTCAACCTCGTCGAGAAAGACGGCAGGCTCTACGGCCGCGGCACTTCCGACATGAAGAGCTTCATCGCGGTCGCGCTGGCGCTGCTGCCCGAGTTCGTGCGGCGCGGGCTGAAGGTGCCGCTGCATCTGGCGCTTTCGTACGACGAGGAGGTGGGCTGCATCGGGGTCGGACGCCTGATCGCCGACCTCGCGCGGGCAGGGGTGCGCCCGAAGGCGTGCATCGTGGGCGAGCCCACGCTGATGCGGCCGGTCGTCGCGCACAAGGGCAAGCGCGGCTACCGCTGCAGGGTGCGCGGCCTCGCCGGGCATTCGGCTTACGCGCCGCGCGGCGTGAACGCGGTGGAGTACGCAGCCGAGGCGATCGCCTACCTGAAGGGGATGGCGCGGCGGATCCGCGATGAGGGTCCGCACGACCGCGGCTTCGACGTCGCGTATACCACGGTGCACACGGGCGTGATCCGCGGCGGCACGGCGTTGAACGTGATTCCGCACGAGTGCGCTTTCGATTTCGAGTTCCGCCATCTCCCGGGACACGATCCCGAGCGGCTGCTCGCCGAGTTCAAGGATCATCTTGCAACCCGCCTGGAGCCGGAGATGCGCGCGATCGACGCCGGCGCCGGATTTTCCATCGAGCCGCTGTCCGCGATCCCGGTGCTGGACGCCGGCCCGGAGACGGAGATCGTGGGGCTGGCGCAGGAGCTGTCCGGCCACACGGAGATCGGAAAGGTTTCCTTCGGCACCGAGGGCTCGCAGTTCCAGCGCGCCGGCATTCCGACCGTGGTGTGCGGACCGGGCTCGATCGAGCAGGCGCACAAGCCGAACGAGTACGTAACGCTGGAGCAGATAGCGCAATGCGAGGCGTTCATGCGGCGGCTGATGGATCGCATGTGCAATAAATGAGCAGGGGCGCGGGCCCCTTCCTGCAAATTCGCGAGGGTCCTTCCCGCGCCCCCGCACCCCGCTGTCGCACTATGAGCCTTGGCTACGAGAAACGAGCGGTGATGATGGGCCCCTTCCTGAGAACGGTCGCAGCGGCAGCAACCTTACTGGTGCTCGCCGGGCCGGCGGCCGCCGCCTACCCGGAGCGGCCCATCCGGCTCGTCATCTCTTCCGCCGCGGGCGGCTCGCCCGACATCGTAACCCGCATCCTCTGCACCGAGCTTACGAAGCAGATGGGGCAGCAGATCGTCATCGACAACCGGCCAGGGGGTGCGCAGACGATAGGTACCGAGATAGTCGTGCGTGCGATTCCGGACGGCTACACGCTCGGCTATGCGAACGTCGTGACCCTGGCCATCAACAAGACGTTGCTGCCGAAGCAGCCCTACGATCCCGACCGGGACCTCGCGTTGGTCGGCCAGTTCCTCTCGACCCACAATCTCCTCGCGGTCAACAATTCGCTCCCGGTCAAGAGCGTGCGCGAGCTCGTCGACTACGCGAAGAAGAACCCGGGCAAGCTCTTCAACGCTTCGGGGGTAACGGCACCACGGGCCACCTGGGCGGGGAACTCTTCAAGATCATGACCGGCACGAAGATCGTCCACGTCCCCTACAAGGGCAGCCCGCAGGGCATCGCCGACCTGATCGCCGGGCAGGTCCAGCTCATGTTCGACAACCTGACCTCGATTTCTCCGCACGTGAAAGGCGGAAAGCTGCGTGGCCTCGGGGTGAGCGGGCCGCGGCGCTCGCCGGTGTTCCCGGATCTGCCGACGATCGCGGAAGCCGGCGTGCCCGGCTATGAAACGACGGCCTGGGGCGGGCTTGTAGCGCCCCTGAGCACGCCGAAGGCCATCATCACGAAGTTGAACACCGAGATCAACAGGGCGCTGAAATCGCCCGTCCTGAAGGAGCGGTTCGCCGCCATCGATGCCGAGCCCGTCGGCGGTACGACAGCCGCGTTCGCGGCGTTCGTGAAGAGCGAGTCGGTGAAGTGGGGCGACGTCGTCAGAAAATCGGGCGCGAAACTGGATTAACTATGGCCGATAGCGAGCAGTTCGACCTGATCGTCCGTAACGCCACGATCATCGACGGCACGCGTGCGCCGCGCTACGACGGGGATATCGGCGTGCGCGACGGGCGTATCGCCGCCATCGGCAGGCTGGACGGCGCGCGGGCGGAGGTGGAGGTCGATGCGTCGGGGTGCATCGCCGCGCCGGGATTCATAGACGCGCACACGCACGACGATCGCCTCCTCCTGTCCCACCCGGACATGATGCCCAAGGCGAGCCAGGGCGTCACGACCGTGATCGCGGGCAATTGCGGCATCAGCCTCGCGCACTCGCCGACGGGAGGGTCCGCGACGCCGCCGCTGGATCTGCTCGACGTTGACGGGCATTGGTTCCGCTTCCCTAGCTTTGCCGCGTACCGCGAGGAGCTGAAGGCGAAGCCCCCGGCCCTCAACGCCGCGTGTCTCGTCGGCCACACGACTTTCCGCGTCGCCGCCATGGACCGGCTCGATCGCGCGGCGACGCCCGCCGAAACCGCGAAGATGCGCGCGATGGCCCACGAGTCGCTGGCCTCGGGTGCGATCGGCATCTCGACGGGGACGGCTTACCCGCCGGCGGCTGCCGCCCCGACGGACGAGCTGATCGAGGTCTGCCGCCCGCTGACCGAGTTCGGGGGGCTCTACGTCACCCACATGCGCAACGAGGACGACCGGGTGACGGATTCCATGGAGGAGACGTTCGCCATCGGCCGCGCTCTCGGCGTGCCGGTCGTCATCTCGCATCACAAGTGCGTCGGGACGCGCAATCACGGCCGCTCGCCGGAAACGCTCGCCCTCGTCGAGAAGACCATGCGCCACCAGAACGTGGGCCTCGACTGCTACCCCTACATCGCGTCTTCCACCGTGCTGCGCTACGACCGGCTGGAGCAGTCCTCGAAGATCCTGATCACCTGGTCGAAGCCGCACCCGGAGTTCTCGGGACTCGACCTCGAGGAGGTCGCGCGCCGGCTCGGCATGTCGAAGGCCGACGCCGTGGAGAAAATCAAGCCGGCCGGCGCGATCTATTTCATGCTCGACGAGAAGGACGTGCAGCGGATACTGCAGTTCGAGGAGACCATGATCGGCTCGGACGGCCTCCCGCACGACGCGAAGCCCCATCCGCGCCTGTGGGGCACGTTCCCGCGCGTGCTTGGCCACTATTCGCGCGACCTCAAGCTCTTCCCCCTGGAGACGGCGGTTTACAAGATGACGGCGCTGCCGGCGGCGAAGTTCGGGCTGGCAGGGCGCGGCGCGCTCAAGGCGGGCAACCACGCGGACATCACGGTGTTCGATGCCGCGACGGTGATCGACGCCGCCGATTTTCAGCGCTCGACCGAGCCGGCGAAGGGAATAGAGACGGTGATCGTGAACGGGGAGATCGTGTGGCGGAATGGCCGCGCGACGGGCCGCCGCCCCGGAAAGCTCCTGACCAGAAGCACGCCTAACGACTGAAAGATTTTCTTCTAGTGGTGCAGGATCTTCGACAGGAATAACTGCGCCCGCTCCGAGCGCGGCTTGCCGAAGAAGTCCTCCTTCGCGGCGTCCTCCACGATCTCGCCGCGGTCCATAAAGATCACGCGGTGCGCGACCTTGCGCGCGAAGCCCATCTCGTGCGTGACGACCATCATGGTCATGCCTTCTGTCGCCAGCTCGACCATCACGTCGAGCACTTCGTTGATCATTTCCGGGTCGAGCGCCGAGGTCGGCTCGTCGAACAGCATCGCGATCGGGTCCATGGCCAGCGCGCGCGCGATCGCCACCCGCTGCTGCTGGCCGCCCGAGAGCTGCCCGGGAAACTTGGCGGCGTGCGCCTCGAGCCCGACGCGTTTCAGGAGACCCATCGACTTGGCCGCGGCTTCCTCCGCGCCGCGCCCGAGAACCTTGACCTGGCCCAGGTTGATGTTGTCGACGACTTTCATGTGGGGGAACAGCTCGAAGCTCTGGAACACCATCCCGATCTTCGAGCGCAGCCGGTTCAGATTGGTGGCGTTGGCGCTGATCGATTCGCCGTTGACGACGATATCGCCCTTCTGGAACGGCTCCAGCCCGTTCACGCACTTGATGAGCGTCGATTTTCCCGAGCCCGACGGGCCGCACACCACGACCACCTCGCCCTTGTCGACCCGCGTGGTGCAGTTCGTGAGCACCTGGAAGCTGCCGTACCACTTGCTGACGTCCTTGAACTCGATCATGGGCATCACCTGATGATTGCGATCCGGTTCTGCAGCTGTTTTACGAGCAGGGACAGCGAGAACGAGATCACGAAGTAGACCACCGCGACGAACAGGTACATCTCCACGAGCCGCCCGTCGCGCTGGGCGATCTTGGCCGCGGCGCCCAGGAAGTCGGTGATCGAGAGGACGTAAACGAGCGAGGTATCCTGGAAGAGAATGATGGTCTGGGTGAGGAGAACGGGCAGCATGTTGCGGAACGCCTGCGGCAGCACGATCTGCGCCATGGTCTGCCCGTACGTCAGGCCCAGCGCGTAGCCCGCCGATACCTGTCCCCTCGGCACGCTCTGGATGCCGGCGCGCATGATCTCGGCGTAGTAGGCCGCCTCGAACATCGTGAAGGTGATGACGGAGGACCAGAACGCGCCGACCTGGATCGGCTGCTTCGCGCCGATCATCCACGCGCCGATATAGGGTACGAGGAAGTAGAACCAGAAGATCACCAGCACCAGCGGCACCGAGCGCATCAGGTTCACGTACGTGCCGGCGGGAACGTTGAGCCAGGCGTGGCTCGACAGCCGCATCATGGCGAGGAGCGTGCCGAAGAAGATGCCGCCCGTCATCGCCATCGCCGTCAGCGTCAACGTGAACGTCATGCCCTCTCTGAAGAGATAGGGCGCGGAGCGCGCGATGACGTCGAAATCGAAGCCTGTGAACATCTTGAAATGCGTGATTAGTGATTAGTGAATGGTGATTGGTCTCTGTTCAGGCTGCGGACAAGGTCCAATCACCAATCACCAATCGCCAATCGCGCCGTTTGCACGATCAGTGCCCCGCCATCGGCACACCGCCGGCGCTGATCAGTCCCGGCACCTGCACCATCTTCTCGACGTAACGCATGCCGAACACGACGATAAGGGTGACCGCGACGTAGATCAGCGTCGCCGCAGTGAACGCCTCGAATACCTGGAAGCTGAACTCCTGTATGGCGCGGGCGCGGGCGGTCAGCTCCACCAGCCCGATGGTGAGCGCGACCGAGGAGTTCTTCATGATGTTCATGAACTCGGACGTGAGCGGCGGCAGGATGATGCGGAACGCCTGCGGCAGCAGGCTGTAGCGGTAGGTCTGCGGCAGGGTGAGCCCCAGCGCGGTGGCCGCCATGGTCTGACCGCGCGGCAGGGACTGGATGCCGGCGCGGACCTGCTCGGCTACGCGCGCCGAAGTGTAAAAGCCGAGACAGAGGAGCGCCGGGCAGAACGAGCCCCACGGCGGCGGCATCTGCTTCATCGCCTCGCCGAACGCCCCGGGCAGCACCTCCGGCAGGACGAAGTACCAGAGAAACATCTGCACCAGCAGCGGGACATTGCGGAAGATCTCGACGTAGGCGTTGCCGGCGAGAACCACCCACCGGTTGGGCGTCGTGCGCAGTGTGCCGACGATGGAGCCCACCGTCAGCGCGATGATCCACGCCGACAGCGCGGTCGCCAGCGTCCAGCCCAGCCCCGTTACGAGCCACCACCAGTAGGCGCCCGTGCCGTCAGGCGCCGGCTGTAAAAAGATGCCCCAGTTCCAGTTGTATTGCACGGTCTCCGCCGTGTCAGGGGTACAGGAACAAAAAGCGCGCGTTGAGGGGCGCGATCAGCGTCCACTCCAACGTGCGCAGTTAAAACGGCGCTTCGCGTCCGTTTTAACTATTGGTAGTCCTTCGGGTCGCCCGAGTCGGTCGGGTTGGCCACCACCTTCTTGAACTCCGCGCTCATCGGCAAGTTGAGGTTGACGCCCTTGGGAGGGATGGGCTGCAGGAACCACTTGGCATAGATCTTGTTGATCTCGCCGCTCTTGTAGAGGCCATTGATCGCGCCGTTCACGACTTTCTTGAACGCCGCGTCGTCCTTGCGCAGCATGATGCCGTAGGGCTCCACAGTGTACGCTTCGGAGCCGATCACCCACTCCGACGGATTTTTCGAGTTGGCGACCAGGCTGTAGAGCAGAATATCGTCCATGAAGAACGCTACCGCGCGTCCCGTCTCGACCGTCAGGAACGACTCCGCGTGGTCCTTGGCCGCGATGATGTTCATGCCGAGGTTCTGCTTCGCGTTCTCCTCGGTCGCCCACTTGATGTTCGTGGTGCCCGACGTGGAGACGACGGTCTTGCCCTTGAGATCCGCCAGCTTCTGGATATTGGAGGATTTCTTCGCCACGTAGCGATTGGCCGTCACGAAGTGGGTCGTCGCGAACCATACCTGCTTCTGGCGGTCGAGATTGTTGGTGGTCGAGCCGCACTCGAGGTCTATCGTGCCGTTCGCCATCAGCGGGATTCGGGTCGCCGAAGTCACCGGATTCAGCTTTACTTCGAGCTTCGGCAGCTTCAGCTCGGCCTTGACCGCGTCCACGATCTTCATGCAGATGTCCATCGCGTAGCCGACGACCTGCTGCTTGTCGTCGTAGTACGAGAACGGGATGGAGGTATCCCTGTGCCCGATCGTGATGGCGTTGCTGTCCTTGATCTTCTTGAGCGTGTCCTGCGCGCTCGCGATGCCCGTCATCGCGCACGCAGCCAGCATCGCGACGCACAGCGTTGAAACACGTTTCATGGGTCTCTCCCCGCGGTTAGGTGGCCGGCCGGAACGCGGCCACGATTCAATCTAGCGTAACGGGTACCCCTTGTCCAGACGAGGCGCCCGCCGGAGCCCGGAACCGCTTCCGAAAGCGCCTATCATAGGTATTGCGATCGCTGCGGGCGGCGGTCCGTGGAGAAGAGCATGACGACAGGCGCGGTACGTTACGAGCACGATCTCCTCGGCGAGCGGGCGGTGCCCGCCGACGCCTACTACGGCGTGCACACACTGCGCGCGCTGGAGAACTTTCCGATCACGGGCACGCCGATCTCCATCTATCCCGACCTGGTGACCGCGCTCGCCTGTGTGAAGCAGGCGGCGGCGCGCGCCAACAACGAGCTCGGGTTGCTCGACGACACCAGGGCGCGCGCGATCGGCAAGGCTTGCGAGGAGATCCGGCAGGGCGCGCTGCTGGAGGAATTCGTCGTGGACGTGATCCAGGGCGGCGCGGGGACCTCGACCAACATGAACGCCAACGAGGTCATCGCCAACCGGGCGCTGGAGCTGATGGGGCACGCGAAGGGCGAGTACCAGCGCCTCCATCCGGTCGAGGACGTCAACATGAGCCAGAGCACGAACGACGTCTACCCGACGGCGGTCAAGGTCGCGCTTCACTTCTGTATCCACCGGCTGACGGCCGCGATGGCGGAGCTGAGGGCCGCTTTCTCCGCGAAGGCGGCCGAGTTCGCGGACGTGCTCAAGATCGGCCGGACGCAGCTCCAGGACGCGGTGCCGATGACGCTGGGGCAGGAGTTCTCGACTTACGCGGTGATGCTGGAGGAGGATGAGCAGCGCCTGAGGGAAGCCGCGCTCCTGATCCACGAGATCAATCTCGGCGCCACGGCGATCGGCACCGGCATCAATGCCCATCCCGACTACGCTGGGGCTGCGTGCCGCAATCTATCGGATATCACGGGAATTCCTCTCGTCACCGCGGGCAACCTCGTCGAAGCCACGCAGGATGCAGGCGCGTTCGTGCAGCTCTCGGGGGTCCTGAAGCGCGTCGCGGTCAAGCTCTCCAAGACCTGCAACGACCTGCGGCTCCTGTCCTCCGGTCCGCGCGCGGGGCTGAACGAGATCAACCTGCCGCCGATGCAGGCGGGCTCCTCCATCATGCCCGGCAAGGTCAACCCGGTGATCCCGGAAGTCGTCAACCAGATTGCGTTCGAGGCTATCGGCAACGACGTGGCGGTGACGTTCGCGGCGGAGGCGGGGCAATTGCAGTTGAACGCATTCGAGCCCCTCATCGCCCACAGCCTGTTCAAGAGCCTCATCCATTTGCGCAACGGCTGCATCACGCTCTGCGAGCGCTGCGTCAAGGGCATCACGGCGAACCGCGAGAGCCTGCGCCGGACGGTCGAGCACTCCATCGGTATCGTGACCGCGTTGAATCCCTACATCGGCTACACCAACGCGACGCAGATCGCGCAGGAGGCGCTCGCTACGAACCGGAGCGTGTACGACCTGGTGCTGGAGAAGAAGCTGCTCGACAAGGCGCAGCTCGACCGGATCCTGCACCCGGACAACCTCACGCGCCCGGGCGGCGTGCCGCTCACAGGTTGACGCCGCGGAGGAGAGAGTCGCGTGAAGATAGGGTTCATCGGGCTGGGGCAGATGGGCCGGGGCATGGCCGGCAGGCTGCTCGAGGCCGGGCACGAGCTGATCGTCTACAACCGCAGCCGTGCGGCGACCGGGCCGTTCCGGTCGCGCGGCGCGCGCGTCGCGGAGTCCCCCGAGCAGGCACTCGACGCGGAAGTCATCGTCACGATGCTGGCGGACGATGCGGCGCTCGAGGCGGTGTGGGTGACTTCCGGTCTCGTCGGCAGGATGCCCCCGTCCGCAGTGCATCTGAACATGGCTACGGTCAGCCTGGGGCTGGGCAGGCGCATGACGGCGCTTCACGGCGCCGCGGGCAGCGCGTACGTGGCGGCGCCGGTTTTCGGCCGGCCCCACGTTGCCGCGGCGGGTGAGCTCGAAATCGTTGCAGCCGGGCCGGCGGCGGCGATCGTACGCTGCCGGCCGCTCTTCGGCGTGCTCGGCAGCCGGACCTTCGTCGTGGGCGCCGACCCGCATCTCGCCAACGCGGTCAAGATCGCGCGCAATTTCCTGCTCGCCAGCCTGGTCGAAAGTCTCGGCGAGGCGCTCGCGCTCGTGCGCAGGTCCGGCGTCGACCCGGCGGTATTCCTCGACGTCATTACCGGCACCTCCTTCGACCGGCGCTACCGCGACTACGGCCGCAGGATGGTGGAAGAGGACTTCGAGCCCACGTTTCCCCTGAAGGGGGGATTGAAGGACGTCGAGCTTGCGCTCGCGGCGGCAGCGGACAGCGGCGTGCCTTTGCCCACCGCGGACCTGATACGCGAACAGCACCTCGCGGCCATCGCGGACGGTTTCGGCGAGAAGGACTGGGCTGCGCTGGGGAAGTTCATTGCGCGGCGAGCAGGTTTGACCTGAAGGAGGAAGGCGGAAGGATGAAGGGATGAAGTCATCGTATGCGAACGTGACACCGTACGTCACCAAGGACGGGTCGGAGATACGCGACCTGATGCACCCGGCCCGGCACGGCAATCGCACGCAAAGCCTGGCGGAGGCGACGGTGCAACCGGGGATGCGCACGGCGCTGCACCGGCATGGCGCGACCGAGGAGATCTATCACATCACTCAGGGGCGCGGGAGAATGACCCTCGGCGCAGATGTGTTCGAGGTGAAGCGGGGCGATACGGTCTGCATCGGGCCGGGCACGCCCCATTGCATAGAGAACATCGGCGACGAGGCGCTGCGCATCCTGTGTGCCTGCGCGCCGGCCTACACCCACGACGATACCGAGCTCCTGTGAGCCGCGGAACGGGCGACAGCCCGCGTATTGGTGTAAACCCTTGCCAGACCCGTAAGCCTCCCGACAGGTAGCGCAGAGACAATGGCTCTCGTTCTGCAATCAGGAGGAGATATGGCAAACCAGGATCAGCACGCAAAAACAGGAGCCGGCGAGCCGGCCAGACAGAAATTTTCCGAGATGACCGCGTTCGGGAAGCTCATGCACATCGGGAAGGTCGTCGTCTTCATTTTCAGCTTCGGGTTCGCCTTCCCCACGCTCTTCTCGGACTAGGGAACTCCCCCTCAGGCGAGGAACTCCTCGATCACCGCGGCCAGCCGCTCCGGCTGGTCGTGGTGCATCATGTGCCCGCAGTCTTCCATCACGACCTCGCGACGGTTGCGGAACGACCCGATGCGCTCGGCGAACTGCTCGGGCGTGTCCTTGATCCGGCGCGAAATATTCGAGTCCTTCCCGAAGACCAGCAGTACCGGCGCGGTAACGCGCTGCCAGCACGCGACGGCTTCGTCGATCCGGAAGAGAACGGGGTTGGCCAGCTTGTGCCGCGGATCGCTGACGAGCACGACTTCGCCGGACTCGAGCTGCTTCGCCCAGTGACGCGCCAGGAAGGCGGCCTTGTCGGCGGAAAGCCGGGGATTGTCACGGCGCAGCCGGGCCGCGACCTCGTCGAAGGAAGCGTACGGGCGGAAGCGCGGAGTATCCCGCAAATCGTCCAGCCACTGCGCATATCGTGCCGGGGCATCGG
>DASRJL010000118.1:0-20156 GCA_035649495.1 Burkholderiales bacterium | reverse complement strand
CGCGGACACCAGAATGACGGTGCGCGCTTACCGACGCGCGCCGGAAATTGTCATGCCACGACGCTAATCTATGGGACAAATCCCTTCCAATGGGACAACTCGCTACGAAAGCAAACGGCTCAGCGCTGTAACACAATGAGCCGTTTTTGTTTCTGGCGCGCCCGGCGGGATTCGAACCCACGACCCTTGGCTTCGGAGGCCAATACTCTATCCTCTGAGCTACGGGCGCGAGGGGTTGCATTCTAGCACGGCGCTCTTTCACTATCTCCCCGAAATTCAATGTATTACAATGGCGCCTCCCCGCAGCAAGGCGCACAACAACATGTCGCAAGAGATACACGTCGAAGAGCATTCCAGCCCGATCAAGACGCCGAAGCAGTTGATCGCAGTCGTCGTGCTCGCTTTCGCGATACCGATCACGCTGATCTCGATGATCGCGCATCTCGTCACGAACGACGGCCACGTCGAGAAAGGCAGCTCCGCGATGTCGGAGGACGCGATCGCCCGGCGGCTGAAGCCGGTGGGCGAGGTGGTGATCGATCCCAATCAGCCAGCGCCGGCACCTGCCGCGCCCGTCGTCGCGGTTGCGCCCGCAGGTAAAGGTTCCGCCCCCGCCCCGGCGGCCGCGGCCAAGGGGGACTCCGGCAAAGGCAAGGCGACTTACGACGCAGCCTGCACGGTGTGCCACGCCGCCGGTGTCGCGGGCGCCCCGAAGGCCGGTGACAAGGCCATGTGGGCGCCGCGCCTGAAAACGGGCATGGAGGCGCTCTATGCCGCCGCGCTCAAGGGCAAGAACGCCATGCCGCCCAAGGGCGGCAACGTGTCGCTCTCCGATGCCGACGTGAAGGCGGCGGTGGATTATCTCGTCGGCCTCGTCAAGTAATGCGTGACAGGTGACACGTGACTCGTGACCCGTTCCAAGCGGGATCCTGCGGCGCAGCCATGAGCTGCGCCTTTTTGTTTGCCGGACGCGCGTCATCCGGCAGGGGTCGCTAGTAACACCCCGAACCACGAGTCACCAGTCACCAGTCACCAGTCACGGGTCACTCCTTCTGCAATGGCTACCTACGCCATCGGCGACGTCCAGGGCTGCTACGACCAGCTGATGCGGCTCCTGGAGCGCGCCGGCTACGACGAGCGGCGCGACGTCCTGTGGCTCGTCGGCGACCTCGTCAATCGCGGGCCGCAGTCGCTCGCGACGCTGCGCTTCGTGAAGGGCCTGGGTAACCGCCAGGTCACCGTGCTCGGCAATCACGACCTCGCGATGCTCGTCGTGGCCGCAGGCATCAGGAAGGCGCATCGCAGCGATACCTTCGGCGACGTCCTCTCCGCGCCCGACCGCGACGAGCTGCTCGCCTGGCTGCGGCACCAGAAGTTGATGCACGCCGAGGGTGCCTGGGCGATGGTGCACGCGGGGTTGCTCCCCCAGTGGAGCATCGCGCACGCGCTCGCCTGCGCGGGCGAGGTCGAGGCCGCGCTGCGGGGGCCCGCTCACGTGGAGTTCCTGAAAGAGATGTACGGCAACGAGCCGCTCGACTGGCGCGAGGACCTCGCCGGCTACGACCGGTTGCGCATCATCGTGAACGCCATGACGCGGATGCGCCTCGTCGCGCCCGGCGGCACGCTGGAACTCGACCACAAGCTGGGACCGGCGACGGCGCCGACGGGGTACACGCCCTGGTACGACCATCCGGAGCGCGCGAGCCGCGGCACCACTGTCATCTTCGGGCATTGGGCCGCGCTCGGGCTGCTGCTGCGCGACGACGTGGTATGCCTCGACAGCGGGTGCGTCTGGGGACGGAAGCTCTCCGTGCTGCGCCTGGAGGACCGGCGCCTTACCGACTGCGACTGCTCGGAGCTGGCGGGCAAGGCTCGCGAGGACTAAAAAGCCTCACTTTCTCCTACCACAACGTAGTGCCGAAGCTCTCCTTGAACCGCTGACCGATCTCGTTGCGCGTGAACTGGTGGTTCTGCCCGCCGCGCCGGGCGATCTTGATCGCGCCGAGGAGCGAGGCGAGCCGGCCGGTGAGCGGCCAGTCGAGGCCGTTGGCGATCCCGTACAGCAGTCCCGCGCGGAACGCATCGCCGCAGCCCGTCGGGTCCACGACCGCCTCCGGCTTCGCGCAGGGAATCTCGATCGATCGTCCGCCGGCGTGGATCTGCGAGCCCTGCGCGCCCAGGGTGACGACGAGCGCCTTGACCAATTTCGCGATTTCCGCGAGCTTCCGGCCGGTGCGCTCCTCGAGCATCCGTCCTTCGTAATCGTTGACGGCCACGTAGCCGGCCATCCGCACGAATTCCAGCAGCTCCGCGCCGCTGAACATCGGCAGTCCCTGCCCCGGATCGAACACGAACGGTATCCCCGTCTCGTGGAATTCGCGCGCGTGCTGCAGCATGCCGTCGCGGCCGTCGGGGGCGATGATGCCCAGTTTCGCGCCCGCCGCATCGCGCACGTGGTTTTTGTGCGAGTGATTCATCGCGCCCGGGTGGAACGCGGTGATCTGGTTGTCGTCGAGATCGGTGGTGATGAAGGCCTGCGCGGTATAGGTGCCCGGCACCTGGCGTATGTGCTGCTGCGGGATCCCGAGCTTCGTCAGCCGGTCACCGTACTGGGAGTAGTCATCCCCAACGGTCGCCATGACGAGAGGCTCGCCGCCCAGCATGCTGAGCGTATAGGCGATGTTGCCGGCGCAGCCGCCGAACTCGCGGCGCAGCTCCGGCACGAGAAACGCCACGTTCAGGATGTGTATCTGGTCGGGCAGGATGTGGTTCTTGAAGCGGTCCTGAAACACCATGATGTTGTCGTACGCGATCGAGCCGCAGATCAGTGTGCGCATCGTCGGAAGGTCCACTCTACTGGTTGGCACAAAATTATAACCGCTTGAGCCTTCGTTCCCGGAATCACCGTCATCGACCGTGAGCCCGGTATCGGTTTCTCGATATGTCCTGGGCTAGAATGAGGACAGGACGGTACGGAAGATCGTCGTCAACTCGATGCAAGGAGGCCAGCATGCTCAAGGAGTTCAAGGAATTCGCGGTAAAAGGCAACGTCGTGGACATGGCCGTCGGCATCATCATCGGCGCTGCGTTCGGGAAGATCGTGGATTCGCTGGTGAAGGACCTGATCATGCCGCCGATCGGGCTCGCGCTCGGCAAGGTGGATTTCGCCAACCTCTTCGTCGTGTTGAAGCCCGGGACGAGCGCCGGCCCGTACCTGACGGTGGAGGCCGCGCAGAAAGCCGGCGCCGTGACCTTCAACTACGGCGTCTTCATCAACACGTGCCTCAGCTTCATTATCGTCGCCTTCGCCGTGTTCCTCCTCGTGCGGGCGATCAACCGGTTGAAGCGTGAGGAGGAAGCGAAGGCCGCCGAGCCTCCCGCCACGCCGGAGGAAGTCGTGCTCTTGAGGGAGATAAGGGACAGCCTCAAGAAGTGAGGCGTCAAGCCTAGAGCGTCAGGCGTTGACAGTCCTGGACCCGCCTGACCCCTGACCCATGACCCATGACCGGTTCTGCTGCTCGGCTAACCGAGCAGCACGAGCAGCCACACCACCGGCACGTTGACGAGCGAGATCATCACCGCCGCGCTGCCCATGTCCTTCGCGCGCTTGGCGAGGACATGGTCCTCCAGCGAGATGCGGTCGGTGACCGCTTCGATGCCGGAATTGAGCAGCTCCACGACCAGCACCAGCAGCACGGCCGCCACCATCATCGCCTTGCCCGCTCCGGACGCCGGTGCATAGAGCGCGATGGGGATCAACACCATGGCGAGCAGGACCTCCTGCCTGAACGCGTCTTCATGCCTGAACGCCGCAGAAAGCCCGTCGAGCGAATAGGTGAGCGCGTTCCAGACGCGCCGCAACCCGGTCTTGCCCTTGTATGGACTTTCCATCGCCCGCCGGAGCCTCAGGTCCGACACGCGGCTAGTTGAGCGCGGCCAGCGCGGCCTCGTAGTCGGGCTCGGTCTTGATCTCGGGAACGAGCTGCGAGTGGAGCACTTTGTTGTTCTCGTCGAGCACCACCACCGCGCGCGCGGTGAGTCCCCGCAGCGGGCCGTCGGCGATGTCCACGCCGTACTTCGCGTGAAAGTCGTGGCTGCGCGCGGTCGACAGCGTCACCACGTTCTCGAGGCCTTGGGCGGTGCAGAAGCGGCCCGCCGCGAACGGCAGGTCCGCCGAAATAACCAGCACCGCGATATGGGGCTTCTTGCCGGCCTGCTCGTTGAAGACCTTGGCCGATTTCGCGCAAACGGGCGTGTCGAGGCTGGGCACGATGTTGAGCACCTTGCGCTTGCCCGCGAAGTCCTTCAGGGCGACGTCCTTCAAGTCCTTGCCGGTCAGCGTGAAGTCGGGCACGGTCTCACCTTTCTTCGGAAGATTGCCGTTGACGGTGACGGGACTGCCCCCGAAGGTAACGCTCGCCATGCTGGTCTCCTTCGTGTGATCCGGCGCGCACCGGTGGCCCGCGCCCTGCTGCTCAATGATAACTGCTTTCCGCTGTCCTGTTATGCCTCGCCCTTTGCCAGTCTCGCGTAAGCCGTCGCGTCGAGCAGCGCATCGAACTCGGCGGGCCGCTGCGGCCTGATCCGGAAGAGCCAGGTCCCGTACGGATCGCTGTTGACCCGCTCGGGATGGTCGGCGATGACACCGCTCACCGCGACCACCTCCCCGGAGACCGGCGCGTGCAGGTCCGCCGCGGTCTTGACCGACTCGACAATGCCGCACGCCTCGCCTTGCGTCACCGTGCGCCCCGCTTCCGGCGCCTGGACATACACGATGTCCCCCAGCTCGTCCTGCGCATGCGCAGTGATGCCGGTCGTCACGATGCCGTCGGCTTCGAGTCTCACCCAGAGGTGCTCGCTCGTATATCGCAGATCGGAAGGAATCGACATGGCGGCGGAAGTTCTTACTGGTCACTGGTCACTGGTCACCGGTCACTGCGGCGACGCCGCCATCAGGTCGAGCCGGAAACCCGCCGGCCTCAGGTCCGCGGTATCGAGATCCAGATTGATCGTCATCTCCCCTTTCGGCGGAATCCCGGCGCGGGCGTCGCGTCCCGGCTCCAGGTACTCGCGCGGCTGGAAGATGCGGCGTGCCAGCGTGTGGTCCCGGCTGTTGGTCAGTACGAGATCGAGCGCGGGGAAGCCGACGTCGTAGCCCGCATGGTTGCGCACCGTAGCCGTGAGTTGTATCACCGCGGGCCGTGCCGGATCGGTTGCCTGCAGGTCGGAAGCTTCGATTGCGATCAGCTGTGGCCGCTGCGGCAGGTTGATGACGCATCCGATCGCTTCGCACAGGCGCGTGAGCTGGGGCCGCATCCCGGGATAGTGGGCGGCGATCTCGCCGCGGTAAAAATAGGCGACCTGCGCCGCAAGCGCGAGCAGCACGAGCGCGGCCCCGGCGGCCCACCACCGCGCGCTGCGTGCCTTCGCCTCGCGCGTGTCCTCGAGGAACAGGCGGTCCTCCAGCGTAAGCTGCTCCGGTGCAGGACCGAAGTCTTTCGTCTCTTCGACGCCGTAGCTTCTCGCCGGCTGGATTTCCCCCGATGCGACCGCCGCCGCCGCGAGCTCCGTGGCCGAAACCGGCTCCAGCCTGAACGCCTCCGCGGAGGGCGTAGCTGGCGCGGGTGTGGCGGAGGCTGGCGCGGAAATACCGGATGCGGTCGATTCCGGCGCCGCGGATACGGGCTCGGTGGCCGCGGGTGCGGCGGTCCCCGGTAGCGCCGTCTCCGCTACGGCCGGCTCGGCTGCCGTTTCCTCGGTCGCGGCCGGCTCAGCGGTGGAAAGCGTCTTGAATCCGTTGAACACGGTCAGGCAGCGGCCGCAGCGCACCATCCCGTTTCGCGCCTGCAACTGGGGCGGCGCCACGCGGAAAACCGTGTTGCAGGCCGGGCAACGCGTCACTATCGCCATTGCCGCAATCTCACTTTCTCACCCCGGCGAGCAGCACCCAGTTCTCCTCCTCGCTGTCCGGGACCAGGTCGAACCATTCGCCGTAGGCGGCGCGCACCTCGGCGACCTGGGACGCGAGTATCCCCGCCAGGGCGAGGCTGCCGCGCGGCGCGGTCAGGCCCGCCAGCACGGGCGCGAGAACGATGAGCGGATGGGCGAGAATATTGGCGACCACGATGTCCGCCGACCGGCCGGCGCGATCGGCCGCCGCTCGGAATTCGACGTGGACCCGATTCTGAATCGCATTGCCGCGCGCCGCAAGAAGCGCCTGTTCGTCGATGTCGATCCCGGTCGCGCTGGCCGCGCCGAGCTTCATCGCGGCGATCGCGAGTATGCCGGAGCCGCAGCCGTAGTCGATCACGGTCTCGCGGCCGGCGACCGTGCGTGCAAGCCAGCGTAGACACAGCCGGGTCGTGGCGTGATTGCCGGTGCCGAACGCGAGGCCGGGATCGAGCGTGACGTTGAGCGCCTTGGGGTCGGGCGGGGGGTGCCAGCTCGGCACGATCCAGAGCCTAGAGGTGATCTGTATTGGATGAAACTGGGCCTGTGTCGCGCGCACCCAGTCCTGATCGGGCACCACCTCCACAGTGTGCGGTGGTGCGGGAACGCCCACCACTGCGCAGGCCGCGGCGACCACGGCCCCGGGATCGGCCTCCGCAGCAAGGAGCGCCCGCACCACGTTCAATCGCCAGGTCCCGGGCGCCTCGACGCCTTCGGCAAACAACGGCTCCTCCCGCTCCGACCCCGCGTGCGCGTCCTCGACGTCAACGGCGAGCGCCCCTGCCGCCAGGAGCGCGTCGGTGATGGCTTCCACCTCTGAGGCGCCGATCTCAAACGAAACAGATAGCCAGTTCATGACGGTGACCGCTGACTAGTGGGGAGAACGCCGATCTGCGCAGGTGACGGGGTCTCTTCGTGGCGCAGGCGATCCCCTTTGATTCCGGTAGCGCGCGCCGTGCTTCTGAAGCGCGCACGTGTGAGATCGCCGAGGTCAAGTCAGATATACACCAGCGTTATTTCACTGATCACGCCTTATTCTTCCTTGGCCAGCTTCGCGTACTTCTGCTCGAGATAGTGGATGCTCGCTCCGCCGCGCTGAAACGCCGCGTCCTGAAGCAGATCCTGGTGCAGCGGGATGTTGGTCTTGATTCCTTCGATCACCATCTCCGAGAGCGCGATGCTCATGCGGGCGATCGCCTGCTCGCGGGTGTCGCCGTAGGCGATCACCTTGCCGATCAGGGAGTCGTAGTACGGGGGGACGAAGTAGCCGTTGTAGGCGTGCGAATCCATCCGGATTCCGGGGCCGCCCGGCGCGTGGAACGAGGTGATGCGTCCCGGCGAAGGGGTGCCGCGAAAGGGATCCTCGGCGTTGATGCGGCATTCGATCGCGTGACCCCGGAACTGCACGTCGCGCTGCCGGATTCCGAGCTTCTCGCCGGCGGCGATGCGTATCTGGAGCTGCACGATGTCCAGGCCCGTCACGAGCTCGGTCACCGGGTGCTCCACCTGCAGCCGCGTGTTTATTTCGATGAAGTAAAACTCCCCCTTGTCGTACAGGAACTCGAACGTGCCGGCGCCCTCGTAGCCCAGCTTACGGCACGCTTCGGCGCAGCGCTCGGCGGTGCGCAGGCGGCTCCTCTCGCTGATGTGCAGAGCCGGGGCTTCCTCCAGGACCTTCTGGTGCCGCCGTTGCAGTGAGCAATCACGCTCGCCCAGGTGGATTGCGCTACGGAACTTGTCGGCCAGCACCTGGAACTCGATGTGCCGGGGATACTCGAGGTATTTCTCGAGATACAGCGTGGGGTTGCCGAAGGCGGCCTGGGCTTCCGTCCGGGTCAACTGGACTGCGGTCAGCAGTGCCGCCTCGGTGTGCGCGACGCGCATGCCCCGCCCGCCGCCGCCGCCGGCGGCCTTGACCATGACCGGGTAGCCGACGGACCGCGCGATCTTCACGATGTCGTTGGGCTCCTCCGGCAGCACGCCCTCCGAGCCCGGGACGGTCTGTATTCCCGCCTTCTTCATCGCGGCCTTGGCGTTCACCTTGTCGCCGAGCAGCCGTATCGTTTCCGCCTTGGGGCCGATGAACACGAAGCCGCTCTGCTCGACGCGCTCGGCGAAGTCGGCGTTCTCGGACAGGAAGCCCCAGCCCGGATGGATCGCCTCGGCATCGGTCACCTCGGCGGCGCTGATGATCGCCGGGATGTTGAGATAGCTGCCCGCCGAGGGCGGAGGGCCTATGCACACGGATTCGTCGGCGAGCTTGACGTATTTCGCCTCGCTATCCGCTTCGGAATGGACGACCACGGTCTTGATTCCCAGCGCGCGGCAGGTACGTTGTATGCGCAGCGCGACTTCGCCACGATTGGCGATCAGGATTTTTTCGAACATGCCGTCAGGCGAGAATGATCAGGGGCTCGCCGTACTCCACCGGCTGGCCGTTCTCCACGAGTATGGCCTTCACCGTCCCGTCGCGGTCGGACTCGATCTCGTTCAGGAGCTTCATCGCCTCGATGATGCACAGCGTGTCGCCGGACTTGACCGTGTCGCCGACCTGCACGAAGGCCTTGGAGCCCGGGGCGGACGACCGGTAGAAGGTCCCCACCATCGGCGAACGGATCACGTGGCCTTCCGGTTCCGCGGCTTCCTGCTCCGCAGCCGGGGCGGTGGCGGGGGCCGGTGCGCCGGCAGGGGCTGGCGCAGCGGCCGCCGGCGCGACGGTATACACCTGGGTGGGCGCGACCTGCGGCACCGCGGGGCTGGTCCGGCAGATGCGAACCCTCTCCTCGCCTTCGGTAATTTCCAGCTCGGCGATCCCCGACTGCTGGACGAGATCGATCAGCGACTTCAGCTTGCGGAGATCCATCGTCACCGCTTCCGCTCCCCGGCGTGCTGCAGCGCAAATTCCAGCGCCAGCTCGTAGCCCTTGGCGCCCAGCCCGCTGATGACGCCTACAGCGATATCGCTGAAATGGGACACGCGCCGGAATGCCTCTCGCGCGAACACGTTCGAAAGATGGACTTCGATAAACGGAATGTCGACCGCGGCCAGAGCGTCCCGCATGGCAACGCTCGTATGGGTATAGGCCGCAGGGTTGATGATGATGAAAGCGACGCCTTCTTTTCGTGCCTGCTGAATCCGGTCGACGAGCGCCGACTCCGAATTGCTCTGGTAGGCAGTGAGCTTTGCTCCCGACTGCTGCGCCCGTCGGGTAAGCCGCGCCATGATCGCCGGCAGCGTCTCCTTGCCGTAATGGCGGTGCTCCCGCACTCCCAGTAGATTCAAGTTGGGCCCGTTGATGACGAGCAACTGCTTTTTCTTTGCAGGCATCCTGATTGTGATTTATTCCACAGCCCTGCCCATGACACTCCCCGGATGGAACGGTACCGCTAGGCTAGCCCGCTGGGAGCTTACGCCATTTTAACGTAACTTGCCAGAATTTAGACTGGATTAAGGGGTAGATAGGTCACAATAACGCCCGAACAATGCCTTCGAGAGCGGCCTCGGTGAGCACTCCCCGGTGGGTGCGCGCAACCTTGCCCTTGCGGTCCAGAACCAGCGTAAAAGGCAATACGCCGGCTTTGTTACCCGATTCGCGCATCAATGCCATGGTGTCGAGGCCGCCCATGAGGAGCGGATAGTTGATGCCCAATTCCCGAGCGAAATCTCCAACCGGCTGCGGCTGATCGAACGCTATCCCCACGAACTGCAGCCCGCGGACGCCGTGGCTTTCCTGCATTTTGACGAATTCCGGAATCTCCTTCCGGCACGGCACGCACCAGGTCGCCCAGAAATTGATCACGAGAACCTTGCCCCGCCAGCTCTCGATGGCTTTGCTGCCGCCTTCGAGGTCCTTGAGAGGTGCCGTCAGCAGGGCCTCCACGGCCGCGGCATTCGGGACGTCTGCCTGGCCATCGGCCCACCACAGGTGGACACCGTAGCCTGCGGCTGCAGCCAGCGCCCCCACGCCGGCCATCGCGAGCCAGCGCCGCCTGGAATCCTTCATTGGGATGCGGTTCGCTGGAAGCGCAGGACTTCGTCGAGCACTGCAGCGAACTTGTGCGCAGGCTGGAATCCGATCACCCTCAGCCCCTCGATCTCGCGGCCGGCGGCATCGAAGAACACGATCCCCGGCGGACCGAAGAGGCGAAAACGCTTGAGCAGCGCGATGTGCTCGGGGCTGTTGGCCGTGACATCGGCCTGCAACAGGACGAGGGCGCCGAGCCGCTGCCGGACACGCTCGTCCGTGAAGGTGAATCGCTCCATTTCCTTGCACGACACGCACCAGTCTGCGTAGAAATCGAGCATCACCGGCTTCCCTGCCGTCGCGATGCGCCCCTCGAGCTCGGCGATGCTCCCCACCCGTTGAAACGGCGTCTCACCGGCCTGCGGAAAGCCGGCGCCCGCGCGCAGGCCTGCGAGCGGCTGTAGAAAATCGCGCCCGCCCGACAGCGCACCGATGGCGAACGCTATCCCCACCACGAGGGCGATCACGCCTATGCCCTTGCTGAAGCGGTCGAAAGCGTGCGTGTTCGGCGGCAAGGGATCGATCGCGCGCATGAAAACGGCGGTTACGATCAGGAGCACCGCCCAGGCACCCATATGCACGGCGGTCGGAACGAGGGGCGAGACGATATAGATTGCCAATCCCAGCAGGAGCACCCCGAAGAAGCGCTTTACGGTCTCCATCCACGGCCCGGCGCGAGGCACGAGCGCGCCCGCAGAAGCGCCCACGGCGAGCAGCGGTACTCCCATGCCCAGCGCCATCGCAAAGAGCGCCGACCCGCCCAGCACCACGTCCCGGCTCAGACTGATGTAGAGGAGCGCCCCGGCGAGCGGAGCCGCCACGCAGGGTCCCACGATCAGCGCCGAGAGCACTCCCATCGCGAAGACGCCGGCTGCCTGTCCGCCGCGCATGCGGTTGCTCGCGTTCGCGAGGCTGCTTTGCAGCGCCACGGGCAATTGCAGCTCGTACAGGCCGAACATGGCGAGAGCGAGCGCGACGAACACGGCGGCGAAGGCGCCCAGCACCCATGGATTCTGCAGCGCTGCGGCGAGCATCGCGCCGGACAATCCCGCGGCCACGCCCGCGACGGCGTACGTGAGCGCCATGCCAAGCACGTAGAGTGCAGCGAGCAGGAAGCCGCGCATCTTCGTGACGTGCCCGCCGCCGCCGACGATGACGCCTGACAGTATCGGCACCATCGGGAGCACGCACGGGGTGAACGCAAGGATAAGACCGGCACCGAAGAACTTCGCGATCGTGACCCAGAAACCTTCGGCGAAGACACTCGCGAAGCGCGCGTCGTCCGCGCCCGCCCGCGCCCGCTCCGGCGCCGGGAACGGCTCGGGCGGCGCGCCCGTCGCAGTACCACCGGCGGCGGCGAGCTGCAGCCGCGCCTTCTGTTCATGCGGGACGTAGCAGACGCCAGCGTCGGCGCATCCCTGCGAGACCGCCGCCAGGGTGACGACGGACGGTTTCGGCTCCGCCACCTCGAGCGGCACCAGGATCGTGAGATTCCCGCGATAGGTCTCGACCTCGCCGAAGAACTCGTCTTTCTTCATCTTGCCGGGCGGAAGCTGCGGCGGGCCGAGCTTCGCTTCCGCCGGGGCCGCCGAGAACTTGAACTGCTGCCGGTACAGGTAATACCCGGGCGCGATATCGTAGGTAACCTCGATCGAGCGGGCGTCCTTCAACCGGGCTGAAAAACGGAACGCCTTGTCGGGCTCCAGCAGATCGGCCTCGGCACCATGGGCGATGCAGGCTACGCCGAACAGGAGAACGAGAATCAGGCGCATATGGATCCTGAACGGTCTTTGCCGCCGAGGCCGACCTTAGTAGAGGCGTACGACAAAGTAGAATTTCTCACTGGACCGTTAAGGAATTTGCCGCCGTGAAGCAAGGCAAACTCCTAACCGATCGAAATCGAAGTTCCCTCGCCCACCCATGCGAGGTACTCCGCGAGACCGCGCACCACCGGAACCGCGATGATCTCCGGTACCTCGTAGGGATGGAGCTCGTTGATCGCCGCTTCGACCTCCTCGTACAGCGCGGACCGCGTCTTGATGAGCACGGGCACCTCCTGCGCGTTCTCGATCGCGCCCTTCCAGCGGTAGATCGACGTGCATCCCGCCAGCACGTTGACGCACGCCGCCAGCCGGCGCTCGACCAGCCCGTGCGCGAGCTTCACGGCCGCGTCGCGGTCCGGCAGATTGGTGAGCACGAGGAGGGTTTCGTCCATGTCTTAGACTTCGGGTCGAGGGTCGAGGGTCGAGGGACGAGTGCTAAAGTCCCGAACTGTGCAACCTGCCGGTTGGTTAGAATGCGATTTTAGCCCGAAGCCGGCGCTCCCGCTCATGCCCCACCAAGTCACCATACAGGCCAGCGGCCACACGTTCACCGTGAACGACGGTGAATCCGTGCTCGACGCGGCATTGCGCGAAGGCATCATCATCGCCTACGGTTGCCGCAATGGGGCATGCGGGACCTGCAAGGGCCGGCTCGTCTCGGGGAAGCTGGACTACGGAACCTACGAGGAGCACGCCCTGCCCGATGCCGAGCGCGAGGCCGGGATGGCGCTCTTCTGCCAGGCGCGCCCGTTGACGGATGCCGTCATCGAATGCCGGGAGATCGCCGGCGTCAAGGACGTCCAGATCAGGATGCTGCCCTGCCGCGTGCAGAAGATCGAGCGGGTGGCGCCCGATGTGATGCAGCTCCTGCTCAAGCTCCCCGCGAACGAGCGGCTGCAGTTCCTGGCGGGCCAGTACATCGATCTCCTCATGCGCAACGGCATCCGCCGCAGCTTCTCCATGGCCAACTCGCCGCACAACGACGAGTTCCTCGAACTGCACCTGCGTAATTACGGCGGGCCGTTCAGCGAGCACGTGTTCGGCCGCATGAAGGAAAAAGACATCCTGCGCTTCGAGGGGCCATTCGGTACCTTCTTTCTGCGCGAGGGCGGCGCGAAGCCCATCGTGTTCGTCGCGAGCGGCACCGGGTTCGCACCGGTCAAGGCGATGATAGAGCACGCGCTTCATTCGGGAGTCGAGCGGCCGATGACGCTTTACTGGGGCTGCCGCGTGCGCTCCGATCTCTACATGAACGATCTGGCGGAGCGCTGGAGCACGGAGCACGGCGTGCGCTACGTGCCGGTGCTCTCCGAGGCGCTGCCGTCCGATGAGTGGACCGGCCGCGCCGGCTTCGTGCACCGGGCGGTGATGGAGGATCTGCCGGACCTCTCCGAAGTC
The DNA here is from genome assembly GCA_035649495.1 of Burkholderiales bacterium. Taxonomy (GTDB): domain Bacteria; phylum Pseudomonadota; class Gammaproteobacteria; order Burkholderiales; family SG8-41; genus SG8-41. Next base: position 6,962 of record DASRJL010000118.1, on the reverse strand, counting down.
CAGGTCTACGCTTGCGGCGCGCCGCCCATGGTCGAAGCGGCGCACCGGGACTTCACCGCGCAGTGCGGCCTGCCGGAAGAGGAGTTCTACTCGGATTCCTTCACACCCTCTGTACCCCAGAAGGCGTGATTCGTGATTGGTGATTCGTGAGGAGTTGCCGGGCGCAGCAGAGTATGCTCGACACCAATCACGAATCACCATTCACCAATCACGCATTTCCAGATGTCCGGCACCCGCCGCTTCGCTCTACTCTCCATCGCCGCCGCGCTGGCGACGATAGCGCTGAAGGCGGCGGCGTGGTGGATCACCGGCTCGGTCGGCCTGCTGTCCGACGCTCTGGAAGGCACGATCAACCTGGCTGCGGCCATCTTTGCGCTCGCAATGCTGAGCGTCGCTGCGCGTCCGCCCGATGACGAGCACGCGTTCGGCTACGGCAAGGCGGAGTACTTTTCGAGCGGCATCGAGGGCACGCTGATCTTCCTTGCGGCGATCGCCATCGCTTGGACCGCGATCGAGCGTCTCATCGCGCCGCGGCCGCTGGAAAACATCGGGGCCGGCCTCCTCGTCTCCGCCGCGGCATCCTTCGTCAATTTCGCGGTAGCGCGACGGCTGATGGCAGCCGGACGGCAGTACCGGTCCATCGCCCTCGAGGCGGACGCGCGCCACCTGATGACGGACGTCTGGACATCGGCGGGGGTCATCGTCGGGGTGGGGGCGGTCTGGCTCTCCGGCTGGGACCGGCTCGATCCCCTGATCGCCCTGGCGGTCGCCGCGCACATCCTGGGGGCCGGCTATTACCTCATGCGCCGGTCGTTTCAGGGACTTCTCGACCGCTCGTTGCCCGAGGACGAAATGCGGATCCTGAACGGCGTCCTGGATCGTCATCGCGCGCAGGGCATGGATTTCCACGCGGTGCGCACGCGCCAGGCGGGCGCGCGCTCTTTCATCACGCTCCACGTGCTCGTGCCGGCCGAGTGGACCGTGGCGCAGGGGCACCGGCTCGCGCACAAAGTGGAAGACGACATCCTGGCGGCGTTGCCGGGAGCAGCGGTGCTGACGCACGTGGAGCCGCTCGGGCGGCCGGAGTCGTATCAGGACATGGAACTGGATGCCCCGGCGGACGGTGGGGCGGAGAAGCGTGACTCGTAGCCCCTAGCTGGCGGCTCGCGGCTAAGGCCGACGACTGCGGCGCTGCCCGCTTCGCTCCGCGGGGCGCTGCGAATGGCGGGGCACGTTCACCCTGCGGGTCAACTGACGGACGTCCTGCCTCTCTGGAGCCATCTTGCTCGAGCGCGTTCTGCCTCGGGGTTCTGCCCGTTTCATGGGACCGATCCTCCTGTGTTTCGTACCCAGTGAGACCGGGCGCGCGCCCTTCGGTTCGCGTCACACGAGGTTCACGAGCTTCTCGATGTACGCGTGGAGGTCCTCCCGGCTCGCGGCCGCGCGTCCGCCGCGCGCCTGGACCTCCGGCCCCTCGAGCTCGATCTGGAGCCGCCTTACGGCCCTGTGTCTTGTCTGCGTTGGTCTGCGTTAACCCGCGGTTCCATTCCTGTTTCTGTCGGCGGCCTTGGCGTCTTGGCGATGGAATTGTTTGGAACTTTAGCTTGAAGCAGGCTTGATCCGCGTCGCGGGCTCGTACTGCGCCTCGAAACGATTGGCGTGGCGGTGTACGAGGCGCCATTCTCCGTGCTCGCGGCGGAAGACGTGCGTCACGCGATTGCTCCAGCCCGCCACGCCTTCGACACCTGCCATCCGCTGATTGGTGTAGGTCTCGATGTCGGTCACGAAAAACATGTCCGAGGTAACGACGGTCGTGATGTTCTTATAGCTGACGCTGCCGCCCTTGAACTGCTGCCCGGCCCAGTCCCAGCGCGCGGAGACGCCGTCCCAGCCTTTCTCGTAACCGCCCCAGCCGTAGAAGCTCGTCGCGTCCGCGGTGTCGGAGTAGAGCGCCTTGATCGCGGACACGTCCCCCATGGCGACCTTCGTCATGGCGGCATGCAGCCGCGCGATGGCGTCGCGCACCGAAGCATCAACCTGAGTCTGGCTATCGCTGTTTGTCATATTTGTACTTCTCGGCGGCCTTGGCGTCTTGGCGCCAATCTTTCACTCCGGTCCCACGAACCCGATATACGCTCCGCAAGCATCGGGCGGGGTCACCAGCATCGCCTGCTGGCCATCGTTGCGCGTGCCGCGGGCCGGAGGCGGCAAGCCGTGCCCCTGCATCCAGCGCGCGGCCGCGCCCATGCTGCTCGTGCGGTACAACGCCTGGAACGGGCCGGGGCCGCGCCGCTCGAGCGCGTCGCTCGCCGGGCCCGGAGCGTAGGGCTGAGCGATCCCCAACGCGGTCTGCCCCAGCTTGAACACCGCCATGTCCGCCATGATCACCGTGCCCCGCGTCAATGCCGGCGGCGGCACGCCGAACACTTTCGCGTAGATCGCCGCGGCGGCCGCCGCGTCGTTCGTCACGATGTAGGCGCGCTCGAGGGCGTACGCACCGTTGGGATGGTTGCCGGCTATCTCCACCGTGCTGCGGCGTTCCTCTATCGGCGTCAGCTGCTGGATGAAAGCGACCGGAAGCGGGTTCCCGGGACCCGGCACCGCGGTCTTCCACCGCAACTCCTTCCCGGACGGGGTGTGCCTGCCCCCTTCGACCGGGTCGCTTACGTCGATGCCGCGCCCCCGCATCGCGGCTACGTCAGCAGCAAGGTCGTCGCTTTGCAGGATGACGTAGCGTATGCCGCCGCCCGCCGCGATGAAATCCGCCAGGCCGGCCACCGGAGCGCCCGGCGCCCGCACCGCCGCCCGGTTCTCGGCCTCATCGCGTATCGCCAGCAACTCGATATAGTCGTCCCGGTTGAAGGCGATGGCGTTGTGCGTTCCCTTGCCCGGGTGCACACCGCCCGGATAGATGTTGAAACCGATCTTGCGGTACTGCTCCATGCCCCGCGGCAGGTCGGGCACGCAGATCATGACGTGGTCGATGCGAGTGAACATGGCTGCTCCGCGAGGGATGAGGGATGAGGGATGAGGGTCGAGGGGTCGGGGGTTGAGTGTTAAGTGCTGAGTTTTGAGTTTTGAGTTTGGTGCTTGCGGTCTAGAGCGGCATGCGGCGCCGCCCGCCCGTCACCGTCCGCAATTGCGCCAGCGCCAGGTCCAGGCTTTCGCGGTAGCTTTTTCGCGCGGCCTCCACGTTGCCCAGCCGTTCGTGCAATCGCGCGAGCGAGAGATGCGCCGACCAGGTCGGTTCCACCGCAACGCTCGCGTCGAGATAGCTCTGCGCCTTGCCCCACAGCTCCAGCTGCGCGCAGAGCTTGCCGAGCGTCAGGAGCAGCGCCGCGTCCTCGGGATGCTGCTTCAGCCAGCCCTCGGCGCGCTCGATGCGGGCCACCGTGTCGCCGCCATCGCACTCGGCGTAAAGTCCCACCAGCTCGGTATCCCATTCCGCGGCAAGCGCGGCCTCGATGATGCCGTGCGCCCGTGCGCAGCCGCCGAGAGAGATGAAGCACTGCGCTGCGGCGGCCGCCACGCGCCGGTTGGTCCTCTCGTCCTGGGGCACCTTGCGCCAGGCTTCCTCCAGCGCCTGCGTGTCGAGCGCCTTGCGTTTCAGGTCCTCGGCCAGCGCGTAGCGCCTGATCTGCCCGGCCTGGGTGGCGTCGAACACGCCGCGTTTCTCGAGCTCGCCGGCCAGTGCGGCCATACGCTCCCAGTTGTGCGCCTGCTGCTGCGCCTTCAGCTCCAGCCGCAGGGCCGCGGTGTGCTTGCGCGGCAGCGCTTTCAGCCGCTCCAGCGCTTCCTGGTGGCGGTGCTGCTCCAGCAGCAGCTCGGCCTCGGTCACCACGCGCATGATGTCCGCGCCGGGATCGGTGCCGCCCGCCCGCTCGAGGTACTGGTCGCGGCGCTCCCAGGCACGCAGCTCGTGCGCTGACCGCGCCGCCAGCACCGCCGCGAGCTGCGGCTGCTCCCCGGACTCCATCGCCACGGCAGCCGCTTTTTCCGCGCGCCCGTAGCGGCCCGCGAAATACTCGCGCAACGCCTCCAGCAGCGAGGTCCGCGCCTGCTCGCGGCGGCGCGCGAGCCGGTACTCGCGGACCTGGCGCGGCAGGCGCATCGTCGCCGACGTCGCGCGCAGAACGGCATAAGCCCCCGCAAACGCCACCGCCAGCGCCACCAGCAGAACGTTGAGAGAGAATTCGATGCGCCACGGCGGAATCACCAGCAGCACGTAGCCCGTGTTGTAGCGGGCGAACAGCGTGACGCCCACGGCGACGGCGAAGAGAACGATGATCCAGGCGAGAGCTTTCACTTCGTTACGCTCGATTGGGCCATAGTGGGGCCTAACGCGCCGTACGCTCGCGCGCGAGCCGCAGCGTGCGCGCGGCTTCCAGCGTGCCGGAGATGTCCGGCGCCTCTATGCTCACTTCCGCCTCGTGCAGGTTGCGCAGGACGGCGCCGGCGTGCGCGACGTTGTTGTTGCGCGTGTCGTAGTAGCGGTTCAGCCAGTCGCGGGCGGCCTTCACGTCCGCCTTGTAGCTCGCCGCGTCGCGCGCCAGGAGCGACAGCCGGGCGCCGATCAGCCTCAGCTTGAGGTTCTCGCGCAGAAAAAACGCCTGCGACGGCGTGAGGAGCGGCATTTCGGGCTTGTCCATCTGCTGCACCCGCACCAGCTGCTTCAGGTCGGACCAGGCTTCGCGCCAGAAGCGTGTCCACGCGTTGCCACCGGCCGCGACCGGCGCTTCCGCCTCGGGCTGCGGCCGCATCTCCATCGCCAGCGGGAACCCGTCGACGCCCGCGATCATGTTGTCGAGACGGGTACTGATGGCGAGCGCATCGACGAACGGGAGCGCCTTCAGCCGGTCTATGTCGCGATTGATCGCGCGGCGCAGCGCCAGGAGCTGCGGCCGATCCATGCGCTGCAGGCGGGAATCCGCCGTCTGCAGGGCGATCAGCGCGGCCTTGACGTTGCCGGCGAGTTGCAGCTGCTGGGCGGCGATGTTGATCGCCTGCTCGATCTCGGCATAGGCCCACTCGTCGCGGTTGCGCGACAGCTCCTGGTAGAGCGCTTCGAGAGCGATCTGCTGGTTTTGCGATTCCGCGATGCGCGCCTCGAGCACGCCGAGCTTGACTTGGGCGTCGGCCACCGCCTCGCGCACCTGCTCGGTCACGATGCGGCTTTCCTTGCTCTGGGTATCGGTCTCGGACAGCCTTTTCCCCAGTTCCTGCTTGATCGCGCGCAGCTGGCCGCGGCTGTCGTGCCACTGCCACGCTGCAACGGCGAGGGCGGCGGCCGCGATCAGGAACGCGGGCGAGGCGTAGCGCCGCCATGCGGCGGGCTTTGCCCCCGATGCCGGTGCTTCCGTCCCGGCTGGGTATTCGGCGGAAACCCCATCCCGCTGCGCGGTTCCAGGCGCTGCGGCTGAAGTGTCGTCCACCTTTGCGGTTTCAGGCGCTTCGCTCATCAGGGCGGATGGTAGCAGCTATAGGTTATGAGCTATCAGGCAAGCGATCAACAGGATCAGACTCGACAGCTTACATTCTGCGGGAATGCGATCGCCTTGCGATCAAGAGGCCGGTGGCGCGCCGGAATGCGTGGCATGGTCACTTCAACTGGAATCACAGGTTCTGATTCAACGCATCAAGTTTTGTGCATCACGGATTACACGATGCTGGCGTTCGCCAGAACTGTTGCTTGCGATCCCCGCGTGAGTAGCGATACCGATGACCACAGTTTGATGGCACCGATCTCTTGCGGTTACGTAAGCGCAGGTAATCGCGGACCTCGCGGTGTCTCGAAGGTCCGGTACCGAAACCGTACACCCAACCTGATTCGCTATCTCAACCGGACGTGGTGAAATGCTCCACCACGGCAGCAACAAGGCCTTCGTCACCGGGTTCTCTTGTAACGATCACAGTGGACATGCCAACCTCGTCCGCGGTCTGGCCGATGCGCGGATGGGTTACGAAAAGCGGCGTCTGCGCAAGGAGCTCCCGCCCCGCAGCACCCACCATCTCGCACAAGTTGCGCAGGCCTTCGCTGCTGGTAACCGTGACTGCGTTCAGGTGCCGGCTCGCCCACGCGGCAAAAAGGGGCGCGGGATCGAGGTCCGGCCGGACGCGCCGATAGCACGTTGCGTACTCGATGAGCGCTCCGCGCGCGGTCAACACGTCCGCGAGCAGCTCGCGCCCGCCGTCACCGCGGAAAACGATCACCCGCTTCCCCCGTGGTTGCGCGAGTTGCGGCAAGGCCAGCAGCGCTTCGCTGTCGCCCCGTCCGCCGGGCGCCACCACGTTCGCGATGCCGAGGCCCGCGAGCTCCTTCGCGGTACCCGGACCGACCGCCGCGACGGCAAGCGTCGCGGGAAGCGCGCGCCGGGCCTCGATCAGCCCGATCGCCTTGCCGGCAGCGTTGGGACTGATGAACACCGCGAGATCGAATTCGTCGAGCCGGTCGATCAGGCCGTTCAAACGCGCCGGATCGTCGACGTCGCGTATCTCGATCACCGGGTAGAGAATCGCCTCGCCGCCCGCAGCGCGGATGAGCTTCGCGAGCCGCTCCGCCTGCCGAGCGGGACGGGTGACGACGATGCCTTTTCCCGCGAGCGGCTTGTCGTTCATCGTTTCAAGTCGCTATATTGGCCACGGAACCACACGGACGTACACGGAAGAAAACCGCGTTCAGCTCGGAGTTCTGTCTTCCGCTGGCGGCAGAACGGAAAATAGAGTGTTCCGGTCTGCATTTGTCCGTGTGTTTCCGTGTGATTCCGTGGTTAATGCTCTTGTCTAAATTTCTTGGCGGCCTTGGCGTCTTGGCGGTTCAGATTTGAAGTTGCGCGAGTATTTCGTCCGCGCCGCGCGACCTGAGATCCTCCGCCAGCGCGAGGCCCAGCGCCTCCGGCTCGGCCGCCGGGCCGCTACGCTCGCCGCTGACGGTACGCGTGCCGTCCGGCGCGCCGACCAGGCCG
>DASRJL010000117.1:0-7269 GCA_035649495.1 Burkholderiales bacterium | reverse complement strand
GGTCGATATCGGCGTGCGGGACGGGGTCATCGTTGCGGTAGAGCCCAGGCTCGCCGCGGACGGTCCGGAACACGATGCCGGCGGCAAGCTGGTTTCGCCCGGGCTGATCGAGAGCCACTTTCACCTCGACAAGGCGATGATCATCGATCGCGTGCCGGTTCAGCCCGACCGCATGGCACGCGACCACATGGAGCGCACCGCTTCGATCAAGCATACGTTTACCCCTGAAGACATCTATGCCCGGGCGCAGGCAACCATCGAGCAGTGCCTGCTGCACGGTGTCACGCATATGCGGACCCAGGTCGAGGTCGATCCGAACGTGGGGCTGCTCGGATTCGAGGCAATAGAGCAGCTGCGCAAGGATTACGCCTGGGCGATCGACATCCAGCCGTGCGTCTTTCTCCAGGAGGGCTGGACGGACGTGCCGGGCGCCGACGAGAACCTGGTTGCCTGCCTGGATCGCGGCGCTCCCGTCGTGGGCGGCGGCATCCGCTACGACAAGGACGGCCCCGGCCAGATCCGCCGCGTTTTCGAGCTGGCGCGGCACTATGACATCGACGTGGATTTCCACCTCGACGGCGGATACGACGTGAAGGAGCTGGATTATCCCCAGGTTTGCGAGATCACGGACCGCATCGGGTGGCAGGGCAGGGTCGCCTTCGGGCACGGCTCCAAGTTTTCCTGCATGCCGGTCAGGGAGCAGGCCGCCGTCGGACGGCGGCTCGGCGCCTCCGGCGTGTCGCTCGCGGTCCTGCCCGCAACCGATATCTTCAACGCCGGGCGGCACATGGAGCATAGCGTGATCCGCGGCGTGACCGACGCCAATACGCTGATCGAGCACGGCGCGAACTGCACGATTTCCACGAACAACGTGCTGAACGCTTTTACGCCCTACGGGGATTGCTCGCTCACCCGGATCGCCAATCTTTACGCCAACATCGTCCAGCGCTACGGGCCGAAGGATCTGGGCGTGTGCTTCGAGATGATCACGGACCGCGCGGCGAAATTGATGCGGCTTGGCGATTACGGCATCGCGGTGGGCAAGGCAGCCGACCTGGTGGTGTGGGGCGAGGCATTGCCCTCCGACGTCATCGCGAAATGCGCGTTGCCGCTTGCCGGGTTCAAGCGCGGCCGGCGGCTGTTCTCGCGCGAGCTGCCTGCGCTCCTGCGGCCGGGCTAGGACCCGTCTCTTGTAAATCCGCGTTCAGGGGCGGCCACGCCCCGGCGTCGCGGGCTCGTTACGACGCGGCGAACATCCATGCAAGCAGCCGCGTGCCGAGCGCGAAGTCCGCCAGGTCCATTGCCTCGAGCGGATTGTGACTGCCGTGGCTGTTGCGGACAAAGATCATCCCGGCGCGGAACCCCGCCCTGGCGAAATCCTGGGCGTCGTGACCCGCGCCGCTCGGAATCTCCATCGACGCGATGCCGAGGTCCCGGCAGCCGGCAGAGAGCTTCCCGCGGAAGCCTGCGTCCATCGCGGCGGGCCGGAGCAGCGAGAACGGCGCGAACTCGAAGCGCACGCGGCGGCGCTGCGCGATCCCGGATGACAGACGCTCGACCAGCGACTGCATCGCGATCAGCGTCCGCTCGTCCTGGCTGCGGAAGTCGATGGTGAAACCGACTTCGCCGGGCACCTTCGTCAGCGCGTGCTGGCTGGCATCGGTAAAGAGCTGGCCGACGGTGAAGACGAGATCGCCGCCGGCCGCGCGCACGCGCGACCACTCGCTGTCGAGCTCGTGCACCAGCTCCACGGTTGCCATCACGGCATCGCTGCGGTGCTCGTGCGGCATGGCGCCCGAATGCGCATACTCGCCCAGGCAGCGGCAGGAGCGCCCGCGCATCGCGCCGCGGATCGCGGTGACGACACCGACCGGGATGCCGCGCGCTTCCAGCACCGGGCCCTGTTCGATGTGGAGCTCGAGATAGCCCCTGAACTTCTCCGGCGCGAGATACGGGGCGCCGCGCCCGACGGCCGCGGGGTCGGCACCCGCATCCTTCATCTGGCTGCGCAGCGTCCTCCCGCTGCGGTTGTTGATGGCGGAATCGAGCTCGGCGGACGGCAGGAGCCCCAGCGCCGCACGGCTGCCGATATGGCCGTCGTGCCGGCCGCCGTACCAAGCGGAAAGCTCTTCTCCGCGGATCGCCATCACCGTTACGTCGCACGGCGGTACGAACCCGGTTCTCTGGAACGCGGCCAACGCCGTGATGCCGGCGACGACGCCGGCGAGCCCGTCGAAATTGCCGCCGCGCGGCACGGAGTCGACGTGCGACCCCGCCACCCACGCGGGCTCGGCGGGATCGGCTCCCGGGAGCGTGAGGTAGAGATTGCCGAAAGGGTCTGCGCTTTTGCGGAGGTCGAGCTGCCCGGCAGCGCGCGCCAGCACGTCCAGCGCGAGCTGCTCACCCTTGCCGTAGGGCTCGCGGTTGACACCGATCTCGTCGGCAGTCTGCGAGCGGATCTCGTCGAAAAGCGCCTGTGCGAGCGGTATCGACGCTTCGACAGCGGCGATGAGGCGTTCGGGTAACAGTAGAGCGCTCGGCATGGATTTACGGGAAGTATGCGCGCACTCCGTAGCTTTCATACACCTGCAGGGCCCGCCGGTCGCAGGTCAGCAGACCGTGACCTCGATCTCGCATGTTGCGTGCCTAATTGTAATCATCCTCGCGCTGATGACGAAGAGCCAGGATCGTCACCGTCGCCGGGCCTTCAATTTCAAACAGGGCGACGTAGCCCACCGAACCGAAGGGGATTATCAGCTCTCGCACCAGCGGGTTGTCGCCCGCCTTCCGGCATGAGAACGGCGAGTACGAGAGCAGCCGGATACCTTCTTCGATGGCGGCGTTCGCCCGTTCCGCTGCGTCGATATCCTTTTCCAGCAGGAAATCGAAGAGCTGCAGCAGGTCGTCTTCCGCATCCGGCGTGAACCGGATGCGATATTTCTTCATCAGCCCGTTTTTGCCAACCCGGCCCGGCCGGATCGCACGGCTTCCAGCCGGCGTGAAAGCTTGCGCATCACAGTGCCGGCGGGAACGTACTTGCCCGCCTTGCGTGCGCGCTCCCCGCTCGCAAGGCCGCGCTCTATGAATGCCTGCTGCGCGCGCCTTGCCTCGATGTTACGCGCCACGGAATCCAGGACGAAGGCGGACAGCGTTTCTCCTTCCTGCAGCACGGACTCCGCGCTGCGGCGCAGCTCGGGCGTAACGCGCAATGGTGGGAGAGTCCGGCTCTTCATGACGTTACCTCTGCATTGCAGATGCGATGCATTCTAGCACTCCCTGCTTCCCTGGACGGATTCGTCCGCCTGCCCCCCTGACGCCTGCCCCCTGACGAGTTTTCTCCGCCAGGCGCAGGGGTGCGTTGTTCATACACCTGCACCCCTGACCCCTGACGCATAACCCATGACGGGTCTGCCGCCTGACCGCTGACGCCTGACCCCTGACGGTTCTTCCGCCCGACCGCTGACGCCTGACCCCTGACGGGTCTCCCGCCTGACCCCTGACGCATGACCCATGACGGTTCTTCCGCCTGACCCCTGACGGATTCTAGTGTTTGCCCAGCGAGATCTTCGTCAGCTTCATCTCGTCGACGAGCTTCGCCCACTCGACGATCTCCGACTGCACGAACTTCGAGAACTCCTGCGGCGGGCTGGCGACGGCAACGAGGCCGTCTTCCGCGAGCTTCTTCACTGCTTCGGGATCCTTCATCACCTTCGTCACCCCCTGGTAGATGCGCGTGACGATGGGCTCCGGCACCTGCGATTGCACGAACATTCCGGTCCAGCCGCCCTTGTCGTAGCCGGGCACGCCGGCTTCGTGGATGCTCGGGAGCTCCGGCACGGCGGGCGATCGCTCCTTCGTGGAAACCGCGAGCGCACGCACCTGCCCCGATTTCCGGAAGGGCTTCGACGACAGAACGCCCATGAACGCCACCTGGATCTCGCCGGTGATGAGGGCGATCAGGGCCGGGCCGCCTCCCTTGTACTGCACCGGCGCCAGGTCGATCTTTGCCATGTACTTGAAAAGCTCCGTGGTCATGTGCAGGTTGCTGCCGACCCCGGCGTTGCCGTAGAAAATCTTCCCGGGGGTTTTCCGGGCGACCGCGACGAGCTCCTTGACGCTCTTCACCGGCATCGACGGATGCACCCCCAGGATGAGCGGCTGCTGCGTGAGCATGGAAACCGGCCTGAAATCCTTGATTGCGTCGAAGGGGAGGTCGTTGTAAAGGCCCGGGGCGAAGGTGAAGCTCGCCGACGTGACGAGGATCGTGTAGCCGTCGGGGGCCGCCCGCGCGGCCTGCGTGACGCCGATGGTGCCGCCCGCGCCGGTTCGATTGTCGATCAGGATGCCGGCGCCGAGAGCCCGCTCGAGCCGGTCCTGTATGGCCCGGCACAGGAGATCCGTGCCGCCGCCCGGAGAAAACGGCACCAGCAGCCGGACGGGTTTCTCGGGATAACCGGCACTGCCGGCCGGCGGTGCGGACAGCGCAAACAAGGCTGCAAACAGTGAAGTGCACGTGATGCGGTTCATGGCGGTTCTCCTCGCTTTCCTGGTTTTGATATGCCTCCGCCGGATTGCCCGACCTGCAGCGTGGAAGCGGCTGCCGGTTGCGCGCCATCCATATGGTGGAGGGCAAGTCCATATTATTACTTTTCCGTATACTGGACTACTGGAGAAACCGTCAGGGGTCAGGCGTCAGGGGTCAGCGGGGTTGAAAACCCGTCAGGGGTCAGGGGTCAGGCGGGCGTAAGACCCGTCAGGGGTCAGGAGTCAGGGGTCAGGCGGGTGAAACCCGTCATGCGTCAGGGGGTCAGGGGTGCGAATGCATAACCAGGCGCCCTACGCCGTTAGTCATAGGGGCTTCCGTACACGCGAGACCCGGGACCGGCGTTCTACCGCACATGATTGGCACATGAGCGTGGAGGACGTTGCCCGTGAGACGCGATAGGTACGACACGCGAGGCCACTATGACCTCGACGCCTGGAAGGTGGCCAGGGACCTGGTTAAGGCGATCTACCTGCTCACACAGAGTTTTCCGCGAGTGGGGCTGTTTGGCCTCGCCATCCAGATGCGCCGCGCCGCTGTGTCAATTCCCAGCAACATCGCCGAGGGCGCGGCTCGCAGGGGAACACGGGAGTTCGCGCAGTTCCTGAACGTCGCTCGGGGATCTCTGAGCGAGCTCGAGACGCAGCTATTGATAGCGAGCGACCTTGCTTACGTCAACGTTAACGACCCTGTCTTCGGCCTTACGAACCGCTTAGCGCGGCTGCTGACCGGCCTTCCGGGATCTTCAGCATCGAGTACCAGTAGACCGGCGGATAGTGCTGCGCCGCGGCGGCTGCGCTCGCCGCCTGCGTGACTTTCAGGTGGAGGACCGCGCCGGGAGCGCTCCGGGCCTTCGGCGAATCCGTAAGCCCATAGCCGCGCACCCACACGGTGTAGCTTGCCTTGGGAAGGTCAGGTATGAGGTAGCGCCCCTGATCGTCGGTGACCACGATCTTGGCGTAGGGCGTGGGCAGATCCCGCGTTTCTGCGATCACCCACACGCCCTCCTCCGGGCCGTTCGCGCCGGTGACCGTGCCCGTGATTTCGCCGGCGCCTCCCTCCGCGCTCATCTGCGCCGCGCAGGCGGCAAGGATCGCGGCGATAGCGGCCGCCACGATGCCGGTGATGACTGCTCTCGTCGTTGTCATTCTTCCCCTCCTCACTCAGGTCCAACAAAGCCGATATAAGCTCCGCAGGCGTCCGCGGGCAGTCTACATCCTTCCCGTTGATTGACCAGCTCTCGCTGTGGGCGTATCGTCTTACCTGAGCGTCTTACCCTGGCTTACCGCGACTGACATGGATACGATCCGGGCATCGAGCAAGGGGCAGATCGTCATTCCCAAGGCTATCCGGGAGGCGCTCGACATTCGCAGCGGCACGGTGCTCGACGTGGAGTTGCTGCCCGGCGAGGGTTTCAAGGTCACCATTCATGCCGCCGATCACGGAGCACAGGTGGCCCGGCTCGCGGGCTCGCTCACTTCGCGTGGGGCCAGGGGTCGCTACGCGGGCCTGAGCGACGATGAAGCGATCGCCCTTGCGGTAAAGGAAGACGACGCGCGAATACGCGCCCATGCGAAGCGCGCACGGCGGCGGCGTTGATTGCGCTCGATACCAACGTACTCGCCCGTTACCTGCTCGACGACGATCCGACGCAGGCGAGCGCGGCGCGCCGCCTTCTGTCCGATGCGTCCGCGCTGTACTGGATACCCGTGACGGTCGTGCTGGAACTGTCGTGGGTGCTGCGCAAATCCCCGGCACCGCGGCGGCTGGTGCTGGACCGGCTGCGCGATCTCCTTGCGCTGCGCAACGTGAGGCCCCAGAACACCGACCTGGTGTTTCAGGCGCTGCGCTGGGCGGTGCAGGGCATGGACCTTGCCGACGCGCTGCACCTGGCGTTGAGCGGCAAAGCGGAGCGCTTCGCCACTTTCGATGAGGACCTCGTAAAACTGGGGCGCAAGCTCGATTTGCAGCCGCCGATTTCGGCGCCCTAGAACCCGTCAGGGGTCTGGGGTAAAGGGTCAGAGGAGTAAAGGGCTCTTGTTCGGACAGTACGCCTGACGCCTGACCGCTGACGCCTGACCGCTGACCCATGACGGCTGACGGATGTTGGCCCGCCTGACCGTTGACCCATGACGGCTGACGGGTGTTAGCCCCGCCTGACCCCTGACGCCTGACCCCTGACGGCGGTTATCCGCGCCCCGCGCCGCCGCCGCCGAAGCGGCCGCCGAGGCCGATCTTCGCCGCGGCGAAGAGGCCGTGCTTCGCCGCGAACGACAGCGCGCCTGCGATCGATCCTCCACCGGCCGCAGCTTGCGCGAGTTGCATCTGCAAGTCGTCGCCCAGCGCGGCGAGCACGAGCGCCAGCAGCCCGAATGGCAGCGCCACGAGCAGCGCGAGGCCGAAGCACCAGCGGGACCACCGGGTCTGTCCACGGCTGTCGAGGTAAAGCCCGAGCGCGGCGCACGCCGTGACTGCGCCCGCGACGGCGAATGCGACGCCGACGGGCTGGGACAGAAACGGAGCCAGTGACATCCACGCGACAGCCAGGATGAATACGAAGTGCATCGCGCTCCGCAGCACGATCATCAGGTAGTGCGCGGGCGCTCCGGGGAAGAGGACCGCGGCGAGGCCGATCGCGAGCAGCCCGGCAAAGACGGGGGCGACCCACACGGCGCCCGGTTCCATCGCGGACAGTCCCGCGCCCAGGAAGAGCGTGATGATCGAGA
>DASRJL010000116.1:0-24331 GCA_035649495.1 Burkholderiales bacterium | reverse complement strand
GCGAACACCGCCGCCAGGGTGACCGTCATGGCGACCACGGCAAAAGCGATCTCCCGGCTGCCGGCGATCGCGGCCTGCAGGGGCGGCTCGCCCTTCTCGATATGGCGATGGATGTTCTCGAGCACCACTATGGCGTCGTCCACCACCAGCCCGATCGCCAGCACGATGCCGAGCAGCGTCAGCACGTTGATGGTGAAGCCCATGATCCAGATGAGGAAGAAGGCACCTATCAGGGACACCGGGATGGTGACGAACGGGATCAACGTGGCGCGCAGCGAGCGCAGGAAGAAATAGATCACCAGCACGACAAGCAGCAGGGCTTCCGCCGCCACCTCGTACACGGCTTCGATGGACTTCTCGATGAACACCGAGGTGTCGAACGCGATATCGAGGTCCATCCCCGGCGGCAGCGCAGCGCGTACCTTCGGCAGCTCCGCCTTCACCGCCCGCGCCACCGAGAGCGTATTGGCCGTCGATTGCTTGACGATGCCCATGCCCACCGCCGGCCGGCCATTGACCCGCAGCCGGCTGCGCTCGTCCTGCGGACCCAGCTCGGCGCGCCCGACGTCGCGCAACCGCACCGGGTAGCTGTTCACTTCGCGGATGATGAGCCGGTTGAATTCCTCGGGCGTGCGGAGATCGGTCTCCGAGAGCACCGTGAATTCGCGCTGGGTGCTCTCGATGCGCCCGGAGGGCACCTCGATGTTCTGCCGGCGGAGCGCATCCTCCACGTCCTGCGGCGTCAGGCCGTACCCCGCGAGCCGCTCGCGGTCCAGCCACAGGCGCATGGCGTAACGGCGCTCGCCGCCGATGATGACGCTCGACACGCCGGAGAGCGTCTTCAGCCGGTCGACGACGTAGCGATCCGCGTAATCGGAGATTTCGAGGGCGGAGTGGCGGTCCGAGTTGAGCCGCAGCCAGAGGATCGCCTGCGCGTCGGCTTCCACCTTGGCGATGATCGGCTCGTCCACCTCGTCGGGGAGCTGGCCGCGCACCCGCGAGACCCGGTCGCGGACGTCGTTCGCCGCGGCATCGGTGGCGCGCTCCAGGACGAACTCGACGGTGATCTGCGAGACCTCCTCGCGGCTCACCGACTTGATGCTCCTCACGCCCTCGATGCCGGAGATGCTGTCCTCCAGCGGCTGCGTGACCTGGGACTCCATCACCTGCGGGCTCGCGCCCTTGTACACCGTGCGCACCGACACGACCGGCGTGTCGATCTTCGGATACTCGCGCACCGTCAGACGCAGGAACGAGATCGCGCCCACGAGGACGATGAGGAGACTCATCACCGTCGAGAGGACCGGGCGCTTGATGGAAAGCTCAGGGAGAAACATCTGAGGGATGAGGGAAGATCATTTACCGGCCGTCGTCGCGGGAGCGTCCTGTCCCTTCGCCGGCGCCTTGTCGGCCAGCACTGTTACCGGAGCCCCATCCTTGAGTCGCAACTGTCCGTCGATGACTATCGTGTCTCCGGCGGAGAGACCGCTGCGGATCTCGACCTCGCCTGGCCGGCGCAGCCCCAGCTCGATTTTCGTCAGTGCGGCCTTGCCATCGGCGTAGCGGTACACGAAACGGTCGGCTCCCTGCGGCACGAGCGCCTGCTCGGGAACGATGAGAGCGTTCTCACGCGTCTCCAGCACCAGCGCGACGCGCGAGAACATCCCGGGCTTCAGACGCACCCCGGGATTGGGCACGCGCGCGCGCAGGAGAACGGTACGCGTCTGCTCGTCCACCGACGGCTCGATGGCAAAGATCTCGCCCTGAAAACGCTCGTTGCCAAAGGCATCCACCCGCACCTGCACTTCCTGCCGCGTCCGGATGCGGCCGAGGTAGACCTCGGGCACGCGGAAATCGAGCTTGAGCGTGCCTATGCCTTCGAGGCGGGCGACATCCTGGCCGGCCTTGACGTAGGCGCCCGGGCTCACCTGCCGCAATCCCGCCACGCCTTCGAACGGGGCGATCACCGCCGACTTGTCGAGCCGCGCCTTGACCTCGGCGTGTCGCGCGGCCGACTGGTTGACCGCCTCGCGGGCATCGTCGAGCGCCTGGGAGCTGATGAACTTCTTCTCGTGCAGGTCCTGCGCGCGCTTCAGGCGGCTGCGGTTCAACGTCAGCTCGGAGTTGACGGCCGCCAGCTGCGCCTCGATCTCGGCCGTATCGAGCACGATGAGCTTTTCTCCCGCGCGCACGACCTGCCCTTCGGTGAAGTGGATCGCCGCAATGCGCCCTTCGCGCTCCGGCCGGATCATCACCGACTCGTTGGCGAGGAGGGTTCCCACCGCGCTCACCTCTTCGCTGATGGCGCCCGTTTTCACGGTTCCCACCTTGACGGGTACCCCGCCCGGCGCCTTCGCCGCCGGCGCGGCAGCTGTCTGTCCAAGCGGCGCCGACGCGTGGTATTTCCAGTACAGGCCGGCGCCGCCCAGTACCGCGAGTGCCGCTAATGCCAATACCAGGCGTTTCATCAAGTCGGTGGAACGAATAGGGGACGGACCACGGTTCCGTCCTGGGACGGCCTGCGGGAGGCAGACGGGGAGATTTTACGCGCCTTGGGCGGTCGCTGCGCCGCGGTTACTCCTGAGGCTGCTGCTCCGCGATTTCCTTGCGGATTGCGTCCATGTCGAGCGCACGGGCCTGCTCGATGAGGCTTTCCAGGCCCTCGGCGGGCAGGGCACCCGCCTCCGCGAACACGACCACCTTCTCGCGCATCAACATTACGTAAGGAATGGAGCGGACGTTGAACGCACCGGCAAGCTCCTGTTGATCGTCGGCGTTGATCTTGCCGAACACGATGTCCGGGTGCTTGTCCGAGGCCGCGTCGAAAACGGGCCCGAACGAACGACAGGGACCGCACCACGGCGCCCAGAAATCGAGGATCACCATGTCGCTCTTGCCGACCGTTGCTTCGAATGTCTCTTTTGTAACGTCGATAGTGGCCATGGGATGCTCGCGCCGTCCTGAATGTCGGATAGTAACGCAGACGGTTAGTTCCCAGCACCGCCCAGCAAGGTCAGGACATTCCGTCCGGGTCGCGCAGGTGGGCGAGCACACCACCCCACGGCTGTTTCTCGGGCGGGGCAACGAATTCCACACCGCGTTCCACCAGTAGGTCGTACGTCGCGAATATGTCCGGAACCTGCAGGGACACTCCGACGAAGCGGCCGACCAGCGCTTTTCCTTCCTCATCCGAGGGTTCGACGCGCTCCAGGGCGAGTTGTCCTTCGCCTGTGGCCATCTGGGCCCAGCCGATCTCGTCGTTTCGATAGGTTGTGCGCATACCGAGGGTCTCGGTGTAGAAGCGGATCGCGCGGTCCCAGTCGGTGACAAAGACTCTTACGGCAAATAGCTTGTAATCCATGAAGTGCGGTTGCCGTCCAATATGCCACATCAGGGTTTGAGGAACGGGCGCCCGATCGCCAGCGCCTCCCGCAGCCCTGCAGGCAACTCACCATAGGCCGGATCCGGCTCTGCTCCTACGGCGTCGAGAGCCTTGCTGTAGAAGGCTCGCGCCGCGGCAGCGAGGACGATGTCGAGGATCTCCTGGTCGGAGAAACCGTGATGCCTGAGGCCTTCGACGTCCCCGGAGGTCACCTGGTACGCGTTGAGCGTCACTTTCTGCGCAAACGACATCATCGCGACCTCGGCCGGCGTGAGGCCCGCCGTACGGTAGTCCCGCGCGATCGCCTCGACCTCATCGGAGCTGAAGACGTTTGAACGAAGCACCGCCCCGTGCGCGAGCATTCAGTAGCTGCAGCGCAGAGCGGCAGCCGCGGCGATGGTCACGAGCTCGTAGCGACGGGCCTCCATCGGCGAGCGAACCGCGTAGAGGAGCTTCTGCCACGCGTCGATCGCCTCGGGCCGCAGGCTTAGCGCCTTCATGGAGTTCGGCACGAATCCACGACTTGCCACGTTGCCGTCGTAAAGTTCGCGGAGCTTGCCGGTCGCTTCGATTTCAGACACGGTCCGGATAAAAGGCATGACACTCCTCCTCAATCAACTGTTACCCGAAACAATACCCTACGAGGACGGTGAGCATATGCGTCACCTGTCTTCACTGGTGGTCAGACGACCAGGGCATACAGTACGCGATCAATGAGCCGACCATCCTTGAAAGCGCTGGACCGAAGCACGCCCTCGCGAATGAACCCGCACTTCTCCAGCACTCGCATTGAAGCCGCGTTCCACTCGAACACCGGCGACTCGAGGCGAATGAGGCCGAAGCGGGACATGGCATACGGAACGACGAACCTTGCCGCTTCAGTCATGATGCCGCGGTCCCAGTAAGGCTCACCTAACCAGTAACCCAACTCGGCGGACTTGATGTAAATACCTTCTCCCAACGTGACTCCGATGCCGCCCACGGCACAACCGTCAACCTCGATCGCCCAATGCGTGGGTTCGGCCATGCACTCAAGAAAGGAGAACCACCATTCGGCATCGGCCTCCGTATACGGGTGTGGGAATCTGTGTGTGAGGTTGCGCGAGATATTAGGATTGTTCGCGACCCGTAAGAGCGATTCCTTGTCCCTTCTCGCCCAATCGCGGATCACGCACTTGCCGCATTCAAGCCTCATATGTCTACCGCATCCACTAGACGGCTGACGGTGAAATTCGATTTAATACGGTAATGAGGCGCTTGACACGCGTCAATGCCGCGTCAAAGACCAGACCATAGACCACCGCGTCTATCCGAAGCCCGACAACGGGCCCCCGGGGACCTCGCCCGCGGACATCTACCAGGGCGGTGGCCACTGCATGTCCGAAGGCGGAACGCGCAGCCGGCTTGCGTCCGCGCCCGGCGGGACCACGAGAACGAAACGCGTCCCGTCAAGGTCGAAACGTGTGCGCCGGAAGTCGCCCGGCAAGTAGCGGTATGCTTGGGTTCGATTCTGAAACGGAACGGAGGAACGTCATGAAAGTCTACCTGGTGCACCACGTCGACGCGCTGTCGGCCGAGCAGGACCCGCAGCGCCATATCAGCCCGCTGGGCCGCGAGCAGGCCGACCGGCTCGGAACGCGGTTGAAAGCGCTCGGCGTCGCGCCGGTGCGCATCCTGCACAGCGACAAGCAGTGGACCATCGACACCGCCGAGCGCATCGCCGCGAAGCTCGGAGCGAAGGACAGGACCGCGAAGACCGCGTACCCCATCAACACCGGCGATCCCGTCGCACCTTTCATGTCGGAAATCGCGAAGGGCGGCGGCGACATCATGATGTGCGGCCACGTCGACTACCTGCTGCGCTCGGCCTCGCAACTCGTGTGCGGTGACGAGAAGCGGAAGGTCTTCGAGTTCAAGCCCGGCAACGGCACCGCGGTCTGCCTCGAAGGCGAAGGCAAGAACTGGTACATCACCTATGCGTGGCGCGCGGATCACGCGCCGGGCTGAAGACCCGTCAGCGGTCAGGCGTCAAGCGTCAGGCGTCTCGTATGACCCCTAGCGGGTTTTGGCACCCCTGACCCATGACCCCTGACGCCTGACGAAAGTAAAACTGCACTCAGTGCAGTTTTACGCGGGGCTCCGTCCGCCGCGTGATGAGCCGCGCCAGCGTGTCGAGCACGACCCGCGCCGCGCCGTGCAGCGCGTAGAGATGCATGCGGTAGAGCAGCAGGTACATGAACCGCGCGAACAGCCCCTCCACGAAGAGGCTTCCCCCGAGCAGGGCCCCCATCAGCGAGCCGACGGTCGAATACTCGCCGAGCGAAACCAGGGAGCCGAAGTCGCGATAGCGCCACGGCGCGAGCGGCCTGCCGGCGATCCGCCGCGGCAGCATGCGCGCGAGGTGCGATGACTGCTGGTGCGCCGCCTGCGCGGTGGGCGGAACCGCGCGCTCGTGGCCGGGCCACGGACAGCTCGCGCAGTCGCCGATCGCGAATATATCGGCGTCGCGCGTAGTTTGGAGAGTCTCCAGCACGACGAGCTGGTTGATGCGGTTCGTCTCGAGACCGTCGATGTCCTTCAGGAAATCGGGCGCCTTGATGCCGGCAGCCCACACCGTCAGCTCGGCTGGTATCTTCTTCCCCGCGGCGGTCGTCACGCCGTCCGCAGCGACCTGCGTCACGCGCTCCCCGGTCAGCACCTGCACGTTGAGGCCCCGCAGCAGGTCCGCGGCGGCCTTCGACAGGCGCTCCGGCACTGCGGGCAGGATGCGTGGCGCCGCCTCGATGATAGTCAGACGCACGTCTTTTTCCGGGTCGATGCGCTCCATGCCATAGGCCACCAGCTCGCGCGTGCTCTTGTGCAGCTCGGCCGCCAGCTCCACGCCGGTCGCGCCGGCGCCGATGATGGCGACGTTCAGCTGCTCGGGTCTGA
Organism: Burkholderiales bacterium; assembly: GCA_035649495.1. GTDB lineage: Bacteria > Pseudomonadota > Gammaproteobacteria > Burkholderiales > SG8-41 > SG8-41. The sequence goes on along the minus strand of DASRJL010000116.1, from coordinate 18,018 downwards.
GCGGCTCGCCCTGCGAATTGGCGCGGATGCAGGCGTCGATCAGCCGGCGATGGAACAGCTCCGCCTGCTCCGCCCGGTCGAGGCTCAGCGCGTGCTCGCGCGCGCCGGGCGTGCCGAAATCGTTGCTGTGGCTGCCGACCCCGATCACCAGCGTGTCGTACGGGATCTCCCGGCGCGGGATCAGCTCCCGCCCGTCCTCGTCCCCGGTCGGCGCGACCAGAACCACCCGCCGCGCGCGATCCAGTCCGTCCATCTCGCCCAGCTGGAACCGGAAATGGTGCCAGCGCGCCTGCGCCAGGTAGTCGAGCGCATGGTGGTCGAGATCCATGGTGCCGGCCGCGAACTCGTGCAGCAGCGGCTTCCACAGATGCGTGCGCGAGCGGTCGACGAGGGTCACGCGCGCCTTGCCGCGGCGGCCCAGCGTGTCACCCAACCGGGTAGCAAGCTCGATCCCGCCCGCGCCGCCGCCGACGATGAGGATGTGGTGAAGAGCCCGAGTGTTTCCGTTCATTGTCGCGCCGTACCGCGCTCCGGATAGACTAAGATTACGTGATAGGCAGGCCGGACTCCACAGGGAGGGAAGCAGGTGGAGCGTGTTGATTTAGCCGTCGGGTCCGATTACACGGCGCATGCCGGAGCAGCCCGCGGGGGCGTGCCGCGCGCCGTGCTGTGCGCATTCCTGCTCCTGCCTTTTCCTGCCGCGCCTGCCGAATTCACACCTCCGGCGCAACTCGTCGTCGTCACGGACGACAACTATCCGCCGTACCTGTTCCGCGCGGGCGACGGGCAGCTGCAGGGCATCCTCGTGGACAAGTGGGCACTCTGGTCAAGAACGACAGGCGTGCCCGTGAAGGTCGAGGGATTGGCGTGGAGCGATGCCCAGCAACGCGTAAAGGCAGGGAGCGCCGACGTTATCGATGCCCTCGCCTACACCGCCGAGCGCGCCGGTCTTTACGAGTTTTCACGCTCGTATGCGACCGTGGAAGCACGGGTCTTCTTCCACCGCACGATCAGCGGGATCAACCAGGTTCCGAGTCTCCGCGGCTTCACCATCGGCGCCAAGGAAGGCAGTGCCTGCGCGAGATGGCTGCAGCAGCGGGGCATAGACACGATCCGCACCTTCCCGGCCTCGGAGGCCCTGGTGCAGGCGGCGGGCGCGGGGGAGATCCGGCTGTTCTGCATGGACAGCCCGACGGCACAATACTTCCTTTTCAAGCACGCGCTCGCCGCCGATTTCCGGCAGACCGCGCCGCTCTATGGCGCGAGCTTCCACTGGGCGGTCGCGGGCGGGCGGGCCGAGCTTCGCAATTTCATACAGAGCGGCTACGACCGCACTCCAGCTCAGGCCTTGAGCGACATCGACGCCCGCTGGCTCGGATCGCCGGTGAGCCTTCCGATCGAGCCGCGGTACTTGTACTACCTCGCCGCCTTCGCGATGGCCTTATTCGCGGCGGGAACGCTGCTGTTCCTCTGGAATCGCACACTGCGGACCCGGGTAGAAGCCGGGACCGCAGAAGCGAGCGGCCAGAAGCAGGTGCTGGAGATGATCGCCGCGGGGTCGCCGCTCAGCGTGACCCTCGATGCCCTCGTCCGCTTCATCGAAGCACGGTCGCAGGGAATGCTCGGCTCCATACTCCTGCTCGACGGCGACGGCACGCACGTGCAGCGCGGCGCGGCGCCCAACCTGCCCGAGAGCTACAGCCGCGCCATAGACGGAGAGCCCATCGGTCCCCGCGCCGGGTCATGCGGCACGGCGGCATTCCGCGGCGAGCAGGTCATCACCGAGGACATCGCCACGGACTCGTTGTGGGAGAGCTACCGCCCGCTTGCCATGAAACACGGGCTGCGCGCGTGCTGGTCAACACCCATCTTCGACCCGAAACGGCGCGTTCTCGGCACCTTCGCCATGTACTTTCGCGAGCCGCGGCGGCCCGGACCGGAGGATCTGAGGCTGATCGAGATGGCGAGCCATACCGCGGCCATCGCGATCGTCAAGCGGCGGGAGGAGGACGCGCTGCGGGAAAGCGAGGCGCGGCTGAGATTGTCGGTCCATGCGTCGAACATCGGTCTCTGGGACTGGAACATCCCGGATGATCGCCTGTACCTGTCCCCGGAATGGAAGAGCCAGTTGGGCTACCAGGACGACGAAATCGACCATCACTATCGTGAATGGGAAAGCCGGCTGCACCCCGATGACCGCGAGCGGGTCGTGCCGAAGGTCAGGGCGTACCTCGCCGCTCCCGGTCCGAGCTACGAAATCGAGTTCCGGTTGCGGCACAAGGACGGCTCGTACCGGTGGATCTACGCCCGCGCCCAGGTGGAGCTCGACACCAGCGGCAACCCGCGGCGCATGCTGGGATGCCATATCGACGTGACCGATCGCAAGCGCGCGGAAGAAGAGCTGCAGCAATCGTTCTCCCGGCTGCAGGAACTGTCGCGGCGGCTGGTCGAGGTCCAGGAAGTCGAGCGCCGCAACATCAATCGCGAGCTGCACGATCGCGTCGGGCAGAACCTTTCAGCGCTCAACCTGAGTCTCAACCTCATCCGCGCGCAGCTGCCGCCCAACGCGCCGGCAGCGATCGCCGCCCGCCTGTCGGACGCCCAGGAACTCGTGGAATCCGCGGTCCGGCATGTCCGCGACGTCATGGCCGACCTGCGCCCGCCCGCGCTCGACGACTACGGGCTGCTTGCCGCGCTGCGCACCCACGCCGACGCCCTGTCGGGACGCCTCGGAGTGCCGGTCGTCGTCACCGGGCAGGAGCCCGAGCCGCGGCTCTCCCCGGCAACGGAAACGGCGCTGTTCCGCATCGCGCAGGAGGCGCTCAACAACGTCTCGAAGCACGCGCGCGCCGCGAACGTCCATGTCCGTCTCGCCGCGGTGAACGGCGTAGTGGAGCTGAGCGTCAGCGACGACGGCGTCGGGTTCGACGCCGGCGCCTCGTCCCCGGAGCGCGCGACGTGGGGGCTGAAAACGATGCGCGAGCGCGCCGAAGCGGTGGGCGCGACGCTGCGGATCGAGCCCGCACCTTCCGGCGGCACCCGGGTCGTCGTCGAAGCCGAGCGGAGCGAGGCATGACGATTCGTGTCGTCATCGCGGACGACCACGTGCTGCTGCGGGACGGCCTGAAGGCGCTGCTGCAGGCTACCGGCGACATCGAAGTCGTGGGCGAGGTCGGGAACGGTCACGAGGCATTACGCCGAGTGCCGGAGCTCAAGCCGGACGTCGTGCTCATGGACATCGCGATGCCCGAGCTGAACGGCATCGAGGCCACGCGCGCGCTCGCGGAGAAGTGTCCCGGGACGCGCATCATCATCGTCTCCATGCACGCCGGGTCCGAGCACGTCTACAGGGCGCTCGCGGCCGGCGCCGCGGGCTATCTCCTCAAGGAATCGGCCGGAGCCGAGGTCGTCACCGCCGTGCGCGCCGTGCACGCCGGCAACCGGTATCTTTCCCGCGCCGTCGCGGAGTTCGGGCGCGTGGACCCGGCGCGCGCCGGAGCGAGCCCGCTCGAGCGCCTTTCCACGCGCGAGCGCCAGGTGCTCCAGCTCGTGGCCGAAGGCAAGTCGAGCGCAGAGATCGCGCGCCTCGTCCATCTCTCGCCCAAGACGGTTGAAACCTACCGCAGCCGCCTGATGAAGAAACTCGGCGTGAGCGACATTCCCGCGCTCGTGCGCCTGGCGATACTGCACGGCATAACCCCGCCCGGATGAGCCCGTTTTCATGAAGTGATGCGCCCCACACCCCGGATGTGATCCGTATCACAGTCCGTCCCGCCCGGGTCCAAAGAGTCAAACTCTCCCTACAACGGCCGCTGTCCGTTGTCAGGGTCTCCCGACAGATTCCCCGGCCGCAATTTCCTATGATGCGCTCCGGTAATCGCGCGTAACGTTGCGCGCGGCCATTTCGAGGAACAACGGGCGTGGCCAGAGCAGTTGAAAGCACCAGGGGCGTCGACGTGCTGATAATCGACGATCAGAGCGTCATGCGCGCGCTGATCCGCGATTTCCTGCAGTCGAGCCTGACCAACCTGACGATCGCGGACGCACCGGACGGCGCTCGGGGTCTCAAGCTCGTCACCGAGCGGCGCCCGCGCGTGGTCCTGATGGACATCAACCTGCCGGCCGAGAATGGAATCGAGCTCGCGGCGCGCATCAAGGCGCTGCGGCCCGGGACCCAGATCGTCATGGTCACCAACCTGGAGGGCAGCGCCTACGTGGAGCGCGCCCTCGCCGCCGGCGCGTCCGGATACGTGCGCAAGGACAAGATCTACTCGGAGCTCCTGCCGCTGGTGGTGCGGGCGCTCGGTGCAGCGCCGCCGCACGGGGATCTTACGGGCGACGAATGACCTCCCCCGCGCACAGGCCCCTCGCATTGCATACGTCCGCGATCATGGACGACGCGTACGGTGAAGGGCCGCAGGCGCACGCGGAAGACAGCACAGAGCTCGACATGAACGACAAGGAAATCCTGGAGCACCGGATCGCCCGGCTGGAGGAGCGGGTCGAGGAGCTCGACGCGTTCGCCTGCTCGGTGGCGCACGACTTGCGCGCACCGCTGCGGACGATTCACGGCTACTCCCGCATCCTCGAAGAAGAGCACACCGGCGAGATGGCCGCCGCGGCCCGCTCGTGCGTCTCGAGAATCGTGCGCGCAACGCGGGACATGGAGCGCGTCATCGACGACCTGCTCGCGCTTTGCCGCTTCGACGTCCAGCCGGAGACGATGTCGCTCATCAACGCCCGCGCGCTGGTCGACCAGGTGCTGAACGAGCTGATATCCGAGAAGTCGGACCGGATCCGGATAACCATACGGAACCTGGGCAGCTGCGTGGGCAGCGCGGGGCTCCTGCGGCAGGTATGGATGAACCTGCTGTCGAACGCGCTCAAGTTCACGCGGGAGCGCGATCCCGCCCTGATCGAGATCGGCAGCACCGCGCGAAATCACATCATCACCTACTTCGTGCGCGACAACGGCGCCGGCTTCGACGTGAGCCGCGCCCGCGACCTGTTCCTGCCGTTCCGCCGCTTCCACGACCAGCGCCAGTTCGAGGGGCAGGGCGTAGGCCTTTCGATCGTGCGGCGCATCATCGCGCGCCACGGCGGGCGCCTGTGGGCGGAATCGAGCCCCGGCGAAGGCGCCACCTTCTACTTCACGCTGCCGCGGATTTGAGATTCCCGGCGCTTGCGCCGCACGCGGGCGACCAACGCCTCGGGAATCATGTCTTGTCCAGATGCGGCGCCACGACCTCGCGGGTCTGAGCACTGGTCAGGACTGGAACGATATCGAAAGTTGTCCCTGACCCCCGCCATTGAAGAACCCACTGCTGCAGCAGGCGCAGGTCGTCACACTCCATTAGCTGGAAGCATCGACTGAAGTTCGGCTCAACCCAGCTATCCACGTATTTCAGCCCGTCCGGAAGCATGCGTCCCGAGTCCCGCAGTCTTCGATAGACGGGAATCATGTCGTTGTCGCGGAAGGTCTCGATTACCATGAAGAGCATCTGTCGCCTCAGCGTGGGAATAGATGAGCGGCGGGGATTTTCAAATCTTTCTCCACTATTAGTTGAAGCCGTAAAGCTTCGCGGGGTTGTCGACCAGCGCGAGGCGGCGCTCTTTCTCGTCGGGGATCCAGTCGAGCAGCCGGTTGCACATGTCGCCGTCGTTCGGCATCGGCTTCTCGTGCTTGGGATGGGGCCAGTCCGTGCCCCACACGATGCGCTCGGGCGCGGCGGCGACGAGAGCGCGTGCGTACGGGGTGACGTCCGAGTACGGCAGCGCGCTCTCGCCGGAGATGCGGTAGGCGCCGGTGAACTTGACCCAGCAATGTCCGGCCTTCATGAGCTTGAGCAGCGCCTGGAAGCCCGGATGCGCGATGCCCTTCGAAACCGCCATGTACCCGTAGTGGTCGATCACGATGTCCACGGGAAAGCCGGCGAACATCCTGTCGAGCTCCGGAAACTCGTCCACGTGCATCAGGAACTGGATGTGCCAGCCGAACGGCTTGATACGCTCCGCCATCCTGCGCACGACGTCGATCGGCAGCTTGCCCCTCTCCTCCGGCTTCACATCCACGATGTTGAAGCGGATGCCGCGCACCCCGATCTCGTGCATGCGCGCGAGCTCCGCGTCCGCGATCGTTTCCTCGACGACCGCGACGCCCCGCATGCGATGCTTCTCGCCCGCCATCGCGTCCAGCATCGCGCGGTTATCGGTGCCGTACACGCTCGGCTGCACCAGCACCGCGCGCGTGACGCCCAGCGCGCCGAGCATGCCCCAGTACGCCGACGGCAGTGCATCGGGCGGCGTGTAGATGCGCCGGCCGAAATAGGGGTAGCGCGCGACCGGGCCGAACACGTGCGCGTGACAGTCGGTGGCGCCGGGCGGGAGCGCGAACGCGGGCTTCCGCGGGTTGGGATCCGGCCCCACGCAATAGGGCGCCTGGGCCAGCTCTTCGGCGGACAGCTCAACGGGTTGATTCATGCCGGGCTCCCCTATTCGACAGCAGCGAGCTGCGCGCGCGTCGCTGCCAGCGCCTCGCGCGCAGCCTGCTCGGGCGGCTGCGCCCAGGTTTTCGGATTCGGCGATTCGTAGGAAAGCCAGCCCTGGTAATTCTTCTCGGCGAGCAAACCGAAGACCTCCTTCCAGCGCACGGTGCCCTGGCCCGGCAGCAGGCGATCGGTCGGCCTCTCGCCGGCGATCAGCGGCGCATCGGGCACGTCGCTGTACTGGAATGCGAAGATCTCGGTCGCCGGCACGTCTTCGAAACCTCTGCCGCCCACGCCGGTTCTCTCGAAATGGTACGCATCGATCAGAAGACCGCAGCTCTTATGGCCGACGGCGGCCAGTATTTCGCGCGCGACTTTCAGGTTGTTCAACCAGTCATGGGCGCAGCTGTATTCGTATGCAAGGCGCATGCCATGCGCCTGCACGACCCCGGCCGCCTCCTTGAGGCCGTCCACGGCGTCGCGCATTGTGCCTTCACCCGGGCCGGTCGCGGTCATGATCATTTCGCAGCCCAACGCCCTGGCGCTGACGCAGGTATCCTCGAGCGTTTTGACGAGGCGCCGGCGCTCCTCGCCCTTCGCGAACAGAATACCGTACTCGCATCCTACGGTGGCGACCTTGAGGCCGCTCCCGCGCACAAGATCCCGCACCTGCGCGTTGCTCATGCCGGCCTCGTTGCAGCGTTTGAAATCCGCGTGGCGCAGCTCGATGCCGTTCCATCCTGCCTTCTTGACGGCCGGCAGGAGCTGCGCGAGCGGCGTAGTGTCGAGCGTCCAGGTGTGCAACGCGAGGCGGTCCTGCATCTTGGTCACGGTTTCTCCTTGACTCCAGATCTTCAAAAAACTACCACACTACGAATAGACTTCCCCTCGCGCATCAGCTCGAACCCCTTGTTGATCTCGGCGAGCGCGAGCTTGTGCGTGATGAGGTCGTCGATGTTGATCTTCCCTTCCATGTACCAGTCCACGATCCGCGGTACGTCGCGCCTGCCCTTCGCGCCGCCGAACGCCGTGCCCTTCCACACGCGCCCGGTGACGAGCTGGAACGGGCGGGTCCTGATCTCCTGCCCGGCGCCCGCGACGCCGATGATGACGGAGACGCCCCAGCCCTTGTGGCAGCACTCCAGCGCCGCGCGCATGACCTCCACGTTGCCTATGCACTCGAAGCTGTAGTCGGCGCCGCCCCCGGTCAGGTTGACGAGCCAGGGGGCGAGATCGCCTTCGACCTCCTTCGGGTTGACGAAGTGCGTCATGCCGAATTTTCCGGCGAGACTCTGCCGCGCGGGGTTGATGTCCACGCCCACGATCATGTTCGCGCCGGCGAGGCGCGCGCCCTGGATGACGTTCAACCCTATGCCGCCGAGCCCGAAAACCACCACGTTCGCTCCCGGCTCCACTTTCGCGGTGTTGATCACGGCGCCGATGCCGGTCGTCACGCCGCAGCCGATGTAGCACACCTTGTCGAAGGGTGCGTCCTCGCGGATCTTCGCGAGCGCGATTTCCGGCACGACCGTGTAGTTCGAGAACGTCGAGGTGCCCATGTAGTGATAGAGCTTCGCGCCGTCGAGCCTGAACCGGCTCGAGCCGTCCGGCATCACTCCCTGTCCCTGCGTGACACGGATCGCCTGGCACAGATTGGTCTTGCCCGAGACGCAGTACTCGCACTGCCGGCATTCGGGAACGTAGAGCGGGATGACGTGATCGCCTTTCCTGAGCGTGCCGACTCCGGGCCCGACGTCCACCACGACGCCCGCGCCCTCGTGTCCCATGATGGACGGAAAGAGTCCCTCGGGATCGGCGCCGGAGAGCGTGAACTCGTCGGTATGGCAGATCCCGGTCGCCTTGATTTCGACCAGCACCTCGCCGACCCTCGGTCCCTCGACGTCCACGGTCTCGATCGTGAGCGGCGCGCCCGCTTTATGGGCGACCGCGGCTTTGCATTTCATTGCCGTCCTCCGTGAGTCGGAAGACCAATACTACAACGGCCCCGGAGGGCCTAGGGAACACCCTCCTGAACCATCCGGACGACGCATTGGGCGCAAAGATAGTGGAGATCGATCAGAGAGGGCACGGTCTGTTCTCTGTGTCCGATTGGTTTTCAGCATTACACTTCGACGCATGGAACGCTATCGCGGCCGCTTCGCGCCCTCGCCCACCGGACCGCTGCATTTCGGCTCGCTCGTCGCAGCGGCCGGAAGCTATCTGGAAGCCCGCTCGCGCAGCGGCGCGTGGCTGGTGCGCATAGACGATCTCGATCCGCCGCGGGCCGTGCCGGGCGCCGCGGACGATATTCTGCGGACGCTCGAAGCCTGCGGCATGGAATGGGACGGGGCGGTCGTATACCAGAGCCGGCGCACTGATGCCTACCGTGAGGCGCTGCAAAGCCTGCGCAAGCAAGGCCTCGTCTATGCCTGCTCGTGCAGCCGGCGCGAGATCGCGGACTCCGCGCCGCCCGGCATGGAAGGCTATGTCTATCCCGGCACGTGCCGCTCAAAGAAACTTTCCGACGGCCCCGGACGTGCGCTGCGCGTGCGAACCGGCGGCGCGAGCATCGAGTTCGACGACGAAGTGCAGGGACGGGTAACCCAGGATCTCGAACGCGATTCGGGCGATTTCGTGCTGCGCCGCGCGGACGGCGTATACGCCTACCAGCTCGCGGCGGCGGCGGACGATGCGGAGCAGCGCATCACGCACATCGTGCGCGGAGCCGATCTACTCGTCTCGACGCCGCGCCAGATTTACCTCCAGCGCCTTCTCGGTCTGCCCACGCCGCGCTACGCGCACCTGCCGGTTGCCGTCAACGCGCAGGGCGAGAAGCTGTCGAAGCAGACCCACGCCGCGCCGGTAGATCGCGCCAACCTGCTCCCTGCACTGACGCTGGCGCTGGAATTTCTCGGGCACAAGCCGCCGGCGCTGGACACCGCAGACCTGTGGAAATGGGCGATCGAACATTGGGACCTGAAGCGCGTGCCGCGCTCGGTGTCAGAGCCGGCGCCCTGAGAAGTCGGATCGCTGGCGGCAGGTGCTTCCCCAGGCTCGTGCGCTCTTGGACGTCGCACCCGATTGCGCGGACCGGGGAAAGGTCGTTTCCCCGGCAGGGCCCGCCACCCGACTACGAGATGGCTGTTTCCGCCGCGTGCTCGCCGTGAGGTTTGTTGGTGGGCGTTCCGACCCATCCGGTCTGCGAGACGTCGAAGTTCACGTTATCCGGCCCCATGTAGCGCACTTCGACGTTGCCATGTCCCGCCGGCGCGCCGCCCGCGCCCAGCCCGAGGGCTACGTTGATATCATCGCGCGGCCGGGCGATGGATTTCTCCAGCTTCGCCGCGGTCTCCTCGAGGCTCTCCACCTGGAAGCCGATGTGATGGATGCCGCTCCAGCCCGTGCCGCGCTCGGCGCCCGCCACGACGTCGTTCTTGAAACGCAGGATGGCGAGATTGATGTGGCCGTCCGTGAGGAAATAGCCGGAGGTGCGCTCGCTTTCGAGCTTTCTCACCACCTTGAGCCCGAAGTTCTCGACGTAGAACCGCTTGGTTGCCTCTTCGTCCTGGGTTTGAATCGCGATGTGCCTGATCTGTGCCATGGTCGTCGTCCTCCTGGGTTAGCAATGAGGTCTATCCTACTCCAGACACAGGCGTCATGGGTCAAGGGTCATGCGTGCTAACAACCAGAGGCCCGACGGTTCACACCTGACGCCTGACCCATGACGGGTGTTACGCCTGACCCCTGACCCGTGACGGGTTGTTAGCGATCAATCCTTCCACGCAAACGGCTCCGACATCGTCATCAGCTGGTCCGCCTGGCGCCAGGCCGCGACGCCCCCGCGGTACCATATGACGTTCGTGTAGCCCGCCGCGATCGCCCGCAGGGCGGCGTTGTACGAGAGCCAGCATTGCGAGTCGACGCAGAAGAAAACGAGGGCCTGGTTCTTGTTTCCAGCGGCGAACTTGCCCATGGCCTCGACGAAGCGCTTCTCCTCCTCCCTGCTCATGTCGCCCGCGCCGGCCCCTATCATCCAGAAGGCGCCGGCGATGGTGCGGTGGATGTTCCCGCCCAGCACGTCGATCACGTAGGGCCGCGGCTGCTGCTGCATCATCTGGCTCAACTCGTAGGTGCTGACGACCCGGCCGCCGGGTATCTGGCGCGGGGTCGGGCCGTGATAGTCGTCGGTGCGGTACGCCTTCGTGGGCGCGACGTTCCAGTCGCGATCCTCTTCTCCATACACGCCCGGCTTCGCGGGCTCCTGCGCGAACGCGGGCACCGTGCACAGGAACGCCGCGGCCACCATAGCTGCACGCAGCACGGAAAAGGCACACCTGGTCGTCATGCGTATCTCCTCCCGTCTCGGTTCACGCCGACAGCCGCCTCAGTTAGCGGCGGGAGCGGCAGCCGCCGCGGCGCTCTTCCCGGCAGCGGCCCGCGCCAGCGCCGCCTTCAGATCCGGCAGCACGGCGCGCGCCGCTTCTTCACCAGCGGCGATGTTCGCTTCCTTCTGCTCGAAATCCAGCATGCGCGTGGGCACGGTGCGCGGGCTCACCACGACGTCGGCCGCCGCCAGCTCGTCGTTCAACAAGCCGTAACGCACGCTGCGGCCATAGCGCGTCGTACCGTCGCTATCCTGCTTGCGCGCCATACCGTCGCCGGCTGGATCGCGTCCCCGCACCTGTGCGAACCATGAGACGTCCACCGCGATGACCACGTCGGCGCCCATCGCGCGCGCGAGCTTGACCGGCACCGGGCTCGTGAGCCCGCCGTCGACGAATTCCTCGCCCTCGATCACGGGAGCGATGAACAGCTCGGGAACGCTCGCTGAAGCGCGCACCGCGAGTCCGGTGTTGCCGCGATTGAACACCGTCATCCTCCCGCTCTTCGCCGCCGTCGCCACGACCGCGAACGGCCGCGCCAGGCGCTCGATGGGGCGGTCCCCGACCATGCGGTTCACGAAATCCTGGAGCGCCTCGCCACGCACCCATCCACGCCCGATCAGAACGAAATCCACGAGGTCGGTGCGGTTCAGGGCGCGCGCAATCTCCGTAAGGCGGCGCCCGTCGTGGCCGCCCGCATAGAGCGCCGCGATGACCGCGCCGGAGCTCGCGCCGGTAACGACGTCGGGCACGATGCCCGCATCCTCCAGCGCCTTGATGACCCCGATGTGCGCGAAGCCGCGCGCGCCGCCCCCGCCGAGCGCAAGCCCGAGAACGGGACGCGCCGACTTGAACGGCACGATGGCTTCGGCGCGCGGCGCGGCGGCGCCTTTGTAGGAATCGGGCGTCAACGCGCACGCGGTGCCCAACGCGACGGCGGCGGCGACGGCCAGCAGCGCAACGCTCCGGATCATGGGGCGAATTGTATTGGAATTCGGGTTGATTTGGCCTGTCGAAATCGACGAGAATTGCCTCGAACGTCCAAGAATGAGGAGGAGTTCATGAGCATACGCCACTTCGTTTTCGCTGCGCTGGCGGCGGCGGCAGGCCAGCTCGCAGCGCCGGCGACGGCGGCCGAAAACGGGAAGGGCTATCCCGACCGTCCGATACGCATGCTGGTGCCCAACGCGCCCGGCAGCTCGGTCGACACGCTCTCCCGCATCGCGGGCGCCAAGCTCTCCGATGTGCTCGGCCAGCAGATCGTCATCGACAACCGCGCGGGCGCGGCTGGCGTGATCGGCATGGAGATCGCCAAGGCCGCGGCGCCCGACGGCTATACCGTGATCGCGGCGACGACGGCGGCGACCACCATCGCCCGCATTCTCCAGAAGAATCCCACTTTCGACCCGCTGAAGGACTACGACTACGTCGCGCAGTTCGCCGAGACGCCCAACGTGCTGGTCGTCAACCCGTCGCTGCCCGTGAAATCGACGAAGGAGCTGATCGACTACTGCAAGGCCAAGCAGGGGCAGGTGAACATGGCTTCCGCCGGAGCGGGCTCGCAGAGCCATCTTTCCGGCGCGTATTTCCTGCAGGCCGCGAAGTTCGAGGCGCTGCACGTGCCATACAAGGGCGGCGGACCGTCGGTCGCCTCGGTGATCGCGGGCGAATCGCAATGGACCCTGACCCCCGCACCAGCCGTGATGGTCCACGTCAATTCCGGAAGGTTGCGCGCGATAGGGCAGAGCCTTCCCAAGCGCACTCCGCTCCTCCCCAACGTTCCGGCGATCGCCGAGACCATACCCCGATTCGATTACAGCGGCTGGCAGGGCTTCCTGCTGCCCAAGGGAACGCCGAAACCGATTGCGGCGAAGCTGCGCTCGGCGGTGACGCAGATGGCCGAGCAGCCGGACTTCAGGAAGCAGATGGTCACGCAGGCGACTGAAATCGTCCTGCGGGGGCCGGAGGAGTTTCGCAAGGTCATCGCCGACTCCATGGTCCAGAACGCCGCGGTGGTGAAAGCCGTCGGCTTGACTGCCAACTAAGGTCTTGTAGACAGAGGATCTCCAGATGCTGCTGGACGACATGGTCGAGCGCGGCCTGCCGGAGGAAACGCGCATGATGCGGGACGTCACCCGCAGGTTCGCGAACGAGCACGTCATTCCATTCACGCGCAAGAACTGGCAGCGTGAATGGAACATGAATCCCGACGAGCGGCTGCCGCGCGCAATCCTCGAAAAGGCCGACGAGATCGGGATACGCACGCTGGGCGTTCCCGAGGAATTCGGCGGCACCCCGCTCGACCCGAAGACCGAGACCCAGACGTTCGCGGTGATTTCCGAGGAGATCTCGCGCGGGGACTGCGGGCTGTCGGAGAAGCTGGTGCAGATCTGGAAGGTCTCGGTGCTGCTGCGCAACGTCGCGCCGCGCCACCTGCAGGAGCGGTGGTTCCCGCAGGTCGTGAAGGACCCCACGTTCCTCCTGTCGCACTGCCTCACCGAGCCGCGCGGCGCCTCCGACCGCTGGCTGCCGTACGACGTACCTGAGGCGATGATGCACACCCGTGCTACGCTCAAGGGCGACAAATGGGTGATCAACGGCCGCAAGCAGTTCATCACTAACGCCTGGGACTCCAAGCTGTACGTGGTCTATGCGACGACGAAGCCGGGCGCAGGTATGACCAGGGGGACCTCGTGCTTCCTGGTGCCGCGCGAGACGCCGGGATTCGCGGTGGCGCGCTGCAACGAGACCCTCGGCGGGCGCTACATGAACAACGGCGAGATCGTGCTCGAGGACGTGGCCGTGCCGAAGGATCACTGCCTGGTCGAGGACGTGGCGCTCGCGAAGGCCGGCGTCTACTTCCGTCCGGGCAAGATCATCCAGGGCTCCAAGAACCTGGGCGTCGCGGTGCGCGCGTTCGAGGAAACCTCGAAGTACGTCCAGGATTACGTGCAGGGCGGGAAGATCCTGATCAAGCACCAGGCGACCGCGCTGCGCCTCGCCGACATGGCGACCAAGATCTGCGCCGTGCGCGGCATGCTGCGCGAGGCTTCGCGCGCGGTGGACGAGAAAGCGCCGGAAGCCGAGATGCTGTGCAACATGGTGAAGCTCTTCGCGTCCGAGACCGTGCTCGAAGTGTGCAGGCACGCGATGGAGCTTCACGGCGGCAACGGCACCATGCTCGACTTCGGTATCGAGAAGCTCTACCGCGATGCCTCCATGTATCTCCACATGGACGGCACCGTGGACATCACCAAGTTCAAGATCGTGAAGAACCTGTTCCCCGACACCGCCGGTAAATACGCGGGGCCCGAATCCTGATGGCTGCGGCTGCCGGCGCGCTGGTGCCGGGCGGCGGGCGCGACCTCGAGCAGTTGAAGCAGGAGGTTCAGCGCCGGGCGGATCGCTCCATGCCTCCGGTCGGCGGGATCGCGCCGGATGACGCGCGCGCGGCATTGTCCGCAATAGCGAGCCTCGACCGCGAGGATTGGGCGCGCGCCTGGACTGCCGGCGGCGAGCGGCACTGGGCAGCGGCTGAATCGCTCGCGGCCGGCAGCGGCGCACGCGACCGGTACTGGCAGGCGTGGCGCCTGTTTCACTTCGCGCGCTGGCCCACCGAGAACACGCCGGCGAAGCAGCACGCCCGGGCCCGCGCCGTACGGGCGTTTCGCGCCTACGCGCGTCTTCTCGATCCGCCCATCGAGACGGTCCGGATTCCGTTCGAAGGCCGCGAGATCGTGGGTTACCTGCGGCTGCCCGAAAATGTCCGCCCGGCGCCGCTCGTCTTCGGCATCGCCGGCCTCGATTCGCGCAAGGAAGACGTGGCCGCGCAGACCGACGGCTATCTCAAGCATGGCCTGGGACTGTTCGCGATCGACATGCCGGGCACCGGGGAATCCCCCGACGCGACCGCCGAAACGGGCAGCGATCGTATCTTCTCCGCCGCCCTCGACCATCTCGCAACGCGCACGGACGTTGATGCCAGCCGCGTCGTCGTGCAGGGGCGCAGCTGGAGCGGCTACTGGGCCGCCAAGCTCGCCGTCACGGAGCGCGAGCGGTTGCGTGGAGCAGTGGTGCACGGCGGCCCCATCCATCACTACTTCGATCCGGACTGGCTCAAGGCTTCGCTCGCGACCGGCGAGTACCTCTACGACTATCTCGAAGCGAAATGCGCCATGCACGGTGCGAGCGGGATCGACGATCTCCTGGAAACGATGCGGCCGTTCTCGCTGCTGACATCGGGCCTGCTCGACCGGCCGTCGGCGCCCATGCTCCTCGTGAACGGGGCCCGCGACTCGCAGGTTCCGATCGCCGACCTCTTCCTCCTTCTCGAGCACGGCGACGCCAAGGACGCCTGGGTCAATCCGGCCGGCGGTCACATGGGCCGCTCGGCAGACTGGCCGAGCGCCATCATCGCCGAAAAAGTACTGCTGCCGTGGATCATCCGAAGGATGAACGTGGAAGGATGAAGGATGACCTCCCGCTCCGCGGGTGCTTGAGCGTCCCTCCCTGTCACTGCGCCCGGTCAGGAGAAGCTGCCGGCCGAGGAAACGAAATGCCGGGACAAGTAACCATCACCGTAGGTGGGATCATCCGTCCAAGTTCATCCTTCATCCTTTGTCTGCGGTGGCATAATGTCGCCTCTCCCAGTGAGCATCGCTAGGACTTCCTCATGTCTGTACAGCCCGTCAAGCTCGGAATCGTCGGCCTCGGTCGCTGGGCGAAGGTGCTGACGCGCGCGGCGAAGCAGTCCGACAAGCTGCAGATCGTCGCCGGCTTCAGCCGGTCCGAGGAGAGGCGCGCGGCGTTCGAGAAGGAGCTCGGCGTCCCGGCGGCGCCCGACATGAAGGCGCTGCTCGCCAACCCCGACATCCAGGGCGTCATACTGACCGTCCCCAACGAGCAGCACCTGCCGCTCGCGGAGCAGGTCGCGCGCGCCGGCAAGCACGTCTACACCGAAAAGCCGATTGCACAGACGCTCGAGGACGGTCTCAGGATCGCGGCGCTGGAGCAGCAGCACGGCATTTCCGTGACCGTGGGGCACAGCGCGCGGCTCATGGCCGGCATCCGCATCATCCGCGAGCGCATCGACCGCGGCGAGCTGGGCCGGGTCGCGTTCATGGAGGCGAATTTCTCCAACGAGCGCGCGCTGGAGCTGACGCCCCAGACCTGGCGCTGGTACAAGGACCGCGCTCCCGGCGGTCCGCTTTCCCAGCTCGCCATTCACCAGTTCGACGTGCTGCACTACCTGGGCGGCGACATCAGCGAAGTCTCGGCGATGGCGTCCAAGCTCTCGCCTGTCGGCGCGGAGGTGGACGACCAGTCGATGACGCTCATCCGGTTCGCGGACGGCAAGATCGGCTACGTCGGCTCGTGCTGGACTTCTCCCGGCATATTCGCGGTGCGCGTATTCGGATCGAAAGGCCTGATGCACTACGAGATCGATTTCGGGACCTGGGACACGCCGCACCTCCTGCACAAGGCGTCGACGCTCTACATTCAGCGCGGCAAGGACGGCTGGGCGAAGCGCGAGGAGATCACGCTGCCGGAAAGCGACATGTTCCGCGCCGAGCTCGAGATGTTCGCGGAGAGTTGCGCGAGCGGGAAAGCGAACGAGCTGACCGCGGGGAACGGCAATGTCGCGGTCGCGGTCGTCTATGCAGCGCTCAAGTCCATCGACCGCAAGGGACAGGCGGTGCGCATCGCGGAGGTGCTGGAGGAGTCGCGGGCGCGCATCGCAGCGCAGCCACGGGCTGCTTGAAGTGCGCGATTGGTGAATGGTGATTGGACCCGGTTATGTCCACTGCGCCGCAAACCCAAACCAGACACCAATCACTGATCACCAATCACTACTCACTAATCACGCCCCTATGACCCGCTACTTCATCGACCTCACCCAGCCCGAAATCGCCGCCCAGCTGCGCCGCAATCCGCTGGTGATCCTGCCCGCGGGCAGCGTCGAGCAGCACGGACCGCACCTGCCGGCGGGCACCGACATCTACGCAGCGAACGTGATCGGGCACGCCGTGGCCGAGCGCATGGACGGGCTGGTGCTGCCGGGCGGACCGCTGGGGGTCACTCCCATGCACATGCCCTTCGAAGGCACGATCACGCTCTCCCCCGAGACCTATCAGCGCGTGGTGGTGGAGACCTGCGAATCGACGGCGAAGCACGGCGCGAAGCGCCTCCTGATCCTCAACTGGCACGAGGGCAACATCCCTTCCCTCGCCATCGCCTCGGAAAAGCTCCACCGCGACGTCGGCATGAGCGTCATCGTGGTGCAGGCGTGCTACGTCGCGGCGGAACTCTACGGTCACGATTGCGGGGGGCTTACGCACGGCGGCGAGATAGAGGCCCTGGCGGTGCTCGCGTACCGCCCTGACATCGTTCACCTCGACCGTATCGAGGACTCGTCGGATCACGCGCACGGGCGCAAGTGGGACCGGCTGCGCCGCACCCGCAGCTACCAGCCGGTGCTGCGCGACATCAGGACCATCGCCCCGACCGGCTGGTACGGCGACCCCGCGCGCGCCACGGCGGCCAGGGGCGTCAAGATGCTGAACGACATCGCGGACGCGATTGCGAAAGAGGCAGGCGAGATCTTCGGCCTGCTCGACGAAGCGCAGGGCGGCACCGCGGAAATCAAACAGATCAAGAAGACTGCGTGATCCGTGACTTGCGACCGGAACTCATGCCTAAAAAGGATGAAGGATGAACGTGGAAGGATGACCCCACGCTTCGCGTGACAAACTAGATGTCCCGGCCTTTCACTCCCGTACGGCCGGAGGCTGTCTCCGACCGAAGGAGACGAAAGGTCGGGGCATCTCGAGCAAGGTCATCCTTCATCCTTCCGCCTTCATCCTTCGTAGCCGTCACGAAATACCATGTCACGAATCTCCCCCGCCCCACCCGACCGCTTCGTCGAAGTCGCGGAGCACATGGAGCGCTGGCAGAAAACCAAGGGCTATCCGCCCAACAGCTGGCTCACCATGCTGCGCAAGCCCCGCGTGTTCCGCGCCTACCGCGACCTGCACACCGCCGTCATGATGGAGGACGGTGAAGTTCCGAAAGCGCTCAGGTTCATGATCGCTCACGCCGTGAGCGCCGCAGCCGGCGACCCCTACTGCGCCGCGCACAACGCCGAGAACGCC
>DASRJL010000115.1:0-10100 GCA_035649495.1 Burkholderiales bacterium | reverse complement strand
ACAGGGGCTGTTTCATCGTGGGGATGCGCCCCGGCCTCGGTCTCCGGAACGGTGGTGCGGGACGGGGCGCGGAGCCGCTGCGTCGCATACACGTCCACTTTCCGGTGCCGCTCGCTGCTCCCGCACCCTGCTGCGCACACCGAGTCGCAGCGGCACCCCCGGTGGCGCGTGCTGCCGACGCGATAACTTGATAATTGCGATATCGATACGGAGGCAGCGCGCATGAGAGCGGTCTTGTTCGCGTGTATCACAGCACTCGGAATCGCCATGCCCGCCACGGCGGACGCGGACGAGACGCTGCGAAAGGAAGCCGCCGCCCTGTTCGGGCAGATCAAGGGCGGCGCCGACCCGTCTTCGCCGCAGGCCGAGCTCGGCCGGGCCATCTTCTGGGATACGCGCGTCTCCGCCGACGGCAAGACGGCCTGCGCGAGCTGCCATGAGGCGCGCGATTGGGGCGCCGACCGGCGCAAGTTCTCGACGGACGCGCGCGGCGCTCTGACCTCGCGGCATTCGCCCACCGTTTTCAACTCCATGCACCAGCCCGGCCTGCGCTGGCTCTCCGATCGCAAGACCGGCGCCGAACAGGCCGAGGGCTCGCTGACGGGCTCGATGGGCTTTGCCACCAAGGACGCCGGCGTCGCAAAGCTCGCCGAGCTGGGCTACCTCGCACGGTTTCGCGCCGCTTTTCCCGAGGACGCGCAGCCGCTCAGCGCGGCGAACTACGGGCGCGTGCTAGCCGCCTACCAGGCGACGCTGGTGACCCCGGCGCCGTTCGACCGCTTCCTCGCCGGCGACGACAAGGCGCTCACCGAGCGGCAGAAGACGGGGTTGAAGACGTTCATCGCCACGGGCTGCGCCGGGTGCCACGGCGGGGCCAACCTCGGCGGCACGATGATGATGAAGTTCGGCGTGACCAGGGATTACTGGCTCGAAACGGGCTCCGAGAAGCCCGACCCCGGCCGCTTCGCCATCACGAAGAAGGAAGAAGACCGCTACGTTTTCCGCGTACCGATGCTGCGCAACGTCGCGAAGACCGCTCCCTACTTCCACGACGGCTCGGTAGACCGGCTCGACCGCGCGGTGCGCGTCATGGCGGCCGTGCAGCTCGGACGCACGCTCGACGATGCAACCGTCGGCAGTATCGTCTCGTTCCTGGAATCGCTTACCGGCGAAGTGCCGTCCCACTACGCCCCGCCGGGCAAGAAACCCGCCATGTAGCGCATGTTTCGCGTCGGCGCGCCACCCGGGACGCGCCTGTCGTTCGCCGGCGACGATTGTCGCACTGCCCGCGTCGTCAAGCGGCGTAACAAACGTTTACAACTTTCCTGCAGTCCGATCCGCACCCTCGCGCGTTCTTCATAGTCAAAGCAGTAAGAGAAAGTTTTTTGAAGAACATTTCGAGGAGTTGAAAATGAAGAGCCTGATTGCGTGTCTGGTGGCGGTTCTTGGACTGGCCGGCTGCGTTGCCGTACCGTATGGTGGGTATCCGGAACCGGCCGGCTACTACTACGGCCCGCCGGCGCCGGCCGTGTCCTTCAGCTACAGCTACCGCGATGGCTATCGTGGCGGCGGCTACCGTCACCATCGCTACTGATAGCCCCGGCAGGCGAACCGCGCCTGCAGCATGAGACCGGAGACTAGAGACTGGAAAACTCCAGTCCCTGGTCCCTAGTCTCTAGTTCCTGTGGCGACAGCCACCTCGAGCACGATCTCGATTCCCCGCACGATGTCGGCGAGCGGCAGCGACGGCTTGCCGCTTTGCGCCTGCTCCGGCAGGCAGGGGACGTGGAGGAACCCGCCGCGAAACCGACGCCCTCGCGCCGCCGCCAGGTGCATGAGCCCGTAGAACACGTGGTTGCACACGAACGTGCCCGCGCTCATGGAAAGCTGTGCAGGCAGTCCCGCAGCCTGCAGCCGGGTGACTGCGGCGCGTACCGGCAACGTCGCGAGATAGGCCGCCGGCGCGCCGGGCACGACCGGCGCATCGACCGGGCACGCGCCGTCGTTGTCGGCGATTTCCGCGTCCTGGAGGTTGACCGCGACGCGCTCGACGCACAGCGCCGCCCGCTCCCCCGCCTGCCCGACGCAGAGCACGATGTCCGGCCTCGCCCGCGCGATCGCGGCCTCGAGCGCCGCGTGCGAGCGCGCGTACGAGGTCGGCAGCTCGGCGGTTTCCACGTCGAGAGTGCCGACACGCGCCCGCACCCGCCGCACCGCCTCCATGGAAGCGTTGGTGCGCTCGCCGCCGAACGCCTCGAATCCCGTGACCAGGGCTTTCATCGGTCGTAGATTACCTTCAATCCATCGGGCCACGGGCGGCCCAGCACCTTCTGCACCACGATCGCTCCTTTTTCATCCCCGCTCGCCCGTCCGGCGAGGTCGAACTTCAGTGTAGCGGCGATCAGGCTGCCGTTGGGATGGTACAGGCGCAGGTACTGGCATTCTCCGCAACCCGCCCCGCTTGCCCGGACCATCACGACGGCGACGTAGCGGCCGCCGTTCCTGCCGGGCGCGCACGTCCAGGAAGTCGCGCGGTAGTCGAGCGCAGCGATGCTGCCTCCCTCCGGCGCCGGATGGCTGTGGGTCCGTGCGTGCGGGGCGACAGTCGTGCTGCTATCCACGCGCCGGAACGTCAGCGTCTCGCGCACGCAGAGCGCCGTGTTGCCATGGCACAGCGCGCTCGCGGAGACGATCGCCCGGCCGCACGCCAACTCGGCCTGGCGAATCGCGAGGCCTGCCTCCGGTGTGGCCGCGGCTGCGGTTGTCGATACCGCGACCGCAAGCAGCAGTCGCCTTCCGAGACGCATGACCCCTGACCCCTGACCCATGACGGGTTTGGTCAGCCGTCCTTGAGACGCAGCGAGCGATCGAGCCCGCGCAGCAGCGGCACGATGGCGTCGATGAAAGGCACCGCGACCCGGGTTTCCCGCGCGAAAGCCTGTACCTGACCCAGCAAGGCCTCGGTTTCCAGGGGCCGCCCCGCCTGCACGTCCTGGAGCATGGACGAGCGGAACCGCGAAGGCTCCGAGCGCCGCGCAACTTTGTCTACTTCGATTTCCGGGCGGAGATCCCAGCCCAGCGCGGCGGCGACCTCCAGCGTTTCGCGCATGAGGCCGGCGAAGACGTCCTGCAGCCCCGGTACGGCGCCGAATTCGGAGCCGCGCAGCCGGGTCAGCGCTGCCAGTGTATTGCCCGCCACGTTGCCGAAAGCCTTGCGCCAGACTTCGCGGCGCAGGTCTTCGGGAATCTCTGCTACGAGGCCGCCCGCGTTGAAGAGATCGACGACCGATTTCAACCGTGCGCTCTTCGAGCCGTCGGGCTCGCCGATCAGCCAGCGATTGCCGGAGAAATGAAAGATGACGCCCGGTTCCTGGACTTCGACCGGGCCGTAGACGACGCAGCCGAGCGTCTTCTCGCGCACCCTCGTCCAGATCGCGCCTTCCGGGTCGAGCAGCGGCAGCGGGCCCGCGGCCCCGGGCAGCCCCAGGCGCCACCACCACGGTATGCCGTTCAGCACGAACACGATCGAGCCCTGCGGGGCGGCGAGCCGCGCGAGGGAATCCGCGACGCCCGGCAGCGAATGCGCTTTCAACGTCACGATCACGACGTCCTGGGGCGGCAGCGTGGACGGATCGTCCGTCGCCGCCGCGGGCCGGCCCGTGATTTCCCTGCCGCCCGTAAGGAGCTTGAGCCCCCGGGCGCGTATCGCCTCCAGTTGCACCCCTCGCGTCACTACCGAAACTTCCGCAGCTTTGGCCGCGATCAGCCGCGTTGCGGCGTGACCGCCGATCGCGCCTGCTCCGAACACGCAGACTTTCATGAACGCTCCGGAATTGGGAACGCGGAAGGATACATCACTCGCGCAAGCGCAGCGTGCGTGTGAACGCCTGCATGCCGTAGTGGAATGCGATAAACGCGCCGAGTTCCATGATCTGGGCTTCGGTGTAGTGACGCTTCCCTTCGGCGTAGAACGCCGCGTCCACCTTTTCCGGATTGAGGTACATCTCGCGTGCGTAGGCGAGAGCCCATTTCTCCGCGGCCGTGAAGCGCGGATCGGTCTCGAACCGGCCGCAGCCCGCCGCGATCGTTTCCTCCGTCAGCCCCTCGTCCTTCGCCTTCGTGGAGCGCAGGCCGCCAAAATAGGCGTCGCCGGCGGTGCGCGCGAGCTGCACGCGGATCACCTCCTTCAACCGGTGGTCCACGCCGCCCTCGGTGTGGGAGACGAGGAGCGCGCGGAGCAGCGCCTTCGCATACTCCGGGACGCGCGCGAGCACACGGGCGAACTGCGAATCAGGCACGCCAAGCGCAGTGCAGCGGTCCATGAGCGCCAGCAGCTCGGGGTCGTGGATCGCTTCGGGAGGGAGGGGTTCTATGTGCATGGCCTTGAAATGCGTCCCAGGTACTGCGTCTCCAGATGATGCGTCCCAGATGAAACGTCTCAGGTAAAGCGTCTCTAGCGAAGCATCGTTGTTTGGCAGCTGGCAACCGCGCTCTATCTGAGACGCCCTATCTGGGACGGGGTACCTGCGACGCCGTATCTGAGACGCTTTCGGCCAGGGATCGCGGCGTCGAGCCGTAGATCCTTGCCGACTCTTCCTGGCTCACCAGTTGCCCGTCCGGCGAGAACATCGGGTAGAACTTGAGCGTGCCGAAGAAGGTGTGGTAGCCGATGTTGAAGCCGATGAAAGTCCCCAGCTCGACGATCTCCTCATCGGAGTAGTGACGCCGCAGCTCGTCGTAGAAAGCCGCGTCTATCCGGTCCGGGTTGAGCGCCATCAGCTCGCTGTAACGCAGCGCGATCTTTTCCGCCGCGCTGAAGCGCTCGCTCGTCTCGTAGCGGGCGATGCCCTCGTCGATGTCGTCTTCTTTCAGGCCCTGCCGCTTCGCCGAAGCGGACCGGACGTTCCCTCAATAGACGCAGGAGGCCATGCGCGAGAGCTGCACGCGGATCACCTCCTTCAGCCGGTGGCTGACGCGCCCGGTGTTGAAAACCGTGTCCCACGCGACGAACATCGCCTCGCACAGCTCGATGTTGTGCCCCATCATCGCGTGAAACCCCGGGTCGGGCGCGCGATTGGCGAGGCATTTCTCGATGTACGGGCGGAGCTTCGTCCGCTTCAACGCCTCGATGTCGAGCATGGTGATGTTGGGCATGGCGTCCTTCTTCGGTGACCAGTGATCAGTGACCGCTGACCAGTGATGATAGCCCTCCGGGAAACGGGGATACAATCCAATGCAAGTTCCGGATAGGAGGAGATCATGAGTGATGACCAGGGCCTGCGCCACGACGTGGCGGTGGCGAATCGCATCGTGGAGCGTTTCGGGCTGGCGACCGCGTATGGGCACGTCAGTGCGCGGATACCGGGGACCAACCGGTTCTACATTCCAACGCGGCGCAGCCCGGGGCTGGCCGACGAGAACAAGCTCCTCGTCATCGATACGGACGGCAAGATCCTGTCCGGGGAGGGCACGCCAAACAGCGAGTTCTGGATACACGCGCGCATCTACGCGGCGCGGCCGGACGTGAACGGGATCTGCCACGCCCACCCGCTCGCCTGCGTCTCGCTCACGCAGATCGGGGAGCCGCATCGCGTCGTGCACAACCAGGGCGGGGCGTTCGCGGACGGCGTGCCCGAATACGGACGCATCGGGTTGATCCGCTCGCGCGAGCTGGGCGATGACGTGGCGGCGAGCCTGGGGAAGGGCATCGCGGTGATGATGCGCGGCCACGGCATCACCACGGCGAGCGATAACGTGCGCGCGGCGACGATTGCGGCCTGCTTTCTCGAGGAAAGCGCGGGACTGCAGATACGCATGCTGAGCGCGGCGGGCGGCGACGCGAAACGGATACGCGCGTTCACGCTGGAGGAGGCGAGGCTGACCCGCGACCAGACCGGGCCCGGCGCCATGGCGGCAGGACGGGCGTGGGAGTACTACTCCACCGTCGCGGATACCAAGCCGTTGGGGGGTTAGATACAGCGGTTCAGGTACGGCGGCTCAGGTACGGCGGTCCAGATGGTGCGTTGTCGAACTGCTAGTCGGCTACGCTTTATCTGAGCCGTTTCATCTGAGCCGCTTC
Organism: Burkholderiales bacterium; assembly: GCA_035649495.1. Lineage (GTDB taxonomy): Bacteria > Pseudomonadota > Gammaproteobacteria > Burkholderiales > SG8-41 > SG8-41. Next base: position 4,021 of record DASRJL010000115.1, on the reverse strand, counting down.
ATCTAAGCCGCCTCACCTGGGCCGCATTATCATCCGGGTGATGATGAACCACGTCCTCATCGCCGGAGCGGGTCCGGTAGGGCTCGTCGCCGCGAACTGCCTCGCCGACGCGGGCATTCCCGTCACCGTTTTCGAGGCCGAGCCGCGGCTGCCCGAGAACCTGCGCGCCTCGACGTTTCAGCCGCCTACGCTCGACCTGCTGTCGCAATTCGGCGCGTCCCGGCGCCTGATCGAGATGGGGCGCATCGCGCGCAGGATGCAATACCGCGACCGCAGCGGCTGGGTGGCCGAATTCGATTTCGACGTGCTCGCGGACGTTACCGGGCACCCTTACCGCGTCCAGTGCGAGCAATTCAGGCTGAACGGCGTGCTCGCGGAGCGGCTAGCCCGCCTGCCGCAGGCCCGCATCGAGTTCTCCTCGGCGGTCGTCGGGGTCGAGCAGGGCGCGGACGGAGTGTCGCTCACCGTCGACGGGCCTGCGGGACGGCGCGCCGTGACGGGGAGCTGGCTCATCGGCGCCGACGGCGGCCGCAGCCGGGTGCGCGAGGCGCTCTGCATCCCCCTGGAGGGCTACACCTGGCCGGAGCGCTTCCTCGTCGCGAGCACGCGCTTCGAGTTCGCGGATGTGATTCCGGGCCTCTCGGACGTGAGCTATTTCGCCGATCCGGAGGAGTGGTTCTTCCTGCTGCGCGTCGTCGGCGTCTGGCGCGCGATGTTCCCGACGACGGCGGAGGAGCAGGACGCGGACATACTGTCCGATGACGGCATCGAGCGGCGCCTGCAGCGGGTGTGGCCCAAGGCCGGGCGCTACGAGATCGTGCACCGCACGCTGTACCCGGTCCACCAGCGGGTCGCCGCGACCTACCGCAAGGGCCGCGCATTTCTCGCCGGGGACGCGGCCCACCTCAACAATCCGCTGGGCGGCATGGGCATGAACGGCGGCATACACGACGCGTTCAGCCTCGCCGGAGCGCTCGCGCGCGTCGCGCGGGGCGAGACGGACGCCGCGGCGCTCGACCGCTACGAGCGGCAGCGCCGCCCGGTCGCGCTCGAGTACGTGAACACGATCAGCGCGGCCAACAAGCGCAATCTCGAATCCCGCGACCCGGAGCACCAGCGGCGCTGGCGCGAGGAGATGTCGCGCGCGGCGTCCGATCCCCGCCTCGCGCGGGAGTACCTGCTGAAAGTGTCGATGATCGCGAGCCTCAGACAATCCGAGGGCGTCGCCTGATCAACTGCGGCTCAGATGAAGCGGCTCAGATGAAGCGGTGCAGATACCGCGGCTCAGGTAAGGCGGCTCAGATGGGGCGGCTCAGATATGGCGTGTCACTACTCTAGGGTTCGATGATTGCCTCACTACGCCGTCCGGCGTAACGTATTGAAGAGCCACAGAGTGATTGCCAAGTCCCACGCCATTACGCGGGGTCGACCAGTGTCAACTAAATTGTCAACAAATAAGTCAACTAATTTGTCACCTAATAGTAGTTGAACTAAACCGCTTCGCGGTGGTGTCCTGAGTCTCACCGTCCGGTGAGCGAGTAAGCAGAGTGAAGGATTGAAGCGTCGCTGAGCGCGATCGTTGTGCTGTGTCAGCGTGCAGTCGCGGGGGTCGTCCCCGCGATTGCCGTGAAGGAGACACAGCATGGGCGCGTTGCGCAAGCAGATGGAAGACGATCTGGTGGTGCGGGGGATGTCCCCGCGTACGTTGGAGTCATACACGGGGGCGGTGTCGGCACTGGCGAAGCACTATGGACGCAGTCCCGATCGGATCAGCGCGCAGGAGGTGCAGCGCTACCTGCTCTATCTCATTCAGGAGAAGCAGCTCGCGTGGAGCAGCTGCAACATCGCGCTCTCGGGGCTGAAGTTCTTCTACCGGGTGACGCTCAAGCGCAGTGAGGCGCAGTTTGAGTTGCCCACACCGCGGCAGCCGCAGAAGCTACCGCAGATCCTCGCGCCCGAGGAGGTGATGCGCATCATCGAGAGCGCGCCCAATCCCAAGCACCGAGCGATTCTGGTGACCACCTATGCAGCGGGGTTGCGGCTCTCGGAGGTGTGCCATCTGAAGGTTTCCAACATCGACAGTGCGCGCATGACGATCCACGTCGAGCAGGGGAAGGGGGCGCAGGACCGCTATACACCGCTCTCGCCTCGGCTGCTCACGGAGTTGCGCCGCTACTGGGTGCTCTACCGCCCAAAGACGTGGCTGTTCGCGGCCCGTCATCCCGATCTGCCGGTCTTGCCGCACACGGTTCAGCGCGTGTTCAAACGCGCCAAGGCGCGCGCCGGCGTGACCAAGGAGTGCGGCATTCACGGACTGCGCCACGCCTTCGCCACACATCTGCTGGAGGCCGGGGTGGACGTGCCCACGATCCAGCACATGATGGGCCACAGCCACATCAGCTCCACGCTGCGCTACTTCCACCTGGCACGCAAGCACTTGGGACAGGTGCCCTCGCCCTTGGACATCCTGCCGCGGCCCGAGCCCAAGCAGCGTTCGTAGCGCGCCGTGGGCGCGCATCCGCACGGTGCGGATGCGCCAGGGAAGGTAGAACTGGCGCAGATCCTCGCACGCCACGGCGCGGCCTATCGCGCCGCGCACCGGCTTGCCCCGGTGCAGTATCGTGCGTTGCGGGCTATCGAATCGTGCCGCACAGCGGCGCTCGGCGGGCATGTGGAGCGTTGCGATGCGTGCGGGCAACTACGCTACTCGTACCACTCCTGCCGCAACCGGCACTGCCCGAAGTGCCAGACCCTCGCCAAGGAGCGTTGGCTTGCCGCCCGGCAAGCTGAGCTCTTGCCGGTGCCTTATTACCACGTGGTGTTCACGCTGCCCCATGAGCTGAACTCACTCGCCCAAGGCAACCCGCGTGTGATCCACCGGCTGCTCTTTGACGCAGCCGCCCGCACCCTCATCGAGTTCGGCGAGAACCCGCGCTGGCTGGGCGGCGAGGTCGGTATCACGATGGTCTTGCACACCTGGGGCCAGACGCTCTCCCAGCACCTGCACGTGCACTGCCTCGTGAGCGGGGGTGCCCTCGGCGTCGACGGGCGCTGGATTCACCCCCGCCGAGGTTTCCTCTTCCCGGTGAAGGCGCTCTCGGCGGTGTTCCGCAGCAAGTTCGTCGCCGGCCTGAAGCAGGCGTTCGATTCCGGCGTGCTCACCTTGGCTGGCAGCACCGCAGCCTTGGCCGAGGCCGGCACACGTGCCGCAATGCTCATCGGTCTCTACGCCCAGCCCTGGGTGATCTACGCCAAGCGCCCCTTCGCCGGCCCCGAGCAGATGCTCCAGTATCTCGGTCGCTACACCCACCGCATCGCGCTCACCAACAACCGTCTGGTGAGCTTCGATGAGCACTCGGTGCGCTTCCGTTACAAGGACTACGCCGCCGGCAACCGCCGTAAGGTGATGAGCCTCGACGCCCAGGAGTTCATCCGCCGCTACCTCCTGCACGTGCTCCCCAAGGGCTTCATGCGCATCCGCCACTACGGGCTCAACGCTAATCGCGCCAAGACTCACAAGCTTGCCTTGGCCCGTGCCGCCTTGAATGCGCCCCGACCCGAGCCTGTCCCCACCGCACCGGAAACCATCGAAGCGTTCTGGCTGCGCATCGCTCAACTCGATATCCACCAGTGCCCCCAATGCCGCAACGGCCGGCTGTGTCGCATCGCCATGCTCACCCCGCGCGCTCACGCACCGCCTCAATGATCCGCAATGCCTCCCATCCCGTGCTATCCCGTGCTCGCGCGCCCTTCGGCCCGCGGCGATGCCGCGCCTACAGGCACGCCGCATTGACCCTGTTCCGGCGCTCTGCCATAGTGATCCGCATCGTCATCGGCCCGCTGATACCGCTGCGAGCGACCCATGTCCCACGCCAACCGTGTTCCTCGCCGCATTTCCTGCCTCCCGGCGCGCGTGGATCGGCTTTCAAATTCCAAACACCTTCGCACTGAATCCAGCGGTTCAGTTCAACAAGTCTTATCCACCATGCTGCCGCACGCCGGATAAAACTCTATTCGTTAG
>DASRJL010000114.1:0-58194 GCA_035649495.1 Burkholderiales bacterium | reverse complement strand
GCGCACTGCATCTATCAGCGCCGATGGCTGCGCGGGCTTGGTGAGATAGCCGTCGGCGCCAAGTGACAGCCCCTTGACGATGTGCTCGCGTCCGCTCATCGAGGTCACCATGATGGCGGGGATCGCGTTGAGGAGCACGTGTTATTGTAGCAGAGCGCACTTGCGCGCCGTGAACGATATGCCATTGAGAAACCCGACCCGCGTGTCCGAAAACGACGTGCCGCTGGTGAACTGGTCCCGGCTGGAGGAAATACGCGAATACGACCCGAAGGGAGTGCTCGTGCGCAAGGTGGTGCGGTCGTTCGTTGGCGAGGGCAAGTCGCGCATCGCAGCGATCGCGTACGCAGCCAAACGCGGCGACGCTGCGGCTCTCGCGTCCGCGTCCCACGCGCTCAAGGGCGCCGCCTTGAACGTCGGCGCTGCCGCGCTCGCCGAGCTGTGCGCCGTCCTGGAGGCGTGGGGCAGGGAGGGTCGCATGGATGGAGCCGCCGCGACCGCGGCGCTGCTCGGACAGCGGTTCAGGGAAACGGCGGGCGCGCTCGAGAAGGACTTCCCCGCGCAGGCGCGGCGGTGGGACAAGACTTCAGTGTCGCGCCGGACGACCAAGCAGAAACCAAGGGCTGTCCGCCGGAAGCGCTGAGCCAAGGCAACGCCTCGAGTAACCGGGCAAATGTCAGGTTGCTACATCGAATGTCGGATAAATCCCACGGACCAACGGGTAATCAGCCTACTCCCTGTGATGGGAGATTTGCCCAAGATGCAAAGTTGTCACGATAAGCTACTGAAGCAGCGGGCATTCTTCGCCGGGAGCTTCCCCCAACCAGGTTTGGACAAAACACATGGTTACGCCCTCGGATATTCTCAATGCCAGGATATTGGTCGTCGACGATGAGGAGCTCGCAGCCGTATCACTCTCGGGAATACTGCAGGACGCCGGCTACACCGCCGTTACGTTCACCACAAACGCATGCGAGGTGCGCGAGCTGCACTCCAAATACAGCTACCACCTGATCCTGCTCGACCTGCAGATGCCGGAGAAGAGCGGGTTTCAGGTGATGAAAGAACTGAGCGCGATCGGATCCGATGCCTACCTTCCCGTGCTCGCGCTGACCGCAGAACCAGCTTACAAGCTGCAGGCGCTCAAGGCAGGCGCCAAGGATTTTGTCTCCAAACCGTTCGATCCCGAGGAAGTGTTGACGCGGATCCACAATATGCTCGAAGTGCGCCTGTTGCATGACGAAGCGCGCGACAAAGCCAAGGCTCTCGAGCCCCTGGCGCTATACGACGCGCTGACGGGGCTTGCGAACCGGCGTCTTCTGACCGACAGGATCTCAGCGGCGATAGCCAACGCGCGACGCAACAACAGCGCGATGGCGGTCGTCTATCTGGACCTGGACGGTTTCAAAGAGGTCAACGACACGCTGGGTCATCGCCACGGAGATGCCCTGCTCAAGATGGTCGCCGGGCGTCTGGTGTCCGCCGTGCGCGAAGAGGACACGGCAGCGCGGCTGGGCGGCGACGAGTTCATGATTGCGCTGTGGCACGTACGCGATGCCGGCGATGTCGCTACCGTGGCATCGAAGCTGATCGAGCAGGTATCGGTGCCTTATTCACTCGAAGGCAATGCCGTCAGCGTCACCGTCAGCGCGGGCGTCGGCATCTACCCTGCCCACGGCGCGGACGCGGACACGCTCATGAATCGAGCGGACGCGGCCTTGTACGTCGCCAAGCGCGCTGGCAAGAACGCTTTCCGGATCTCGCAACCACCGGACGTGCCAGCGGTGACATGACATCACCACGTAAGGGTGTTGTGGCCTCACAGAATCCTTACGCACTCGCCCTGGAAGATGATCGGCCCCGTCGGCGCGCCCGTTGGCGAGCCGCCCGCCGGCTCCACGCTCAAGGCCATGCCCCACGCGCCCTGCATCTTCGCGGTGACCGCTTTCGGCAGCTTCATGACCTGCACCTCGTCGAGGCTGACCTGACCGAGGGAAACCGGCGCCGCCTTGCCGCCCGGCAGGAGCCACAGCTCCCACGACGTGGTGGGCGCCATGGTGGGATGGTCCTGCACGATTTTCACGCGAATGTGAGGATCGCGCATGGCCTTCATCGGCGGCCAGGCGACGACCATGGCCGGCTTTCCGCCGCTGTCGGACATCACGGCGACCGTCGATATCGGCGGCTCGGGCCGCGGCATCAAGCCGATTGCAACGCCGAGGGCCACGACGAAAGCCGCGCTCGTAACGGCGAACGTCCGCCAGAACGCCAGGCTCTCCCACCAGCCGGTGCGGCGCGCCGCGCGCCGCACGCGCCGGTTTATCGCGCGCCATACGCTATCGGGCGGGGCGATCTCCTTTCCCGCGTGCGCGAGCGGCGTCAACCGCGCCTCCCACTCGGCGACCACCCGCCTCAAGCCGGGGTCGTAACGCATCAGCGACTGGAACCGCGCCCGCGCGCGCCCCACGAGCGTGCCGAGGACATATTCGGCGGCAAGCCGGTCGCGAAGCTCCGGGTTTCGATACGACGCCATGTCAGCAATACAATCCTTCCTCCATCACGTGCCTGAAAGGCACGTCTTCAATCGCTCCAGTCCCCTGCGCACCCAGGTCTTCACCGTGCCCAGCGGTTCCTTCATGTGGCCCGACAGCTCGGCGTGCGACAGTCCGTGAAAAAACGCGAGCACGATGCTCTGCCGCTGCTTCGCCTCCAGTTGCTCCAGGCAGCGCGCGAGTTGAGCCGCTTCCCCCGCGGCGGCCAGCCGTTCCAGCGGGCCGGGCGCCTGGTCCTGCCAGGCTTCGACGGCGATCTCGTACTCCTCGCCCGTCGTCTCGGACTGCGGCCGGCGCAGCCAGTCGAGTGAGCGATTGCGCACGATGCTGGTCATCCAGGTCAATGGCGCACTGCGGGCCGCTGCGTAGTCTCCCGCGTGGTTCCAGATATTGACGTAGCATTCCTGCAACACCTCTTCGGCCCAGTCCTGTCTTCTCAATATACGGAGCGCGACCCCAAATAGTTTCGCCGACGTAAGCGCGTACAAATCCGCGAATGCACGCTGATTTCCGAGCGCGCACTGGCCAAGGAGCCCCGCCAGCCGTTCGGCCAGGGCGTCCGGCGAAGAGGGGGTGCTCACGGATAGGCCTGCATTGTTGCGGCCGAAAGGATGAAGGATGAAGGATGAAGGATGACCTTTGCTGCGAGAGTTCCTAACAGGTCGTCCTTCCGCCCTCCAGGTTCATCCTTCGCGCCGACGAGGCGCCAGGTCATCCTTCCACGTTCCACGTTCATCCTTGTTTTCTGTTCTTGCCCTGCTGCCACAGCACGTCGCCGCGGCCGGCGCGCCGGTTGAGCGCCCGGGCGACCACGAACAGCAGGTCCGAAAGCCGGTTCAGGTAGCGGACCGCAAAAGGGGGAGCCGTATCCTTGGCCGCAAGAGTCACGACGCGGCGTTCCGCCCGGCGGCACACGGTACGGGCGACGTGGGCGCAGCCTGCCGCGCGCGTTCCGCCGGGCAGGACGAAGTCCTTGAGCGGCGACAGCTTCGCGTTGAAGCGGTCGAGCAAAGTCTCGAGCCGCCGGATGTGCGCGGCGCTCATGATCGCATGCCCGGGAATGCTGAGCTCGCCGCCCAGATCGAACAGGTCGTGCTGCACCCCCGTCAGGCAGCCGCGCACGTCTTTCGGCAACGGCTCGGCGAGCAGCACGCCGATCGTGCTGTTCAACTCGTCCACTGCCCCGATGGCTTCGATGCGAGGCGCATCCTTCGCCAGGCGCGAGCCGTCCGCCAGCCCGGTGGTGCCCGCGTCACCGGTACGCGTGTAAATCTTCGACAGGCGATTCCCCATACGGTCGCAATTATATCGACGCCCCGCGCGCTGCGCCCGCTACAATGGGAATACCTCATGAGCAAGTCCCGACCCTTCACGCCTCCTCCCTATCTCGGCCTCGTAGTTGCTCTCGCTGCCGCCCTGTTTCCGGCAACGGCTCATGCCGCAAGCGGCGGGTCTGTCGCCGCGTGGTGGGTCTGGCCGCTCGCCTTGTTTCTCGTCTGCTTCGTGCTGGGAATGATCGCGGTGCCGGCCGGTATAGGCGGGGGCGTCCTCTTCGTGCCCATCGTCGGCGGTTTTTTTCCATTCCATCTCGATTTTGTCCGTGGCGCGGGACTGCTCGTGGCGCTCGCGAGCGCGCTCGCCGCGGGGCCGTCGCTGCTGCGAGGGGGGCTCGCGGATCTGCGGCTGGGATTGCCTCTTGCGCTCGTCGCCGCCGCAGGCGCGGTCGTGGGAGCGCTGGTCGGGCTCGCGCTGCCGACACGCCTCGTCGAGGTCGCGCTCGGCGTCAGCATACTGTGCATCTCGGCTCTGATGTGGAGGGCGCGGCGATCCGAGTATCCGGTGGTCGCGCAGCCCGATGCGCTCGGCGCCGCGCTGCGGATGAGCGGTGTTTTTCACGATTTCGCCATGCGGCGAGAGGTCGCGTGGCAGGTGCACCGCACGCCCATCGCGCTCGCCCTGTTTGCGGGAATCGGCATGCTGGCCGGTGTGTTCGGGCTGGGCGCAGGATGGGCCAACGTGCCGGTGCTCAACCTGGTGATGGGTGCGCCGCTGCGGCTGTCGGTGGGAACGAGCGGCTTTATTCTGTCCATCGTCGATTCTGCGGCGGCGTGGGTGTACATCAACAAGGGGGCGCTGCTTGCGATTGTCGCGGTGCCCTCCGCGATCGGCATGATGATGGGGGCTTTCATCGGAGCGCGCCTGCTCCGAGTGTTGAAGGCCGCGACGATACGCAGGGTCGTGATCGTGGTGCTCGTGCTCGCGGGCGTGCGCACCCTTGCCAAGGGTGCCGGGTGGTGGCTATGAACGAGACAGGGGCTCCGCGCGCGGGCAATCCATCCCCCGAGCAGCTCCGTTACGCGCGCCTGCTCGACTGGTGCATGAAGACCGGGCTTGCCGTGCTGATAGCGGGATTTGTCGTCTACGTTTCCGGCGTGCTGCCGGTCCTGATTCCGTTCGAGGCGTTGCCGCGGTTGTGGACGCTGCCGGTCGCGGACTACGTGCGGGAGAGCGGGATGGCCACAGGTTGGGGGTGGCTCGCCATGGCGGATAAGGGCGACGTGGTGATCACGACGGGCATCGCGATACTCACTGGTGCTTCGGTGCCATGCCTCGTGGCGCTGGTCCCGGTCTACGCGCGGGCGAGGGACTGGCTGTACCTGACCGTCACCGTGACCCTCATCGGCGTTCTCATGCTGGCCGCATCGGGTGTGCTCGTGGCGCACTGAGGGAGGGAACCGGTTCGCTGCACCGCCGTGATTTTTCGGTATAATCCGCGCAGCGAGTCATCCAAAAGACCGCGCGGCGGTCAGCAACAAGAAGGCGCCAGAATGAAAATTTCCAGCATGGTTCCGGTGGTGATTGCCGGCGTACTTACGGCGGCGAGCGTGCCGCTGTACGCAGCCGAAGCGGGAGATCCGGCTGCCGGTGAGCGCAAGACCACGATGTGCCAGGGCTGCCACGGGATTCCCGGTTACAAGACGGCTTTCCCGGAGGTCTACCACGTACCCAGGCTCGGCGGGCAGCACGCCGCCTACATCGTGAAAGCCCTGCAGGAGTACAAGGCGGGCAATCGCAGCCATCCGTCGATGCGCGCGATTGCGGCAGGCCTGTCCGACAAGGACATGGCGGACCTCGCGGCTTACTATGCCGCCCCGCCCGCAAAAACCGCGGCGAAGTGATAAGGGGAATGCCAACGATGAAAGCGCTACTGATCGCATCCTCCTGCGTCCTGCTCGCGGCTGCCGTTCCCGCGGTGGCCGGCGATGCGGCGGCCGGCAAGGAAAAATCGAAGACCTGCGCCGCGTGCCACGGCCCCGATGGCAACAGCCCCGCCGCGGATTTCCCGCGCCTCGCCGGCCAGCACTACGACTACCTGCTCCGGGCGATTTCGGAGTACAAGTCCGGTGTCCGCAAGAGCGCCATCATGATGCCGATGGTCGACAAGCTCACCAGGCGCGACATGGAAGACCTCGCGGCTTATTTCTCGCAGGAGAAGGGGCTTTTCAACAAGTGATGAGTGATGAGTGATAAGTGATAAGTAACGCGCGCCGAGGCGCGCGTTGTTTTTTCTGGTCACTGGACGGCGGCCTCTACCAGGGGCAAGGCGAGAATTCGGGATCATCATGTCGGCCGCCCCGCGCGTCGCCCGGGGGTCGCATCCCCGGAAACCGGGGCCCCTGCTCCGCCCCTCGACGCGCCCGGTCACTCAGTCTTGTGCCGGTACTCGCACAAATCGCGTATCAGGCACGCGGGACATTCGGGCTTCCGCGCCTTGCATACGTAGCGCCCGTGCAGAATCAGCCAGTGATGGGCATCGCGCTGGAATTCCTCCGGCGTGAACTTCATGAGCTTCATCTCGACCGCCAGCACGTCTTTTCCGGGCGCGATGCCGGTCCGGTTCGCTACCCGGAAGATGTGGGTGTCCACCGCTATCGTGGGTTCTCCAAACGCGGTGTTCAGGACAACGCTGGCCGTCTTGCGGCCCACGCCGGGTAGCGCCTCCAGTTCTTCCCGCGTGCGCGGGACCGCTCCACCATGGCGCTCGATGAGAAGCTTGCAGGTCGCGACCAGGTTCTTCGCCTTGGTCCGGTAGAGTCCTATGCTCTTGATATGGCGCTCCAGGCCCTTGCGCCCCAATGCGAGCAGCGCCTGCGGCGTGTTCGCGACCTTGAAGAGCCCCTCCGTGGCGAGATTGACGCTCTTGTCCGTGGCCTGTGCCGACAGCACCACCGAGACCAGCAGCTCGAAGGGGGACTGGTAATCCAGCTCGGTCGTCGGCTGCGGATTGGCGGCGCGCAGGCGTGTAAAGATTTCGTGGCGCTGGCGGGGATTCAAGGTGTAATAAGCGATACGCTACTTGTGCTGAATTTCACAATCCGCGATGGCGCTGGCAGATCTGTGACATTATAATCACCGCCATGACCCGTCCTCGTTTTCCTATCCTGGTTTTGGTGGCCTGGTGGTCCGCGGCGGGCGCCCTGCACGCCCAGGGGTTCAAGTTCTCGAACGAGGAGCAGGTAGACAACGCAGCGCAGGCAGAGCGACAGGCGAAGGTGCAGGCGCAACTGGCGATGCCGTGCAGGGACAAGATCAAGAACCAGAAAATCATGGTCCTCATCGGCGAGGACCGGAACGGTGTAATCTCGGCGAGTCAGGGTTCATACACTCCGCACGTGGACGCGATCAATCAGCGCCTCAAGTCCCTGGGTCTCAGGACCTACAGTCCGGAGGAGATCCGCAGGCAGGTCGCGCAAGCGGAAATAGACGCGTATTTCAGGAACGATCCGGATGCGGCGATCAGCGCCTCGAAGCGACTCGCGGCGCAGTACATTCTTCGCGGGCTGATTGCGACCCAGAGCGGCCGCAATGCGATCATCAACGTCAATCAGGTGAACGTCAGCATGAATTTCACCCTGACAGGGGCGAACGGCAGGATGATTTCCCAGGCAGGCGCGAAGAACGAAAGCTATGCGGGCCGTGACACCAGCGGCATGGCGCTCACCCTGATCAACGAACGTGCCGACGAGGTGGTCGCCCAGCTTTACAGCGACTATTGCCTGAAGGCAGGGGTGCAGGAGCCGGCCGCTGCACGCAGGAAATGATACCCAACGATGGAGAACTAGCATGAACGCGATACGGCAATCCAGGTTCGCAGGGGCCGCGGTCATCGCGGTATTTGTTTTGACCGCGAGCGCAGGAAGCGACGCGACCGCCCAGCCGCGTTTCGGCAATCCGTCGCCGACGGCCGGCAGCGAGACCTCGCAGCGCGCCAATGCGGCAGCCGACCAGGCGGCGTACCAGGAGGTTGAATACGTCAACAAGGGAACGAAAGGTCCGGCCCTGGTGGTGATTCCAGGTGAAGTAAAGAGCAACAACGCCTCCTTCACGCAACGGTTCCTCCCCAACAACATTGCCGATTTCGGCGAGCTGGAGCTGTCGCAGGCGAACTTCACGGTCCTGGAACGCAGCAATCTGGGCAACCTCTTGCAGGAGATATCGCTCGCCTACAACCTGGGTGACGTCGACAAAGCGCGTAAGACCATGCAGATGGGCAAGCTCAGGACGACCAAGTGGGTCGTCAAGTTCGACATTCTCAAGGCGGAACAGGTCGCCCAGAACTCCGAAGGTTTCGACGGCCGGTCAATCGGCAGCATCATCGGAATATTAGGTGGCAGCAGGGGTTCGGCCGCCGCGGGCACGGCTACGGGCTCTGTGCAGACGCGGGAGTCGAGCGGGGTATGGCTGATTGGCATGCGCTACAAGATCATGGATGCCAACACGACCGAACAGGTTGCGCAAGGCTACAAGGAACTCAGGATGGAGGTCGGCGCGAAAGCCACGAGCGTCCTGGGCGTATCGCAGAGCGCCCAGGGCGGGGTCGGGCTGGACACCATGGTGCAGCGCCTGGTTCAGACTGCGGTCTACGAGATCGACTCCAAGTACAAGTAGACGCTTTTCTTCAGGTCTACTGACTGAATCGCCGCGCGGCCCGTCTCGACGGACGCGCGGTTTTTGCGTGGGGTTCCGGTAAGCGCGTGGAGGGGAGCGATATGTCCACAGTGACCATGCTCGGGAAGTACGAGATCCGGCGCGAGCTGGGCAAGGGGGCGATGGGCATCGTCTACGAGGGTTTCGACTCGGTCATAGAGCGCACTGTCGCGATCAAGACGATACGCCCGGAACAGCTCGAAGCAACGCAGGCAGCGGACGTGCTGGTGCGATTCAAGCGGGAAGCCCAGGCGGCCGGCCGTCTCAATCACCCGAACATCGTCGGGGTCTACGACTACAGCGAGGCCACCGTCGAAGGCGAGGGCTCGCGTATCGCGTTCATTGCCATGGAGTTCGTGAAGGGCAAGGAACTCAGGGATTATTTCGAAGCCAACGAGCGATTCCTCACCAAGGATGTCGTGCGCATCATGGGTGCGCTCCTCGATGCGCTCGAACACGCGCACGAGAACGGCGTCGTCCACCGCGACATCAAGCCGGCCAATGTCATCCTGCTCGCCGACGGCAGGATCAAGGTGGCGGACTTCGGCATAGCGCGCATCGAGAACTCGGAGCTGACGCGGGCCGGCACCGTCATGGGCACGCCCTCGTACATGTCGCCGGAGCAGTTTCTCGGCGTTCCGGTGGACAGCCGGACCGACATCTTCTCCTGCGGGGTGATCCTGTACCAGTTCCTGACCGGCGAAAAACCGTTCGTGGGCAGCACGCACACCATAATGTACAAGGTGCTGAACGAGGAGCCGTTGGCGCCCTCGACGCTGAACGTGGCGCTGCAGCCGGCTTGGGACGCGGTAGTGAAGAAAGCCATGGCCAAGCAACCCGCGGATCGCTACCAGACCGCGGCGGAGTTTTCTGCAGCGATCAAGACGGCCGCAACTGCCAGTCGCGGCTCGAGCGACCAGACATTTGTCGATGCGAAGAGCGCGGCAGCGACCGATGCGACGGTTGTGAACGCGACCATTCCCGCGGGGGCGGCCCCCACACCTGCTGCGCGGCAGCCGATTGCGGCCGCAGCGCCCGCACCGGCCACGGCACCCGCTGCCGCGGTTCCTGATCGTGCAGGGTCAATCCCGCCGTCCGCAACGGCGAGGACGCGGACCAACGCTGCCATGTTGTTCGGTGGCGCTGCAGTCCTGTTGATCGCGGTTGCGGTGAGCTATCTCGTCCTGGGCAGGCGCGAGGCGCCTCAGGGCGCCGCGCAAAGCGCTCCTGTCGCGGGCGCCGTCGTGGCCAATGCCCCCGCGCCGGGAGCCGGTACTCCTGCTGTTTCCGCCGGAGCGCCTGTGGTTGCCGCACCGGCTGTTGCCCCTGCGGAACCGGGCACGATGATCATCAGCGCGCTGGGCCTGGCCGATCCGAAGGATCCCAGGTTCAATGGCGACCCGGCGGCGGCGCAGGCGGCGGCGCGTTCCGATGCCAGGCGGCAGCTGGTCGACAAGGCGCTCGCCCTGTACGTCGACCGGAGTTCGCTCGACAAGAACTATGCGGTGATCGAGCAGAAGCTCATGCCGCGTTCGGGCGCTTTCATCAAGACCGTCATTCAAGAAGGCGCGCCCGCAGCCGGCAAGGACGGGTTGATCGAGTCCGAAACGCGCGCGGTAGTCAAGGTACGCGACGTGCAGAAATCGCTCAACCAGATGTCCAAGGACGAACGCATCGACTTCATACGCAACAACGGCGATCCGAGAATCTCCATCCTGATGGTGATCCGCGACGGGGAATCCGCGAGCGCCTTGCCTCCCGGGCGATCGCAGCTTGCCGAGAATATGGTGAAGGAACGGGTCAAGTCGTTCGGCTTCCGCGTCTGGTCGGCGGACGGGGAGGTGAAGACCGGGCCGAACGCCAAGACCGCGGACTTCGAGATCCAGGGAGAGGTGCGGGTGAAGCAACTCTCGGCCAAGCTCGCGGCATCCGGTCTGACCATCACCAAGACCACCTTGACTTCATGGACTGTCAAGGCGATCGACAAGGCGAGCGGTGAAGAGATCTATCTCAACACCATAAGCCCCAAGGGCCAGAGCTGGGCCACCGAGGACCAGGCCCTGGCCGAGATAGGCAAGCTGGTCGGCGATGAATTCTCGAAGAACTTTTTTCTCCAGCACTTCAATTTCGGCTCGCAGCCGATCCTGCTCAAAATCGCGGGCCTGCCGGATGCGCGCAGCGCGCAGCAGGTGCTGCGCGAGCTGCGCGGCATCCGCCAGGTGCTGGACGCGCAGCTCGCAGCCGGTTCGAGCGCGTTCCAGCTGCAGCTGGCCGAAGGCAGCGCCACCGACATCGTTCAGGAGGCGATACTGAAACCGCTGAACGCAAAGCTGGGGCGCAGCTGTTTTGCGCTGGCGGGCGCGAGCGGCGCGGAGGTCAACGTGAACTTTTCCGCCGCCTGCGCGGAAGAGGCGGTGCGGGCCAGACTCGAAACGGCTCCTCCAGCGGGCCTCTTGAATGCCGAGGATCCCCGCAGCAAGGCCCTCCTCAAGGCTATCGGCTGGAAAACTATCTAGCCGCGGAGCGTGAAATCGACCGTTTCGTCGCTCGACTCGGCCATGCTGTGGCCGAACGTGATGCGGCCCTGGTTCCGGAGCATTACCTCTTCCCGGCGGAGGGCGATTTCGGCTTCCCCCGTAAACGTGACGAACGTGCCATTGGTGCTTTGATCTACCAGGAAGAACTTGTCGCGGCGCCGTTCGATGCGCGCATGCACGCGCGATGCTTTGCGGTCGGCAAGGACGAACTCGCAGCCGGCATCGCGGCCCAGGGAGATGGTCCCGTTCGCCTGCTCGAGAACGAGTTTTCGCGGGCCGTGGGCAAGGTGCAGCTCGATCTTTTTCGCGACCGTCACCGTCGACTGCGTGGCCATCGTGAGGTCCTCGCCATGCTGCCAGAGCACCTCGCAGACCTCGATATCGTCCAACTTGCCCTTGACCGAGAGCGCGGCGATTCCGCGGGTGGACTCACGCAGCGCCGGCGAAAGCTTCTCGACCGTCGCGCGGGTGGTGATGATTTGCATGCCCTTCGCAAGCCCGGCCATGCGCGCCGCGAGATTCACAGTGTCGCCGAATACGTCGCTCGCATCCTCTATCACGGAGCCGAAATGGAAACCGACCCGTATCGCCCGCTTGACATCGGCCACCGCAGGCAAGGCCGCGACCTTCACTTGCATGTCGCTCGCGGCGAGAAAGCCGCTGTCCGCACTCGGCAGCACGCACATGACCTCGTCGCCTATGGTCTTGATGACCCGGCCTGCATAGTGTGTGACAACGTCCCGCATCATGCCGATGCATTCGTCGATCAGGTGCTTCGCCCGGGTATCGCCGAGCGTGTCGTACAGCTTGGTGCTGCCGGAAATATCCGCGAACAACACGGCCAGTTCGGATGACTCACGTGACATAGTGCAGGGAGGATGCCTTCACTCGCGTCCCTCGTGACAAAACCACAGGGATGGTAGGGCAATTGTGGATTGCTGGCAATGCCGGTTATGAGAACAACCGCACGAACTACGCGGCGGCTACTTCCTCATCGCGATCTGGAACGTAGTCGCTCGCGGGCATGCTGCATAACACGCTCTATCGTTTCCCGCTTGACGCGCTCCGCTGCTTCGTTGCGCGCGGCGGCACGCCTCGCTTCCCGCTCCGACTTTTCGCGCGCAAGGCGTCCGGTGCGAGCCGCATAGCGGCGGCGGGCCAGGGCCGCGCGCTCCTTCCGGGGCAGCGCAGGAACCGTCTCCACCATCGCAATGCAGTCCACGGGACAGGGCGGGATGCACAACTCGCAACCCGTGCATTCGGCGGCGATGACCGTGTGCATGAGTTTCGCCGCGCCGGCGATGGCGTCCACAGGGCACGCCTTGATGCAGAGCGTGCAGCCTATGCATACGGCTTCGTCGATCACGGCCGCCATCGCGGGCTTGAAGACGCCGAATTCCGGAGCGAGCGGCTCGAAAGACCGCGCGAGCAGGGCCGCCAGATCTCGTATCGTCTCCTCGCCGCCCGGCGGGCACTGGTTGATCCCCGCGCGACTCGCCGCGATGGCCTCGGCGTACGGCCGGCAGCCTGGATAGCCACACTGGCGGCACTGGGTCTGCGGGAGGAGGGCGTCGATGCTATCTGCGAGCGTTTCGCTCATATCAGCGTAGCGTGAAGGTTACAATCTCGCCGCCCGCCTCCGCTGCGCTGTGCCCGAACGTGATGCGCCCGCGGCTGCGCAGCATGATCTCCTCCCGCCGCAGCACGAGCTCCGCTTCACCGTCGAAGGTCACGAAGGTGCCGTTGGTGCTCTGATCGATCAGGAAGAACTTGTCGCGTCGGCGCTCGATGCGGGCGTGCACGCGCGAGGCCTTGCGGTCGGCGAGGACTAACCCGCAGGTCGCATCCCGTCCCAGCGACACGGTCGCATCGGTGTTCTTCAGGACCAGTTCTCCGGAGCCGTGAGCGAGATGCAGCTCGAAGCGCGCCGGCGTCGCCACGCCCGCCGAAGCCGCGGTCAACGTCAGATCGTCTCCGATTTCCCAGATGACTTCACAGACCTCGATGTCGTCGCCCTTCCCCTTGATCGACAGGGCGGCGATCCTGCGGGTCGTTTCCTTGAGCGCCCGGGACAGCTGCTCCACCGTTGCGAGCGTGGTGATGATCTGCGCGGCCTTGGCGAGCCCGGCCATGCGCGCGGCGAGGTTCACGGTATCGCCGAAGACATCGTTCTCTTCCTCGATCACCGGGCCGGCGTGAAAACCGATCCGGACCGCCCGTTTCGAGCCGGACACCGCCGGCATCGCCGCTATCCTGGTCTGCATCTCGCTGGCGGCCAGAAGCCCGCTGCCGGCGTCGGGGAGCACGCACATGACCTCGTCGCCTATGGTCTTGATCACGCGGCCCGAGTAGTGCCCGACGATATCGCGCATCGCCCGGATACATTCGTCGACCACTGTCTTGGCGCGCGCATCGCCCAACGTGTCGTACAGCCTGGTGCTGTCCGAGATGTCGGCAAAGAGCACTGCCAGGTCCCTGGTTTTCCTATCTGCGTTCATCTGCGGTTTGCGTTTGATTCCTTACACAATTCCGCGACGCACTCCCGCACCAGCGCCGGCCCGCGGTACACCAGCCCCGTATAGAGCTGGACGAGTCGGGTCCCGGCCGCGATCCGCCCGGCCGCGTCGTCTGCACTCATGATACCGCCCACCCCGATTACCGGCACGGTTCCTGCCAGCGAATTGACGAGCGCCCGCGCGGCCGCGTCGGCGCGTGCCGTGAGGGGGGCTCCGCTCAACCCTCCTGCTTCCACGCCGTGCGGCAGCCCCTCGACGCCATCGCGCGCGAGCGTGGTGTTGGTAGCGATGACCGCTTCGATCTCGAGGCGCTTCAAGGTGTCGGCGATGGCCCCGATTTCCGCCGGGCCGAGATCCGGCGCGATCTTCACCGCCAGCGGCACGTGCCTGCCGTGCGCCTGCGCGAGGGCACGCTGCTCGCGCTTCAACGCCGCGAGCAGCCGGTCGAGCTCGTCGACTTGCTGCAGCTCGCGCAGGCGCTGCGTATTGGGCGAGGAGATGTTCACGGTCACGTAGCTCGCCAGCGGGTACACCTTGCGCAGGCAGGCGAGGTAGTCATCGGCGGCGTGCTCGATCGGCGTGTCCGCGTTCTTTCCGATATTGATGCCGAGCACCCCGCGGTAGGCGGCGCGCCGCACGTTCTCCACGAGCCGGTCCACGCCGTCGTTGTTGAACCCGAGCCGGTTGATGACCGCCCGCGCTTCGGGCAGCCGGAACATCCGGGGCGGCGGATTGCCGCGTTGCGGTCGCGGCGTGATCGTGCCGATTTCGACGAACCCGAATCCCAGCGCGGCGAGCGCGTCTATGAACTCTCCATTCTTGTCCAGTCCCGCCGCCAGTCCCACGGGATTGGGAAAGCGGAGTCCCATGACCTCGCGCGCGCATGCGTCCGTCGCAGGAACCGCGCCGGGAACGAGCCCGAGACGATGTACTGTTCGAAGCGAAGCAAGCGTCAGGTGGTGCGAGGTTTCGGCGTCCAGTGCGAACAGCAGCGGCCGGATTACTGCGTACGGCGTCATTGCGCTATTCTACCGGGCCGTAGAAAGTGTTTCGAACTGGAGTAGGGGAGCACGAGGGGAGTATTCCCCTCGTTCATTCATGGAAAAACGCTTTGAGCTCATCATCCGCATCACGGCCATGGCGCTGCTCGTGATCGGCTGCCTGATGGTGCTGCGGCCGTTTCTCGCCGCGATCCTTTCCGCCGCGATCCTGTGCTTCTCGACCTGGCCGGTCTACGCGTTTCTCGAGCGCAAGCTCGGCGGGCGGCGCACGCTCGCCGCGCTCGCCATGACGCTGATCGTGATTCTCGTCCTGGTGTTCCCGCTCGCGCTGGTCGCCGCGTCGTACGCCGACGAGATCCCGGACGCCGTCGAGTACGTGCGCGTCCTGCTGTCCGGGGGGCTGCCCCCGCCCCCTGACTGGGTGGCCTCGATCCCGGTCATCGGCGAGAGCGTGGATGCGTACTGGCGCGAGCTTGCCGCCAGCAAGGCGCAGCTGGACGCGCTGGTGAAGCGGTGGCTCGCGCCCGCGCGGGAGGGACTCGTGGCCACGAGCCTGTTGATCGGGGAGGGCGTGCTGCAGCTCACGCTGATCGCCTTCGTGGGCTTCTTTCTCTATCGCGACGGCGAGGCGGTCGTGCAGTCGCTGAAGAACGGGCTGAACCGCGTCGCGGGTCAGCTGACCGGCCGGCTGCTCGGCATCGTCGGCGGAACGATCAACGCCGTCGTATACGGCATCATAGGCACCGGGATCGCCCAGGCCCTCGCGGCAGCGATCGGCTTCCTGATCGCGGGCGTGCCGGGCGCGCTGATGCTCGCCTTTCTCACGTTTTTCCTGTCGATCGTGCCGGCGGGTCCCCCGCTGATCTGGGTTCCCGCGGCGATCTGGCTCTTCGTCGACGACAAGCCGGGCGCGGGCGTGTTCATGGCGCTGTGGGGCTTCTTCGTGATCAGCATGGTAGACAATATCGTCAAGCCGATCCTGATCAGCCGCGGCTCGAGCCTGCCCTTCGTGCTGGTGCTGCTCGGTGTGTTCGGCGGCGTGCTTGCTTTTGGGTTCGTGGGGATATTCCTGGGGCCGACGCTGCTGGCGGTCGGCTTCAACCTGTTGCGGCAGTGGACGGCGACGGCTGCTGTGCCGGAGTCACCGCATTCATAGACCCGAGGAGGTCCATGGGTCAACTCCCGTGAGGCTCCCGGCCGTAGAACGTCACGTAGAGCAGCAGGATGACCAGCCAGCACACCACGCCGGACCACAGGACATGGGTGAGGAAGTGCGCGCCCTGCAGCATGCGCCCGAATCCCAGCACCAGCCCCGCGCTCAAGCCCAGGATCAGGCCGGCACGGGCCAGCCGAGGGCTGCGCCGTGCGCGACCCGCGAAGTAGAACGCCAGCAGCGAGAAACCGGTGGATGCGTGCCCTGCCGGAAAGCAGTGGCCCGGTGCCGCAGCGGGCGGCGCGGGTTCCAGCAATTTAGTATAGGGAAGGAGCCCGCCGTATTGCTCGAGATCCCAAGGACAGTGCTTGCCGCTGACGAGCTTGAGCGAGGTGACTGCGGCCGTCGACAGCGCAATCGATGCGCTGACGAAGAGGAGCAACCGCCGGTGCGGCCTCAACGCGGCAACCGTGAATGACAGCAGGAAGCCCGCGATCGCGAGCCCGGCGATCAGCGCGACGACATACTTGGTCCAGTAGTGCAGCACGACCTCGAGGAAGGCGTTGTAGCGCAACGGAAAGCCGCCGATAAGGGGATCGAAGAACCAGCTCTGGACGAGGCGGTCGAGATCGGTGGCTTCCAGAGCCAGCAATGCGGCGGCTCCAGCGAGCGGCAGGGTCACCAGCAGCCAGTCGAAGCGAGGCTCGGGGAGGGCGATGCTGGTTCTGTTCGATGTCACGGGCGTGCCGATGGGCGAGACGACGGGGAGGCTATCCCCCGGCACGTCAGGAGCGTGTCAAGAAAGTGTGAAGGAACCGTGAGCTTTCCCGGGCGCCGCGATGGATTCGTCGCTGCTGTCTTTTCGCTTCGTCACCTGCAGCCGATTTGACGCTTCGTTGGCAGGTTCTTCACAATTCCCTGACACGACCCCCGGTAGGCTGGTGGGCCCGTATCCCCGGGCTTTTTGGCCTGCTCAATGTCTCTCCCGCATGCGGCTCGCGAAGGAGCACGGAGTCGCTGGTCACGCCTCCGCCGCGACGGAATAGCGCTGCCCCTTCCGGCGCTCAACCTGTGCGTCGCGATCTGGCTGCTCGCCCTGCTGAATGCGCCGTTCTGGCGTGCGCTGTGGCGCGCGGTCGGAGGCTGGGACGCCCATCGCGCCGGCTACCTCCTGTCGCTGCCGGTGCTGGCGCTGCTGTGGGTATGGCTCCTGCTCGAATGCCTGACATGGGGCCGCGCCGCCAAGCCCGTGCTGGCAGCGATTCTGCTGGTTTCAGCGGCCGTGGCATACATGATGAGCGTGTACGGCGTGGTCCTCGATCGCACGATGATCGCGAATATCGTCGCGACCGACCCTGCAGAGGCGGCCGAGCTTTTCAGCTTCACGCTGCTCGGCTGGCTGCTCGTTCTCGGCGCGGCACCAGCCTGGCTCCTGCTGCACGTGCGGATACCCGGCCGCCCCTGGCATCTGCGGCTGCTTGGCAAGGCTGTCACCTTCGGTATTCTCGTTGGTAGCGCGGCGCTCCTCGTCGTGCCGTCCTTCCAATCGTACGCATCCCTGTCGCGCAATCACCGTGACCTGCGTCTGCACCTCGTGCCCTCGAACTACCTCGCAGCCGCACATGGCTATCTCAAGGCGCACCTGGCGGTCGAGAAGCGCCTCGAGCCGGTGGCGCTCGACGCAACGAGGAGACGCGCGGCCGATAGCAGCGAGTCGAGGCGCACGCTCACGGTGCTCGTCATCGGTGAAACTGCGCGCGCCGCGAATTTCGGGCTGAACGGCTACGCGCGCGAGACCACACCGGAGCTGGCGCGCGAAACCGATCTGATCAGCTTCACGGCGGTGCGCTCCTGCGGCACGTCGACGGCCGTGTCCCTGCCGTGCATGCTTCTGGACGTAGGCCGCGCCGGATTCAGCGACGGGCTCGCCGCACGGCGCGAGAACCTGCTGGATGTGCTGCAGCGCGCGGGCTATGCCGTGCTGTGGCGCGACAACAACGGCGGCTGCAAAGGCACGTGCGATCGTGTTGTTTACGAAGATCTCACGCGACAGAGCGTGCCGGGCCTGTGCGCCGGCGGAGAGTGCTACGACGAGATCCTTCTGCACGGACTGCAGGAGAAGCTGGATGCCTCGAACCGCGACACGGTCGTCGTCCTGCACATGAAAGGGAGCCATGGACCGGCCTACTATCTTCGATATCCGCCGGCCTTCGAGCACTTCAGCCCGGTCTGCAGGACGAACCAGTTCGAGCGATGCGAGCGCGAGACTATCGTGAACGCATACGACAATACGCTGCGCTACACGGACCACGTGCTTGCGCGCACGATTGCGCTCCTCCGCCGGAACGCGAATCGCTACGACGCGTCTCTCCTGTACGTATCGGACCACGGCGAGTCGCTGGGTGAGCGCGGCCTGTACCTGCACGGCATGCCGTACGCTCTCGCACCGTCCGAGCAAACCCACGTGCCGATGGTGATCTGGCTGTCTGCAGGCGCGCAGGAGCGGTTCGGCATCGACACGGGCTGCCTGCGCGGGAGCCGGGGCGAAAGCCTGTCGCACGACAACCTCTACCATTCAATGCTCGGCCTGCTGGATGTGCTGACCGTCGTGTACCGCTCCGAGCGCGATGTTCTTCGAGCCTGCCGCACCCCCGGCGAATGGGTGGCGGTCTCGGGAAAGACCCACTAGGAGCGCACCGGCGTCCACCGGTGGTTCCACGGCCTGTCTCTTCCGATGGACGGCGACGCTCCCGCCGGCGGGCGAAGGACCTAAGGGAAGGTGATGGCGAAAGTGCTGCCGCTTGTCGGGGTGCTGGTGACTTCGATGCGCCAGCCGTAGTGGTCGCAGATCCGTTTCACGATGGCAAGGCCGAGACCGGCGCCGGCGGACGCGCCTTCCGCCCGAAAGAACCGGTCGAATATGCGCGGCAGATGCTCCGCGCTGATGCCGTGCCCCGAGTCGGATACCGTCAGGCGCTTTGCGGCGTAGGCGATCCTCACGAAGCCGCGCTCGGTATAGCCGACGGCATTGCGCACCAGGTTCGCGAGCACGAACCGCAGCGCCTGGTGGTCGAGATCGAGCACATCGTCGGGTTTGATCGCGACCTCGATCGTCAGGCCCTTGCGGGAGATCTCGGGGCGATATGGCTCCATCGCCTCCGCCACGCACTCGGCGAGCACGACCGGCTCGAGCTTTCCGGCCTCCTGTCCGCGCGCAAGCAGGAGCAGCGCCTGTATCTGCTCGCCCATGCGCTGCGCGGCTTCGCTGACGCGCAGGACGCGCTCGCGGGATTTGCCGGAGACCTCGGCATCCGCCAGGAGCAGCTCGCAGCTCGTCTGAATCGCGGTGAGGGGGGTACGCAGCTCGTGGCTGGCATTGGCGGTAAACTCCTGCTCGCGCCTGATCATCAGATCCATGCTTGCCTGGTAGTCATCGAACGCCCGCGCCAGTGTCGCCACTTCCGGATCCTGACCGGATCGGGCAAGGGACTCGCGTGCGCGGCCGGGCTTGAGGTTGGCGACTGCCCGGGATAGATCCGCGACCTGCGACACCAGGACGCCGGAAAGCCAGTAGCCGAGGACCAGCGAGACCAGCGCGGCGGTGAGCACGGAGACTACGACCAGCAGCTTGAACTCCCGCTCGCGCTGCTCGTGCAGCCCGACTTCGTACGAGACGATGTAGCGGACGCCGGCCGCATCGCGCACGAACGCATGCGTTTCCTGGCTGCCGACGAATATCTCATGGCTCCCCACAGGGAGCTTCCGCAGGTGCTCGGGCAACCGGGCCTGCTCCGCAGCG
This sequence comes from Burkholderiales bacterium, assembly GCA_035649495.1. Taxonomy (GTDB): domain Bacteria; phylum Pseudomonadota; class Gammaproteobacteria; order Burkholderiales; family SG8-41; genus SG8-41. The sequence continues at coordinate 38,651 of DASRJL010000114.1, read as the reverse complement.
CCGCGCACTATGTAGCTCTTGAGAGTGGATCCCTGCTGGGGCACGTGGCCCGGTTCCTCGCGATGGCGCTGAACGAGGTAATCCATTTCCTCGGTGATGATCTGCTGGATCAGCGCTTCCTCCATTTCCTCGGAGGCTGTATAGAGCGTGAACCCGAGCGCGCCCACGACCAGCAGGCACGCGAGTGCGAGCGCTAAGGCTATGCGTAGGCGCATTCCCGGCTTGAACATGGTCATTCGCGCCGGAGGCGAACTCGCTCGATCATCTCGTCTTGAGCCGGTATCCCATGCCATGGACGTTCTCAATGGGGTCGTAGCCGCCAGCCTGGGCCAGCTCGCGCCGCAGCACGTGCATGTGGCTGCGCAGCGTGTCGCTGGTTTCCTGCTCGCCGCCCCACACCGCGTGCTCGAGCTCGCTGCGGCTGAAGACGCGGTTCGGCCGCGCCATCAGTGTCTCCAGCAGGCGCACGCATTTGGGCGGCAGCTTGACGTCCTTGTGCCCGAAACGGATCGCCAGCGTCTCCGGGTCGAACGACAGGCTTCCTGCAGTGAGGGTGCTCGCGGTGACACGTCCGGCGTGGCGCTTGTGCAGCGCCAGCAGCCGCGCCTCGACTTCCTTCAGGGCGAACGGCTTTACCAGGTAATCGTCGGCGCCGCGCGCGAAGCCTTCGAGCTTGTCGTCCAGCGTGTCGCGCGCCGTCAGCATCAGCACGGGCGTGGAGTCGTGTGCTTCTTCGCGCAGCTTGCGGCACAGCGCCGCGCCGTTCATCCCGGGCAACCCCAGGTCGAGCACGATGGCGTCGAATCCGCCGGTCACGGCCCGGTGGAGGCCGGTCACGCCATCGGCTGCAGTATCGGGAACGTGGCCGCGTTCTTCGAGGAAGTCGTACAGGTTCGCGGCGATCGCCGGGTCGTCTTCGATGATCAGTACGCGCACTGGAGAGCGAAAGAGACCGGTCACGCCTTCCGGGGTGGGGCGACCGGTTGCGCCTTCCGGGGTGGGGCGACCGGTTGCCAGCGGCCGTCGATCAGGCCCTGCATCGGCTGGAACTGGATCTTGTACGCCATCTTGCGGCTCTGGGCGATCCAGTAGCCGAGGTAGAGGTAGGGCAGATCCAGGCGGCGGCACAACTCGACCTGCCACAGGATGTTGTAGGTGCCGAAGCTCGCGCCCTCGATGTCCGGATCGAAGAAGGTGTAGACCGAGGACAATCCGTCGTGCAGCTCGTCCACGATCGAAACCATCCGCAGGGCGCCGTTCTCGCGGAATTCGATCAGCTTCGAGTCGACGTTGCTCTGGAGCAGGAAGTGGCGGTACTGTTCGCGGCTGTCGTGATCCATGCCGCCGCCGGAGTGGCGGCGCGACTGGTAGCGCAGGTAAAGCGCGTAGTGCTCGGGGCTGTACTTGAGCTCGAGCATGTCTGCTTTGAGCGCCTGGTGGCGGCGCCAGGTCCTGCGCTGCGCGCGCGAGCGGGTGAACTCCTCGGCCTGGATGCGCACCGGCACGCAGGCGCGGCAGTGGTCGCAGTACGGGCGGTAGGTGAAAGCGCCGCTGCGGCGAAAGCCCGCCCGCACCAGCTCGCTGTAGACGGGAGCGTCGATCAGGTGGCTGGGCGTCGCGACCTGCGAGCGCGCCATCCGGTCGGGCAGATAGCTGCAGGGGTACGGCGCAGTCGCGTAGAACTGCAGTACCGACAGCGGAAACTCAGTCAAATAGGTCATCGTCCAGCCGCCAAATACCCCCGGTCTGCGGGTAGTTTACCAATTCCCCGAGCTTTCGGATAAAGGCTGCCCGGGGGACCTCGCGCGCTCCCAGCCGGGCCAGGTGCGGGGTTGTCATCTGGCAATCGATGATGCCGTAGCCCCAGCGCTCGAGTTGCCGGGCCAGATGCGCCAGCGCGATCTTGGAGGCGTCCGTGGCGCGGGTGAACATGGATTCGCCGAAAAACACCCGTCCCAGCGCGACGCCGTAGAGGCCGCCGGCCAGCTCGTCCCCGATCCAGGTCTCGAGCGAGTGGGCATGCCCGGCGCGATGGAAGGCTTCGTATGCGTCCACCATCTGCGGCGTTATCCAGGTCCCCGGATTGCCGTCGCGCGGCGCGGCGCAGGCTTGCATCACGGCGCCGAAGGCGGTGTCGGCGCGCACCTCGTAGTCGCCGCGCCGCAGGCGCTTCCCGAGCGAGCGCGAGATCTTCAGCTCCGCCGGAAACATCACCATCCGTGGATCGGGGCTCCACCACAGTATCGGCTGGTCCTCGTTGAACCACGGAAAAATCCCTCTCCGGTATGCCTGGAGGAGGCGAGGTACGGAGAGGTCCGCGCCGGCGGCGAGGAGTCCGTTGGGCTCCTTCAACGCCCGGCCGACCGGGGGGAAGGCGTCCTCTGCTGTCAGCCACGGGATCATCGCGACATTCTACGGGCTTGCCCCGTCCTCCCGGCGGGCGCCAGCCGGTGAAATAGGCCCGTTTCCGCGTTCTTCTCCGGCATTGGCCGCGGCAGGGCATGGCTATGATCGATTCTCAGGACAGTTGCAAGGGACGCATGCCAACGGCAAGCCCCGCATTGACCAGGTACGAGGAGAGCACACATGGACGGGGATGTTGCGGCAGACGTTTCGGGGGCAAGCCGGTTCCTGCGTTTCGCAGGCAAGCCGGCGCGCTGGTCCTCGTCGCGGCTCGCCGTCGCCATCGGGCAGCTCGTCGTGTTCAGCCGGCGTCAACCGGACACGACGCTTGGCGAATTGCAGGCGGCGGTGCTCGGCTCGATCGAGGGCAGGCCGGGCTTTTCCACCGACCGCGACGTGCTCCTCGAGGAATTCGACGAGCTGATCGAAGTCCACGGCTCGAGCGCAAGGCTGGCCGAAGTCTTCCTGTGAGGTAGAACATGTCCATAGGCGAGATCTGCGACAAACGGGTACCCACCGCGCCGGCGGCGACGACGGTCCTGGCGGCGGTGAAATCGATGCACAGCTGCGGCGACCGCATGATCGTGGTTACCGACGAGCGTGGCGGCAGACGAGTCGCCGTGGGCGTCGTTACGGACTACGAGCTGCTGGGCGTCATGGCGCAGGGAGAAGATCCGTCGCAGATCACCGTGAGGGACATCATGTGTCCCTGTCCCGCGTTCGTGTCCGAAGCCGATGACGTTATCGACACGCTGTGCTGGATGCACCGGCACCATCTGCGCGACGTCATCGTCCACGGCAAGGGCGGCGCGCTCCTGGGGACGGTAAGCCTGAACCAGCTGGCCGACAGCGTTGCAAGCGAGTTGAGCGAGGTGGCGTCGTCGCCGGAGGCTCACTGCGTTCAGGATCGTGCTTTGCACTGAGCGAGGCGCGCGTCGGAATCCTCCGACACGGTTTCGTCTGCAACTTGACCGGATAGCCGCTGTCCCAAGAAGAGTAAGAGATCAGCCTGCCCGTCTGTCAGCCAGCTAACACGGGAGTTGAGGCTGTTTCCGGCTTCTTTTCCCGGGATTGGAGCACTGCAGGCGGGGGATAATGATTTCTGAAATTGATGGAGATCACCACCATGGGCGCGAGACCGGAGATACAACCTGCCAGAATTGAAGCGGAACGCTTTTTTCCCTTTACGGACGCGCCGCGCCCCTGGGCCTCCGAGCGGCTCGAGGCTGCCATGGAAGAGCTGGCCGGATACATCCGGCGCCAACCGGACGTCACGCTGGGCGAGTTGCGCGCGGCCTTCCTCGGCACCGGCTTCACATGGTCGGCGGATGGAAAGCTGGCGTTCTCTCCCTCGCGTCTGGCGCTCATCGATGAATTCGACGAGCTGATCGAAGCCCACGGCTGGGACGCGCGGGCCGCCGATCTCTTCCTGTAAGCCTTCCTCCCTCCGGCAGCGGTTGAATCACCGCCACGCCGCCGGTATCCTGCTGCTTCAGCGCCGGCTGACCAGAAAGCCGACGATGAACCCGATCATTCCGGACACGCCGACGGCGGTCCACGAGTTCTCCTTGACGTAGCGGTCCGTCGTAGCGGCCGCTTCCCTGCCTTGCACGACGACCGTGTCCTTGGCGCGGGTGAGCGCCGTCTGGACGCGGTTGCGCGCGGCGGCGAGCTTCTCGCCGGACTCTGCCGCGGTCGCCCTGACGAGTTCCTCGACGTCCGTCGCGAGTATCCTGACGTCGGCGACGAGCTTTTCTGCGGGTGCATTCATGGCTGACTCCTCATGGTGGGTCGTTGGTCGAGCGCGCAGGCTACGCGCGAAAGTGGGTCCCGCACGGGATCGTCCCACAACTGGTAGGGCAGAAAGAACGAGGGAGAAGTTCAATCCCGATTCGCGTTCGAACCGGGGACGGCGGACAATGGGCTCGCCATGCCCGAACCGCCGACTGTCGCCGGATGCGGACGCCGGATGGAATTGTCCGGGCCCGGCGAGCCGCTGCGGCTGGTAGTGCGCAATCGCGGCACACCGGGACCCGGACAGGTCCTCATTCGCGTGTCTGCCTGCGGCGTGTGTCGCACGGACCTTCATATCGTCGATGGCGAGTTACCGGCGCTCGACCGCCCGGTCGTGCCGGGACACGAAATCGTCGGCACGGTAGCCGAGTCCGGGCCCGGCGCGGAGCAGTTCCAACCGGGCGAGCGCGTCGGCGTCCCCTGGCTCGGTTGGACCTGCGGGGCTTGCCATTACTGTGCCAGTGGGCGGGAGAACCTGTGCGGCGCGGCCCGCTTCACCGGCTACCAGATCGACGGCGGCTACGCCGATTACGCCATCGCCGATGCCCGCTACTGCTTTGCCCTGCCGCACGGCTGCACCGATGCCGAGGCCGCGCCCCTCCTCTGCGCGGGACTGATCGGTTACCGCGCGCTCGTCATGGCGGCTGATGCCCGGCGGCTCGGCATCTACGGCTTCGGCGCTGCAGCGCATATCGTGGCGCAGGTGGCGCGGTTTCAGGGACGCAGCGTGTACGCCTTTACCCGTCAGGATGACCGCGAGGGGCAGACGTTCGCGCTCTCGCTGGGAGCGTGCTGGGCGGGCGCGTCGAGCGAGCTGCCGCCCGAACCGCTCGACGCGGCAATTCTGTTCGCACCGGTCGGTGCACTGGTCCCCGCCGCCCTGCGCGCCGTGGCGAAGGGCGGGACAGTGGTCTGCGCCGGTATCCACATGAGCGACATACCGTCGTTTCCGTATGAATTGCTCTGGGGCGAGCGGCGGATCGTCTCGGTTGCCAACCTCACGCGCAAGGACGGAACGGCGTTCCTGGCGCTCGCGCCGAAAGTGCCGGTGAAGACGACGATAGAGACCTTTGCGCTGGAGGAAGCAAACACGGCCCTCGCGCGGCTACGCGAGGGGAAGATCAACGGCGCGGCGGTGCTGATGATGAATGGGGCTTGAGGGCATGACGGACCATCCTGCGGCGTTTCTGAACCGTCTCGGAGAGTTGGAGATCTCCTACCTGCGTGAGACCGACCCCGTCCGGCAGTCGGGATTCGGCGGAGGCCACGAACGCTGGCGTACGGAACGGGCTTTGGTCCTCGATGCCGTCTCCGGCGATGGCGATTTCCTGGACGTCGGCTGCGCGAACGGCTACCTGCTGGAATGCCTCGTCCAATGGGGACAGGCACGGGATGTCCGTCTGACGCCCTACGGGGTGGACTACGGAGCCCAACTCATTGCCCTGGCGAAACAGCGCCTCCCGCAGTACGCCGCGCACTTCTGGGTGGCAAATGCCTGGGAGTGGACCCCACCTCGACGGTTCCGCTACGTTTACAGCTTGCATGATTGCGTCCCTGCGGCACTGCTGCCCGAGTACATCCGCCGTCTGTTGACGCAGTACGTGGAACAAGGCGGGACCCTGATCATAGGGGCATATGGCAGCGGCTCCAGGCAGGAAGCGGCGCGCGATATTGCGCAAGACCTGGCTGCCGCCGGTTTTCGTTTGGCCGGATCTTCGTCCCGGGGGGCATTGCCTGTGGCAAGGGTCGCCTGGCTCCAGGCAGGACATACCGGCGTTTCCTTATGAATTGCTCATTGAGCCTCTGTTTGAAGCGGCTGTGTCCGTGTGCCCGTTCAGTTGATTCAGATCAAGAACGGCCTGGCATGCTCGCCTAAACTGGTTTCGATGGCGGCAGATGACAAGAGCGCGAATACGGTTGCCGGTGCGCGGAAAGTCGCCGTGGCGACCATCATGCAGGAGCATCGCACGCTCGCCACTGTCCTGTCCGCTTTGCGGCAGCGGCTCGCCAAGGTCGCGGACCAGCATGCAGAAGCGGATTTCGGGTTTTTAGCGGCCGCGTTGTATTACATCAACGATTTTCCGGAGCGCTACCACCACCCGAAAGAAGACAAGCACCTTTTCCCTGCGCTGCGTCGCAGGACCGATCGCTTTGATGCCGTGCTGGACGACCTTCAGGCCGAGCATGTCCGGAGCGAGCGGATGATCGCGTCCATGGAGCACGCCCTCGTGCACTCCCAGGGCGGAGCGCCGGATGGACTCGAATCGTTCAAGTCCACGGTCGATGCCTACGCAAACATGCTATGGGGGCACATACGCAAGGAAGAGGAACTGCTGGCCCTGGCGCCGGACTACCTCGAAGATGAGGACTGGCAAAAAATCGCCGACGCGTTCGACGCCAACGACGATCCACTGTATGGCGCCCGCCGCGACGAAGAATTCGGCAAGCTCTATTCCCGGATTGTGAATTCCCTGCCTAGCAAGATGCGACCGGCAAGGAGCTCTCGGGGAGCCTGGGACTGATTCGGGAGCAGTGCCGGATGTCCCGCGAATCAGGTCGGCGCGCAGCGACACGGGCACAGCGGATGTGCGGCGGGAAGATATCCCGACCCAGTTGACATGACGCAGACGGCGTTTTCCGGGACTGCTCAGTGCTGGTGCTCGTGTTCACGGTATCCGCGCTTACCGTTCTAATCGGGGCGACGCAGCGAGTTGCAAGCGTCAGTTTGTTGGCGGATGTAACGTCCGCGCCTGTCGCCGCCCCGGACTCGGGTGCCGGCATGTCGAGCTGGGCCAGCGACCCGTTAACCTCCGTTTGATCTGGATCAAACTCCGCTTTTTACCTTGCACGTAGACTTTCTTTGTGCCTGTAGACAAGGAAGCTATGGCGTCGGAGAAATGCAAGCAGTGGTCGGTAGTGACGGCGAGCACGACCGCATTCACGGTTTGCTTCATGGTCTGGATGATGTTTGCCGTCATCGGCATTCCCATCAAGCAGGCGCTGGGGCTCAACGAGACCCAGTTCGGGGTTCTGGTTGCGACGCCGGTGTTGACCGGTTCGCTGATCCGTCTGCCCCTGGGCATGTGGACCGACCGCTACGGCGGGCGCATCGTGTTCTTCGTGCTGATGCTCTCCACTGTGATCCCGATCTGGATGATTTCCTGGGGCACCGAGTTATGGCACTTCCTCGTGACGGGGCTCTTCGTGGGCATGGCCGGCGGTTCCTTCACCGTTGGCATCGCCTACTGCGCGCGCTGGTTTCCGCGGAACCGCCAGGGGCTCGCCATGGGCATCTTCGGCATGGGCAATACTGGCGCTGCCGTCACCAAGCTCGTGGCGCCGACCATCGTCGTGGCCTACGGTTGGGCGATGGTGCCGAAGGTGTATGCCGCGCTCATGACGGTGACGGCGATGCTCTTCTGGTTGTTCAGCTTCACCGACGAGAAGCATACCGCGGATGCGTCGCAGGTGACCGTCAGGCAGCAGCTGACCGCGCTGAAGGATCCCAGGGTGTGGCGCTACAGTCAGTACTACTCGATCGTCTTCGGCGGCTACGTGGCGCTGTCGCTGTGGATGACCAAGTACTACATCACCGAGTACGGCTTCGATATCCAGCTGGCGGCGCTGCTAGCCGCCGGGTTCAGCATACCCGGGGGCCTGTTGCGCGCCATAGGCGGCTGGTTTTCCGACAAGTACGGCGCGCATACCGTCACCTGGTGGGTCCTGTGGATCGGCATGGTCTGCCTGTTCTTCCTGTCCTATCCGCAGACCGATTTCACCATTCATACCGTGTCGGGCCCCAGGACTTTCCATCTCGGCCTCAATCCGACCGTGTTCACTATCATCATGTTCACCATGGGCATTGCCTTCGCGATCGGCAAGGCCTCGGTCTTCAAGTACATCTCCGACGACTATCCGCAGAATATCGGGGTGGTGTCCGGCGTGGTCGGCCTGGCGGGGGGGCTCGGCGGCTTCATCCTCCCCATCATGTTCGGCGCGCTGGTCGACCTCACGGGAGTGCGTTCGTCCGCGTTCATGCTGATGTTCGGGATCGTCTGGGTGTCCCTCATGTGGATGTATTTCACGGAGGTGCGGCCGATCGGTGTCGAGCTGGGCCGCAAGCATCCCGAACCCGCGCACTTTTCCTGAACACCGGGAACTGGAGCCATCATGAGCATGCAGGACGCAGCGAGCTTCACAGCCGCCGGCAAACCGGCCCGCGCCGGGTCCACCGACATCGAGAAGTGGGATGTCGAGGACAATGCCTTCTGGGAATCGCAAGGCAAGCAGATCGCCTACCGCAACCTCTGGATCTCGGTGCCGAGCCTCCTGTGCGGCTTCGCGGTCTGGGGCATGTGGGGAATCATCACCGTCCAGATGCTCAACCTGGGCTTCCCGTTCACCCAGGCCGAATTGTTCACGCTGACCGCGATCGCCGGCATCTCCGGCGCGACGATGCGCATCCCGGCCTCGTTTCTGATCCGCCTGGCGGGCGGGCGCAATACCATCTTCCTGACCACCGCGATGTTGCTCGCCCCGGCACTGGGCACGGGAATCGTGCTGCAGCACAAGGACTGGCCGCTGTGGGCGTTTCAGCTGATGGCGCTGTGGTGCGGCGTGGGCGGCGGCAACTTCGCCAGCTCCATGTCCAACATCAGCACCTTTTTCCCGAAACGGCTGCAGGGCACCGCGCTGGGCCTGAACGCAGGCCTCGGCAACTTCGGCGTAACCACCATGCAGGTCGTGATCCCGCTCGTGATGACGGTCGGGATCTTCGGCGCGTTCGGCGGCGAACCGATGACGCTTATGAAGGACAGTGGCTGGATCTTCGGCAAGATCGCGGCCGGAACGCCCACCTGGATCCAGAACGCCGGCTTTGCGTGGCTGCTGTCCCTGGTGCCCCTGGCCATCCTGTGCTGGTTCGGCATGAACAACCTGAAGACGGTCTCGCCCGATACCGGTCATCCACTCGTCGCGTTCGCCAGGATCACCTATCTGTACACGCTGGCCTTCGTGCCCTCCATCCTCTGCCTGTACCTGTACCTGCCTAAGCCGACCGGTCTCGGCCTCATCAGCATGTGGGTGGCGATTCCCCTCGACATCGTAGCCGCGCTACTGGTGATGAAACTCGCGGCGTTCGGTCCGATGAAGGAGGGCGTCGCCAAGCAGTTTCTTATCTTCCGTGACAAACACACCTGGTCGATGACGTCGCTGTATATCGTGACTTTCGGCTCGTTCATCGGTTTCTCGATGGCGTTGCCGTTGTCGATGAAGGTGATCTTCGGCGTCAGCCATGTGCCCGATGCCAACGGCGTGATCCAGCATACGCTGAACAACCCGAATGCGCCGAGCGTCCTTGCGTATGCGTGGATCGGCCCCTTCGTGGGGGCGGCGGTGCGGCCGGTCGGCGGCTGGATTTCTGACAAGGTCGGCGGTTCCATCGTCACTCAGATCATCTCGGCGGTGATGGTGGTCGCCTCGGTCGCGGTCGGCTACGTGATGATGCAGGCCTACGGCTCGGCCACTCCCGAGACGCACTTCCCGCTGTTCCTGGGCCTGTTCATCGTGCTGTTCTTTGCCAGCGGCATAGGCAACGGATCGACGTTCCGCACCATCGGCGTCATCTTCGATCGCCAGCAGGCCGGCCCGGTGCTGGGCTGGACCTCGGCGATCGCCGCCTACGGTGCTTTTGTCGCGCCGATCGTGATTGGCGAGCAGATCAAGGCCGGCACGCCGGAGATGGCGATGTACGGCTTCGCCGTCTTCTACGCGCTATGCCTGGTTCTCAACTGGTGGTTCTACCTGCGCGCCGCTGCGTACGTGAAGAATCCCTAGTCCGTACTCGACCGCGTTTCGGCGCAAAACTTCCAGGAACATCCGCATGAGCCACTTCCTCGATCGCCTGACCTATTTCTCCCAGCCACGGGAATCCTTCGCCGACGGCCATGGCGTGGTCACGGGAGAAGACCGCACCTGGGAGGACGCCTACCGCAATCGCTGGGCGCACGACAAGATCGTGCGCTCCACCCACGGCGTCAACTGCACGGGGTCGTGCTCGTGGAAGATCTACGTCAAGGGGGGCATCGTCACTTGGGAGACCCAGCAGACGGACTATCCCCGCACCCGCTGGGACATGCCCAACCACGAGCCGCGCGGCTGCGCGCGCGGCGCGAGCTATAGTTGGTACCTCTACAGCGCCAACCGCGTGAAATATCCGATGGTGCGCGGGCGCCTGCTGAAGTCCTGGCGCGAGGCGCGCCTGAGCATGGGTCCGGTCGAGGCCTGGGCTTCCATCGTCGAGTCCGACGTCAAGCGGCGCGACTACCAGAGCGTGCGCGGGCTCGGCGGCTTCGTGCGCTCGAGCTGGGACGAGGTTAACGAGATCGTCGCCGCGGCCAACATCTATACGATCAAGAAGCATGGTCCTGACCGCGTGATCGGGTTCTCGCCCATTCCCGCCATGTCGATGGTGAGTTATGCGGCCGGCAGCCGCTATCTCAGTCTCATCGGCGGCGTGTGTATGAGCTTCTACGACTGGTACTGCGACCTGCCGCCCTCCAGCCCGCAGGTCTGGGGCGAGCAGACCGACGTGCCCGAATCGGCGGACTGGTACAACTCCGGGTTCATCATTGCCTGGGGCTCCAATGTGCCCCAGACCCGCACGCCCGACGCGCACTTCTTTACCGAGGTTCGCTACAAGGGCACCAAGACGGTGGCGGTAACGCCCGACTATTCGGAGGTCGCCAAACTTTCCGACATCTGGCTGCATCCCAAGCAGGGGACGGACGCCGCCGTCGCCATGGCCATGGGCCACGTGATCCTGAAGGAATTCTATTTCGACAAGCGCAGCGCGTACTTCGACGATTATGCGCGCCGCTACACCGACCTCCCGATGCTGGTGATGCTGAAGGAGCACGCCTTGCCGGGCGGCGCGACAATAGTGGTGCCCGACCGGTATGTGCGGGCGTCCGATTTCGGGGACAAGCTCGGGCAGGCCAACAACCCGGATTGGAAGACGGTCGCATTCGACGAGGACGGCAAGGTGGTTCTGCCGAACGGTGCCATCGGCTTTCGCTGGGGTCCCGATGGCCGGGCCGATCAGGGACAGTGGAACCTGGAGGCGAAGGAAGCGCATCACGGCAAGGACGTAAGGCTCAGGCTTTCCCTGCTCGAGGGTGCCAAGCCCGTCACCGATACCGCCAAGGTCGGTTTTCCGTACTTCGGCGGCATCGTGAGTGTCCATTTTCCGAACAACGTGCTGCCCGGCGAGAACGGTGACGTGCTGGTGCGCACCGTGCCCGTGCAACGCATCCCTCTCGGGAACGGACAGGATGCGCTGGTCGCCACCGTGTTCGACCTGCAGGCCGCGAACTACGGCGTGGCGCGCGGCCTCCCCGGCGAGCTCGCCGCCGCCAGCTACGACGACGACACCCCGTACACCCCTGCGTGGCAGGAGCGCATCACCGGCACGCCCCGCGACCAGGTGATCGCCGTGGCCCGCCAGTTTGCGGACAACGCCGACAAGACCCAGGGCAGGTCGATGGTGATCATCGGCGCGGCCATGAATCACTGGTATCACTGCGACATGAACTACCGCGGCGTGATCAACATGCTGATGATGTGCGGCTGCGTCGGCAAGAGCGGCGGCGGCTGGGCGCACTACGTCGGGCAGGAAAAGCTCCGGCCGCAAACCGGCTGGACGGCGCTCGCCTTCGCGCTCGACTGGATACGCCCGCCGCGGCAGCAGAACAGCACGAGTTTCTTCTACGCGCACACGGACCAGTGGCGCTACGAAAAGCTGGGGGTCGGCGAAGTGCTCTCGCCGCTCGCGGACAGAAAGCAGTTCGGGGGCAGCATGATCGACTACAACGTGCGCGCCGAGCGTATGGGGTGGCTCCCATCCGCCCCGCAATTGAAGACCAACCCGCTCCAGATCGTGCGCGACGCGCAGGCTGCCGGGATGGATGCGAAGGATTACGCAGTGAAGGGGCTGCAGGACGGCTCGCTCGCGATGAGCTGCGAGGACCCCGACGCGCCCGAGAATTGGCCGCGCAATCTCTTCGTGTGGCGCTCCAACCTGCTGGGCTCCAGCGGCAAGGGTCACGAGTACTTTCTCAAGCATTTGCTGGGTACCAGCCACGGCGTGCAAGGCAAGGATCTCGGCATGGATGACGCCAAGCCGGAGGAAGTGGTCTGGCACGACAAGGCGCCCGAGGGCAAGCTCGACCTGCTGGTCACGCTCGACTTTCGCATGAGCACCACCTGCCTGTACTCCGACATCGTGCTGCCCACCGCCACGTGGTACGAGAAGAACGACCTCAACACCAGCGACATGCACCCGTTCATCCACCCGCTGTCCACGGCGGTGGACCCGGCATGGCAGTCGCGCAGCGACTGGGATATCTACAAGGGCTTCGCGAAGAAGTTCAGTGAGGTCTGCGTCGGCCATCTTGGCGTGGAGAAGGAGTTGGTGCTGACGCCTATGATGCACGACACCCCAGCCGAGCTAGCCCAGGCGCTGGACGTGAAGGAATGGAAGAAGGGCGAGGTGGACCTGATCCCGGGAAAGACGGCACCGCAGATGGCGGTGATCGAGCGCGACTATCCGAACGTGTACAGGCGGTTCACCGCGCTCGGTCCCCTGATGGACAAGGCGGGCAATGGTGGCAAGGGCATAGGCTGGAATACGCAGACCGAGATACGGCAGCTCGGCGAGTTGAACGGGCTCGTCACCGCCGCGGGCGCCACGCTCGGCATGCCCAGGATAGAGACCGACATCGACGCCTGCGAGGTAGTGATGATGCTCGCGCCGGAAACCAACGGTCACGTGGCAGTGAAGGCGTGGGAAGCGCTCGGCAAGCAGACCGGGCGCGACCACCGGCACCTCGCGTTGCACCGGGAAGACGAGAAGATCCGCTTCCGCGACATCCAGGCGCAGCCGCGGAAGATCATCTCGTCACCGACGTGGAGCGGCATCGAAAGCGAAACGGTCTCCTACAACGCCGGCTATACCAACGTGCACGAGCTGATCCCCTGGCGCACGCTGACCGGGCGCCAGCAGTTCTACCAGGACCATCCCTGGATGCGGGCGTTCGGCGAAGCCTGTATCAGCTACCGACCGCCGGTCGATCTCAAGACTACGGCCGGTATCCACAGGGTGAAGAGCAACGGCAATACCGAGATCCTGCTCAACTTCATCACGCCTCACCAGAAATGGGGCATCCACTCGACTTACACGGACAACCTGATGATGCTCACGCTCTCCCGCGGCGGGCCGTGTATCTGGTTGAGCGAGGAAGATGCGAAACGTGCGGGCATCGTGGACAACGACTGGGTCGAGTTGTTCAACCTGAACGGCGCCATCGCGGCGCGCGCGGTGGTGAGTCAGCGGGTCAATCCCGGCATGGTGATGATGTATCACGCCCAGGAAAAGATCGTGAATACGCCGGGGTCCGAGATCACCGGTGCACGCGGCGGAATCCACAACTCCGTGACGCGTATCGTGTTGAAGCCGACGCATATGATCGGCGGCTATGCCCAGTTGAGCTACGGCTTCAACTACTACGGAACGATAGGCACCAACCGCGACGAGTTCGTCGTCGTGCGCAAGATGGTGAAGATCGACTGGCTGGATACGCCGGTCGCCAACGAGCTCGTTCGCCCCGTGCAGGCCCAGGGAGAATCGGTATGAAGGTCCGCGCACAAATCAGCATGGTGCTGAACCTGGATAAATGCATTGGGTGTCACACGTGCTCCGTCACCTGCAAGAACGTTTGGACGAGCCGGCCGGGCATGGAATACGCCTGGTTCAACAACGTCGAGACCAAGCCCGGCATCGGCTATCCCAAGGAGTGGGAAAACCAGGACAGGTGGAACGGCGGCTGGGTCCGCAATGCCGATGGCTCGATTCAGCCTCGGCAGGGTGCCAAGTGGAAGCTCTTGATGCGCATCTTCGCCAATCCCAACCTGCCGCAGATCGACGACTACTACGAGCCCTTCACCTTCGACTACGGCCATCTCCAGAGCGCGCCCGAGATGAGGGCCACGCCGACGGCGCGGCCGCGGAGCCTCATCACCGGGAAGCAGATGGACAAGATCGTCTGGGGCCCGAACTGGGAGGAAATTCTCGGCGGCGAGTTCAGCAAGCGCTCGCAGGACAGAAACTTCGACGACATCCAGAAAGATATCTACGGCCAGTTCGAAAACACCTTCATGATGTACCTACCTCGCCTCTGCGAGCACTGCCTGAACCCGGCGTGCGTGGCGAGCTGTCCCTCCGGCTCGATCTACAAGCGCGAGGAGGACGGCATCGTGCTGATCGACCAGGACAAGTGCCGCGGCTGGCGCATGTGCGTCTCCGGCTGCCCGTACAAGAAGATCTATTACAACTGGAAGAGCGGCAAGGCCGAGAAGTGCATCTTTTGTTATCCCCGCATCGAAGCCGGGCAGCCGACCGTGTGTTCCGAAACCTGCGTCGGGCGCATCCGCTACCTCGGCGTCCTGCTCTACGATGCCGACCGCATTCAGGCCGCCGCCAGCGTCGAACACGATCGCGACCTGTACCAGGCACAGCTCGACATCTTTCTCGATCCGAACGACCCGAAGGTCATCGCCCAGGCCGCCATCGACGGCGTTCCCGATAACTGGATGGAGGCGGCCCGCGTGAGCCCGGTATACAAGATGGCGGTGCAATGGAAGGTCGCGCTACCCCTGCATCCGGAATACCGCACCCTGCCCATGGTGTGGTACGTACCCCCACTTTCGCCGATCAGTGCTGCCGCCAATGCCGGCCACGTGGGGGCGAATGGCGAGATCCCCGACATCAAGGAGCTACGTATCCCGGTCAAGTACCTGGCGAACCTCCTCACCGCGGGCGACACGGTGCCGGTGGTACGCGCATTGGAACGGATGCTCGCCATGCGGGCATTCCAGCGCGCGAAGCATATCGAAAAGCGTATCAACACCGCGGTGCTGCAGCAGGTCGGCATCACCCAGGCGGAAGTGGAGGACATGTACCAGGTGATGGCGATCGCGAACTACGAACAGCGTTTCGTGATTCCCAGCACGCACCGCGAGTACGCCGAGAACACGTTCAACGTGCGCGGCGGCTGCGGGTTCTCGTTCGGCAACGGCTGCTCCGAAGGGACCAGCGAGGTGAGCCTTTTCGGCAGCGAGAAGAAGCGCACCATTCCCATCAAGCTGGAGGTCTGATCATGCTGGGACTCTCGAAACTCGTGCCGGCCTCCGGTACCTTGCGCGTGCTGGCAGCATTGCTGGGCTATCCCGATGCGGCCATGCGCGGCCATCTGGCCGAGATGCGTGACATCCTGCGTAATGAATGCGTGCTGTCTGCCGCCCGCCGGACCGAGCTGGGGGCGCTGATCGGGGCGCTGGAGCGCAACGATCCGCTGGAAACCGAGGCGCACTATGTGGAGCTCTTCGACCGCGGACGTGCCACGTCCCTGCATCTGTTCGAGCACGTGCACGGTGATTCGCGCGACCGCGGTCCGGCGATGATCGACCTCGCGCAAACCTACGAAAAGGCAGGGTTGTATCTGGCGCCGGACGAGCTGCCGGACTATCTTCCCGTCGTGCTGGAGTTCGTGTCCACACAGCCAGCGCGCGAAGCGCGGGCGTTTCTCGGTGAGATAGCGCACATCGTCAATGCACTGTTCAACGCCCTGCGGCAGCGCGACAGCGCATATGCAAGTGCGTTCGGGGCGTTGCTGGAGCTCGCAGGTGAGAAAGCGCAGCCCGTGAAGCCCGTCGCCGAACAGCCGCTCGACGAAACCTGGGCGGAGCCGCCGGTATTCGACGGGTGCTCGACCAAGGGCCAGGCCGGTCCCGGCCAGCCGCAACCCATCCGCATCGTCCGCCGGACAGCTGCCGGACAAGGAGCATCGTCATGAGTGGAGTGTATGGCTTTCTGTTCCAGGTTTACCCGTACGTATGTTTCATGGTTTTCATCGCGGGCAGCTTGATCCGCTTCGACCAGAACCAGTACACATGGAAGAGCGACTCGTCCCAGATGCTGCGCGCCGGGATGCTGCGCTGGGGGAGCAACCTCTTCCATTTCGGGATCCTGTTCCTGTTCTTCGGCCACCTCATCGGCCTCTTTACGCCGCACAGCGTGTACGGGCTCTTCATGAGCGCGATGACCAAGCAAATGCTCGCCGTCGTGGCGGGCGGGATCGCCGGCCTGGTGTGCTTCGTGGGCTTGTCGCTGCTCTTGTATCGCCGCGTGTTCGACCCGCGTATCCGCCTGACCAGCCACCCTACCGACATTGCCGTTCTGGTCGTCCTGTGGATCCAGCTCCTGGTGGGCCTGATCACGCTGCCTTATTCTTGGCAGCACGCCGACGGCAGCGTGATGATGGTGCTCGCCGACTGGGCGCAGCGCATCGTCACGCTGCGTCCGGTCGATGCGACGGCGCTGGCGGTCCTGCCGTGGCCCTTCCTTTTCCACGTTGTGTTCGGCATGACCATCTTCCTGCTGCTCCCCTTCAGCCGGCTGGTGCACGTGTGGAGCGGATTCGCCACGGTTGCCTACCTGTTCCGGCCGCACCAGGTGGTGCGCAGCCGCCGGCTCAATCTGCCCGCGGGCCACAACCAGCCGGGCAGGCCACACGCCGGTATCTGAGATCTCACGGGAAACTCATCATGACCATCGTTGCCATCGCCGCCCCGGGAGTCGCCAGCATCAACGGTGTCGCGCTCCACGCGCCGGGCGAATCGCTTTCTCCGGACGATCTGCGTCAGCGCGCCTGCACCGAGTTGCTGCGCCAGGCAGCTCAATCCCGGGGCCTGCTGGCCGCGGGCGACCAGCCGTCGGCTGACGGCATCATCAGCGAAGCCGCGGCGGGGGCGATCGAGACGCTGCTCGATCGGGAGCTCAACGTTCCCGAGCCTTCGGAAGCGGCATGCTACCGCTACTACGCGGCGCACGCGGGCACCTACCGCACCGGCGAGCGCGTCCGGGCGCGGCATATCCTGTTTGCCGTCACGCCCGGGGTGGACGTGGTCGCCCTACGTAAGCGGGCGGAACCTGTCTTTCTGGGCGTGCGTTGCCACGATGGCGAGCCGGCGGCCCGTTTCGCGGACGCGGCGCGCCAGTGGTCCAACTGTCCCAGCGGCAAGCACGGCGGCGACCTGGGCTGGGTCACCAGAGCGGATTGCGCGCCGGAGTTCGCGCGGGAATTGTTCGGTCACGTCGAAGTGGGCGTGCTCCCGCGGCTGGTGCATAGCCGCTTCGGCCTGCACGTGGTCGAGGTGATGGAGCGCGAACCCGGAACGGCGCAGTCCTTCGAATCGGTGCGAGGAGCGGTGGCCATTGCACTGCGGCAGCACGCATTCGTGACGGCGCTGCGCCAGTACCTGCAATTGCTGGCCGGGAATGCCGCGGTGGAGGGCGTGGACCTCGAAGCAGCCGACACGCCGCTGGTGCAATAGCATGGACATCTCGAATTTCGACGACCTTGTGCGTGCCGCGCGCGAGCAGCCCGAGCCGCAGCGCTTGTTGTTCGTCTTTGCCGGTGCCGAGCTGCCCGACGACAGCACGCCCGAGCAGCGTGTGCGCTTTCAAGCCGGACAAGGTGGTGCGCTTACGCCGCTCATGTCCGTGGACAAGGCGCCCGAGGAACTGAGCACATTCGCTGCGCTGGTCGAGGAGTCGCGCCAGTTCGGGCGCGACTGGGCCATCGTATTCGTGGCCAGCCTGTCCGGACGCGCTGGCCGCTCCCCGACAAGCAAGGAAGCCGACCGGTCGCTGCAGCGCATAGTCGAGTCCATCAAGGCCGGTTCGCTCAGGTCCTTGCTCCCCTTCAACCGGAAAGGCGAACCCGTTCTGTTGTCATGAGCGAACCGGTGGGGCTCTGCCCGCCGGTGTCGCGCCGCGGATGATCATGCTCCGGCTCGCGGATTTGAACCGGGGCGGGAGAGGTGCCGCCGAAGGCACTCGTGGCCCATTCGAGGTTGATTGATCTGGATCAAACGCCGGTCGATCGGATGCGTTAGCCTCCATAAGGATTTCTTGCGATACACACCGGCGAAACGCCTGAAGGCAACTGACCATTCAGAGGATGCTTTTCATCATGAAGACTCGACACCTTATTGGCAAGCGCCTGATCGGCGCAATCATGGCAGCCAGCGCACTTGCTGTCAGTATGCCGGTGGCCGCGCATTGCGACACACTCGATGGTCCGGTGGTGGGGGCGGCTCGCAAGGCGCTCGACAGCAACAACGTCAATCTGGTGCTGGTCTGGGTGCAGAAGAAGGACGAGGCGGAGATCCGCAAGCAATTCGACAAGACCGTGGCGGTGCGCAAGGTCAATGCGCTGGCCAAGGATTTGGTGGACATGTATTTTTTCGAAACGCTGGTACGCATTCACCGCGCCGGCGAGGGGGCAGGCTACACGGGCTTGAAGGCGGCGGGCAAGATCGAGCCACCTATCGCAGCCGCCGACAAGTCGCTCGAGTCCGGCAAGCTCCAGGACGTGGCGCAGCTGATCTCCAGGCGCATGGAGCAGGGGCTGCACCGCAATTTCGAGGCGGTTATGAAGAAGAAGAGTTACAACCCGAATGACGTTGCCGCCGGGCGAGCCTTCGCAAGCTCCTACGTCGAGTACACGCACTATGTCGAGCGCCTGTACGATGCGGGCGAAACGCTGGCGCCCGAACACGTGCAGAAACAGGCGTCGGGCCCGGCCCATTCGCATTGAGAGTGACGCGCAAAGCGCCGGGGAGCGGACCATGATGCCGGAAATACCGAAGCCGTTGAAGAGCGAGCATGACGAGTTACACGCCGTGCTCGTGCGGGCGACGAAGGAGCAGGGAGCCCTCGGCGAGGCGGCGAGGGCGGTTTCCCGGCTTTTGCATCCTCATTTCGTCAAGGAAGAGCAGTTCGCGCTGCCACCAATAGGACTGCTGCCGAAACTTGCGAGAGACGAAGTCACTGCCGACATGGAAGGCGTGCTGGCTCTGACCGATCGGCTCGAGCAGGAGCTTGCCGGCATGCTGAGCGATCACAAGGAGATCGTCGAGGCGCTCAAGCAGCTGCTCGCCGCGGCCCGGGCGCAGAACAAGGTCGAGTATGCCGAATTTGCAGAGCATTTGATCCGCCATGCGCAGACCGAAGAGCAAGTGATGTATCCGGCTGCGATCCTGGCCGGTCGCTACATCAAACTCAAGCTCGGCCTTGGCGGACGCTGAGCGGCGCGTACCCGCCCAGTCCATGGAGTCGCCGGCTGCGCCGGGTATTGCGCTCTGGAGCCTCGGTTTCAGGCCCTTCTTCCTGCTCGCCGGCGCATTCGCGACGCTGAGCATTCTTGGGTGGGTCGTCCAGGTTCCAGGCTGGTCCGGTCCGCGTATCCATCTCTCCGATCCACGCTGGCACGCCCACGAGATGATATTCGGATACGCCTTCGCGGTCATCGTCGGGTTTCTGTTCACGGCCGTCCGTAACTGGACCGGTGAGGCGACGCCAACCGGGAAAACGCTCGTATCCATCGCCGCGTTGTGGATCGCCGCCCGCGTGCTGGTCCTCACGCCGTGGCATGGGCTGGCCGCGATCGCCGATACCGCGTTTGCCCTGGCCGCTGCCGCAGGCATCGGGGTTCCGCTGCTGAAGAGCCGCAACCGCCGCAACTATTTGTTCATCGTCCTGGTCGGTGCGCTCGGCGTGGTCAACCTCTGTTTCTACCTTGCGATGGCAGGTGTGATCCAGGTTGCCGTGGACCGTGGGCTCCGCTTCGGCCTGGATCTCATCCTGCTCGTCATGGCGGTGATGGGCGGGCGCGTCATTCCCATGTTTACCGCCAACGCCGTGCCCGGCGCGCAGCCGCGCCGCGTCGCCTGGGTCGAGCGGCTCGCACTGGGCGGCGTTCTCGCGTTGCTCGCAATCGATTTGTCCGGGACGCCTCCGCTCGCGACTGCCGTTGTAGCCGGCATTGCCGCCCTCGCGCATGCCGCGCGGCTTGTCCTGTGGCAGCCGTGGCTCACTGCCGGACGGCCGATACTGTGGATACTGCACGCGTCGTACGCGTGGATCGTCGCCTACCTGACGCTGCGCGCGCTGGCGGCCGCCGACCTGGTCCCGGCGAGCCCCGCCACCCATGCGCTCACGATCGGCGCAATAGGTGGGCTCACCCTGGGCATGATGACGCGCGTCGCGCGCGGGCATACCGGCCGGCCGTTGCGGGCGGACGGCCCCGAGATCGTCGCCTATGCGCTCGTCCAGGTCGCTGCGGTTGTGCGTGTCTTCGTGCCGTTGGCCCTCCCCCAGTGGTACCTCGCGGCGGTGATCGCCTCGGGGCTCCTGTGGAGCGTCTCCTTCGCGCTCTTCACGGTAGCCTTCTGGCCGGTGCTCGTCCGGCCTCGAATCGACGGTCGCAGCGGATGACGATCGACCTCGGCATTGCACGCTTGTTGCATGTCCTTGCGATGGTCGTCTGGATCGGTGGCGTAGCGATGGTCACGCTGGTCGTGCTGCCGGCGGCACGCGCGGCCCGCGATCCCGCCCTGTTCGAGCGAGTGGAACGGCGCTTTGCAGCCCAGACGCGCTGGACACTGGTGATCGCCGGCCTGAGCGGTCTCTACCTGGTCGAGCGCCTGGGCCTGTGGCCGCGCTTCGCCGAGGCCCGGTTCTGGTGGATGCACGCGATGGTGGGGCTCTGGCTCGCCTATGCGCTCGCGCTCTTCCTGCTCGAGCCGTTCGTGCTGCGCGCGCGCTTCGCCGATCGCCTCAAGCGCGATCCGGACGCCGCGCTTGCCCGCATGATGCGCCACCACTGGCTCGTGCTCCTGCTCTCGCTCGCCACCGTCGCCGGCGCGGTGGCGGGCAGCCACGGCCTGCTCTAGCGGCGTGCGCTGGAGGCGCGTGAATGCCGGCCGACCAATGCGTCAGCGCGGCCGGGACGGCGCGCCGAGTCCGATCGGCGCCGGCGCGATCTCGAGGATGCGGTTGAAGAGCCTGTCGAAATCCTCCGTATCGCCGCCCATGGCAAGCGGGTCGCGATCCCTGTTGATCTCGATGTCGAGCCGCGACCAGTCCGTTGCGGTCAAGGCGTTCAGCGCAAGCGGGAACAGGAATTCCTCCTCCCTGCGCATGTGGTCCCGGTAATTGCGCGCGAAGTTCTCCACTTCCCGCTCGAACGCGGGAAATTCCCGCTCGCCGCCTTGCTCGTAGCGGATCATCGCCTGCGCGAGCTCTCGGAGCGACTGCTCGCCGTGGGCGTGTTCCTCCTCCAGCTCGGCGATCAGCGCTCCGCCTTCTGCGCTGCGCTCCCGTATCGCCCTGAAGAGATAGCGGTCTTCCTTGGGATGGTGCATGCGCTCCGAGAACGCGTCGAGGTAGTAGATCATCGCGTGAAACACGCGCGGGTCCACCGTCTTGCCGAGCGTCCGTATCCCCTTGACCAGATAGTCCATCCCGTGCAGCACGGCTCTGATGGAGCGGTGCTCTTCCAGTAGAACGGTGAGGGCACGGGACATGGTGCTTTACTCCGAGCGTATTCCCGATGGCCTTATTACCTTAGCCGTTTAACAGCGGCCAGCAACCGGAATGTCGGAATCAATGTATCGGAATGCCTGACGGAGTGTTTGATCCAGATCAACGTACCGGCACGGCCACACGGGCGCGCGCGAGCCGCAGGCGCGGCGGCGCCACAAACTGCCGCACCGCAGATAACGTCTGACGCCTCAGCCGTAGGCGACGCACTTCTCGCACGCCGTCCCCCGGACGTCCCTGCGCAGATGCGCCTCGCGCAGGCGCAAGAACGGCGCGGAGTGCCACGCCTCCATGAAGGAGTAATTATTGAGATTGCTCATGGTCCAGTGCGCCGTCGCGTCGAAGCAGCAGGCGGAGAGCATCCCCTCGGTGGTGACGTGGCCCTCCGTGAAGGCCGCCCAGCACGGGAGCGGCTCGCGCAGGGCGCCGATCCGCCCCTGGTTCCCCGCCGTGGGGCGGTAGCCAAGCTCCCGCTCGCGCTGCGCGGCGAACGCGCCCATGGAGTAGAGCGGCAGCCAGTAGTGCTGGTCCACGAAAGGCTCGACGCGGCGCCTCAACAGCCGCTCCATCTTCTGCTGCTGCTCGCGGTCGTACAATATGGAAGAGGCGTAGAGACCCGTCCGGTAGCCGCCGTGCAGCCGTGCGAGCCAGGCGGCATGGATGTTATTGAGCGCGCGCCCGAAGAGCTTTCCCGAGACACCCATGATGCGTTCGAACTGTGATTCGTCGGCCGCGTTGACCGACCATTTCAGTGAATCGAGGCCGGCCTTCATGCACTGCCCGACCGCTTCCGGAGACGCCATCGATGCGTTGGAAGTGAGGAAGACATAGGGCATGGCGATCTCATTCTTGAGATATGCGATGCAGTCCACCAGCAGCCGCGGGTTCATGAACGATTCGCCAAGGTAGAAGACCCCAATCTCCTCGACGCCGGCGTCCCGCATTTCGCGGGTGATGCGCTTGAACAGGCCAAAATCCATGTCCCATTTGGGCTGCTTCTCGCGCGTGCGCAGGGCGCAGAAACCGCAGCGGTAGTTGCAGCGGGACGAGATCTCGATCTTGACGCTGCGCGGCGCCGGCGGATCGGCCCTGAGGAACCGCGGCGGGATCCGGGTGGTGGCGTCGATGCGATCGGTTATCGTACTCATGTCGTGGCATTCTCCAAGCAAGGTGGGGACAGGTACCTGTTATCCCGAATGCCGGAGCTGCTCCTGACGGGGCTCGACGGAGGAGAGACCGCCCGCCGCTACGCCGAGAGCACGTGTCCGCATGCGGGCGAGAAGGATGGCCAGCACGACTCCGACCAGGCACAGCGCCACGATTCCCTGGAAGCCCCAGGCGAACGAGCCGGACCGGTCCCTGACCACGCCCAGCGCGTAGACGCAGGTGAAGCCGCCGATGTTCGCGAACAGGTTGGAGAACCCGATCGTGGTTCCCGCGACGCGGTTCCCCAGCACTTCCACCGGCACGAGGAACAGCGGCCCGAAGTAGAAGCCCTGAAGGAGCAGGTGGCCGTATGTGCTGGACAGGCTCACGTCAATCCTGTCGGTCGTACGCATGCCATGTTCGCATCGTGCAGGAGCACGGTTGCCGGACAGTTGATCCAGATCAACAGGGCGCGCGATGCAGTCATCCGCTTCTGCGGTTACGCGACGGGCGTTAATGGCCACTTAATCTGACGGAGGTAACCTCGCCCCTGCTCGAAATCGAGGAGGG
Organism: Burkholderiales bacterium; assembly: GCA_035649495.1. Taxonomy (GTDB): domain Bacteria; phylum Pseudomonadota; class Gammaproteobacteria; order Burkholderiales; family SG8-41; genus SG8-41. The sequence continues at coordinate 15,235 of DASRJL010000114.1, read as the reverse complement.
GTATGGAGTTGATCCCGCAGCGCATCGGCCGCTGGGCAAAGCTCGTCGGGCGTGAGAACGTGATGGCCGACACATTGGCAATCGACGGTTTGATAGAGCCTGAAAATGCGCGCATCGGAGCAACTGGCACACGAGCAATCCGCATCAAGAGAGGTATCTGCGTACGCTGGGAACCCGATGCAGCCCCGACACTTCGAGACCGTGATCATCGGGACCGGGTTGTCAGGGCTGTTGGCGGCCATCCGATTGCAGAAAAAGCGATGCAACGACTTTGTTCTGTTGGAACGAAGCTCCGAGTTGGGCGGCACCTGGCAGGCCAACTCTTATCCCGGCGCAGAGGTGGATATTCCAACCAGTCTTTACTGCATCTCGTTCATACCCTATCCGTTCAGGAAAACCTTTTCCCCGCAAAGCGAATTGCTCGCATACACGAACCATATTATCGACAGGTTCGGCTTGCGAAAGCATGCACGTACGAACCAGACGGTGACCAGGCTCGCCTTTGACGAGCGCGAATTCCTGTGGCACGTGGAGACCGAGTCAGGCGAGAGGTATACCGCCCGCTTCGTGATCGACACCAGCGGAGTGCTGGCCAACCCGCACATTCCCAATATCAATGGTGCGGAAAGCTTCAAAGGACCGAAATTCCACTCAGGGCACTGGGATCACTCCGTCGCCCATGAAGGAAAACGTGTCGGGGTGATCGGCTCGGGATGTTCAGCAGCCCAGATCGTTCCGGCCATTGCCGGCAAGGTATCCCGGTTGACCCTGTTCATGGGCAAGGCGCAGTGGATTCTCCCGCGCTCAGACCGGCATTACGGTGCCGTAGAGCGTTTCGTTCGAACGCTGCCGGGCATACGGCACATCATCCGTTTGCTCGTCTTTGTTTTCTATGACATCAGGTTTATCGCCTTCCGCCGCTATCCTGGGACCTCGGGAATCAGTCAGATCATGAAGGGCCATTACCGGAGAAGGTTGAAAAAGCACCTGGACAAGTACATCAAGGACGACAAGTTGCGCCAACACATGATGCCCGATTACGAGTTGGGCTGCCGGCGGGTGATACCGACGAATACCTATCTCCCCGCGCTGTCCCTAGATAATGTCGATGTGGATATCAGCGGGATTGAACGCATCACGCCCAAGGGCGTCAGGACAAAGGATGGCAAGGATATCCCGCTCGACGTCATCGTTTACGCCACGGGATACTTCGCGTATTCGGACATGAAGAAGGCGCTGACGTTTCAGGTCCATGGGCTGGGTGGCCGCAACCTCAACAGCGAATGGGAAATGGAGGCGGTCTCTTACAAGGGCCTTGCCGTTTCCGGTTACCCCAACTATTTCAAGGTGAACGGCCCGAACACCGGCACCGGACACAGCTCGCAGATTTCCTATATGGAGGCGGCAACTGATTACATCATTCAGGCTATTTGCGCCGTGAAACGGGACAAGAGCATCAAAGCCATCGATGCCAGACGCGACCTTCAGGATGCATTCGTCGCCGACATGAGAAGAAAGATGCAAAGGACGGTTTGGCAGAATGCCACCTGCACCGCGTTCTACAGGAAAAACATGACCGAAGAAGTCACCAGTCTCTCCCCGGAACCGGTGACCGGATTCATCCTTTCCCGTAGGTGGTTCTGCATGAGCGATTATCATCAGTTGAAGTGAAGGACGCTTGCGCTGCTGGGCCCAGGCCTTGCCGGTCTGGCATGGCGCAGGTGCAAGACGGCCCACGAGGGCGAAGTGGGCTTGCAGTTACACGATAGCCGTTAATGGCCAGTTAATCTGGCGCAGGTAACCTCGCCCCTGCTCGAAATCGAGGAGGGGAATGGACACTCGCATACCGGACCGCGGGGACCGCGCCGGCGTGGCCGATCGGGTCGATGGATCGATCCGCGCCAACGGGCTCGAAATCCTGCCGTCCGGTCATACGGGCCGTGCAGAGCTGCAGCAATTCATCGCAGACGCCTATGCGCGCGCGTACGGCGCTCGCGTGCGCCACTTCGCGCGCACCCTGGTGGGATTGCGGCATCCGGATTCACGGTGGAACGCGGCAGTCGGATACACCCTCGCGGGGCCGGACCCGTTGTACCTGGAGCAGTATCTCGACCAGCCGGTAGAGGTTGCGGTGACCGAACGTGTCGGCGTTCCGGTCCGTCGCGACGAGCTGGTGGAGGTGAGCAATCTCGCCGCCGCCAGTACGGGAGCCGCGCGCGAGATCATCGTGCATATGACGGCGTTGCTCAATCGGCTGGGCCGCTCATGGGTCGTCCTTACATCGACGAAAGCATTGCTCAACTCGTTCGCCAGGCTCGACATACGCCCGATACGAATCGCTCCGGCGGATCCCCGCAGGCTGCCGGATGGCGGCGTCAGTTGGGGAACCTACTATGCCAGCCAGCCTTGGGTCGTAACGGCCAGCATTCCCCTGGGCTACGCGCGCCTCGCGGCACGCAACTATGTTCTCGGCGCCCAGTAGGGATGCGTATACCGCTACCCCAATGGATCGCGCCCGGTGCAGGTGTGCTCGGCTCTGGCTCTCCCGCAATGCGATCGACTACGTGGAAGCTGGAGGATGGCGTGGCGGCTGCGGAAGCCGCGCTCGGTGGGCGAAAGTGGGCAGGCCCCGTCGGCCTGCTCGCTGACAATTCACCGGCCTGGGTGGGCGCTGATCTGGCGGCGCACCGCGCCGGAATCACGCTGGTGCCGCTCCCGGACTTTTTTTCCCCGTTGCAACTCGAGTACATCGTGCGCAGCACGGGCATGGGAGCGCTGTGGTGCGCGAACGCGCGCTCTGCGGCTGCCCTGGGTTTTACCCGAGAAATGCCCGGGTCCTTCGAATTGCGGCTGTTCGAGCGCGAAACGCCGGCGGCAAGCGCCGCTGACGCTGGCGAGCCGTTGCAGAAGGTCACGTTCACCTCCGGCAGCACGGGCGCGCCCAAAGGCGTATGCCTGACGGCGGAGCAGCAGCTTCGAACCGCGCGCGCGCTGGCGCAGGTGACTGCGCCGCTGCGCATTGCCCGGCACCTGAATCTGCTGCCGCTCTGCGTGCTGCTCGAGAACATCGCCGGCCTCTACGTCCCACTGATCACCGGTGCAACCTGTGTTTGTCCGCCGCTGAGCGAAGTCGGAGTTACCGGCGCGAGCGGGTTCGATGCAGAGCGCTGCCTGGACGCGATCGCGCGCTATGAGCCCGATAGTGTGATCCTGCTGCCACAGATGCTGCGAGCGTTGCTCGCACCGCTGGCACGGCAGGCCACGCCGGATTTACGCATCCGGTCGCTCAAATTCGTCGCGATCGGTGGCGCAAAGACGCCGCCGCAGCTGATCGGCCGGGCGCGGGAACTGGGCCTGCCCGTCTACGAGGGCTATGGACTGTCGGAATGCGCATCCGTAGTGGCCGTCAACGTGCCGGGAGCGGACCGTGTCGGCTCGGTCGGCCGCGCCCTGCCGGGCGCTCGGATACGCCTTGCGGAAGATGGAGAGATCGAGCTATCCGGCCGGGGTTTCTCCGGATATCTGGGTGCGCCGGATGTCGGGCGGGATGGCTGGTTCAAGACCGGGGATCTGGGTTCGATCGACCCGGACGGCTACATCTACGTCGCGGGCCGCAAAGGCAGCCTCCTGATCACCGGCTATGGCCGCAACGTGTCTCCCGAATGGCCCGAAAGCCTGCTTCTCACGAGCTCGATCGTCGCGCAGGCCGCCGTGTTCGGCGAAGGGCGCCCCCATATTGTTGCGGTGCTGGCTCCATCTGCCCGGGACATCCCCGATGCCGCGCTCGATACCGCGGTCGCCGAGGCGAATCGCCAATTGCCCGAATATGCCCGCATCGGAGCCTGGCTGAGGGCGGAGGACCCGTTTACGCCCGGCAACGGACTCGCGACCGCCAACGGCCGCATCCGCAGGCAGGCCGTGTGGGAGCGCTACGGCGGCGCATTGAACAAGCTTTACGACACCGGAAGCAACCATCCATGAGATTTTACTTGCGCCTGCAGACCGAAACGGAGGCCGATCGCCAGCGTCTGTTCGGCACCCGGATCATCCAGGACGCCCTGCAGGGGCGCATTCGATTGACGCAGTACGTCGCGTTCCTCACCCAGGCCTATTACCACGTGAAGCACACCGTGCCTCTGCTGATGGCATGTGGGAGCCGTCTGCCGGGGCGGCTCGGCTGGCTGACAATCGCAATGGCGAAATACATCGAAGAGGAGACCGGTCACGAGGCATGGATACTCTCGGATCTCGCCGCTTGCGGCGGCAATGTCGATCGCGTGCGCGCAGGACAGCCGGAATTCGAGGCCGAACTGATGGTGGCGTACGCCTATCACCAGATTGACCGCGAGAATCCGGTCGGCTTCCTCGGGATGGTGCATGTGCTCGAAGGCACGAGTCAGGCGATTGCGACCAATGCCGCCGCGGCCATCCAGAAAACGCTCGGACTCCCTGATGCCGCGTTCACCTACCTTACGTCGCACGGCAGTCTGGATGCCAAGCACGTCAAGTTCTTCGAGGACCTGGTGAACCGTCTCGACGATCCGCTTGATCAGGCGGCGGTTATTCATTGCGCCCGGGCGATCTATCGCCTCTACGGTGACGTCTTCCGGTCGCTGCCGGAATACGACGCCCCGGGCCTGCCGGAGGCGGCATGAGCGCGGCCCGCTTCTGCGCCGTGCTCACCGGAGCGAGCGGCGGCATCGGCCACGCGATGGCGATTGCGCTGGCGGGCCGCTGCAATGCGCTTCTGCTGGTGGGGCGCGATCTGCACCGGCTGGCGGCGCTGCAGAAGGAATTGCTTGCGCAGCGCTCGCTGCCAGTTGCGGTCGTGGCGGGCGATCTCACCGACGATGCGACGCGGCAGCGGATCCATGACGCGGCCGGCGCTCTGCCGGCCCCGGTGGACCTGCTCATCAACAATGCGGGCGTGAACGAGTTCCACGAATTCGAATCCCAGAGTCCCGAGACGATGTCGCGGTTGATGGAGATCAACCTGGTAGCGCCCATGCACCTTACCCACAAGCTGCTGCCTTTGCTCAGGCGGGCTCCACGCGCGCAAATCGTGAACGTAGGATCCATTTTCGGCTATCTCGGCTATCCCGGGTTTGCTGCCTACTGCGCAAGCAAGTTCGGGCTGCGTGGATTCTCGCAGGCGCTGCGCCGGGAGCTTGCGGATACCGCCGTATCCGTTCGCTATTTCGCGCCGCGAGCGACTGCGACCGCCCTAAACTCGCCGGCGGTTGCGGCGATGAACCGCGAGCTGCGCGTGCAGGAAGATAGCCCCGACGTGGTTGCCGGGATGCTGCTGCGGTTCCTCGACACGGACGCCTGGGAATGCAAGATCGGATTTCCCGAATCGTTCTACGCGTTTCTCAATCAGCTACTGCCGGTGGTCAATGACAACGCCATCGGCAGGCAGCTGAAAACCATCAGGAAGCATCTGCCTGGATCGGGGTCGCGGTGGTCCCCTGCGGACCGCACCGCCGGATGACCGGCGGCCCAGTGGGGGGAGGATCCCCTCGTTTGCAACACAGAGGAAGAGGAGCAGTCACATGAAATCGCCGATGATCGTTGCAGCGCTTCTGCTTGCAGCCAGCCTGAACGCCTGGGGCGGGATGGAAGAAGACGTGGGTCAGGTTCGTCAGGAATGGGAGCGAATCAAATATAAGGTCGCCGCGAAAGAGCAGGAGGAGGCATATGAGAAGCTGGCGAAGGAATCCGCCCGGGTCGTGACCCTGTACCCGACCCGCGCCGAACCGGCGATCTGGCACGGCATCATCGAGGCGAGCTACGCCGGAGCCAAGGGCGGTCTGGGAGGACTGTCGCTCGCCCGGAGCGCCAAGAAATCGTTGGAACAGGCGCTGACGATCGATCCCAGGGCGCTCGACGGTTCCGCGTATACTAGCCTCGGCTCGCTCTATTACCAGGTACCGGGCTGGCCCATAGGATTCGGCGATGACAAGAGAGCGCTCGAATTTCTGCAGAAGGGCCTGGCCGTCAATCCCGACGGTATCGATCCCAACTACTTCTACGGCGACTTTCTGTTCCGCACTGGGGATTACGCCGGGGCCGAGCAGGCCCTGCGCAAGGCCCTGCAGGCGCCGCCGCGGGAAGGCCGGCAGCTGGCCGACGAGGGCCGCCGCAAGGAAATCAACGAGCTGCTGGAGAAGGTGCGTGAACGCAGGCGATGAGGATATTGCTGGTTGAGGACGACGAGTTGCTCGGCTCCGGACTGAGCCACGCTCTGGCGCGCGCCCACTACGCTCACGAGTGGGTACGCGACGGCGAGACGGCACTGAACCTCGCGGCCTCCAGCCGATTCGACATCATCGTCCTCGATCTGGGGTTGCCGGGTCTCGATGGCATGACGATGCTGCGTCAGCTCCGGGCTCGCGGCAGCGGCGTCCCGGTGCTGATCCTGAGCGCCCGCGACGCCACGCAAGACCGGGTGCTGGGCCTCAACAGCGGCGCGGACGATTATCTTGTCAAGCCGTTCGAGCTGGACGAGCTGTTCGCCCGCATCCACGCTCTCGAACGACGGCTCAGCGGCGGCTCGACCAACCAGTTGCAGCATGGCGACCTCGTGCTCGACCTGGGCACGATGTCCGTTGCCTATGGGGGCGTTCCCGTCGACCTGAAGCGCCGCGAGTTCATGCTCCTCAGGAAACTGATCGAGAATCCGAACCAGGTGTTCAGCCGCGACCAGCTCGAGGAGTCCGTTTATGGCGGAGAGGTCGACGTCGAGAGCAACACTATCGACGTTCACGTCCACCATCTCCGACGCAAGCTCTATCCGCAGGTGATCAGGACGGTGCGCGGCGTCGGCTACCGGATCGGACCCACATAGTGCCGGCACTGCCCTCGATCCGCGCGCGCCTGCTGGCCGGAATTTTCCTCTCGCTGGCGGCAATTCTCGGAATGGTGTCGTGGCTGAGCTACGAGGTGAGCAGGCACGAGGCGGAAGAGATTTTCGGCGCGCGCCTCGCGACTTCGGCGCGGGTCCTGGAGGCGCTCGTTGCCCGGCAGCTCGATCACGCCACGATTGCCAGCCCGATCGTCATTTCCCTCCCGAAGGAGCTGGAGTTGAGCGGCAGCGGCGCGGGATCGGAATACGGCCATCCGTACGAGACGAAGATCGCATTCCAGGTGTGGCGGGAAGACGGTACCCTCCTCGCGCGCTCCGCTTCGGCGCCGGCGATGCCTTACAGCGCGGGGCCGGCGGGCTTCAGCAGGCGCATGATCGACGGAGAGCCGTGGCAGGTTTTCGCGCTGCGCTCGGGAAACTCGTGGATCCACGTCGCGGAGAAAGACGAGGTGCGCGACGAGCTGGTGCACAACCTGGGGTTGGCGGTTATGACACCCCTCATCGTCGGCGCAATACTGCTTCTCGTAGTCGTCAACCTGCTGGTGCGCTACGGCCTGGCGCCGCTGCGGGAGCTGGCGGCGAGCATAGAGCGCAGGGAGCCGACTGCGCTGGCGCGCATTGAAATGAGCCGGGTTCCCCGCGAGCTGTCACCGGTGGTGCAGGCACTCAACGCCCTGCTGGGCCGCGTGCGCCTGGCTTTCGAGCGCGAGCGCCGGTTTACGGACGCGGCAGCGCACGAGCTGCGCACGCCCCTCGCGGCTCTCCAGATCCATGCCGAGAACGCGGTGCGTGCGGAGTCCGACGGGGACCGCCGGGAGTCGTTGAAGCTGCTCTTGCACGGACTGGAGCGCGTGACCAGGCTGGCGGGGCAGATGCTGGCGTACAGCCGCGCGCAGGGCGACGCGGACCGGGAGCTGCGCGTTCCGATCCGGCTTGCCGCGTGTGTAACGGAAACCATAGCGGCTCTCGAACCACTGCTAAGGGCCAGGTCACAGCACGTGAGATTCAGTCCCGATTGCGCGGCGCAGGAGACGACGATCTCCGGGGAGCCGGCAAAGATCCAGGCGCTGACCCGCAATTTGCTCGACAACGCATCACGCTACGCGCCGGGCGGGAGCGAAATCGACATTTCACTTTCGGTGCGGGACGGGCGCACAGTCCTGCAAGTTGCCAACCGGGGAGGCACGGTGCCCCCGGAATTGCGCGAGCGCGTGTTCGAACCCTACTACCGCGTGCCGGGAAACCATTCCGAGGGCAGCGGCCTGGGGCTGGCGATCGTCAAGGAGATCGTCGGGCAGCACGGGGGCACGGTGACGCTCGCCGGCCTGGCAGGAGCGGAGGGAACGGTGGTCACGGTGACTTTCCCCGTTTTTGCAATGGGAGAAGAACCGGCCGCGGTCGAGGGCTGACGCCCTCCGGCCTCGCCGCGGTCGCGATTCAGGCGCGCGACCACACGATTTGATGCTGAACGCGGGCGCTATGCTTCCAGAGCGATCTGCCTGCGCAATGCCCGGTAGCGCTCCTCGGGGTGGTCTCCGAAGAGCGGATCGCGGCGCGCCGGGACCGCCACCCTGACGGCCTCCCAGTCCGCGGCGTCCAGGAGCTGCGCCGCCCGGGGGAGGATGTCTTCCTCTTCTTTCGCGATGTGGTTGCCGTAGTACACAAGGTAGGTCGCGGCGGCCGTTTCGACTTCGGACAGCGGGACGACGGTCTCGGCGAGAATCGCAGCGAGCAGATCTTTCAGCTTCTCTCCCGCGTGTGCGATGACGCGATGCTCCCGCCGGAGACGGGCGAGGGGCAGCTCCAGCTCGCGGCAGCGCTCCAGCATCCTGGCGAATGCGATTTCCTCCCGTGGGTGATGGTACTGGTCACCGTAGTCTCGCAGGTACGAGATGATGTCGAGCATCAGGTCGTAGTTCGGCCGGCGGCCGGTGTGAAACACCTCGACCTCCTTGTGCAGCAGGTCGAGCAGCCGGTTGAAGTAGGCGTGCTCCGTGTGCCACGCTGAGACCGGGTCCGTCATTGCAATCCTCTGAAGTTTCTCATAAAGCCGGCCAGGCCTGCCCGCCGTTGCCTACTGCACTATGTGCGAACGCGCAGTAATCCATGTCGCTGTGAGTGATGTGGCCGACCGTGACGCCGAGTATGTAGCTCAAGACGAGAAATCCGGGTTCCGCCTGAATCGTGCCATGCCCCATCTTCGCGAGACGGCCACGGATCACGTGCAACTCGTCGAGCATGACCTTATGCTCACCGCGGTGCTCCGCGAGCTTCGTATAGCCGATGCTGGCAAGCTGCTGCTCGTCGAATCGGAAATGCGCTTCGAGCACCTTGTCGAGCTTTTCGGCGAGCGCCTTCACCTGGTCGAGGTCACCGTGCTTGTGCCAGAGATCCGCGATTTCAAGCGCTATGTCGAAGATCGCCTGATGCTGGGCGTCGATCTGCGGCCCGATCCACTGTACGCTAATTCTTGAAGTCGAACCTCGCCTCGATCGCGCGCGATGCGCCCGGCTTGCTGACCCGCACCGTGATGGTGTAGGGGTTCTTGCCCGACATTCTGAAATAGTTGCCGTAGCTCTGCATGTTGTTGACCGTTACGAGGTCCAGCTTCTTCGTCTGCGCTCCGGCCGTGGGTTCACTGACGCTCGCTTCCACGCTGGCGTCGGTGATCGGGGCTCTCGTCTTGCTGTCGAACAACGAGATATTCACATGGTAATAGCCCTTGCCGCTCGGTATGCCGCCGTGCATCGAGGTTTCCGTGCTTCCCTTCGGATACTGCGCACGTATCGATTCGGCTGATACGACGCCGAAATAGATCTCGGTACCATCCACGACCTTGCGGTTGCGGTCGGGCGCCACCGGCAGCGCCGCAGCAGCCGATCGCTTCGTTCCCTCGGGCGCGCCGCCCGGGTTGTACATGTAAACGATGGCCCCGCGTATCTCCGCATCGCTGAGATCGGGCAGGCCGCCGCGCGCCGGCATGGGACCGTGACCGTTGATCGCGGAGCGCACCAGAAAATCAAGGCCGCGCTTGAGACGCGGGATCCACGCGTCCCGATCACCGATCCTGGGAGCGCCATTCGTGCCGGCCTGGTGGCACTTCGCACACTGGGCCTGCACGACCTGTTCGCCTCTGCGCTCGACCGCCGGTGTTATCCCGCCTTTAGGCTCGGCCCATTTGCCACCCGACTGATTGACCATGTAGGTAATCGCGCGCTCGATCTCGATGTCGCTCAGGCTCTGGTCTCCGCCGTGCGCCGGCATTTTCCGGATGCCCTTCAACGCGCTGTCGGTGAGACTGGTGAGCCCGCGCGACGCGAGTTTCGACCAGGCTTTCGCGTCGCCGATCCTGGGCGCGCCCTTTTCCCCCGTCTTGTGGCAGGTCGCGCATACGGACTCGACGACCTCCTTGCCGGTGCGCTCCTGCGGCTGCGCGCCCGCCGCGAGCGGTGTGACGGACGCGGCAAGGAGAAACACGCCCGCCGCTGCGAACGGTTTCAGCGCCCGGCAGAACCGCTGGCAATACCTGGCAAGAGCGTGACTGATCATGGGCGAAGCATCCTCATAAAATCCAATGGCATTCTAATACGCATCGGGCATCGGCGGTGAGAGTCCACGGCCGCGTCGTGCGTCGGCCGTCATTTCTGTGTTCGCGGCGCGCGCTCTCTCGGGCGAGGGTAGTTGCGCAGGCGCGCGACGTCCACCAGCCGTATCTGGCGCCCGCTCACTTCGATAAGCCCGGCAGTCTGAATGTCGCGCAGGATGCGCGAGAAGTGCTCCTGCGTCAGGTTCAGGCGCGACGCGATGATGCTCTTCTTCGTGGGGAGCGTCACGGCGGCTTGTTTGCCTGCCATCCCGTTGGGGGGGAGCTGGTTCAGAATGAAGGCCGCGACGCGTTGCGTGCCGTTGAACAGCAGGCAGTGCTCAAGATCATGCGTGCGCTGAGCGAGTCGGCGGCATACGTCTCGCAGCATGTTCCGGGAAAACTCCGGGCCGCGGCGAAGCTGTTGCAGGACGGCCTCCTTGCTCAGGTGCACGAGCGTGGTGTCGATGATCGCCTCGGCCGAGGCGATGTACGCTTCATCCAGGAACAGCGCCGTCTCGCCCAGACAGCCACCGGAGCCGACCAGCTCGATCACTTTCTCCTCTCCATGCGGCGTCTGTATGTAGATCTTGATCTGTCCCTTCGAAATGAGATGCAGCCTGGTGCAAGGGTCACCCTGCCGAAACAGCACTGTACCGCGCGGGATCGCGCACTCGGTGGCGCCGCGCCCGAGACGCCTGATTTCTCCCCGCTTGAGGCCTCCGAACAACGGAAGGGTCCCGAGGAACGACTCGATTACATCGCGATTTGTTGACATGCCCGTGTGATGTCGTGGGGGAATTTGGATAGGGCCATTATGGACGTGGACCCGCGTCGCAGTTTGATCTGGATCAAGTTTTGTTGCGGCACACGTCGCGCTAACGATCGTAGCCAAGCTCTTGAGATACCTTCTGTACGACAACGTACATAAGGCGCAGGCGGTGTTGCGAAAATCGCACGGGGCGCGCGCTGACGAGCCTTGGATCGCCGTTTTTGATGGGTATCAAGGAATTCTGGTATGCCGGGTTGTATGGTTCATAAGGGCTCAGAAGAATAATTGCTTGAATACAGGGAATTACGGGTGCCCGCCGACCATTCCACAATGGCGGGCCGCGGGCAGTCCCAGGGAAGGGAAGCACCGATGGTCATAAGATGGGGAGTGCGCTTGCTCGCTGGTGCGGTTTTCTCATGGGCAGCAGCCACGCCGAACGTCATGGCTCAGCCGGTGCCCGGAAAGGCGTCTCCGGAGGAAGTCTGCAAGAACTGCCACGCCGACAAGGTCGAAACCTATCTCGCCTCGAAGCACGGCCAGAAAGGCAACGTCCGCGGTCCGTCGAACCAGGGGGCCTGTCTCGCCTGCCACACGGACGCCGCGCTGGAACACGCCGCCAAGGGTGGCGGCAGGGGAGTGGGAGGTATCTTCGGGTTCAACAATCCCAAGATTTCCGTAGACGCGAAGACGAAGACCTGCCTGGAGTGTCACGGCGCCGATCGCCACCTCGCTTTCTGGGATTCCGGCAAGCACCGCAAGAACGATGTCGCGTGCAACAACTGCCACAGCGTGCACGGGACACCCGGCCCGGGGGCGACCATCGCCCTTAACAAGCCCAATCCCACCATCGCGCCGTATGAAACTACGGTGCGTCAGCTCCAGTACGAGACCTGCACGACCTGCCACAAGCAGGTGCGCTCGCAACTGCTCAAGCCCTCGCACCATCCGATCATCGAGGGCCGGGTCAAGTGCTCCGATTGCCACAACCCGCACGGCGCGCTCTCGCACGCGATGGTGAAGAGCGAATCGGTGAACCAGCTCTGCACCTCCTGCCATGCGGAAAAGCGCGGACCGTTCGTCTGGGGACATCCCCCTGTCGAGGAGAACTGCCTCAACTGCCACAACTCCCACGGCTCCAACCACAACCGCCTCCTCACGGAGAGAGCGCCCAACGTGTGCCAGGACTGCCACGACGCGGCCCAGCACCCGGGAACGGTGTACAGCGCGCAGCAGGGCTTCAGATTCTCCGCGCCCGCGACCGTCCCGAGCACGCGGCTCGTCGCGCGCGGCTGCGTGAATTGCCACAACAACCTGCATGGCAGCAACGCGCCGGCCATGCGTGGCAAGTTCTTCCTGAGGTGAGGCAAACATGAAACCCAGACTGATAGCCTTGCTCATCGCACAACTCTTCGTTGCGGCGCCCGCGGCTTTCGGCGCGGAAGGCGGCGTCAACTGGTCGGGCTCCGTCGGGCTCGGCCTGATTGGCGTCAACGAAAACGCGAAGGACAAGTCCAAGTTCAACGAGTACCGCGACCTCGATTCGGGCGCCTACGGCGTCTTCGATCTGCGCGGGCGCTCGGACAGCTACTACTTCAACGGCTTCGGCGAGAACATCGGCCGCGACGATTGGTACGTGGATTTGTGGGGCGGCAAGTACGACACGTTCAAGTACCAGCTGTACGGCAACAGCATGCGGCACAATTTCGGATCCGGCCCCGGCGCGCTGTCACCCTATGGCGGGATCGGCACCTCGACCTTGACGGCGGTTTTCCCGAGCCTCAACACCGCCACGTGGAACACGTTCGATAACTCCTACGACAGGCAGGACATCGGCGGCATGTTCGAGATCTCGAAGGGCACGCCGTGGTACCTGCGCGTGGACGGGAACCAGGTGAGGCGGGAAGGTATCAAGGTCATTGCGGGAGCCCAGGGCACGAGTCCCGGTAACGGCTTCGTGGATCTGCCCTCGCCGGTCGATTTCAAGACCGACAACATCTCGGTGGAGGGCGGCTACCAGACGAAGACGCAGCAGTACGCGCTCAGCTACCATTTCAGCAAGTTCTCGAACGACAACCAGCTCCTCAACTGGTCGAACGGCTTTTTCTCCTCGGCCACGCCGCTGCGTCTGGATACGACCGTCCTGCCGGCCGACAACGAGTTCTGGCGGATCGGTGCAAACGCGACGTGGAAGAAGCTTCCGTACGAGTCGACCCTTGCCGCGCGCCTGACCTACGGCAAGGTGACGAGCGACGTGGGCGTGCTGCCGACGACGCTGGCTGGCAACACGGCCGTCACGCCGAACCTGCCGGCGAACAACGGGTCGTTCCCGAGCACCGGCGCCAGCAGTCCCCTGTTCCACGGGGAGGAGGTCATCAAGACGGCTTCGTTCTCGCTCACCTCACGGCCGGTCCCTCAAGCCGATACCCGCGTCTACTGGAACTGGTCGGAAAAGCTGAACGAGTCGAATCTGGTGACGTTCAACCCGACCGCGGTGAGCGGTTTGCGGTGCTCCGGCACAGCCTGCACTCCGGAGCTTTTCAGCTACCGCAAGAACAATTTCGGCCTCGAGGGCAGCTACCGGGTCAATCCGCAAAACAAGCTGACGGCCGGTTACGACTATGTCTTTACCTGGCGCGAGCGCGTCGATTTCGACGAGACGAAGGACAACAAGTTCTACGCCGAATGGAAGAACAGCTCGCTCGACGAGCTGACGGCGCGCATCAAGTACCAGTACCTCGATCGCAACTCGAACTACTCCGGGAGCACCGTCCCGACCGTCATCGATTCCTTTGTCAGGCGCTTCGACCTTGCAAACGTCAACCAGAACCTGGTCAAGATCGTCCTCGACGCCAGCCCGGCGCCGCTGCTCGACCTGGGCTTCGAGGCGATTTACAAGAAGAACGACTACAAGGACACGAGTCTGGGACGCACCGACGACCAGAGGCAGGAATACTACGTCAACCTGGGCTACGGGGACCCGAAGGGATTCCGGTTCATGATCTTCGCCGACGTCGAATTCCTGGAGTACAACTCGATACACCGGGTGGGCTCCGGCAACGCCAACCCGGCAGCGCCGCCTTCACCTGCACCGCCCGCGGTCTCGACTACCTACACGTGGTCCGCAAAGAACAAGGACAAGAGCTGGCAGGTGGGTCTGGGAGCGGACTGGGTGCCGGCCGAGCGCTGGAAGTTGAACGGCTCGCTCATCTACGCGGAAACGAACGGCACGACGGACTTCACGACGCAGGCGGGGACGATCCTGGCCGCACCGCTCCTGCCGATCGGCAACAGCGACAACACGCGCCGCACAGCCCTCGTGCTGAAGGGCAACTACCGGGCTGACAAGAACTGGGAGTTCACCGGGGGCTACGCGTTCGAGCGCTATCGCTTCAACGATATCGGCTACGACGGCTTCACTTACACGGTGGGAACGGGGACGAGCACTTCCTACTTGAGCGGGCAGAGCGCGTTCCAGAACTATACCGCGAACATCTTCTACCTGATCAGCAAGTATTCGTTCTGAAAATGAGAGGGGCCGGGGGGCTCCCCCCGATACACACAACTCAAACAGGAGCAATTCATGAAGTCATGCGTGTTTGTTCTGGGCCTGATCGGAGCGCTGGCGGTGCCAGCGGCGCACGCGCAGTCCGGTCCCGAGGTGCTGAAGGCCAAGGGATGTCTCAACTGCCACGAAGCCGACAAGAAGAAAGTAGGGCCAGCGTACAAGGACGTCGCCGCGAAGTACAAGGACGACAAGGGCGCGGAAGCGAAGCTCGTAGCGAAGATCAAGGAGGGAAAGGATCACCCGAAGATCGCGGCCTCCGACGCCGAGCTGAAGGCTGCGCTCGACCACGTGCTGTCCATGAAATGAGGCGGATCGCGGCGTGATCAAAAAGCTCTGGGACCTGCTGCGCAAGCCCAGTCTGCACTCCACCGGCGCTCTCCTCATCGCGGGCGTCGCGGCCGGCATCATTTTCTGGGGCGGCTTCCACACGGCGCTGGAGGTGACGAATAC
>DASRJL010000113.1:0-7141 GCA_035649495.1 Burkholderiales bacterium | reverse complement strand
GTCGCTGAACGCACCGAGGACCAGGTCGTGCGCTTGCGGCTCCTGCTTGAGCCGCGCCTCCCACGCGGAGAGCGGCAGCGCAGCTCTTTCCGCATGGCTGGAGATGAATGCGTCCGGGTGCAGCTCGAACGCGTCGAGCATCAGGTTGCGATACTCGGTCACATGCGACGGGTCAAGGCGTTTGACGGTCATTTGAGCCTACTAGAGCGCTGGGGGACCAGTTGCACCGTGATTATTGCGCATCGAAGCATCCGATGGTGTCTGGCATCACCCACACCCGGGCGCGCCAGCGCCATATCGGTGCCATCAAGTTTGGAACATCACGGTCGCCACGATACGCATGGTCGCAAACAACCCTCGGAGAACGTGTGGAAGTGGAATCGGTGATACACAACATTTGATGCGTTAAATCAGGACGTGGGCTGGACCTGAGCTGCAAACCGGTCCCGCATGTCCACGCATGGCGTTGCCGCAGTGATCACCACCCTAGCCTTCCCTCTCAAGACCCGACATGTCACGCTTCGAGCGAGGCGAGGAGCGGCTCAAGAATCGCTGCCCCCAATTTTCTACTCCGCTCACCGCTCCACCCTACCTCGTGGTCGGGCAGGTGCGCGTTGTCCTTGAACGGCATCTCGAGCGTGAGCGACAGGCAGCCGAACGTGTGCCCTGCCCATTTCGACGCGAGCTTCAACGCCTGCTCGTTGTACTTGCCGGCGCCGTAGCCGTGCACGTCCTGGAACTCCGGGCTCGCGCGCTTGAAGTTCGCGATGAACGCGCTTTGCACGCCGGCCTGCTCCGGGGTGAATCCCGGCAGCATCTCGCCGCCGGCGACGAACACATAAGGCAGACCCTCGTCACCGTGGACGTCGATGAAGGCGTCGACGCCGGTCTCGAGCATTCGCTCGCGCACCAGCGCCACTTCCGGGCTCGTTTCCATGCTGGGCGCCATCCACTCGCGGTTGAGATTGGCGCCGGCGGCATTGGTGCGGAGGTTGCCGAGCACGCTGCCGTCCGGATTCATGTTCGGGACGACGTGGAATACCGCGCGCTCGAGGAGCCGCCGGGCAACCGGATCGGCGCGGTCGGTGAGGCGCTCCAGCATTCCCTCGACGAACCACTCGGCCATCGTTTCTCCGGGATGCTGGCGGGCGATGATCCAGATCGTCTTTCCTGCGCCGTTGCCGGCGGCCAGCGTCACGAGATCCATGTCGCGCCCCTCCACCGAGGCGCCGAGCCGCTCGGTTCTCGCGTACGGCGAGTCGCCCGCGCGCCCTATCAGGCCCTGGTGGCGTTCCAGCGAATAGGGCTCGAAGTAGGCGTACCACACCGCGTCCCGCTCCGGCGTGTGTTCCACCGTCAACACGGCCCCGTCGTAGCGGGTCGGCACACGAAACCAGTGCGCACGGTCGTAGGATGCGGCGGCGCGATAGTCCGTCCAGCCCTTGGGATACGTACACGCTCCCGCGTTCTCGAAACGCAGAGTGCACGCCACTCCCCGTGCGCCCGACACGCGGAAGTGGAACCACTGCCGGAACTCGGCCTGCGTATCTTTCCGGATACGGAGCACGAGCTCGGCGGCGGGACCGGTGTTGCCGGAGGAGACGACTTCGATGGCGCCGGAATCGAAGGCGCAGGAGATGGCCGGGATCATGGGCGCAGCACCGCCTCGACACGTGCCGGCGACTGCTGAAACGCCGCCGCCAGCAGCTCGTAGGAACGGTGTCGTGCCACTGGATCGTGCGCCCAGGTGACGATCACGAGCTCATCCAGACCGAGATGACCGGCCAGCTCGGTCAGACGCGCTGCAACATGCTCTCCGGTGCCGACATAGGCTCTTCCGCGCATCCGCTCGATACTGGCACGCTGGGTGGCATTGTACGCATACCTCGCGGCCTCTTCCGGCGGAACGAGGGCCTCGCGGATGCCCATGTCGCGGAGGACACGGGAATGCTCACGCGACATCGCCAGCCGCCGGGCTTCGCTTTCCGTGTCGGCCGCCAGGGCCCACACGCAGATCGTCGCCTGCGGCTCCGGGTAGCGCGCGCTGGGCCGGTAGTTGCGGCGATAGAGATCCAGCGCCTCCTCGACACCCCGTCCGTCGGTAAAGAAGTAGGCGAAGGCGTACGGCAGTCCGAAATGGGCCGCGAGCTGCGCGCCGTAGTCCGAGCTGCCGAGTATCCACAGCTCGGGACTGGTCGGGCCCTGCGGATTCGCGGCTACCGAGCGAAAGGGATGTTGCTCGGGCAAAGCCGCGCCCGATACCCAGGCCTGCAGGTCATGAACCTGCTGCGGGAAATCTTCGGCATTGTTTTGATAGGGATTCAGCGCATAAGCCGTAAGCCCGTCCGAGCCGGGCGCGCGTCCGAGGCCCAGGTCGATGCGGCCGGGAGCAATCGCTTCCAGCACACGGAATTGTTCGGCAACCTTGAACGCAGAGTAGTGCGGCAGCATCACGCCGGCGCTGCCTACGCGGATCTGCTTCGTCGTCGCCGCAATCGCCGCCATGAGGATTTCCGGCGCGGTGCCGACGATCGTATTGGTACTGTGGTGTTCCGATACCCAGTAGCGGTGATAACCGAGCGCATCGCAGTGCCGCGCCAGATCGAGCGTCTCGCGTATAGCGGCATCCTGGCTGCGCCCCTGCGCAGCGGTCGACTGATCCAGCACCGAGAGCCTCATGTTCGCCGTCTTTCAGAGCCCTGAGAAATATCCGTCCGCATACGCAATGGCCGCGTTCCATTCATAATACCTACATCGGAGGGGTGATGTTATGCCAGACCAGCCCGGTTCACCGCAGCAGACGTTCCGCGTCGAGGAAGCGACGATAGCCGAGTTGCACCAGGCGATCCGCGAGGGGAGGACGACCTGCGTCGCCGTGGTCCGGCAATATATAGCGCGCGCGCGCGCCTACAACGGCGTTGCCAGCGCGCTCGTTACCGCAGACGGCGCACCCGTCCCCGAGGCTGCCGGCACGGTCCGTGCGATGAGCCCGCTGCGCTTTCCCACGCAGACCATCAAGGCTTCCACCATCCTGCCCGATCTCGACCGCTACCAGGGACCGCCGCTGGAGTACGGTCGCATGGAAGCGACGGCCTCCGATCCCGGCGTGCAGCAGCAGTTCGGAATGATCGCAGGCATTCCGGATGCCGGGCAGTTGAACGCGCTCGCGACGCTCAATATCCGCGGGGAGCGATCGGTGACCTGCCGCGGCGACTACGACCGGCATCCGTCCGAAGGACCGCTACCGCCCGGAGCACCGGCCGCGTGCGAGATCTTCCGGCGGCAGCCCGATGCCCTGGAGCAGGCCGCGGAGCTCGACGCCAAGTACGGGCGCAATCCCGATCTCGAGAAGATGCCCATGTACGGCGTGGTCTTCTCGTTCAAGGACCCGTTCGACACGAAGGACATGCGCACGACGGCGGGCGGCGACGCGCGCTACGACATCGATTTTCCCGCGCGCGATCACGTGCTGGTCGACCAGCTCCGCAAAAAGGGCGCGCTCATCTTCGCCAAGGCGGTCAACACGGAATACAACGGCCGCGCAGGCGACCCGGGCGGACGCAACAAGCCCGTCAAGGTACTGCCGTCCGTGCTCGGCTATCAGCGCAGCACCTGGGCCGGCAACCCCTCCAATCCCTACGACACCACGCGGGCAGCGTCGCTCGGCTCCAGCTCGGGCTCGGGGGTCTCGGTCAGCGCCAACCTGGTGATGGCAAGCCTGGGCGAGGAAACGCGCGCGTCCTGCCGCGGCCCCGCCAACCACAATGCCGTGGCGCTGATACTGCCCCACAAGGCGATGCTCGGCTTCGACGGCGGCGCGATCGGCGCGGACATCTATTGCGACCGCAGCGGCATACTCTGCCGCACCCTCGCCGATTGCGCGAAAGTCCTGGATGCGCTGAAGGACCCGGTCGAAGGCTTCTACGATCCGCGCGATCCGTACACGACCGTGCCGCGCCCGTCGGTGCTCACCACCCGCTACGCGGATCACGCACAGGCCTCCGGCGCCGCCGGCGCGTTGAAGGGCACGCGCATAGGGATCGTACGGGAGTCGATGCTCAACCCGGGTACGAAGACCGCGGAACCGATCACAACCGCGGTCGCGCGGGAAATCAAGGCCGTCCTCGGCGCAAGGCTCGGAGCGACGCTGGTGGAATCGTCAGACCCTCTCTGGCAGCCCGATCCCGACGTCGAACCCATGAAAACCGATTTCCGGCGCGCGCTGGCGCGGCTCGTGCCGGTCTTCATGCCCGATCTCCTGTTCCGGCTGACGGCGGACGGGCAGCCGGTCTTTCCCGATTTCGCGGCGGCGATCGTGCCGACCGAATTCGCGCCCGGCAAGGTCTTCGGTCGCGGCACGCTGCAGCCGATCGATTACATGGTCGAGCTGGCGGACGGTCGCATCGCGCCGCCTGCGAACCTCGACATCTCGACCGTCCAGCAGCAGGAGCTGGCGATGTCGTTCCGCTATCACATCCGCCAGTACCTGTCGCGCCGTGCCGCTGACTGGCAGGCGCGCGGCCATACCGAAACGCTGGTCGACTGGCCGGCGTTGAACGCGCGCTCGAAGTACTGGGGCGACGATCAGCGTGCCGCGTTCAAGAACTGGGAAGAGGTCACCGATCCGCGCAATCCCCTCGGCGGGCGCCAGGGTGTGGACGAGCGCATCATGCTGCGCGAGCTCTTGCGGCGCGTGGACATGATGGTGATGATCGAGAACCGTCTCGATGCGCTGGTGCGCCTGCACACGCCGGTGCCGCCGGCGAAGATAGGCGCTGCGAACGAGCCGGGACTCCTCGCGCGCTTGCGTGAGGAGTCGCAGTACGGCCCGAACGCGGGCCTGACGGAGGTCCTGATTCCGGCGGGCTACGTCACGACCACCTACGATCCCGTTTTCGTCCTGAGCCCGGACCGCAAGCGCTACCTGGCCGCCGCCTCCGACACGCCCACGACCATACCGGCGCCGGGGTTGCCGTTTTCCCTGGTATTCCGCGCCGAGCCGGGCCGGGAAGACGTCGTGCTCAGGATAGCCTCGGCCTACGAGGCCGCCTCGAAGCGGCGCGTGCCGCCGCCGGCGTTCGGACCGCTTCGCTCAGATGAAGCGGCGCAGGTGAAGCGGCGCAATAAAGCGGCGCAGTGAAGCGGCCGATCAGACTCGCCGTACATTCCGCAGTATCTGAGTCGCAGTATCTGAGTCGCAGTATCTGAGCCGCATTATGTTCACAAGGAGAAATACATGCTACCCGCAGAATACGATGTGACCGGCAAGGTCGTCTTTATCACCGGCGCCGGACGCGGCATCGGGAGAGGCATCGCCGAGGTGCTCGCCCAAGCCGGTTGCGATATTGCGCTCAACGCCCTGACGACCAAGTACGTCGAGGGCACCGCGGCGGAAATCGCCAAAGCCAGCGGCAGGCGCGTCGTCCCCGTCGTCGCCGACGTAACGAAATGGGGCGAAGTGCAGAAAGCGGTGGAGACGGTACTGCGCACGTTCGGGCGCATCGATGTGCTGGTCAACGCGCTCGGCGATTCCATACGCAAGCCGCTCGTGCCGGCGCCGGGCCAGCCAGCCGCCTCGGCCGTGTCCGATGACGAGCTCAGGTTCATCATCGACATCAACTTGACCGAGGCGCTGCTCTGCACGCGTGCGGTCGGCCCGCACATGCTGGAGCGGCGCTCGGGCAAGGTGATCAACATCGCGTCGTGGACGGCGCACCAGGGCGGCAAGGACCTGGTGCTCTACACCGCCGCCAAGGCCGCGCTCGTGGGCTTCACGCGCGCGCAGGCGCTCGAATGGGCTTCCTACGGCGTGCACATCAACTCCATTTCGCCCGGCTCGTTTCCCGACATCGTGACCTCGGGTCCCGAGCGCTTCAAGCAGACGGTGGAACGCGCGAAGAAGAACGTGCCGCTCGGACGGCACGGGGAATTGCGGGAAGTCGGGCTCCTCGCGCTGTACCTCGCGTCGAAGGCCTCTGACTACATGACCGGCCAGACCATCATCCTCGACGGGGGGCTGAGCCTGTAAATGGGGACGGGGAATTACAGCGGATTAGCTGTTTGACGGGCGCGCCGCAGCCGCAGATACTTTCGCTCGCGCGATTGACGTTTCTGCCCATGGAGGAGCACATGGCAAAGAAGAGCTTCCTGTACCCGGGCGTTGCAGTGATCGGTCTCGCCCTCTTGCTGGCCGCCTTACCGGCGGAGCAGCCGCACGCCCAGCAGGCCCCAGGCATCGCGGTGCAGATCGACAGCGACGACATCGGCGGGGTAGTCACCGGCAAGAACGGGCCGGAAGCCGGCGTCTGGGTGATCGCGGAGACGACCGGACTGGGCACCCGCTTCGCCAAGATGGTCGTCACCGACGACCGCGGACGCTACGTAATCCCGGACCTGCCGCAGGCCACGTACAACGTGTGGGTACGCGGCTACGGCCTGGTCGACTCGCCCAGGGTCAGGAGCGCGCGGGGGCGGATCGTGAACCTGAACGCGGTAGCCGCGCCCAATGCGGCCGCCGCGGCCGAGTACTACCCCGCGATCTACTGGTTTTCGATGCTCAGCATTCCGGACAAGAGCCTGTTTCCCGGCACCGGGCCCGACGGGAACGGGATGCCGGTCGACTACAAGACGCAGGAGCAATGGTTGAACGCCGTGCAGTTGAACGGCTGCGGCAATTGCCACCAGCTCGGTGACAAGGCGACGCGCGAGATCCCCACGGCGTTGGGGGCTTTCGACAGCTCGCTCGACGCCTGGCGCAGGCGGCTCGTGTCCGGACCGGGTGCGACCACCATGACCGCGAACATTTCACGATTGAACACCGCGGATGGAGGGCACATCAAACGGCTGGCGGAGTGGACGGATCGGATCAAGGCGGGCGAAATCCCGGCGTCGGTACCGTCGCGGCCGCAGGGGGTCGAGCGCAACCTCGTCGTGACCGTGTACGACTGGCACTCTCCCAAGCACTACATCCACGACCTCACCCTGACCGACCGGCGCAAGCCTACGGTGAACGGTTACGGCCCGATCTACGGGGCCGCCGAGTTGAGCACGGACGATTCCCCGGTCCTCGACCCGGTCAGGATCACGAAGAGGACGATGAAGCTGCCGATCCGCGATCAGGATGCGCCCAGCTCGGCGCTCG
>DASRJL010000112.1:0-50243 GCA_035649495.1 Burkholderiales bacterium | reverse complement strand
AGCCCCAGTCCTTCCAGCACCGCCAGCCGCGCCACGCGCTCCGGGCGTATGCCTCCGAACATCCCTGAAACGACTCCGCCCATGCTGTGGCCGACGATGCGCGCTGGGCCCTCCGGGTGATGGATGTCGAGGATCCGCTCCAGGTCGGCGTAGTAGTCCGGAAACCAGTAGCCCTCGCGCGTCCACTCGGACAATCCGAATCCGCGGAAGTCGGGCGCGATCACATGCCACTCGCGCTTCAAGCCGTCGACCACGAACTGGAACGACGCGGAAACGTCCATCCAGCCGTGCAGCAGGATGAGTTTCGGCGCATCGGGACTGCCCCAGGTGCGCACGTGGTGGCGCAGGCCGCGGATCTCGTGAAAGTGGGATGTGCTCTGCTTCATGGCCGGAAGTCAAAAGCCGCGATTATGGCCTACGCGGCGCCGATACGGAATCTGCATTAAGCGTTTCAATTTTGGTATCAACTCGACCGCCCCCGGGAGAACCGCCGCAGGGCCACGCCGGTATAATCCTCGCTGCGAGACGCCGCCGCTGGTTCGTTACATCCGGCTTCCAGGAGCACACAAGCATGCAGTACCGTTTTCTGCGCCAGTTGCGGCGCCTTGCCGCCGTCGCGGCGCTAGCATCGGTTGCCGGCGCGGCCGTGGCCGGCAAGGCGAACAACACCCTGAACGTCGCGTTCCCGCGCGAGGTCGTGACGCTGGACGGGCTGTACTCCAACCTGCGCGAGAACGACATCCTGAGCCTGGTGGTGGACGATGTGCTGTACACCGTCGATCCGGCCACGCTGCAGCCGGTGCCCCTTGCGGCGCTCTCCCACAAGATCGTCGACGACCGCACGATAGACGTCGAACTGCGCCGCGGCATCAAGTTCCACGACGGCTCCGAGCTGACCGCCGAGGACGTCGCGTATTCGTATACCTGGACCATCAACCCGAGGAGCGGCACGAACTTCACCCGCCGCATCTTCTTCTGGCTGGAGAGCGCGACGGCAACCGGGCCCTATACCGTGCGCTTCAAGTTGAAGGCGCCGTATTCGATGTTTTTCTACGACCTCGTCTACCACTCCAAGATCCGCAAGAAAGGCGCGTACCACAAGGCGGACGGCAGTATCGATCCCACCGCGCAGTCGCTGAAGCTGAACAGCACGGGCCCGTACCGTGTCGTCGAGTTCCGACCCGGCCAGCGCATCGTGCTGCAGCGGTTCAGGGACTACCGCAAGGACAGCCCCAAGAGCGTCGCCCAGATCGAGAACATCGTGATCCGCACGATACCCGACTGGAGCACGCAGGCCGCGGAAGCGATGAGCGGCGGCATCGACTGGTCCTACCAGATGCCCCACGAGATCGCCGCGGACGTGGCGAAAAGCGGGCGCGCGATTCACCTGTCGGGGCCCTCGATGCGCATCGGCTACATCGTCATGGACGCCGTGGGGCGCCACCAGCCGAAGAATCCTTTCACCAACGTGAAGGTGCGCCAGGCGGTCAATCATGCGATCGACCGCAATGCAATCGCAAGAAAGCTTGCCGGCGGCGAGTCGGCAGCCTTGAACGTCGCCTGCAATCCTGCCCAGTTCGGATGCGTGGACGACGCCAGGAAGTACGAGTACAGCCCGCAGAAAGCGAAAGCCCTGCTCGCCGAAGCCGGTTATCCCAACGGTTTCGAGACCGAGTTCTGGGCGGCGCGGGAGCGGCCGGTCATGGAGGCGATCGTCAACCAGCTCGGCCAGGCGGGCATCAAGGCCGCGCTGCGTTACGTGAAGGGCCCCACGTTGAGCAAGGCGATCAAGGACAACCAGGTCGTCATCTACTACGGCTCCTCGGGCTCGTTCAGCGTGCCGGACGCGGGCGCGGTGATGGGCGACAAGTTCACGCAGGAATCGGACGAGAACTACACCGGCAATCCCGAGGTGGGCAGGCTCGTCGCGGCCGCCTTGAACAGCTACGATCAGAAGGTGCGGCGCGAGAACTTCCGCAAGGCGATACACCTGATCGCCGACCAGGCATACTGGGCGCCGGTCTACCGCTACAGCGAGGAGTACGTCCTGTCGAAGGACGCGCACTTCGACGCGCCGAAGGATGGCATGCAAAGGCTCTACCTGATCCGGTGGAAGTAGCGCGCGTCCGCGCGCGCCCATTCCCCGGACCGCTCATCCGGACATGCTGCGATATGCACTGAAGCGCGGGTTGATGGCCGTGCTGGTCGCCATCACGGTCTCCGTCGCGACGTTCTTCCTGCTCGACTCC
Source organism: Burkholderiales bacterium (assembly GCA_035649495.1). Taxonomy (GTDB): domain Bacteria; phylum Pseudomonadota; class Gammaproteobacteria; order Burkholderiales; family SG8-41; genus SG8-41. The sequence goes on along the minus strand of DASRJL010000112.1, from coordinate 47,994 downwards.
GCCGGCGACCCCGCGGTGGCCATCGCCGGTCCGGACGCCCCGCGCGAGACGATCGAGCAGGTCCGGAGGCAGTACGGCTTCGACCGCCCCTGGCCGGTGCGTTACACGGAATGGGCCGCCGGTGTCGCGCGCGGCGACCTGGGCCAGAGCTTTCTGCGGCGCCAGCCGGTCGCCGAGCTGATCGCCACCTACGCCCCGGTCACCATCAAGCTGGCGTTCAGCGCGTTGCTCGTCACCATACTGATCGCCGTCCCTCTCGGCGTGGCGGCGGCGCTCAAGCCCAACAGCGGCGTCGACCGTCTCGCCCTGTCAGCGGCCGTGGCGGCGCAGGCGCTGCCGAGCTTCTGGCTCGGCCTCGTGCTGATCGTGGTGTTCGCGGTGACGTTTCCGATATTCCCCGTGTCGGGCGACGACACCTGGAAGCACTTCGTGCTGCCGGCGCTGGTATTGGGTACGACCTCCGTTCCGGCCGTCATGCGGTTGACGCGCACCGGGCTGCTCGACGTGATGGCCTCGGACTACATCCGCACCGCGCGCGCCAAGGGCTTCATGGGGTTGCAGCTGATTCTGCGGCACGCCCTGCGCAACGCGCTGCTGCCCGTGGTGGGCGTGCTGGCGGTGCAGCTGGGGCACAAGCTGGGCGGCTCGGTGATCACGGAGTCGGTGTTCGCGTTGAACGGGCTGGGCCGGCTCTCGCTCGAGGCGATCGTTGGCTCCGATATCCCGACGTTGCAGATGCTGGTGTTCGTGTTCGCGCTCACGTTCGTCGCCCTGACGTTCCTCGTCGACGTGTTGAACGCGTGGCTCGATCCGCGCATCCGCCTGGGCTAGCCGTGTCCTCAGCCACCATGCCGGTCGAAAGCAGCGCGGCGGGCATCACGCCCTGGCGCGCGGCGCGGCGCCGGATGCTGCGCCACCAGGGCTTTCTGATCGGCGTCGCGCTGCTCCTCGCCATCGCGGCGATGGCGCTCGCCGCGCCGTGGCTCGCGCCGCACGATCCCTACGCTCAGGATCTCGCGAACCGGCTGGTGCCGCCGGCGTGGGACGCGAAGGGCAGCTGGGAGCATGTCTTCGGCACCGATCACCTGGGCCGTGACTATCTCAGCCGGCTCATGTACGGCGCGCGCATCTCGCTCCTCGTCGGGCTCGGCGCCGCCTCGATCGGTTGCGTCATCGGCGTTACCCTGGGCGTTGCCGCCGGGTATTTCGGCGGGCGCATCGACCAGGTCGTAAGCTACCTCCTCACCTGCCAGCTCGCGCTGCCCGGGCTGCTCCTCGCGATGTCCCTCGTGTTTCTGATCGGGCCCTCGGTCGCCGTGGTGATCGGCATCATCGGGGTGCTGCACTGGACGTATTTCCTGGTGGTTACGCGGACGGTAACGATGCAGATCCGCGAGCTCGATTACGTGACCGCAGCGCGCGCGCTGGGCGCAACGCGCTGGCAGGTGATTTCCCACGAGGTTCTGCCCAACCTCGCGAACCAGATCATCGTGATTTTCACGCTCGAGGTGGGCGTCGCCATCATTGCCGAGGCGTCGCTTTCGTTCCTGGGTGTCGGGGTGCCCGCACCCAATCCATCCTGGGGACTGCTGATAGCGGAGGGCAAGAACTCGATGTTCTTCCGGCCGTGGCTCGTGGTGGTCCCGGGCCTGTTTCTCTTCGCGCTGGTGATCGCGATCAACCTGATGGGCGACGGCCTGCGCGACGTGACCGCGCCCGAGAACCGGAATTGATCGTGGCGCTGCTCGAAATCAAGGATCTGCGCGTCGAGATTCCGATGCCGGGGGGCATATTGCATCCGGTGCGCGGCGTGGATTTCACGCTGGAGCGGGGCCAGACGCTGGGCATCGTCGGGGAATCGGGGTCGGGCAAGTCGCTCACCGCCCTGGCGCTCATGGGGTTGGCGCCTGCGCAGGCGCGTGTGCGCGCGGGCGCGCTCAAGCTCGATGGCCGGGACCTGCTCGGACTCACCCAACGCGAGCTGGCCCGCGATGTGCGCGGTTCCCGCATGGCGATGATTTTCCAGGAGCCGATGACCTCGTTGAACCCGGTCTACACGATAGGCCGGCAACTGACCGAGACCATGCTGCTGCATCGTTCCGCGACTGCCGCGGAAGCGACCGCTCGCGCGGTGCGACTGCTCGAGCGCGTAGGGGTTACCGGGGCGGCCGGGCGCCTCGGTCAGTATCCGCACCAGCTCTCCGGCGGACAGCGCCAGCGCGTGATGATCGCCATGGCGCTCATGAACGATCCGGAGGTATTGATCGCGGACGAGCCGACCACGGCCCTCGACGTGACGGTGCAGGCGCAGATACTGCGGCTCCTCGCCGAGCTGCAGCAGGAGTTCGGGATGGCGCTCATCCTGATCACGCACAACCTGGGCGTTGTCTCGCGCGTCGCCGACCGCGTGGCGGTCATGTACGCGGGCGAGTTCGTTGAAACGGGCACGACGGCCGAGGTGTTCGAGACCCCGTTGCACCCCTATACGCGCGGCCTGCTGGCATCGATTCCCCAGCCTGGGCGCGTCGAGCCGGGTGCGCGGCTGGGCGCCATTCCCGGCATCGTTCCATCCCTGCTGGGTGAGATTCAGGGCTGCGCGTTCGCGGCGCGCTGTTCACACGCGCGTGATGCGTGCCGGCTGGCGCTGCCGCCGCAACGCGAGGCCGGGGCAGGGCGTGCGTACCGCTGCGTGATGGCGGAAGGCGAGGCAAGGGCGGCGGCGTCGGATGTCGGAGGAGGCCTGCGTTCCGGAGGCAAGGGCATGGCCGCCGGTGGGAGCGCGCCGCTGCTGTCGGCAACCGGAGTCCATTGCCACTTCAACGTCAAGCGCGGCTTGTTCGGGAAGACGCAGCGGCTGCACGCGGTGAACGGCGTGACGCTGGCCATCGCCCGCGGGGAAACGCTTGCCGTCGTGGGCGAGTCGGGTTGCGGCAAGACGACGCTCGCGCGCATTCTGCTGGGTCTCATCGTGCCGCAGGAGGGAAAGGTGCTGCTCGACGGCGCGCCGCTCGCAGGCGGAGCGACGCGCGCGGTGGCGCGGCGCATGCAGCCGATCTTCCAGGATCCCTATTCTTCCTTGAATCCGCGACGCACGCTGGCCGAGATCATACGGCGTCCGCTCGACGTGCACGGCATCGGCACGCCGCAAGAGCGGCGCAGAAAAGTCGACAGGATGATGGCGCTCGTGGGTCTGCACGGGCGGCTCACGCACAGCTATCCCAATCAGCTCTCGGGCGGCCAGCGCCAGCGCGCGGCGATAGCGCGCGCCATCATCATGGAGCCGCAGCTCGTGATCTGCGACGAGCCGACCTCCGCGCTCGACGTCTCGGTGCAGTCGCAGATCCTGAACCTGCTCCTCGACCTGCGCGCCGAGCTCAACCTCACCTACCTGCTCATCACGCACGATCTCGCTGTCGTGCAGCACATGGCGACCCGCGTCGCGGTGATGTACCTCGGGGAAATCGTCGAGACGGGCAGCGCGCGCGAGGTGTTCGCCGCGCCGCGCCATCCGTACACACAGGCGCTGCTCGCATCTGCGCCGACGGTCACGCCCGGGGCGGGCATACCGGACAACCGCCTGGGACAAAGCTATCCCAACCCGCTGGAACCGCCGGGCGGCTGCCGGTTCCACCCGCGGTGCCCGCGGGCGATGCCGCTATGCTCGGTCGCGCCGCCGCCGGAAATCCGGGACGGCGATTCCTGCGTCCGCTGTCACCTCTACACCGAGTCGCAGCCCCGGGCCGCCTGACGTCCTTTACGGCCCGCGCGCGCCGCCGGGGTTAAGATTCGGGTATCGCGCGAGGGCATGCCCGATGGAACTCAAATGGCTGGAGGACTTCGTCTGCCTGGCCAATATCGGCAGCTTCTGGAAAGCGTCCGAGGAGCGACACGTCTCGCAGCCGGCGTTCAGCCGGCGTATCCGCGCGCTCGAGGACTGGCTGGGCGTCACGCTCATAGACCGTTCTTCGTACCCGGTGACGCTGACGCCGTACGGGCGGCAATTCCTGCCGTACGCGCAGGACATCCTGAAGACCTCGAAGAGCGTGCGCGAGGAGTTTCGCCTCCTCGCGGGCTCGCGCGCGGACGAGATCCGGATCGCGACCCTGCATACGCTTTCCCTGGGTCTGGTGCCGGAGCTGATCGAGGCGCTCGTTGCGGCCTATCCTGCCGCGAAAGCGGTGGTGATTCCCAGCATACAGGGCGTGGAAAACCACTTCGACGCGCTCGCGAACGCCATCGTGCACCTGCTGGTGACTTACGGTGATGACGGGGTAACCGCCGCCAGCATTGGCCATCTCGACGGCCTCGAAGAGTGCACGCTGGCCACGGACGAGATGGTTCCGGTCGCCTCCGCCGCCCTGGCCAGGCGCCTGCGGCTGCGCGATCTCAAGAGCGCCAAGAGTCCGGTGCCGTTCCTCGCCTACTCGAGCTTTTCCTTCTCCGAAAAGCTCGTCGCGCCTCTCGTACGGGCGCTGGGGGACCGCCTCAAGGTGGTGTGCGAGGGGGGCTTGAGCGAGGGGCTGGCGGTGCTCGCGCGGCGCGGCATGGGCGTCGCGTGGCTACCGGTGCAGACGATCGCCGAAGACCTGGCAAGCAAGGAGCTGATCGTGGTCGGCGGCGCCGAGTACCGCGTGCCGTTGACGATCAAGGCCTACCGGATGAAGACGGTGCGCGCGCCGGTGCTCGAAGCGATGTGGTCGCTGCTTGCGGCCCGCGCCGCGAGCTAGCGCGCTAGGTGCACGTACGTGCAATATCCAGCACCCGCGAGACATCGGCCTCGTTGTTGAAGCAGTGGAAGCCGAAGCGCAGCAGGCCCTTCCTCACCGTGTACTTCACGTTGCCGGCCTGCAGCGCCTCACCGATGCGGTTCAAGCGCGGGTCGTGGCTGGCGTGCGCATCGCCCGCGCCCAGCCGGCCCACGGTGACGATATGGCTGCGGGCAACAACTTCCGGCGGCTGGGTGACCGCCAGGCCCTGGGATTCAAGGCCTTCAGCCAGCGCGGACGCGAGGCCCACGGCGTGCGGCTCGATGCGCTCGGTCCCGATCTCGAGCAGCTCCCCGAGCGATGCGTTGACGGCGACGATGCCTGCCCAGTTGTAGTTGCCGGCCTCGAAGCGCCGCGCATCGGGCGCCAGCCGATAGGTGTGGCCCTCGATCTCGGACTCGTGGCCTTTGCCGCGCTCGATGCTGTAGCGGCCGACGTAAGCGGGCCGCAGGCGCTCCAGCCAGTCTTCGCGCACGTACAGAAAGCCGTGCCCCGCGATACCCATCAGTCCCTTGCTGGCGGAGGTGGCAAGCGCCGTGATCGCGCACTCGTCCACGTCGAGATCGAGTATGCCGCAGCTCTGCACGCCGTCCACGAGGAAGAGGACGCCCGCGGCACGGCAGGCGCGGCCCAGCGCTGCGAGCTCCGCGCGGAAGCCGGGGGCGAACGTGACAGAAGCCACCGTCAGGATGCGGGTGCCCGAGTCGATCGCGTCCACCATCGCCTGCGTGTCGATCGCGCCGTTTCTGGCGGGAACGGCGCGCACCTGCACGCCGCGCTCGCGCAGGGAGAGCCACAGGTAAATATTGTTCGGGTGCTCCAGCTCGGCGCAGACCACGACGTTGTCACCCGGGCGCCAGTCGATGGCGTTCGCGACGATGTTGAGACCCTCGGTGACGTTCTTGGTGACCGCGATTTCGGCGGGCTTGGCGCGGATGAGACGGGCGAAGCGCTCGCGCGCGGAAGCCATTACCTGGTAACGGTCGTCCCGTTTGCCCGAGCCGTTCCACTGGGCCTCGATCAGTCCATCCACCGCGGCCTTGCTGGCGTCTGACAACGGCGTTCCCGAGGTGATGTTGAGAAACGTCGAGTTCGTCGCAACCGGATAGCGGGCGCGGACAGCAGCCCAGTCGACGGTTGCGGCGGCTGCTGGCTTTTTCGTGGCGGATTCCATGGCGTCTCTCTCAATCACGATAAATGGTCACGGCCGGCACGCCGTCGGCGCGCACTATACCGCGGTACATGCCGGAGGACGAGAAGGGCATGGCGACGTTGCCCTCGCGATCGAGGGCGATGAGCCCGCCCCGGCCGCCCAGCGGCGCCAGCCGTTCGTGGACCACGTGCTCCGCGGCGCGCTCGACGCTCCAGCCTTTCATCTCCATCAGGGCGGACAGCGTATGCGCGGCGAGCGCACGCATGAAATACTCGCCCTCGCCGGTGCACGATACCGCAACCGTGGCGTTGTTCGCGTAGGTCCCGGCGCCGATGACCGGGGAGTCCCCGATCCGTCCGGCGAGCTTGTTGTTGCGGCCTCCTGTCGATGTCGCCGCCGCCAGGTTGCCGTTTGCGTCGAGCGCGACGGCGCCTACGGTCCCGTGCCGGTCGGCTTCGGTGATCGCAGTGGGCGCCTCCGCCACGACAGCCTGTTTCATGCGCTGCAGCGCGTTCCAGCGCCGCTCGGTGAAGAAGTAGCGGGGCTCGACGATCTCCAGGCCGCACTCTCGGGCGAGGGCTTCCGCGCCTTTACCCGCCAGCAGCACGTGGCGCGTTCGCTCCATGACCAGGCGCGCCAGGCGGACGGGGTTCTTGACGGTGGTGACGAGGGTGACCCCGCCCGCTCGCAGCGTCGCTCCATCCATGACGGAGGCGTCGAGCTCGTTGGTTCCGTCAGCCGTGAACGCCGCGCCGCGCCCGGCATTGAACTGAGGGTCGTCCTCCAGGCAGGAGACGGCCGCGACCACCGCATCGAGACTGCCGCCGCCATCCGCCAGCACGCAATGCCCGGCGGCGAGCGCCGCGGCAATTCCGGCGCGATACGCGCGCTCGATCTGGGGTGTCATGGTGGCCGGGTTGATAACACCGGCGCCGCCGTGGACGGCCAGCGTGAAGCGAGCGGTTGATTTTCCCGTTGCCATCGATCGGAGCTTAATCCGGATGGGGCCGCCTTCCAATGCCAGTTTGCTCTCATCCCATGCGCGATTTGCATCAAAATGGCGAATGGAACAGGCCATGAGGTTCCTGGCGGCTATCCTCGCCCGGGCGGGCGTCCGCATCGCGGTCGCGGTGCTCGTGCTCGCCTGCACGTTGCCCGCGGCCGCGCAGCGCTTCGATCGCGGCCTGCTGTGGCGCGTCGAGGGGAGCGCGGCGCCGGCGAGCCACGTATTCGGCACCCTGCACCTCGCCGATCCGCGCGTGATCCAGCTCCCGGAGCCGGTCACGAAGGCGCTGGCCCAGGCGCGCAGCCTGACGGTCGAGGTGGGACTCGATCCGTCCACCTTCCTGGCGCTCGCCAACCGCATGCTGTACCTGGACGGCCGCGATCTTCCGGGCGCCGTCGGCGCGGAGCTCTACGAAAAAGCGGCGGCGCTTACCGGCAAGCTGGGATTGCCGGAGCCGGCGGTGCGGCTCTTCAAGCCGTGGGCGCTGGCGCTCCTCCTCTCCGTCCCGCCGCAGAATCCGGAGGAGGTGCTCGATGCCGTTCTCGCCAGAACGGCCCGGGCGCAAGGCAAGCCCGTGCACGAGCTGGAGACCCTGGAGGAGCAGGTGGCGATATTCGACGGCATGCCGGAGGCCGATCAGGTCATGCTGTTGAGGCGGGCGGTCGCCGAATACGAGCAGGTGGCTCGGCTGATCGGTCGCATGGTGGAGGTGTGGCTGGCGCGCGACCTGGCGGGGTTGAGGCGCATTGGCGAGGAAGCGGCCGGCGGCGGCGCCGAGGCGAAGCGGCTTTACGAAACCTTCACCCGCCGGCTGCTGACCGAGCGCAACGTCCGCATGGCGGCGCGCATGCAGGCGCGCCTCAAGGAAGGCGGCGCGTTCCTGGCGGTGGGCGCGCTGCATCTCCACGGCGAGAGCGGCGTACTGGCGGAGCTGGAGCGCCGTGGATGGAAAGTCACCCGCGTCTACTAAGAGCGTCTGACAAGAATGGATTCCTCGACGCGCAGTTGCGGGGAAGAGCCGCGGAAGCGAGGGGGCCGGGTCAGGGTGAGGGGGCAGCGCAATTATTGCGCTTCGAAGAATCCGACGGCGTCCGGCATCACCTACACCTGAGCTTGCCGGCGCCATATCGGTGCCATCAAGTTTGGAGCATCGCTTAGTCACGATATTCGTGGTCGCAAGCAGCTGGAGAAACGCGTGGCCTCTTGGAGAACGCGTGGAACGTCGAACACGTGATAGCCAACACTTGAGGAGTTGAATCAGGACCTGGGATGGACCTGAGCAGCAGCACAATCCCGCAGATCCGCGCATGGCGTCGCTGCAGTGGTCACCCCGAGGGCAGGGGAAGGCAGATTCAGCAATCAAAAGTCGTTGCAGGCGGTAAAATGGCTACATGCCTGCTCCCTCCTTCATCCACCTTCGCCTGCATAGCGAATACTCGATCGTAGACGGCATCGTCCGCATCGAGGAGGCGGTGGAGGCGGCGGTGAAGGAGGGCATGCCGGCGCTGGCGCTGACCGACCTTGCCAACGTGTTCGGCATGGTGAAGTTCTACAAGACCGCGCGCGAGGCGGGGTTGAAGCCGATCGTAGGCTGCGACGCCTGGCTCGAGAACGAATCCGATCGCGACAAGCCGTACCGCGTCCTGCTCCTCGCCCAGTCGCGCGTGGGCTATCTCCGGCTGTGCGACCTCCTCTCCCGCGCCTACCGGGGGAACCAGTATCGCGGCCGCTCCGAGCTGAAGAAGGGGTGGTTCGGGGAATCCGGCACCGAGGGCCTGATCGCGCTTTCCGGCGCGCACCACGGCGATGTCGGTCAGGCTCTGGCGGCGGACAATGTGGAATCCGCCCGGCGTCTCGCGGAGGCATGGCAGGAGCTGTTCCCGGGCCGCTACTACATCGAGCTGCAACGGCCCGGGAAGAACGCCACCGTGGTCGGGGCCGCGGCGATACCGGTGGAGGTCTACGTCCAGCGCGCGGCACGCCTGGCGTCGGCGCTCAAGCTGCCCGTGGTCGCGACGCACCCGGTGCAGTTCGTCAGCCCCGACGACTACCGCGCGCACGAGGCCCGCGTGTGCATCGCGGAGGGTTACGTGCTCTCCGACCAGCGGCGACCGCGCCGCCATACGCCCGAGCAGTACTTCAAGACGCAGGCCGAGATGGCGGCGTTGTTCAAGGACCTGCCCCAGGCGCTCGCCAACAGCGTGGAAATCGCGAAGCGCTGCAACCTGGTCCTCGACCTCGGCAAGACCCAGTTGCCGCGCTTTCCCACGCCCAACAACGTCGGGCTCGACCAGTATCTGCGCGAGTCGGCCGTTGCGGGACTGGAGCGGCGGATGGCGCAGCTCTATCCCGACGCAAGCGCGCGAGCCGGGCAGCAGGCGCGTTACAGCGAGCGGCTGGCGTTCGAGCTCGACACGATCGTGCAGATGGGGTTTCCCGGCTACTTCCTCATCGTCGCCGATTTCATCAACTGGGCAAAAGGGAACGGCGTGCCGGTGGGTCCGGGACGAGGGTCGGGAGCCGGATCTCTCGTCGCCTACAGCCTGGGCATCACCGAGCTCGATCCGCTGCGCTACGACCTTCTGTTCGAGCGCTTCCTGAATCCCGAGCGCGTCTCGATGCCGGACTTCGACATCGACTTCTGCCAGGACGGACGGGACCGCGTCATCGAGTACGTCAAGCAGAAGTACGGCGCCGAGTGCGTGTCCCAGATCGCGACCTTCGGCACCATGGCGGCGAAAGCGGTGGTGCGCGACGTCGGGCGCGTACTCGACCTGTCCTACACGTTCTGCGATCAGCTCGCGAAGCTGATCCCGTTCCAGCCGGGCAAGCACATTACGCTCGCCGACGCGCGCGAGCAGGAGCCGCAGCTCGCGGAGCGCGAGGAGAAGGAAGAGGAGGTGCGGGAGCTGCTTGCGCTCGCCGAAAAGCTGGAGGGCCTGACGCGCAACGTGGGCATGCACGCAGGCGGCGTGCTGATCGCGCCGGGAAAGCTGACTGACTTCTGCCCCATCTACGCCGCGGACGGCTCCGGCAGCGTCGTTTCGCAGTTCGACATGAAAGACGTGGAGGCGGTGGGCCTCGTCAAGTTCGACTTCCTCGGACTCACCACGCTGACGATACTCGACTGGACGCTCAGATACATCAAGGGAACGAGTGTCGAGGACCGAGTGACGAGTGGAGGAACGAACAAGGCCGGCACTGAGGCATCGCCGTCACTCGACACCCGACACTCGACACTCGATCTCAATTCGCTGCCGCTCGACGACGCCGAAACCTATCGCCTCTTCGCCAACGGCGATACGACCGGTATCTTCCAGTTTGAGTCGCGCGGCATGCGCGACCTGGTGAAGCGCGCGAAGCCCGACCGCTTCGAGGACCTGGTGGCGCTGGTGGCGCTCTACCGGCCCGGGCCGATGGAGCTCATTCCGGAATTCGTGAAGCGCAAGCACGGCGGGCGCGTGGACTATCCCGATCCGCGGGTGGAACCCATACTCAAGCCCACCTACGGCATCATGGTGTACCAGGAGCAGGTGATGCAGATCGCGCAGGTAATCGGCGCCTACAGCCTGGGCGCGGCGGACCTGCTGCGGCGCGCGATGGGCAAGAAGCTGCCGGAGGAAATGGCGCAGCACCGCGGCATCTTCGTCCAGGGCGCGGCGAAGAACAACGTCGGCGAGCGCAAGGCGAACGATCTCTTCGACCTGATGGAGAAGTTCGCGGGCTACGGCTTCAACCGCTCGCACGCCGCCGCCTACGCGCTGGTCGCCTACCAGACGGCGTATTTCAAGGCGCACCACGCCCCGGCGTTCGTCGCGGCCAACATGTCGGCGGTGATGAACGACACCGACAAGGTGGAGCAGTTCACCGAGGACGCGCGGCTGCACGGCATCACGGTGCTGCCACCCGACGTCAACGCGTCGAATTTCAGGTTCGAGCCGGTGCCGCCGGGCGTGGCGGGCGCAGGCGCGAAGGGCGGCATACGCTACGGCCTGGGCGGCATCAAGGGGACCGGCGAGGCGGCGATCGCCAGCATCGTCGAGGCGCGGCGCGAGCGGCCCTTCACCGATCTCTTCGATTTCTGCCACCGCGCGGACAAGCGCCTCGTGAACCGGCGCGTGGTCGAGTCGCTGATCCGCGCGGGTGCGTTCGACGCGCTGGACGACCATCGCGCGCGGCTCCTCGCCGCCGTCGGCATCGCCCTCGAGAGCGCGGAGCAGGCGAGCCGCTCCGCCAACCAGGTGAGCCTCTTCGGCGACCTTCCCGACAAGCCGCAGGGCCCGGCGTTGCCGCAGGTGCCGCGGTGGGCAGTCAAGGAGCGCCTGCAGAACGAGAAGGTCGCGCTCGGCTACTACTTCAGCGACCACCTGTTCAATATCTACGCCCTCGAGGTGCGCGGCTTCGTGCGCACGCGGATCGCGGAGCTCGCGGGCAGCACCGCGGGTGGAAATTCCTGGATCGCGGGCGTGGTGTTGAGCGTGCGCATGCAGAACACCGCCATGGGCAGGATGGCGATACTCACCCTCGCGGATGAATCCGGGCGCGAGGAGATCGTCGTGTTCAGCAAGAGCTTCGAGAAGTTCCGCCACAAGCTGAAGGACGACGAGCTGCTGGTGCTGGAGGTGCAGCGGCAGTTCAGGCGGGCGCGCGGCGGGGACATGGACGACCCGGGGGGCGATACGCGGCAGCGCATCGAGGTGGTCAACGTGTACGACCTCGCCGAGGCGCGCCAGAGGTTTGCGCGCGGCATGCGTCTCACCTGCAACGGGCAATCGTCCGGCAACCGCCTGCGCGAAGTCCTCGCGCCGTACCGCAGCGGCACCTGCCCGGTCTCGGTCGTGTACTCGAATCGCGGCGCCGTGTGCGAGATCGACCTCGGCGAAGCGTGGCGCGTCAACCTGCACGACGACCTGATCCGCTCGCTCGGGGAGTGGCTCTCGCCGGAGAACGTGCGGATCGTCTACGGCGAAGCGCGCGCTCAGTGAAAGCGAGAGGAGAAAGGTGAGCCTTGCCGGCCGGTGCGGGGCTATCGCCGTTTTCCTTGCACTTGGCTTCCTGACTGCCACTGTCGCGCATGCGGGCGAAGCGGAATGGCGGATGCTCTACGAGCAGTCGGACGCGCACTTTCAGCGCGGTAACCTGGAACAGGCGGAGGCGTTCGCGCGCGAGGCGCTCAAGGAAGCGGAAACGTCGCTGGGCGAGGGGAGCCGGGCTACCGAGCTGTCGCTCGCGAGGGCCGTCTTCATGCTGCGGCTTGCGGGCAAACTCGATGAGGCGCTCGTCCTTGCGGTCCGCGGCGTGAACGTGGCGAGCAAGCTCCACGGCCCCGACGATCCGCAGGCCGCGCTCGCGCTGCAGAACCAGGCCGAGGTGCTGTTCGCGCAGAAGAAGTACGGCGCCGCCGAGCAGCTGCACCGCAGGTCGCTCGCCATCTTCCAGAAGCGCTACGGCGAGAAGAACTTCCGGACCGCCACGAGCCTGCACAACGTCGGCACCATGCTGCTCGCGCAGGACAAGTACCTGGACGCCGAGCGCTTCCTGAAGCGGGCGCTGGCGGTGAAGGAGCAGGTGCTGACGCCCGGCCACCGCAGCATCGCGCACACGCTGAACAACCTCGTGATCGCGCTCGACGCGCAGAACAAAACCGTCGAGGCCGAAAAATATAGAGTGCGGGCGGCAGCGCTGGAGAAGCGCGGAGCCGAGCCGCAGAAACCGCCTAGTCCTGCGAAAAAACCAAGCTCAATCTAGGGAAGATCTGCACAACCGGTGATTGCGTTGGATCAGGACCCGGGATTGTCCGTACCTGTTTTGTACCACACTTTCGAGATATCCGCGAGATCCGGGATGACCTCCGTTTATGCTGCTGCGACATATCAGTGCCATCAAGTTTGGAGTATGGGATGGCCACGGTACTCGCCGTCGCGAGCAACTATCCCGGTAACGGGGCGGGTGGAAAAAACGGATCTCCGACTTCTAGGGGATGACTTATTCAGAGGCTCCTTGGACAGTACGCAATCCTCGTAGTGCGCCGATTAGCTCGAGAGCGATCTTTCTGTCCTTCGCATAATCTCGCCCGACGCCTATCGTCTGTGTTCGGACGGACTCAAGATGTCGGGCCAAGTCTTTGACGGAACATCGCTGGTTCACCAACGTTACGATGTGCGGTGCGTAGCTGTCGTATTCATCTGCTGGAGCGATCTCGCCCGGGCGAACGCCGATAGGATCCCATCTCCTAAGAATTTCTTCGACGACACGAATCCGATTCGTAACTCTCCGCTTCATATTCATTTGTTCTTTCTTGGCGGTCTTGGCGTCTTGGCGGTTCATCTTTTGATCTCCGCCGTCAGCCACGCAATCTGCCGATCGTGCAGACGCGAGAAGAGGACCAAAGCCGTGACCGCACCGATGAGGGCGCAGAACATGTCCGATTGCGTGTCCCACGGATCACCCTGCGTGCCCAGGAATTCGTCGGCGCCCTGTCCGAGCGCCAGCGCTGCGGCCCACTCGATCAACTCGTACGCGGCGCTGATCGCAAGGACGATGCAGACGACGATGAACGCGAGCATTTTCCTGCCATCGACATACCGGCCGCGGACGAGGATCTCGCGGGCGATGAGGGCGGGCACGAATCCCTGGAAGAAGTGACCGATCCTGTCGTACGGGTTGCGAGCGAGATCGAAAAGCTCGGCAAGCTGAAAGCCCAGTGGAACCCTGGCGTACGTGTAGGCGCCGCCAAGCATCAGCACCAGCGCGTGGACGAAAATACAGACGTAGAGGAGCGTCGTCAGCGGAAACCGGCGATACGTCGCCCACAGGAGCGGCAGCGCAATGACCACCGGGAAAACTTCGAGCACCCACGTCGAGCGGTCGTAGGGCCGTGCACCGGACAACACCAGCAGCGCGATCGTCACCAGGGCCGCAGCCGCCAGCGCCCTGGATTTCATCTGCGTGTATCTGCGTTCATCTGCGGTTCCATTCCGGCCTTTCTTGGCGGCTAAATAGTCTTATTCTGTTGGCCGCGCCGAGAACCCGCTGAACTCACCGCTCCCCTCGCTCACCTTCACGTCCGTCACGATCGCGGCCCGCGGCCCGCGGCGCGCGGCGGCGACCATCGCTTCCACCGCTTCCGGAGTTCCCTGCACCATGGCTTCGACGGTGCCGTCGTGGCGGTTGCGCACCCAGCCCGTCACGCCCAACTCACCGGCCCTCCGCTCCATGAAATAGCGGAAGCCGACGCCCTGGACGCGGCCGGCTATCCTCAGGTGCTTGACCGTTGCCATGCACGGAAGGATACGACAACTGCTAACATCGCAGGCTCAATCAGGTGCCGGAGAAGGGTTCAGATGTTGTCGAGATGGGGATGCGCGGTTCTGTGCTGTGCCGTGCTAAGCGCCGCAGGCGCGTATCCCGAGCGCCCGATTCGCATCATCGTGGCGTTCGCGCCGGGCGGCAACATCGATCTCAACGCGCGCACGGTCGCGCCCGGACTCGCCGCGGAGCTCGGGCAACCCGTGGTGGTCGAGAATCGCGCCGGGGCGGGGAGCCGCATCGGCACGGAGTACGCCGCGAAGGCGGCCGCCGACGGCTACACGATGCTGCTGGGCGCCAGCGGCTCGATAACGATCAACCCCGTATTCGGCACCAACGTCGCCTACGATCCCGTTCGCGATTTTGCGCCGACTTCCACGATATCGCTCGTGCCCATCGCGCTGGTGGTCCATCCATCGCTGCCGGCCAGGACGGCAAAGGAATTCATCGCGCTGGCGAAGGCCAGACCGGGGCAGCTGCTGATGGCTTCCGCCGGCGCCGGCAGCAACACGCATCTCACCGGCGAGCTGTTCCAGGTAGTGGCCGGCGTGAAGTTCACGCACGTCCCGTATAAGGGCGGCGGCCCCGCAGTGATCGATCTCGTTGCCGGGCAGACACAGCTCATGTTCGACCAGGTAACGACCTCGACTCCGCACGTGAAGGCCGGCAAGCTGCGGGCGATCGCGGTGGCGTTCCCGAAGCGCTCGCCGGTGCTGCCGGACGTGCCCACGATGGTGGAATCCGGGGTGAACGACTTCGAAGCCGCCACCGTCACCGGGATATTCCTGCCCGCCGCGACGCCGAAGGAGATCGTCAACCGCGTCTACACCGCGCTCATCAAGGTGCTCGACCAGCCGGCGACGCGCGACGCGTTCACCCGCCTCGGAGCCGAAGTGATCAAGAGCACGCCCGAGGAACTGGGCAAACGCGTGCGGGACGACCTCGCGAGATGGAAGAAGGTGCAGCAGCAGACCGGAATCAGGATCGATTGAGAGAAAGGGCATCGGTATGGCAAGAATATTTCTGGTGGCGCCGGACGCGCCGATGGAGGCCGTGGCGCAACTGAAGCCGGAGCGCAGCCTGGGCGCGGGCGGTATCCGGCTGGGCGTGCTGGACAACAGCAAGGCGAACGCGGATCACCTGCTCGACCTGATCGTCGAAGGCGTGAAGAAGGAATTCAACGTCGCTACCGTGGTGGTCAGGCGCAAGCCCACTTCGAGCCGCCCGGCGACCGACGAGATGCTCGACGAGCTCGCGAAGGAGGCCGACCTCGTCGTGAGCGCGATGGCCGATTGAGGGTCGTGCACGTCGTGGAGTGTCCACGACATGGCGCAGTTGACGAAGCGCGGCCTGATCGCCGCGGTGGTGTGCTCGGATACGTTCATGAAGCTCGGCACGGCCCAGGCGAAGGTGTTCGGCGTTCCCGATTTGCCGCTCCTGCAGATCTCCCACCCGCTGGGGGGCCTGGCGATGGACAAGGTGCGCGAGCGCGCGGCGGCCGCGCTGCCGCAGCTGCTCAAGATGGTGAAGGACAAGCGCTCATGACCTCGTTCGAGACGATGCTGCAGGCCCCGGGCGCGATGGTCGAGTGCGACGACGATCCCGAGGCGGTCTACGAGTTCCTGTGCGCGAAGGGCTGGAGCGACGGCTTGCCGGTCATCCCGCCGACGCCGCAGCGCGTCGAGCGCATGCTCGCGTACTGCGATCGTGATTTCGACCGCCCCGTCGCGAAGATCCCGCCGCGCTACGGCGCCGCGACGCCGCTACGGCTCGCCTCCAACGCGGTGATGGCGGGCTGCAGGCCCGAGTATTTCCCGCTGGTGCTGCTCGCCATAGAGGCGCTGGCCGAGGAGCCGTACAACCTCTACGGCACGCAGGCGACGACGCACCCCTGCACGCCCTTCCTGATCTTCAACGGCCCAGTCGCAGCAGAAGTCGGCTTGAACTGCGGACACAACGTCATGGGCAACTATTTCCGCGCCAACGCGGCGATCGGGCGCGCGGTACGGCTCGCGCTCGTCAACATCGGCGCGGCGATACCCGGCACGGGCGACATGGCGACGGCCGGCACGCCGGCCAAGTTCACCTTCTGCGTTGCGGAGAACGAGGCCGCCAGCCCGTGGGAGCCGCTCCACGTCGAGCGGGGTTTTCCGGCGCACGCGAGCACTGTGACCGTGGTCGCTGCGGAGGGTCCGCACAACATCAACGACCACGAGAGCATTACCGCCGAAGGCATACTCACGATGGTGGCGGGCACTATGACGATCACCGGCTCCAATAACGCCTACTATTCGGGCCAGCCGGTCCTCGCGTTCGGCCCCGAGCACGCGCAGACGGTCGCGGGCGGCGGCATGAGCAAGGCCGAGGTGAAGCGGTGGCTCTACGAGCGCGCGACGCTGCCGATGAGCCGCTTTTCGAAGGAGAGCATAGAGCGCCGGTTCCGCCGCAAGCTGGCGGACCAGTATGCCGCCGCGGACCTCGGTGCGCCGGTGCGCATGTTCACGAAGCCTGACGACCTGATCGTGATCGTAACCGGCGGCGCGGGGAAGCACTCGCAGTGGGTGCCGACCTTCGGCAATACGCGCTCCGTGACGCGGGCGCTCACGCGCGCGGATGGCGAGCTGGTGAGATCAATCGAGGCGTTGCGCAGGGGCTAGGAAGGCGGAAGGCAAGATGTCAACGCACGCGCCGCGGCATCTGCGCCCGCAACGCGGCGAGTTGCGCTTCCAGGTCCCTGATCCGCTCCAGCAGTGACACGACGAGCGCCACCCCGTGCGGCTCGAGCTCGAAGCTCGCGCGCAGGCGGCTGGCGGTGCGCACCGTGGTGAGACACGTGGCCGTGAATACCCACTGTGACGCTCCGGGATCGACCGGCGCGATGGCGCCGTAGTCGGCGAGCTCGCGCAACTCCGCTTCCGACAGGCCCGCGAGCTCGGCCAGCTCGGCGAGCGAGAACCGGTGCTCTTCCGTAAGCCACAGGGCTTCATCGCGCTCAGGCGGCATGTTTCGCCTCCGCAAAGTGACCGCGCGGGTTGAAAGCCGAGCCTCCCGCGAGTTGCTTGTAGAGCTCGCGCTCACGCTCGCTTGCCGCGGCGGGCACGACGATCTGCACGATGGCATAAAGATCGCCCTCGCCGCCGCCCGGCCTGGGCAGCCCCCGCTTCGAAAGCCGCAACTGTTGCCCGGCGCGGGTATCGGGCGGGATCTTCAATTGAACCGTGCCGCCCAGCGTCGGGACTTCCACGACGCCGCCCAGCACGGCTTCCCAGGGCGCGAGCGGCAGGTCGAGATACAGGTCGTGCCCGGTCACGCGAAAGAGCGGATGCGGATTGAGCGCGATGTTGAGGTAGAGGTCCCCGTCCCGGCCGCCGTTCAGCCCCTTGCCGCCCTTCCCGGCGAGCCGCAAGCGCTGCCCGTCCGTCGCCCCCTTGGGGACGCGCACCTTGAAAGTGCGCGACACACGTCGGACATGTCCCTTCTCGTCGAACTCGGGCACCGCCAGGTTCAATTCGACCTCAGTGCCGCGGTAGGCGTCCTCCAGCGACACGCGGGCGGTGACTTCGTAGTCCTGGCCCGGCATGCGGATCTGCCCCCGGGGCCCGGCACTATGCCTCCCGCCCAATCCGGCGAACAGGTCGGCGAGATCGAGGTCCTCGAACGAGTAGCCCGTTTCGCCGAACTGGCTGTCCCAGCCGGGTGGGGGCCGGAAATCCTCGCCCGGCCGATAGCTGCCGAGCTGATCGTAGGCCGCGCGCTTTTCAGGGTCCTTCAGTGTCTCGTAGGCCTCGCCCACCTCCTTGAATTTCTCCTCGCCCGCCGGGTCCTTGGTGATGTCCGGGTGGTACTTCTGCGCGAGCTTGCGATAGGCCTTCTTGATCTCGTCGGCGCCGGCGCTGCGCGGGACGCCCAGGATCTCGTAATAGTCCTTGTATTTCATCGCCGATGGCCTGGAAACTCGTTAGATTGCGGCCGCTGCCTTCGGTTTCAAGTTTGACCTGCCACAGGCCGTTAACATCGCAGGCCTGACCCATACCGGGGATGGAGCGCGGTGCTTACGTTAAACTAGCTATGTCGCAACTGACGAATAAACAGCCGTGGCAAACCGCGCTTGAGACCACGAGAATGCAGTCCGAGCATGGCCATGTCATGCCCTCGGGGGGTGCCCGGGCGGCTGACTGCGGTCCCGTGGCCGCTGAAGAACCCCAAAGGCCGGTGATGCGGCTGGGTCTCGGCGCGAAATTCACGCTCACCGTGCTGGTCATCCTGGCCTGCACCATGGCGGCAAGCACGCTCTATTTTCTCGAGAGCTCGACGCGCTTCCACGAAAAGCAGCTCGAAGAACGCGGCCGCGCGCTCGGGCGCCTGATCGCGCTGGTCAGCCCCGAGGCGATACTGGGCTTCGACTATGTGCTGCTCAACGACTACACCCGCCAGGTGTCCTCGCAACAGGATGTCGTCTACGGCGTCATCGTGAGTCCACAGGGAGCGCCGATAAGCTCCTACGTCAACGACTCCGATCCCCTGGTCAAGAAGCGTCTCGCGGCGGAATCGAACGACATACCGAAGCTGCTGCAGCAGCTGGACGGCCGGGCCGAGCTGATCCAGCTGGACTTCCCGATTGTCCACAACAACGTGCTGCTGGGGCGTTTTCTGGTCGGCATCAGCCGGCAGGCGCTGGACAGCGAATTTCGCCGGCAATTGATCATCCAGATAGCGGCGTTCACCCTCATCGTCCTGTTTCTGAGCGCGGCGATCCACGCGGTATTCCGGTTCAACGTCCTGTTTCCCATCCAGAAGCTGATCGCCGCATCCGAGAACGTCGGCCGCGGCGAATACAGCCTCGTGGAAGTGAAGTCCGCGGACGAGCTGGGGTTGCTCGCGCGTGCATTCAATGCCATGAGCGAGGAAGTCCGGAAGGAGCAGGCCAAGCTGCACCGCCAGGCCAACTTCGACGTCCTGACCGGTCTTCCCAACCGGATGATGGCTCTGGATCGCATCCGCCTGGAAATCAGCCGGGCCAGGCGCTCCCAGCAGCGGTTCGCCATGTTTTTCGTCGATCTCGACGATTTCAAGAACGTCAACGATTCGCTGGGTCATGCGGTCGGCGATGAGCTGCTGGTCGCGATCGGAGCCCGCGTGCGAGCCATTCTGAGGGATGCCGATACCGTGGCGCGTCTCGGCGGAGACGAGTTCCTGGTGCTGGTTCCCAACGTAACCGACGAAGTGCAGGTGGAGGAGATCGCGGAACGGCTGATCAAGGCGATATCCGAGCCGCAGATTCTCAACGGGCGCAAGGTCGTCGCGCGCTGCAGTGTCGGGATTACGCTCTTTCCGGACAACGGCAATTCCGTGGAAACGCTGCTGGCGAACGCGGATAACGCCATGTACCAGGCGAAAGCCTCGGGGCAGGGTTCCGCCATTTTCTTCACGGAGGAGATGAATATCCGCCTGCGCGAGCGCATGCAGATGGAGCATGACCTCAACCTGGCGGTGGAGCTGGGACAGCTGACGCTCCATTTTCAGCCGATCTTCGACGCGGCCGGCCGGCGTCATCGCGGCGCTGAAGTGCTGTTGCGCTGGCATCATCCCGAGAAGGGTCCCATCAGCCCGGCGGTCTTCATTCCCCTCGCGGAAGCCACCGGCCAGATCGTCGGCATCGGCGACTGGGTTCTCGAGCAGGCCTGCCGCAGCTGGTCGGCGTGGCAGAAAGCCGGCATCAATCCGGGATACCTGGCGATCAACATATCCCGGGTCCAGTTCAGGCGGCGCTTCTCCAGGAGGCTCGCCGAGCTGATGTCGACTCACGGCATTCCCCCCCAGGCGCTGGAGCTTGAAATTACCGAGAGCGTTCTTCTGGACGATCACAACCAGGTGGCCGAGGAGCTCGCCGCCTTGCGTGCCGCCGGCATGACGCTGTCGCTGGATGATTTCGGCACCGGCTTCTCGTCGCTCTCCTACCTGAAGCGCTTCCGGTTCGATGTGCTGAAGATCGATCGCAGTTTCGTCGCCGGACTGCCCAACAATCCGGATGACGTTTCGCTGGTCAAGGCCATACTTGCCATGGCCAGGGGACTCGACCTCGAGGTGGTCGCCGAGGGAGTAGAGACCCACCAGCAGTTGAGCTTTCTTACGGCCCATGGGTGCGACCTCGCGCAAGGCTATTTCCTTGCCAAGCCCATGAATGAGGAGGCCTATCGAAACGTTCTGCAAGACCTGGCCACCGCCGAACCGGTGCGGCTGCCCGGGGCCCGCCATGAGCGCGCGAGTAGCGCGCGCTGACGCGAAACGCGAAACTGTGTGACTCGCAGGGGGCCGCAAATGAGACCTGGTTCGAAAACGGACTGGAATAGCAAGAGGGGACGAATTTCCCTCCTCGTGGTGGTGGCGGCGGCGATTTTTGCGCCGGTCATTCAGGCTGCGGACGATGGGCTCGTCTTTGGCGTATTCCCGCGGCTCAATGCCAGCGAGACCACGACGCGCTACGCACCGCTGGCGGAGCATCTCGGCAGGAAACTCGGCCGCAAGGTGAGTCTTGTCACCTCCAAGGACTTCCAGTCGTTCTGGCAGGGAATCGAGGAGCAACGCTACGACATCGTGCATTGCAACCAGTATCACTACATTCGCTCGGCCAAGAGCTACCAGGTCATTGCGCATAGCAAGGAATTCGGCAAGAGCACCCTCGCCGGGGTGCTCTACGTTCGCAAGGACAGCGGCATCACCAGTCTCGCGCAGCTGCGCGGGCGCACCGTGCTGTTCGGCGGGGGCGAGGATGCGATGATCAGCTACATCGCGCCGGTCTACCTGCTGCTGCAGGCCGGGTTGAGAAAGGACGAATTCAAGACTCAGTTCGCGGTCAATCCGATCAACTCGGTCATCGGGGTCTACCGCCGGCAGGCCGATGCCGCCGGCTCGGGCGACGGCGCTGTCGAGCAGCCGGTGGTGAAGAACACCATCAATACCGACGAATTGGCCGTGCTGGCTGTTTCCGAAGAGCTGCTCCATCTCCCCTGGGCGGTGAAGCGCACGCTGTCCGCCAGATTGCGGGAGTCCATCCAATCCGCGCTGGTCGATCTCGAAAGCACCGAGGACGGCAGGAAGATCCTGAAATCCGCCGTGTTGACCGGTATCGGCAAGGCGGAAGACAAGGACTACGACCCGCACCGCAGGATGGTGCGGGCGGTATTTGGTTCAGAAGGGACTGCAAAATAGACAGTTCCCGGGTGGCCAGGCGCCACCCCGCCTCGGGTTTCCTGCCCGGCGCCGCTTCGGGCGGCCGCCATCCTGCCCCCCCAAGACGTGACTTTATGAACGTCGCATGACGCCAATTCAGGAGATTTCTTTTTCGCCCGTTCCGGAAGTTGGCATGTAAGACATTGTTAATACTATATAAAAAGGATATCTCCCAAATTGTTAGATTTGATTTGGCGGTAGATTTCGCTTGTAATCCCGTCTCAACTGATTGAGAAAGCATGGAAACGCAAGCTCCTCCCGCAACTCTGGACGCCGGTCACACGCGGGCCGTCCTGTCGCTCGAGCGAGCCGTGCGTCCAGGCGCATCGCGATGGAAAACGCCGGCCATGGTCGCCCTGGTGGTCGGATTCGTGCTTTGGGCGCATTTCGGTTCCCACCTTGCGGTATTCCGTTCCCACGTGACTCTCGAGCGCGGCTGGAAGGACTTCAGGGCCGCGTACAGCGTCGATGATTTCGGCGAGGACGGTCATTTCGTCCGGGCCGCCCAGAGCGGCTACAACGTGTTTTTCTTGACTCACAAGTATGCCGCGCGCTTTACGCGCAAGACCGGCGTGGACCGGATAAACGCCTGCGCCGGCTGCCATACCGCTGAGGACATGGCGTACGCTTTCGTCAATTCGGATCGCTTCGACACCAGGCTCGGACGCAGGGTGTCGTTCGAGGAGCGCGTGATGCGCTGCTTCGCCGGGCCCATGAATGGATTCGTGCCCACGCTCTACGATCCCACGGTGCGGGACCTGCGCATCCTGGCGCGCGCGGTTGCCCACCATCTGCAGTTGAGCGAAGGCGCGCGCAGGGACGGAGACTAGGCGTGCGCGCCGTGCATACAAAAGTCCTGAAGGTTGCGCTCATCGTGGCGCTCCTGAGCGGCCTGTATCTGCTGGCGGTGGCGAGGCACGCCGAGCGCGATGCGCTGCGCAAGGCCGCCGTCGAGCTCACGCCGGCATGCAAGGAAAAGCTGCAGGCCTACGCGCTCGGTCCCGGGGAGCGCTACCGCTCACCCTACCTGCTGAGGACGGCAGGCCGCTCGAGCACCTTGCGTGGCTACAGCGAGGACGACGTGCGCGCGATCCAGCGCGGCTGCAATATCGTCGATGACCTGCAGGGGCATCTCGCGAAGAGCGGGTCCCGCGAGCGCTGGTATGCCAACCGCTTCGTGCGCGGCGCACAGACAACCTGCAATCACTGCCACCAGGGCGTGGGGGACAAGCAGGACGCGGCGGGCAATCGCCAGGTGGGTTCGAACAGCCTGGGCGCCTCGTGGGTGATGGCGGATATGTACGATCGATTCACCGGCATGCTGCTGCCTCTCGAATGGCGCCAGATGCAGTGCTTCATCAATTCATCGAACGGCTTCAAGCCGAATTCCGCCGACGATCTCATCCGCGATATCACCGCCTACAGCCGTTTCCTGTCGGCCGCTCTGGCCCTGAAGATCGGCAATCACTACCCGGAGCAGGGCATCGACGAGATTCCCGCTTCCGCGACGCTCAAGCGGGGCGACGACTATATCCGGGGCGCTCACCTGTACCGGCAGAAGTGCGCGTCCTGTCACGGTCTCCAGGGTCTTGGAACCGTGGCGCAGGGGCGGGTGCTCTACCCGGCATTGGCCGGGCCCGAATCCTTCAGCCTCGACTCGCGCATGAATTTCGCGAGGGTCAATACGGTCATGGCCGGCTTCATCTGCCGCAACATGCCCCTGGGAGCGGAAGGCAGCCTCGAGAATCAAGACTGCCGGGACATCGCGTACTACCTCGGCACCCTGCCACGGCCGGCCGGCGACCGGCAAGGTCCGCTGGTGGCGGCGTGGGAGCGCATAATGATGGCAGTCATGCCGCCCCTGACGCGGTACGCGGAATCCATCGGACACGTGCCACCCCCGACCCCGACGCAGTACGCGGAATCGCTCGGACACAACGACAGGCCGCCACACGCTCCCGACTAGCCCCTTGGAGACCAACGCCGTCGACAGCGCGCACGTGCGCATCCTGGCGGCATTGCGCGCCAATCTGCCGGTCGGGCTGACGCTGGCGGTGGTGACGCTCCCCCAGGCGATCGCCTTCTCCACCACGCTCGCCGGGTTGCCGCCGCATTTCGGCATCTACGCTGCCATCTGGGGCGTGCTGTTCACCGCCCTGCTGAACCCTTCGCGCGTGTTCAGCGGCGGTCCCAATACCACCATGTCGGCGGCCATAGGCGTAACCCTGCTGCCGATCGCGCCCCCGTTCGGCGCCGACTATATCGGTTACGCGCTGACCCTGATCCTGCTCGCGGGCCTGATCCAGCTGCTGTTCGTGGTCATACGTCCGCTTGGGCGCATGCTGGACCTCATCAACGAGCCGATCATCAACGGGTTGATCTGCGGCATCGGGCTGTTTCTCATCTTCAAGTCGTTCACCAGCTTCGCGGGCCTGCCGATCAATACCGAGGTGGAATGGCCGCTGTGGATCGCCTGGCAGTCGTTCCTCGCGGTCCTGGAGTTCGGCAACCTCTACGCCATCCAGATCGGGCTCATTACCCTGATCACGACCCTCGTGATGCGGCAGATCGCCAGCGTGCGCAACTGGGCGATTCTGCTCGGCGTAGTCGCCGGCACGGCGTACTCGCAGTACCTGAACGCGACGGTTGGCCTGCAGAACACGATGATCGAGCAGATCGCCAACCTGTCCTCCACCGGCTTCGTTTTTCCCTCGCTCCCGGTTTTCAGCCAGGAAGCCATGTCGGACATCATCTCGATCCTGCCGGGCGCGGTGACCCTCGCGCTGCTCGGTCTGTTTCAGACGGTCGCGGCGATGCGGCGCATGAACCGCAAGATCGGCGACTATACCGACAGCCGCAAGGGCATTTTTGCCGACGCGGTATCCAACTGTCTGTTGCCTTTCCTGTCGTCCCTGCCCACTTGCGCGTCCTTCAACCGCATGTGGCTGGTCTACAGCCTGGGCGGCAACAGCCGCATCACTTCCGCGATCTCGGCGCTGATCCTGCTCGCGATGGTGCTGTTCCTCGCCGGACCGATCGCCATCATTCCGATGCCGGCCATGGCAGCCATCATCATGGTGGTCGGCGCCAACATGATCAACTGGGAGGACATCAAGCCCCACCTCAAGGATCGGCGCGAGGCGGTGGTGTTCACGGCGTCCTTCCTGTCGGTGCTGTTCCTCGATCTGTTCGGCGCCGTGGTCGTCGGATCCGTCCTCGCCATTGCCTACTCCAAGTGGGAACAGGCCCATCCCAGTATCAGCGTGCGCGGCAACGTGCTGAAAGTCAGGGGCAATATCTATTACGGCTCGCTGCCGGTCATCGAGTCGACCTATCACGGGCTGATCGAGCGCGAAGGCAGCGTGGTCCTCGACTTTTCGGAGTGCTACTACATCGATCAGGAGGGGATTCGCTGGCTGGCGGCGGCGAAGGCGGCGCAGAAGGTCGCATTCGCCGACCGCCGCAGGGATCTGGATCGCCGGGCGCTCGAGCGGCGCGCGACGGCCGAAGAGAATCGCGGGTCCGGCAAACGGCGCGGCCAGCGGCGCAACAAGCCGGATCGGCGTCATCGGTCGGAGTTTTGACGCACGGCCGTTTGCGCGGCTGGCGGCTCCCCGCATAGAATCCGCTCTTTCCCGCATCCGGGTATGCGCGCCGGTCAACAGAGCGCCGCCCGCCGCCTGCTTATGCCCGTATCCGCCTCGCGTCTCCCGGCTGTTTCACCCGGCGACCGGTCCGTTTAGTTCATCGATAGTCCACGATGGACTTGCCATTGATCCAGGCGGCGATCCAGCCCGTCGATGCGGCCGTCACTCTGGCGGCGGCATGGATCGCTCTGGGCGTGATCGGGCTCGCGTTCATGCGTGCGCCGCAGGTCGTCACCGGCATCGTGTTTCCCGCGGGCGCCCTGGTATCGCTCGCGCTCGCGGTGACCGGGCTGTGGGCGATCAGCGCTTCGCCCAGCTCCGCCATCCTGCCGGCGGGTCTGCCCGACCTGCCGTTTCACGTGCGCGTGGACGCATTGTCCGGATTTTTCCTGCTGCTCCTGGGCGGCGTCTCGTTCGGCATCTCGCTCTTTTCCGCCGGCTACTTCCGCGGCACCGCGGCCGCGACGCTCGGGTTGCTCAACCTGCAGTACCACGTGTTCCTCGCGAGCATGGCGTTCGTCCTGATCGCCAACGACGCATATCTCTTCATGATCACCTGGGAGTCGATGGCGCTGTCGTCGTACTTCCTCGTCACGACCGAGCACCACGACGAGGGGAACCGCAAGGCGGGGTTCATCTACCTGCTGGTCGCGCACATCGGCGCGATCGCCATCCTCCTGTGCTTCGGCGTGCTCGACGGCGGCCGTGGCGACTACACCTTCGATGCGCTGCGCGGCGCCGACCTGACCGGTTTCTGGGCGACCGTGGCGTTCCTGCTCGCATTCTTCGGCTTCGGCGCCAAGGCCGGCATGCTGCCGCTGCACGTATGGCTCCCGGAGGCCCATCCGGCGGCACCCTCGCCGGTGTCGGCGCTGATGAGCGGCGTGATGCTGAAAACCGCGATCTACGGCATGGTGCGCTTCTTCTACGATCTCATCGGCGTCATCCGCTGGGAGTGGGGTCTCACCGTGCTGCTCGTCGGCGCGGCCACGTCGCTCTTCGGCGTGCTGTTCGCCTTGATGCAGCACGACTTGAAGCGCCTGCTTGCGTACCACTCGGTCGAGAACATCGGCATCATCCTGATCGGGATCGGGCTCTCGATGGTGTTCATCGGCAGCGGCCATCTGGTCCCCGGCGTTCTCGGCCTGATCGCCGGGCTGTATCACACGTTGAATCACGCGGTGTTCAAGGGCCTGCTGTTCCTGGGTGCGGGGGCCATCCTGAAGTCGACCGGTCTCAGGAATCTGAACGAGATGGGCGGGCTGATCCGCTACCTGCCGCACACCGCGCTCTATTTCCTGATCGGGGCGCTGGCGATCTCGGCGCTGCCGCCGTTGAACGGCTTCGTTTCGGAGTGGCTCACGTTCCAGGCCTCGCTGCAGGCGCCGCTCCTGCAGAGCAGCGTCGTGAGGAGCCTCGTGCCCATCGTCGCCGCCGTGCTCGCGCTCTCCGGGGCGCTCACCGGCATGTGCTTCGTCAAGGTCTACGGTATCGCCTTCCTGGGCCAGCGCCGGCACGAGTTCGAGACCGCGCCGCGCGAGGCGAGCCGCTGGGAGCGCGCGGGCATGCTGTGGCTCGCGCTCGCCTGTTTCGCGCTCGGGCTCCTGCCGGTGTTCGCGATCGGCGAGCTGAACAAGGTCGCGATCGCCATCACGGGGATCGGTCTCGGCGAAGAGGCGATGGCGTCCGGGTGGCTGTGGCTCGCGCCCACCACCGGCGCGCAGGCGAGCTACAGCCCGGTCGTGTTCCTGCTGGTGATTGCGGCGGTGTTCGGCCTGACCTTCCTGGTGGTGCGTTATTTCTACCATGGCCGCCTGCGCCGCTCCGATCCGTGGGACTGCGGCTTCCCGGAGCAGACTGCGCGCATGCAGGACTCGGCGGACGCGTTCGGCCAGCCGATCCGCCAGATATTCGAGCCCGTTTACCGCATCCGCCGCGAGATTCCGCGCGCCGATGATCGAGAGCCGGTTTTCAGGCAATCGGTGGAGGACCGGCACTGGTACGCCATGTACCTTCCGATCGCCCGGTTTTCCGAGTTCCTGTCCAGCCGCATCGGGAAGGTGCAGCAGGGGCGTATCTCGATATACCTGCTGTACAGCTTCCTGACACTGATCGCGCTCCTGGTGTTCGCGCAATGAACGTCACCGGCGGAAGCGTTTTCCAGGTGCTGCAATCGGTGCTGGTGGTGCTGATCGCGCCGCTCATGCTGGGCTGGGTCAACCAGTGCCGCGCCTGGCTGCAGAACAAGAGCGGCGCGGGAATCTGGCAGCCGTACAAGGTGCTGAACAAGCTGTTCCACAAGGATGTGGTGCTCGCGCACGGTGCATCGCCGTTGTTCCGCGCGACGCCCTACATCCTGTTCGGCTGCATGTGGCTCGCGGTCGGCATCGTGCCGGTGCTGGCGACCTCGCTGCCGTTCGCCCCGGCCGCGGACGTGATCGCGCTGGTGGGGCTCTTCGCGCTGGCGCGGGTTTTCGTGTCTCTCGCCGGCATGGACGTCGGGACCTCGTTCGGAACGCTCGGCGCGCGCCGCGAGATGATGATCGGTTTCCTGGCCGAGCCGGCGATGCTGATGACGCTCTTTACGGCCTCGCTCATCAGCCAGTCCACCTCGCTCGTCACCATCGTCGAGACGCTGGGCCAGCGCGAGCTCGTCATCTATCCGAGCATGGCGTTCGCGGCGGTCGCTTTCCTGATGGTGCTGCTGGCGGAGAACGCACGCATACCGATCGACAACCCGGCCACGCACCTCGAGCTCACCATGATCCACGAGGCGATGATCCTCGAGTACTCCGCGCGCCACCTGGCGCTGATCGAATGGGCGACGAGCCTCAAGCTCACCGCCTACGTGGCGATCGGCATCGCCATATTCGTCCCCTGGGGCATCGCGGCGGCCGGCGACTGGGCGGCGCTGCCGCTCGCGCTGGCGGCGCTGGCGTTGAAGCTGCTCGCCGCCGGCGCCGGGCTCGCCCTGCTCGAGACCGTGTCGGCCAAGATGCGCATCTTCCGCGCGCCGGAGTTCCTGGGCACCGCGTTCCTGCTCGCGACGCTCGGCATGCTCACCCACTTCCTGCTCGAACGGTGACATGAATCTGCCGCTCCACGCCCAGCTCATCAATCTCTTCGCGGCCCTGCTGCTGCTGCTCGCGTTCGCCATGTTGACGCAGCGGCGTATACGCTCCCTTATCAACCTGTTCGCGTTGCAGGGGTTCGTGCTCGTGCTGTCCACGGCGGTGGTCGCCTATTCGACCGACCAGCTGCATCTCTACGTGTCGGCCGGCGTCACACTCGGTCTCAAGGTGCTGCTGCTGCCGTGGATCATGCACCACCTGATACGCGCGTTGAACGTGCGCTGGGACGTGGAGACCACGATCGATATTCCGTCGACGATGCTGATCGGCATCGTGCTGGTGATTTTCGCGTTCAACCTCGCCGCCCCGATCTCGCAGTTCGCCGGCACCATAACCAAGAGCACGCTGGGCATTGCCACCGCCTGCATCCTGCTCGCGTTCCTGATGATGATCACGCGGCGGAAGGCGGTGTCGCAGGTGATCGGCTTTCTCGCGATGGAGAACGGCCTTTTCTTCGCCGCGACCTCCGCCACCTACGGGATGCCGATGGTGGTCGAGCTCGGCATCGCCCTCGACGTCCTGGTCGGCACGCTGATATTCGGCGTGTTCTTCTTCCACATCCGCGAGACGTTCGAGAGTCTCGATATCCACCATCTCGAGAAGCTGAAGGAACGGTGATGGAGTTACTGCTCGTGCTCGGAATTCCCTTCGCCGGCGGCATCGCGCTGGGGCTCTGGGGACACCGCGAGTCCGCGCCCGAGTTGAACTCGGCCATGAGCCTCGCCACTTTCCTGGCGGCGTCGGCGCTTACGGCGCGGATCATCGCCGACGGGCCGGTCCTGCTGTGGGACGATCTCTTCTTCGTCGATTCATTCAACGTCTTCCTGGTGGCGCTGACGGCATTTGTCGCTTTCACCACCTCGCTCTTCAGCCGTCCCTACATGCGCATCGAGCTCGCTCTGGGAAAGCTGACGCCGAACCGGCTGCGCCTCTACCACAGCATGTTCCAGATGTTCACCTTCACGATGCTGCTGGTGCTGCTCACCAACAACGTCGGCATCCTGTGGGTGGCGATGGAGGCGGCGACGCTCACGACGGTGCTGCTGGTGAGTCTGTACCGCACGCCGGCGAGCCTCGAGGCCGCATGGAAGTATTTCATCCTGTGCGGCGTGGGTCTCGCACAGGCCCTCTTCGGCACCATCCTGCTCTACTTCGCCGCAGAGAAGGTCCTGGGCGGCGGCGGCAACGCGCTCCTGTGGACGCATTTGTACGAGGTCAAGGGCCAGCTCGAGCCGACCGTGCTGGCCCTCGCTTTCGTGTTCCTGCTGGTCGGCTACGGCACCAAGGTCGGTCTCGCGCCGTTGCATAACTGGCTGCCGGACGCGCATGCCGAAGGCCCGACGCCGGTCTCGGCCGTGCTCTCGGGGCTGCTGCTCAACGTCGCGCTGTATGCGGTCGTGCGCACCAAGGTGCTGGTCGAAGGCGCGCTGGGCACCCATTTCGCCGGCAACCTGATGATGGGATTCGGGCTCCTGTCGGTGGTGCTGGCCGCCTTCCTGCTGTCGCGCCAGACGGACGCCAAGCGGCTGTTCGCCTACTCGTCGGTCGAGCACATGGGGCTCGTGACTTTTGCCTTCGGCATCGGAGGCGCGGTCGCGACGTTTGCGGGATTGCTGCACATGACCGTGCATTCGCTTACCAAGTCGGCGATTTTCTTCACCGTCGGGCACGCCGCCCAGAAATCCGGCACGCAGGAAATGGCCGGCATCAGGGGGTTGATCGAAAGCAATCCGACCATCGGTTGGGGACTGATGCTGGGCAGCCTTGCCATCCTCGGCATGCCGCCGTTCGGCGTGTTCGCCAGCGAGTTCATGATTCTCACGGTGACGATGCACGAGCAGCCGTGGGCCACTCCGTTCCTGCTCGCCGCGCTGGGTGTGGCCTTCGCGGCGATATTCGGCAAGGTACAGCCCATGGTGTTCGGAACGGCGACCGCCCGGCGCCTGCCGCATCGCCCGATGCTGCTGCCGGTATTCGTGCACCTGGCGATCGTGCTGCTGCTCGGGCTCTACATACCGCCGTATCTCGCCGACTGGTACCGGCAGGCGGCCGCGTTGATTGGCTGATGCCGATATGAATCTCGAAAACTTCGATTTCGAGGTGACGCCGATTCCAGGGGCGATGCCGATCTGGCGCGCGCGCGTCGACGCGGACGAATGGCGCCATGCGTGCCGGCACGCGCGCGAGAAGGGCGGGCGCCTGGTCGCGCTGTGGGGCGCCGACGACCGCGACCGGGAACGGGCGTTCACCGTTCATGCGGCGTTGTCGGTGCAGTCGGGACTGGTGATCGTCTCCCTGTCGGCGGACGGCGGGCGCTTTCCCGACGTGTCCGACATCTTCCCCGCGGCCAGCCGGATGCAGCGCGCGGTGCACGATCTGCTGGGGCTCGAGGTCGAGGGCGCGGCGGACCGGCGCAAGTGGCTCCGGCATGCCGCCTGGGGAGAGAACGACTTTCCGCTCCGCAAGGATTTTGTAGACGGACGGCGGCGGCCTCATCACGAACTGTCGCGTGATTCGAACGCAGGCGAGTCGGCCGCCCCACGCGCCACCGGGGGTCGCATCCCCGAACAACCAACGTGCGGGGCCCCTGCTCCGCCCCTCGACGCGTACCCTTTCGTCAAGGTCGAAGGCGAAGGCGTCCACGAGATCCCCGTGGGCCCCGTGCACGCCGGCACGATAGAACCCGGGCATTTCCGCTTCTCGATAGTCGGCGAGGGTGTGCTCAGGCTGGAGGAGCGGCTCGGCTACAAGCACAAGGGGATCGAGAAGCGCTTCGAGTCCATGACGCTCGCGGAAGGCGCGCGGCTGGCGGGCCGCGTTTCCGGCGATTCAACGGTCGCGCACGCGTGGGCCTATGCGATGGCGGTCGAATCGGCCGCGGGCGTTACGCCGCCCTCGCGCGCGCTGTGGCTGCGCGCGCTGCTCCTGGAGCGCGAGCGCGTCGGACAGCACCTGTGGGACCTCGGATTCCTGGGCAACGACGCGGGGCTCGCGTTCGGCCTGGCGCAGTTTTCCTGCCTGAGGGAGGACGTGCTGCGCGCGAACGCGTTGACGTTCGGCCACCGGTACCTCATGGACCTGGTCGTTCCCGGGGGTGTCGCGCGGGACCTTCCCGTGGAAGGGATAGCGCGCCTGCGCGGCGAGATCGACGTGCTCGAAGAGGTGGTGGGCGCCCTCAAGTACATCTACGACGAGCACGCGGGGCTCCAGGACCGGTTCATCAATTGCGGCCGGGTGGCGCCCCAGCTGGCGGACCGTCTCGGCTTGACCGGCATGGCGGGGCGGGCGAGCGGCCGGGCGTGGGACCTGCGCGTCCAATACCCGAACATCCCGTACCAGGAGCTCGACGTGCGCATGGCGACGCACCGCAACGGTGACGTCGCGGCGCGCGTCATCGTGCGCTTCGAGGAGATCTTCGAGTCGTTGCGGATTTCGCGGCTCATCCTGGAGCGGCTGCCGTTCGGGGAGATCGCCGCGCCCGTCCCGGCGCCGGAGTCGGGCGCATTCGGCGCGGGCTGGGTCGAAGGCTGGCGCGGCGAGGTCTTCGTCGCGCTGGAGGCGGGGCCCGGCGGCTCCATACGCCGCTGCCATCCCCACGACCCTTCGTGGCAGAACTGGCCGCTCCTGGAGCGCGCCGTGCTGGGGAACATCGTTCCGGATTTCCCACTGATCAACAAGTCGTTCAACCTGTCGTATAGCGGTCACGACCTATGAGATCAACCGCCAGAGGTTAATGTGTACCACCTGTTGAAACAGATCGCGATCACCGGCATCAAGACCGAGGCTCCGCCCGAGCCGGACGAAGCGCTGCGGGTCGCGGGTGAGCGGCTGCGCACGGAGGTGCTCGGGCACTTTGCCGGTGCGCTCACCATACGGCACGTCGACGCGGGCTCCTGCAACGGCTGCGAGCTGGAGATCAACTCGCTCAACAACCCGTATTACAACCTGGAGGGACTGGGGATCAAGTTCGTCGCGAGCCCGCGGCACGCGGACCTGCTGCTCGTGACGGGTCCCGTGTCGCGCCACATGGAAACCGCGCTGAAGCGCACCTACGACGCTACGCCGGAGCCGAAGCTCGTCGTGGCGATCGGCGATTGCGGCTGTACCGGGGGGATCTTCGGCGAGAGCTACGCGAGTTGCGGCCGCGTGTCGAACGTGATCCCCGTGGACGTGGCGGTGCCGGGCTGCCCGCCGACGCCGCTCGCGATCATGCAGGGGATACTGACGGCGATTGCTGTCGGGAAGAAATGAACCGACTGGCTGGAATCCTCATCGTCGTGTCGACGCTCACCGGCTGCGCGGTGTACTACGGCCAGCGCCTCGACCAGCTCTACGGTCCCGCCGACCCGGCGCGCGACGACCGGCCGCCGCGGGACGACGAACGGCTGAGCTACTGGCGTGACGTAAAGCCGATCCTGGACGGCCGTTGCGTCGTGTGTCACGGTTGTAACGACGCACCCTGCCAGCTCAATCTGGCGTCTTACGCGGGCGTGACGCGCGGTTCCCGCAAGGACAACGTCTACGATGCTTCCCGGCTCAAGGTCGCGGATCCGACGCGCCTGCTGCTCGACGCGCAGAGCAACGCCGAGTGGCGCAAGACGGGCTTCTATCCTGCGCTGAACGAGCGCGCCATGTCGCCCGAAGCGAACCGCGAGGCGAGTGTCTTGTACCGCCTGTTGCGGCTCAAGCAGCGGCATCCCGGCGCCGACGGCGCGACGCTGCCGGGGAACCGCTTCGATTTCTCGCTGGATCGAGCGCAGCAATGCCCCTCGATCGAGCAGATGGATGGCCACGAGCGCGCTTTCCCGGAATGGGGCATGCCGTTCGGGCTGCCTGCCTTGTCGGCGCCCGAGCACGACGTCCTGGCGCGCTGGATCGAAGCCGGCGCGCCGTACCGCGATCCGCCACCGCTCTCCGGCGCCCACGTGGAACGCGTAGCGGCCTGGGAGCGCTTCCTCAACGCCGACGCCCTGAAGGTCCGGCTGATGAGCCGCTATATCTACGAGCACTGGTTCCTCGCCCAGTTCTACTTCGACGACCTCCCGGGAGACGAATCCTTTCAACTGGTCCGCTCCCGGACACCGCCCGGCCAGCCGGTCGACGTCATCGCCACGCGCCGTCCCTTCGACGACCCGGGAGCCGCGCGCGTCTATTACCGCCTGCGGCGAAACAGCGAGACCCCGCTGGCGAAAACGCGCATGCCCTATGCGCTCAACGCGGAGCGCATGGCTCGCCTGAAGTCCTGGTTCGTGGATGCGCCGTACGAGGTCGCGGCCTTTCCGTCCTATTCGCCGGAAGTCGCTTCCAACCCGTTCGTCGCCTTCCGGCAGCTGCCCGTGAATGCCCGCTACCGGTTCATGCTCGAAGAGGCGCAGTTCACGCTGATGGGCTTCATCAAGGGACCGGTCTGCCGCGGGCAGCTCGCGTTGAACGTAATCAACGATCACTTCTGGGTGCTCTTCGCGCGGCCCGACGACGAGGCCGCGGAACTGGACGCGGAGTTCCTCGCGCGGGAAGCCAAAAATCTGCGCTTGCCGGCCGAGCACGAAAGCGCGGCCAGGCTGTTGAGCTGGCTGCAGTACGACAGGCTCGAGTCCGACTACCTGTCGGCCAAGAGCGCCTACCTGAGTCGACGCTTCGGCGCCGGCAACCCCCCGACCCTGGCGGTGCTGTGGGACGGCGACGGCCGCAATCCGAACGCGGCGCTGACCGTGTTCCGGCATTTCGACAGCGCGTCGGTCGTGCAGGGCCTGATCGGCGAGCGGCCGCAGACGGTGCTGGTGCTGGGCTATCCGCTGCTGGAGCGCATCCATTACCTGCTCGTAGCGGGCTACGACGTCTACGGCAACGCCGGGCATCAGCTCGCGACGCGCATGTACTTCGATTTCATGCGCATGGAGGGCGAGATGAACTTCCTCGGACTGCTGCCGCGCGCCGCGCGCCAGGACGTGCGGGACCGCTGGTATCGTGGCGCGAGCAGCCAGCACAACGAGCGCCTCCGGAACATCGACGCGTTCTACTCGCAGGAAACCGGCATCGCGTTCAGGACCGTTGACCCGCTCGCCGAGCTCTACGCGCTGCTGAAATCGCGCATGGCACAGCTCTCCGGCGAGCGTTACGCGCTCGCCGGCAGCGGTCTGGGCGGCGCGCCGCTCGCGACGCTGGCCGGGTTGTCAGGTCTGCGCGGCCGATCCGTATTCCACCTTCCGGAAGCGGCATTCCTTACGGTGCGCGATCCCACCGGCGGCTCCCATCATTTCACGATGTTGAGCAACAACGCGCACAGCAACGTGGCCGAGCTGGTCGGGGAGAAAGGGAGACGACTGCCCGACGAGGACGATCTGCTGATCGTGAATGGCTTCATAGGTGCGTATCCGAACGCGATGTTCGTGGTGGGCGCCGATCAACTGACGGATTTCGCGGAAACGGTGCGCCGCCTCGCCTCGGAGGACGACTATCGGCGGTTGCTCTCGCGTTATGGCGTGCGCCGCACCGATCAGCGGTTCTGGGCGTTGAGCGACGAGCTACATCTCGCCTACCGCCGGTGGGCGCCGCGCGAAGCCGGGCTTTTCGACTACAACCGGTTCGAGAATCGCTGACGACGCATTACCCCTGGCCTGCACCGGTCACCGGTCACGAGTCACGCTGTTCACGAAACTCGATAGCGCTTCACCATCTCCCAATCGAGCTTGATCCCGAAGCCGGGCTCCTTCGAGACGTCCATCATCCCATCCTTGATCCGCGGCCGGTTGGCCCACATCGTCTGCCATACCGGGTCGCGCTCCGGATCGGCAAAGCATTCCACGTAGGTGCCGTGGGGCACACCCGCCAGCAGCTGTGACGCGATCTGGGATTCCTCGTGGTGCGCCATCTGCACGCCGGCGGCCTGGCAGATGGCCGCGGCACGGCGCCAGTCCGTGACGCCGCCGCCTTCCGACACGTCGTAGTTGACGAAATCGACCGCGCCCGCTTCCACCAGCCGCCGCACGCCGTGGCTGGTGATCTCGGACTGGCCGGCGGTCACCGGGATGTGGATGGCGCGGCGCACGCGCGCCATCATTGCCGCATCGTCGTACCAGTGGCACGGCTCCTCGAACCAGCCGATGTCCAGGGGCTCGATCAACCGCGCGAAGCGGATGGCGTCCTGCGCGTTCCAGCCGCGGTTGGCGTCCACGATGAGCTTGAAGTCCGGCCCGGCCGCCTTGCGGGCGACCTCGACCCGCTTGAAATCCTCCTCGGGCTCGAGGCCGCCGACCTTGAACTTGCAGCCCGCCATGCCGGCGGCGCGGTACTGCTCCATTTCCCTGCCGTAGTCGGCGAGCGTCTTGCCTTCCATGTAGTAGCCGCCGATCGAGATGATGGGGAGCCGGTCGCGGTTCGTTCCCAGGAGCGTTGCGACGTTCCTGCCGAGCGACTTGCCGGCGAGGTCCCACAGGGCGCAATCCACACAGGCGATCGCCTCGAGGAGCGTCTTGCGGTCCCGGTTCGTGTGGGACAGCTCGAACATCGCCTCCCAGGCGCGCTCGACCTCGAGGACTTCCAGTCCCTTTACGCGCGGGGCCAGCTCGCCCTCGATCAGGCGCGCGATGCCGGGCGCGTGCTCGCGATTGTCGCCGTTGTACACCTCGCTCACGAGCCCGTCGTCGGTGTGGAGGCGCGTCACGACGGTCGAGCGCTTGAGCACCGAATAAGTGCTGCCGCCGAAGTTTTTCTTCAGCGGGATGTCGATGGCGAAGGCTTCGATGCTGTCTATCTTCAAAGGCGTGATTGGTGATTCGTGATTGGTGATTGGACTTTGCAAGGCTGCGACCGAAAGAGCCGGGTCATCCTTCCACGTTCATCCTTCATCCTTCGCGTCACTTGACGCGCATCCCCGGCTGCGCGCCGGAGTCGGGTGAGAGCAGGAAAATGCCCGGCCCGTCGCCCGAGGCGGCGAGGATCATGCCCTCCGAGTTCCCGAATTTCATCCTGCGTGGCGCGAGGTTCGCGACCACTACGGTCAGCCGGTCCTTGAGGGTCGCGGGGTCGTAGGCGGACTTGATGCCGGCGAAAACCTGGCGAGGTCCCAGCGCACCGACGTCGAGGGTGATCTTAAGGAGCTTGTCGGCCCCTTCGACGTGCTCGGCCGTGACTATTTTGGCGACCCGCAAATCTAGTTTCGAAAAATCATCAATAGTGATTTGCGGGGCGCCACCGCCTTCTCCCTCCACCTTGACGGGGGGGGGTTGGGGTGGGGGTGTCGATGCCATCGGGACTGCCTTTTCGATTTCGAACAGCGCGTCGAGCTGCTTTTCCTGGACGCGAGCCATCAGGTGCTCATAAGGTCTGATCTCGACGAGAGTCGCATTCAGGTCGGTCCACTTCAGGGGCCAATTCAAGCCCAGCAACTCAGCTACGCGTTTTGCCGTACCCGGAAGAATCGGAGCCAGATAGATCGTGAGCGTCCGGAACGCATCAACGCAGTCCGAGCACACCTCATGCAAGCGAGCGTGCTTTGCGGGATCCTTCGCCAGTTCCCACGGCTTTTCTCGATCGAAATACTGGTTGACCGAATCGGCGATTCGCATGACCTCCCGCACGACTTTCCCGAATTCGCGATTGGCGTATGCGTCCGCAATTGCGTCGTCTGACCCTTGAGCCACGATCGACCACCTGCCAGTCGCCCCGATCCTGTTGGGGTCCAATGGTGCGATTCGGCCGCCGAAATGCTTCGTAATGAAATTGGCCGCCCGACTCGCGATATTCACGTATTTCCCGATGAGATCGCTGTTCACCCGCGCGATGAAATCATCGGGATTGAAGTCCAGGTCCTCGACGTTGGCGTTCAGTTTGGCGGCGATGTAATAGCGCAGCCACTCGGGGTTCATGCCGAGCTCGAGGTAGCGCAGCGGGTCGATGCCGGTGCCGCGCGACTTGGACATCTTCTCGCCCGAGACGCCGATGAAGCCGTGCACGTTGACGTGGTCCGGCGTCTTGTAGTGCCCGGAGAAGTGGAGCATCGCCGGCCAGAACAGCGTGTGAAAATAGATGATGTCTTTGCCGATGAAGTGGACCATCTCGGTGTCGCTGCCGGCCTTCACCATCGCGTCGAAGTCGAGACGCTCGCGGTCGCAATAGTTCTTCAGGCTTGCGAAATAGCCGACCGGGGCATCGAGCCAGACGTAAAAGTACTTTTCTTCCGCTATATCGGGGATCCGGATGCCGAAATAGGGCGGGTCCCGTGAGATGTCCCAGTCCGTCAGGGCTTTGTCGCCCTCGCCCTCGAGCCATTCCTTTGCCTTGTTGACTACTTGCGGCTGGAGTCTGCCGGGATCGTTGATCCATTCCCGCAGGAATGCCTTGCAGCGCTCGTCAGAGAGCTTGAAGAAATAGTGCTCGGACGACTTCAGCACTGGCGTCGCACCCGAAAGTGTGGAGTAGGGGTTCCTGAGCTCCGTGGGCGTGTTGAACTTGCTGCAGTTCTCGCAGGCGTCGCCGTACTGGTCCTTCGCGCCGCAATTGGGGCATTCGCCCTTGATGTAGCGGTCGGCGAGGAACATGCCTTTCACGGGGTCGTAGAACTGCTCGACCGGTTTCCGGTCGATGAAACCGGCCCTTTGCAGCCTGCGGAAGAGGTCCTGCGAGAGCTCGGTGTTCTCTTTTGAGTGGGTAGAGTGCCAGTTGTCGTGTTTGATGTAAAAGCCATCGAGATACTGCTTGCGGCCGCGGGCGATCTCCGAGATGAATTCCTCGGGGGATTTCCCGGCTTTTTCCGCCGCGAGCATGATCGGCGCCCCGTGCGCATCCTCGGCGCCCATGAAATGCACGTCGTGCCCTTGCATCCGCTGGAAGCGCACCCAGATGTCGGCCTGGATGTACTCCATCATG
This sequence comes from Burkholderiales bacterium, assembly GCA_035649495.1. Taxonomy (GTDB): domain Bacteria; phylum Pseudomonadota; class Gammaproteobacteria; order Burkholderiales; family SG8-41; genus SG8-41. Next base: position 9,886 of record DASRJL010000112.1, on the reverse strand, counting down.
TGCCCGATATGAAACGGCCCGTTCGCGTAGGGCAGGGCGGTCGTGACGAAGATGCGGCGGCGCGGCATAGGCGTTGAATTGTAACCGTAAATCCCCGTTGCCTGAATGGTTTAGCCGCGTTTCGATGGGCGGGGCGCGCACAATCGTCTAGAATCGCGCCCTACACTCCAAGAGTTGGTATCCCGCCATGACGATCACCGTAGAGCAGGTCCAGGAAGCCTTGAGGGAGTTGACGGATCCCAATACGAAGAAGGATTACGTCGCCACCAAGTCGGCGCGCAACATCAAGGTGGACGGCGATGCGGTATCGGTCGAGATCCTGCTGGGCTACCCGGCGAAGAGCCAGCTCGAGCCCATCCGCGAGGAGATCACGCGGAAGCTGAAGTCCCTGCCCGGGGTCGGGCAGGTGAGCGCCAGCGTGCAGATGAAGATCGTGCCGCACGCGGTGCAGCGCGGGGTGAAGCTCGTTCCCGGGATCAAGAACATCATCGCCGTCGCCTCGGGCAAGGGCGGGGTCGGCAAGAGCACCACGGCGGTCAACCTGGCGTTGGGCCTGGCCGCGGAAGGCGCAAGCGTCGGGGTGCTGGATGCGGATATCTACGGACCCTCCCAGCCCATCATGCTGGGCATCCGCGGCCGTCCGGAAACGCGCGACGGCAAGAGCATAGAGCCGATGGAAGCCCACGGCATCCAGGCCATGTCGATCGGCTTCCTGATCGACCCGGACACGCCCATGGTATGGCGCGGACCGATGGTCACCCAGGCGCTGGAACAGCTGCTGAACGAGACCAAGTGGCGCGAGATCGACTACCTGGTCGTAGACCTGCCTCCCGGCACCGGAGATATCCAGTTGACGCTGGCGCAGCGCGTGCCCGTTACCGGCGCGGTGATCGTCACGACGCCCCAGGACATCGCCCTGATCGACGCTCGCAAGGGGCTCAAGATGTTCGAGAAGGTGGGAGTCCCGATCCTGGGCATCGTGGAGAACATGGCGCTGCATACCTGCTCCAAATGCGGGCACGAGGAGCATATCTTCGGAGAGGGCGGCGCGGAGCGCATGGGCAGGGACTACAACGTCGAGGTGCTGGGCTCGCTCCCGCTCGACATCGCCATTCGCGAGCAGGCGGACTCGGGCCGGCCGACGGTGATCGCCGATCCCGAGGGCCGCTCCTCCCAGATCTACAGGAAAATCGCGCGCCGGGTGGCCGTCAGGATCGCCGAAAGGGCGCAGGACCACTCGGCGGTGTTTCCCAAGATCGTCGTCCAAAACACGTAAAGCGTCAGGCGTCAGGCGTCAGGCGGAAAAATAAGATGCCGGCGCTGTTCGGACTCGCCTGACTTCTGACCTCTGACCCCTGACCCGTCACGATGTCAATCAAATCCGACCGCTGGATCCGCCGCATGGCGGCCGAGCACCGCATGATCGAGCCGTTCGAGCCGAACCAGGTGAAGGAGGTCGGCGGCCGCAAGATCGTGTCCTACGGGACGTCGAGCTACGGCTACGATATCCGGTGCTCGAACGAGTTCAAGCTCTTCACCAACCTGAACAGCACCATCGTCGATCCCAAGAACTTCGACGACAAGTCCTTCGTCGACCTGAAGGGCGACTTCTGCATCATCCCTCCCAACTCTTTCGCCCTGACCCGGACCGTGGAGTACTTCCGGATCCCGCGCAACGTCCTCGTGGCTTGCCTGGGCAAGTCGACCTACGCCCGCTGCGGCATCATCGTGAACGTCACGCCCCTGGAGCCGGAGTGGGAGGGCTACGTCACCCTCGAGTTTTCCAACACCACGCCGCTGCCGGCCAAGATCTACGCGAACGAAGGCGTAGCCCAGGTGATCTTCCTCGAGTCCGATCCCGATGACGTGTGCGAGACGTCCTACAAGGACCGGGGCGGGAAGTACCAGGGGCAGACCGGCGTTACGCCGCCGAAGGTTTAGCCAGCAAGTCATCCCCGCGAAGGCGGGATCCGGTTGCGGAATGAATTGCCTTCCCCGTCTGCAGGGGAGTGACGTGACTGCTTGTTCCGAGCCTGCTTGGTGTCGCACGCTGCCTGCGGTTTTCCTCGGGTAGCGCTCTCCGATTTCTTTCCGCGCGCTGCTCGCCGACTGCCGCCGAGGCGATCTCGTCCGCTGTCTGCGCGTCGCGTCCCCGGCTCTCGCGTCGATTATTCGCCGGTAAATTTTTGGAAAAACGGGAAAAAACTCTTGCTTCCTGGTACCGCGGTGCTATATTTCGCGAAAGTTTTGCGATTTCGCGACGTAAATAGCGAAAGAAGGGGAGTTGTCATGACATGGGCAACGACGTGCCGCGAGGCGGTGGAAGTAGCGCTTGGACTGCTCGTTCCCGAGTAGGTCTCGAGGAGAACGTTGAGATGGCCGTGCGCCCTGTCGCCTTCAAGAAGCCAACCCCACCCGAAACCGAGCAGCCCCAACTCCTCGACACGCATCCGGAAGTCCGCCTGGACTTCAGCCACGTACGGGATGCGCTGCAGCGCGGCTATACCAAGCCCTTCCTGCTGATAGACACGGACATCGTCCGAGCCAAGACTCGCCGCTTCAAGGCGGCTATGCCCCGCGTTCATCCGCACTATGCCGTCAAGGCCAATCCCGATCCGAGGGTGTTGAAGGTCCTGATCGAGGAGGGCACGGGCTTCGAGATCGCCTCGATCGCGGAGCTCGATATCCTCCTCAAGCTCAAGGTGCCGGCGGCCGAGGTCTGCTACAGCAACCCGGTGAAGTCCGGCGACTCGATACGCTACGCGGCGGCGAAGGGCGTCGAGTGGTACGCGCTCGACAGCATCGAGGAGCTGCGCAAGATTCACGGCATCAAGCCCGACGCGAAGCTGTACGTCCGCATCGAGGCGCCCAACGTGGGCAGCGACTGGCCGCTCTCGGGCAAGTTCGGGATGAAGCCGGCGGAGGTCGACGGGATCATCGCCGAAGCGGCGGCGCTCAAAGCGGACCTGGCAGGGGTGACCTTCCACGTGGGGTCGCAGTGCCGCAACCCGGAGAACTGGCGGGTCGGCATACAAGGCGCCAAGCGGGTTTTCAGGAAGATGCGCCTCGCAGGGCTGACACCGCGGCTCCTCAACGTGGGCGGCGGCTATCCCGTGCGCCATGTGAAGCCGATCCCTTCCATCGAAAAGATCGCCGAGATCATCAACCACGGCCTGCGGGACCTGCCGCAGGAGGTGCGGGTGATGGCGGAGCCGGGCCGCTACCTGGTGTCGGACGCCGGCTATTTTGTGTGCCGCGTCGTCGGCACCGCGACCCGCGCCGGAAAGCGCTGGATGTACTGGGACGCGGGCGTTTTTGGCGGCGTCATCGAGACCACGGAAGGCCTGCGCTACGACGTGCAGACCGACCGGCAGGGCAAGCTCATACCGTGGAACGTCGCCGGCCCCACCTGTGACTCGGTGGACGTGTGCATGCGCGACGAAATGTTCCCGGAAGACCTCCAGGAGGGCGATTTCATCTACATCGCCAACGCCGGCGCGTACACGACTGCCTACGCCAGCAATTTCAACGGCTTCCCGCTGCCCGAGGTGCGCGTACTATAGGCGCCGCGCAAGCGCGCGTGTCCAACGGCACGCTGGGCCTGATCCGTTCAGCCTGCCCGGGCATTGCATGGCCGGCGGTTCCCTCCGCCGACGCCGCGCAGACGCTCGCTTTCCAGTTCCAGCTCGAGCTGTCGCAATGGTATGGCCCGCTTGAGCTGCAGGCGCTCCAGTACCGGCAACTCGATATCCTCCTCAAGCACGCCTGCGCCACGGTGCCCTATTACCGCGAGCGCTGGAGCGGAGTCTACGATTCCGCGGTTCCGCTCACCCCCGAGCGCTTTTCCCGCCTGCCCCTGCTCACGCGTGGCGCCCTCCAGCAGAACTTCGAGAACCTGAAGAGCACAGCGCCGCTCCCCCAGCACGGTCCACCCGGGGAAACGCGGTCTTCCGGATCGACCGGGATGCCGGTGCGTGTCATGAAGACGCCTCTCAACGACCTGGTGTGGCAGGCCATCATGCTGCGCGAGCATCTGTGGCATGGCCGCGACCTTGCCGGCAAGCTGGCGGTGATCCGCAGAAACGTCCAGGCGCGGGAAGTTGCGGGATGGGACGCGGTCATCGACGCCATTGCGGCGACCGGGCGCACAGCCCTGCTCTCCATCGACACCGAGATCGCCTTGCAGCTCGCCTGGCTGGAAGAGCAGCAGTCCGACTACCTGCTGACCTATCCATCGAACGTCGCCGAGCTTGCCCGGCTGGCGCTGAAGTGCGGCACGCGGCTTCCGCGGCTGCGAGAGATCATGACCATCGGCGAAGTCGTGACGCCCGCGCTGCGCGACCTGTGCCGGGAGGCGTGGGGGGCGCGGGTCGTCGATGCGTATTCGGCCCAGGAGGTGGGCTATCTGGGGCTGCAGTGCCCGGGCCACGAGCACTATCACGTCCAGGCCGAATGCACGCTGGTGGAGGTCCTGGATACGTGGGGGAGGCCGTGCGCGCCCGGCCAGGCCGGCCTCGTCGTAGCGACCCCGCTGCACAATTTCGCCATGCCGCTCGTGCGCTACGTGGTCGGCGATTACGCGGAGGCCGGGCACCCCTGTCCCTGCGGCCGCGGCCTGCCGGTACTCAACCGGGTCATGGGCCGGACCCGCAATACGCTGCTGCTGGAAACGGGCGAGCGTTACTGGCCGTCTTTCGGCACGCACCGCTTCGCGGACATCGCGCCCATCGTCCAGCACCAGTTCGTACAGAAGAGCTTTGGCGTCATCGAAGCGCGGCTGGTCACGGTCCGTCCGCTTACCCGCGAGGAGGAGCAAGAGTTCGAGCGCCATGTCCAGGCGAGGCTGCCGGTGCCTTTCGAGCTCAAGCTGGTCTACGTTCGGGAGATTCCGCGCGCCGCGAGCGGCAAGTACGAGGACTTCATGTCGGAGATCGCCGATGCCGGCGCCGCATGAGGCTCTGGAAGACCGGACTAGACCCGCGTAGCCACGATCTGCACGTATTCGGCGCCGCCCAGGGCGGTCGGCCCGCTCGCGCCGACGGAGGAGGCGGATGCGACGGGTGTGCAGTCGAGGCGGTCCACCCTGAACGAGGCGCGCTCGAACAGTTCCACGATCTCTTCCCGTGACCGCAGCGGCCAGGTGCTGTTGCGATCGGCGTAGACCCGGGCGTTTTCCGCCAGATCTTCGGGCGCTATTCCCGGCGTGGACAGGGACCGTGCTGCTGCCCGCACCTTGTCGCGGAACGCCTCGGCCTGTTCCGGGGTGAAGCCGGAGAGCTCCGTGCCGCTGCCCGGACGTATTCTCTTGACCGTGACGGCGAGTCCGCCGGGACGCAGCAGCCGATACCATTTCCGGGTGAGGTCCAGCCGTCGAGCGGGCGGGAAACGCCCGAGGAAGGAGTGCGTGCAGACGACGTCGAACGGCCGCTCCTCCGCGTATTGCAGGGTGTCGCAGCGGCAGACGCTCAGGTCGCTGCCAACGCGATGCGCATACCACTGATTGAGCCTGAGCGGCGTCTCGCACAGGTCGTTTACGGTCACCTGCGGTTCGTTCCCCTGCTCGCGAAAGGCTGCAATCACGTGTGCGAGCATGCCGTAATCAGCGGCGCCCGCCACGAGCACTCGCCTCGCTCCGGGCAGGCGCGCGGCCTCACCCAGCGCCGACCGGTAGAAAGCGGCGTGGTGCTCCGGCGTAGTGACCAGCTTCAGCAACCTCAGGTATTGCCAGAAACCGTGGTACCAGGCGCAATTTTCACCCGTCTGTGGATCGGGTCGGCACCAGCGAAGCGCGAGTTGGCGGGCGAGGAGCGCGCTTTCCGGCAGCGGTTCTTCGATGTGCATCGGATCTGAACCTATTTCATATAGGTTCTAGTGTATCTTGTGACGCATTCCAGCGGCCGCAGGCGCGTCATGCAGGCTCCACACATACTCGTCCGGTCAGCCCTTCCCGGCATGGCGTGGCCGGCGATCACGGGACCGGAAGAGGCGACTCACCTGGCGCTGCAGTACCAGCTCGAGCGCTCACAGTGGCTTTCTCCCGGGGACCTGCGCGCGCTCCAGTTGCGGCAGCTCGATGCGCTTGTCCGCCATGCCCGGCTGACGGTGCCGTTCTATCGCTGGCAATGGCACGGCAGCCACCGATCAGGGGATGCGGTCACCCGCGAGAGCTTCGAGCGCCTGCCGCTCCTGCGCCGCGAGAATCTGCAGCACGAGTTCGAGGAACTCAGGAGCAATGCTTCGCCCGCGGCGCATGGGGCGATCTCCGAGAGCCGAACCGCCGGCTCGACGGGCCGGCCGGTGCGCACGTTGAAGACCGCGCTGACCCACCTGTGGTGGCTGGCGCTCATGCTGCGGGATCACCTGTGGCACCGCCGCGACTTCGACGGCACGCTGGCGACGATACGCGCGGGCCTGGAGAACGGGGAAGCGCAGGGGTGGGGACCGGCCACGGGCATGATTGCCGCCGCCGGCCGCTCCGTGGTCCTCGGCGCGCACGCCGGCACGGACGCACAGCTGGAATGGCTGCGGCGGCATGGGCCCGACTACCTGCAGACCAGTCCCGCGAACGCGGCGGAGCTGGCGCGAAGGTCGATTGCCCGCGGAGTCCGCTTCCCGGCGCTCCGTGAGGTCCGGACGTCGGGCGACGCGGTCGGCACGGAAACGCGCAAGCTGTGCCGCGAAGCATGGGATGTGCCGCTGACCGACCTGTATGCGGCCGACGAGGCGGGCTGCATCGCGCTGCAGTGCCCGGACCACGAGCACTACCACGTCCAATCCGAGAGCGTGCTGGTCGAGGTGCTCGACGGGGAGGACAGGGCGTGCGCGCCGGGAACGGTGGGCCGCGTCGTGGTCACCACGCTCCAGAATTTTGCGATGCCGCTCATCCGCTACGATATCGGTGATCTTGCCGAGGTGGGCGATCCCTGTCCGTGCGGGCGGGGGCTGCCGGTACTCGGGCGCATCCTCGGGCGAGCGTAGCGCGCCCTGCCGAATCGTTCCTGCCCTTGTGACGAGCCATCTCGATCTGATCCGTTCCGCGTACCCCGGCCTCGTCTGGCCGGCGGTGCCGCCTGAACCCGGCGCGCTCGCGCTTGCGCTGCAATTCCAGCTCGGCCGCTCGCAGTGGCTGGCGCCTGAGGTCCTCCGCGCCGAGCAATTCCGGCAGATCGCAGCCCTGCTGAAGCACGCGTACGAGACGGTACCGTTCTACCGGGAACGCCTGGAATCTGCCCGCTTTCGAGCGGGCGACCCGGTAACGGAGGCATGGTTTACCGCGCTGCCGGTGGTGACGCGGAGCCAAGTGCGCGACGCGAGGGAAGCGCTCCACAGCTCCCACGTGCCCCCCGCTCATGCTCCTGTGATTGTGGCGCATACGTCGGGCTCCACTGGGACACCGATTACCTGCCTTCATACCTCCATAACGGAGACCTTCTTTCGAGCGTTCAACCTGCGCGATCAATTGTGGCATCGTCGTGATCTCGGGCTGAAGCTGGCTGCCATCCGATCTGACCGCGACGTGCGCGGGGAGCAGGGAATGAACTTTTCCGGGTGGGGACCTGCGACCACGAGCGCCTATCGCGATGGGGCTGCGGCGCTCTTGCACAGCACCAATTCGCTGGAGCGCCAGCTCGAGTGGCTGTCCGAACAGGATCCGGCGTACATGCTGACGCTGGGGGGGAATCTGCTGGAGCTCGCACGAGAGATGCACAGGCGCGGCATCCGGCTGCCGCAGCTACGGGAGGCTCAGACATACGGTGATGCCCTGAGCCCGGAGGCGCGTGCCGAATGCCGGGCGTTGCTGGGGGTGAGGGTCGTGGATATCTATTCATCGGTAGAGGCAGGCTTCATCGCGCTGCAATGCCCCGACCACGACGTCTACCACGTCCAGAGCGAGGGGATCCTGGTCGAGATACTGGACGAGTCGGGGCGACACTGCCCCGCCGGCGCCATCGGCAGGGTGGTGCTTACCACGCTGCACAATTTCGCGATGCCCCTCATCCGCTACGAGATTGGCGACTACGTCGAAGCGGGCGCGCCGTGCGCCTGCGGGCGCGGGCTACCGGTCATCCGCCGTGTCCTGGGACGCGAGCGTAATCTCGCGATGGCGCCTGACGGGCGCAGGTTCTACCCGAGCTTCATGGCGGGAAAGTGGGTGCATATCGCACCTTTGCGCCAGATGCAGCTCGTGCAGAAAACACGGCTTGCGATCGAGGCAAGGATCGTCGCGTCGCGGCCGCTCGACCCTGCGGAAGAGCGTGCTCTCGCCGCTGCCGTGCAGGAAACGCTGGGGCATCCCTACCAGATCACGATTGCCCGCGTCGAACGCATTGCGCGTTCGCCCAGCGGGAAATACGAAGACTTCATCCGCGAGCCGGGCGTGTGCTGACGCGGATTTCTGCAGGGTGCCGCCTCACTTGAGGAGCTTCTTCGCGCGTTTCATCCACTCGTCGGCCTGAGCCTCGGCCTGCCTGACCTGCTCCGCGCTCATACCGGCGGCGACCTTGTTCAGCGAGTCCTGCGCCCGGTCGTCGCCCTGCAGCGCGGCGACCTTCACCCAGAAGTACGCGCGCAGGGGGTCTTTCGCGACGCCCTTGCCCTGGAGATAGAGGAGGCCGAGGTTGTACTGCGCCTGGATGTGAGTGCGCTCCGCCGCCTTCTCGTACCACTGCGCAGCGCGCTCGTAGTCCTGCGCCACGCCGTCGCCGTTGGCGTAGGAGAGCCCCAGGTTGTACTGCGCGCCCGCATCGTTCGCGGCTGCTGCGAAGCTCCACCAGTGATGAGCTACTGCCGGGTCTTTCTTTACGCCGTAGCCGCGGGCGTACATCAGGCCCAGCGTGGTCTGCGCTCGTACGTCTCCCTGCTGGGCAAGCTTGAGATACCAGCGCGCGGCTTCGCTGAAATTCTGCTCGGCGCCCTCGCGGCCCAGGTAGTACGCCTCCGCGAGCTGCCGCGTGGCGCTCCTGTCCCCCGCCTCGGCGCGGATTCTCAGGTCGTCGAGCGTTACGTTCTGCGCAAGTGCGACGCCGACGCACAGAGCAAGCAGCGCGCAGGAGAGAGAATATCGGGGACGGAGTTTGATCATTTCGCCGGTCTCAACGAGCAGCCGCACGCTCGAGAACCGCGTGACGGTAGGCGTACGGGTGGCGCTCGTCGATGGCGTGCTCCCGCGACGAGACTTCCCGCCATTCGCCCTCCGCGAACTCCGGCATGTAGACGTCCCCCGCCACCTCGGCGTCCACGGTCGTGAGGTACAGGCGATCGGCGAGCGGCAAGGCTGCCCGAAAGATGTCGGCCCCGCCTATCACGAAGATCTCGTCGTCCGCGCCGCACGCGGAGACCGCTTCCTCCAGGGAATGCGCCACGGTGGCGCCGTCGACCCGGTAGCCGGGCTGGCGCGTAACGATGACCGTCGTGCGTCCGGGCAGCAGGCGTCCTATGGAATCCCAGGTCTTGCGGCCCATGAGGATGTGATGGCCCATGGTGACGCTCTTGAACAGCTTCAACTCGTCGGGCAGGTGCCAGGGGATCTTGCCGTCGGCACCGATCACGCGGTTCTTCGACATTGCCACGATCAGCGAGAGGCGTGATTGGTGACTGGTGATTGGCGATTGGTGCCGACTTGCTACCTCATCCTTCCGCCTTTCGCCATCCGCCTTCCGCCTTGGGCCCTCATCCCTCATCCCGCGGCCTCTGCAGCTGCATCATAAAATTACTGGGCCCTCATGTCGGCCGCAGCGCGCCGCCGGGGGTCGCATCCCCGGAAACCGGGGCCCCTGCTCCGCCCCTCGACGCGCCATCCCTCAAACAGCCACGGGCGCCTTGATCGCCGGGTGCGGATCGTAGTTCTCCAGGGTGAAATCTTCGTAGCGGAACCGGAAGACGTCCT
>DASRJL010000111.1:0-18053 GCA_035649495.1 Burkholderiales bacterium | reverse complement strand
CATCGCGATCATGACACGCTGGCGCATGCCGCCGGACATCTGGTGCGGGTACTCATCGGCGCGGCGCGCGGCTTCCGGGATGTTCACCAGGCGCTGCATCTCGATCGCGCGGGCGCTCGCCTCCGCGCGATCGAGGCCGCGGTGCACTGCGAGCGTCTCAGCGATCTGGTGGCCGACGGTGAACACGGGGTTCAACGACGTCATCGGCTCCTGGAAGATCATCGAGATCTCGTTGCCGCGCACTCTGCGCATCTCCTCTTCGGTGAGCGCGAGGAGGTCGCGCCCGCCGAACGCGATGCGGCCCGCGATGATGCGGCCGGGAGGGGAGGCGACGAGGCGCATGACGGAAAGCGAGGTCACGCTCTTGCCGCAGCCCGACTCGCCGACGATCGCGAGCGTCTCGCCCGGGTAGACGGCGAACGACACGCCGTCCACTGCACGCACCACGCCGTCGCGCGTGTAGAACCAGGTCCTCAGGCCCTCGACTTCGAGCAGCGGTGCTGTGTTCATTCAGTTCATGAAGCTGTGTCTTACATCCGGCGGGCAAGCCGCGGGTCGAGCGCGTCGCGCATGCCGTCGCCGAGCAGGTTCACCGCCAGCACGGTCAGCGACAGGCAGATGCCCGGGAAGAGGATGAGGTAGCCCGCGATCTGGAAAAGGCTGCGCGCTTCCGCCATGATGTTGCCCCAGCTCGGAATGTTGGGCGGGGTGCCCGCGCCGATAAAGGACAGGATCGCCTCGGTGATCATCGCCGAAGCGCAGACATAGGTGGCTTGCACAAGCAGCGGCGCCGTGGTGTTGGGCAGAATATGGCGGAGCAGGATGCGCGGCAGAGTGGTACCGGCGGCGACCGCCGCCTCGACGAACGGCTGCTCGCGCAAGGTCAGCACGAGGCTTCTCACGAGCCGCACGACGCGCGGCACTTCGGCGAGCGTGATGGCGACGATCACGTTCTCGATGCTCGCTCTGGTCAACGCCATTAGCGCGATCGCGAGTAGCACCGGCGGGATCGACATCAGCCCATCCATGACGCGCATCACGATCGCGTCGAGCCAGCGCAAATACCCCGTGACCAGCCCGATCGCGAGCCCGATGAGCGTGGAAAGAAGCGCGACTGCCAGCCCGACCGTGAGCGAGACCCGCGCCCCGTAGACGACCCGGCTGTAGACGTCGCGCCCGAGCATGTCGGTGCCGAACCAGTACTCGGCCGACGGTTGCTTCAAGCGCTGGATCGGCGCCACCGCCTGCGGGTCCGTCGTGCCCAGCCAGGGCGCGAGGATGGCGACCAGGATCATGGCGAGCAGCACGATTCCACCCACGATCGCAGTGGGATGACGGCGGAACGCATCCTTGAAGCCCCGCCAGGTGGGGGAGGTCGAGACCTGTGAACCCGGGATGGCGATTGCGCTCATTTCAATACCGGATGCGCGGGTCGAACAGCATGTAGCTCAGGTCGACCGCGAGATTGATCAGCACGTAGACCGCCGAAAAGATCAATATCACGCCCTGGATCACCGGATAATCGCGGCGCAGGATCGCGTCGACCGTCAGGCGCCCCACGCCCGGGATCGCGAACACCGTTTCCGTCACGATCGCGCCGCTGATGAGAAGGGCAATGCCGATGCCGATGACGGTGATGATCGGGACCGCCGCGTTCTTCAGCGCGTGCGCGCCGAGCACCGCGCCCGGCGCCAGGCCCTTTGCCTGGGCGGTGCGTATGTAGTCCTGCGCGAGGACGTCCAGCATGCTCGCGCGCGTGATGCGCGCGATCAGCGCGATGTAGACGGTGCCGAGCGCGATGCTCGGGAGAGCGAGGTGCCGCAGCCACTCCCACACGCCCTCGCGGATGGGGCGGTAGCCCTGCACCGGCAGCCAGTCGAGCTCGATTGAGAAAACCAGGATCAGGATGTAGGCGAGCACGAACACCGGCAGCGAGAAACCGAGCACCGAAAAGGCCATCACCGTGCGGTCGATCCAGGTGCCCGCTTTCGCCGCGGCCACGACGCCGAGCGGCACGGCGATCAGCACCGCGACGAACAGCGTGCATGCGGTGAGCGCTACCGTCGGTTCTATGCGCTGCCCGATCAAGCGCGTGACCGGGAGATTGGTGAAGATCGAGGTGCCGAGGTCGCCGTGCAGTAGCGCCAGCACCCAGCCGCCGAAACGCACCAGGAACGGGTCGTCGAGCCCGAGCTGGGCGCGGATCTTCCGGATGTCCTCGCTGGTGGCGGCGTCGCCGGCAATGACCGCCGCGGGGTCGCCGGGGGTCAGGTAGAGGAGCGAAAAGACGAAGAACGCGACCACCGCCATGACGACGATGGTCGCGCCCAGGCGCCGGATTACATAGGCCAACACCGCGGTCGACTGGTTCCCGCTACTTCTTTTCCACGTTCCACAGGAGGTTGATCGGGGCGATGATCAGCCCGGAGACGTTGGAGCGGTACGCCGTCGGCAGGATGAACTGCCCGGTCGGGATGAAAGGCACGAACTCGAACGCCCGCCGCTGCACCGCGTCCGTCACCTTCTTCGAGGACGCAGCGTCCGTCGCGTTGAACCACGCTTCCCGCAGCTCCTCCATCTTCGCGTCGGTCGGCCAGCCGAACCACGCCTTTTCGCCCGTGCCACGGATGGGGAAATTGACCGCGGGGTTGACCATGTCCGGTCCCACCAGCCAGGTATGGAAGATCGACCAGCCGCCCTTGTCCACGGGTTCCTTCACGGCGCGGCGCGTGATGAGCGTGCCCCAGTCCCCCGCCTGGATTTCCGCGTTGAGTCCCAGCTTCTTCAGGTTTTCCAGCGTGAGCAGCGACTGGGCGTGCACGATCGGCTGGTCGGTGGCGTCGATGATGACGATCTTCTCGCCCTTGTAGCCCGCTTCCTTGACGAGCTGCTTCGCCTTGTCGAAATCGCGCTTGCCTTTCAGAGGCTCGGCGGCGGTCTCGGACGAGAGCGGTGTGCCGCAGGTGAAGTACGAGTAGCACGGGTGACCGTTCTTGGGATTGCCCGCGATGCCGATCACGTAGTCTTGCTGGTTGACCACGAGGAGGAGCGCCTGGCGCATCTTCTCGTTGTTGAACGGCGGATGCAGGAAGTTGAAGCGGATCATGCCCATCGAGCCGAGCGGGTCGATGTTGCGGACCGTGACGTCCTTGTTGCGCGAGAGGACCGGAATCAAGTCGGGCGGCAGCTGCTCCCAGATGTCCGCTTCCCCGGCGTTCAGCGCCGCGGCGGCGGTGGCCGAATCGGGAATGTAGATCCATTCGACGCGGTCCACTTTCACGACCTTGCCGCCGGACGCCCACGAGGGCGCCTCCTTCCGCGGCACGTAGGCGGTATTCTTGACGTAGACCACCTTGTTTCCCGGGACCCATTCCTCCTTCACCATTCTGAACGGACCCGAGCCGGTCGGGTCCTCGATGTTCTTGAACGGATCGGTCTTCGCGATGCGCTCGGGCATGATGAAAGGAACGTTGGACGAGGGCTTGGCGAGGGCGTCGAGGGTGAGCGGGAAGGGCTTTTTCAGCTTCAGCGCGAAAGTGCGGTCGTTGACCGCGCTCCACGACTCGGTGGCCTCCGCGAGCTTCTGCCCCAGCGCGTCGCGCTTGGCCCAGCGGTCGATGGAGGCGATGCAGTCGCTGGACTTCACCGGCTGGCCGTCGTGGAACCGGAGCCCGTCGCGCAGCGTGAAGGTGTACGTAAGGCCGTCCTTGGACACCTCCCACTTGTCGACCATCTGCGGCTTGACCGCGAATTTATCGTCGATCGCAAAGAGCGTGTCGTACACCATGTAGCCGTGGTTGCGCGTGATGTACGCGGTGGTCGCTATCGGATCGAGTATGCGCAGGTCTGCCTGCGGTATGAACTTGAGGACCTTCTGCTGGGCGGCGGCGTCCGGCGCGGACGGCAGGGTGAGGATCGCCGCGGTGAACGCGACCAGGACGGATTGAAGCAGCCGTTTCATGAGAGCCTCCCCTTGTAAAAAGTGATGGTTCAAAGCCATGGCAAAGCCCAAGCCGGGCTGTCGGCGCGTCTGGAGCGAGCGCGACCATTGTATTACAACCCAATCCACCGCTCTAAAGCGGTAAGAGGATTGCGGGTCCTGATTGCATGCGTTGCCGCTCACGGCAATAATGCAAGTGACAAATGTCGAGATACGAGAAGAGCATGCATCCGCTTTTGCGCTGCCTCATCGTCGTTGCTTTCCCTCTGGCGTATCCGCCGCTCGCATGCGCTCAGGCGTGGCCCGCCAAGCCGGTCCGGATGATCGTCAACTTCGCGGCGGGCGGCTCCACCGACGTGATTGCCCGCTCGATGTCCTCGCGCCTCTCCGAGACGCTTGGCCAGCAGGTCGTAGTCGAGAACCGCGTCGGTGCGGGCGGCAATATCGGCATGGAAGCCGTGGCGAAGTCACCTCCGGACGGCTACACGCTGCTTCATTCCTCCGATGGTCCCATCCTGATCAATCCGCACCTGTACAAGCTGGGGATCGACGTCGCCAGGGATCTGGATCCGGTCGCGGTCACGGGCCGGACCGCCATATTCTTCGTCGTGCGGCCCGGGCTTCCGGTGAAGACGCTCGCGGAATTCGTCACCTATGCGAGGGCCAATCCCGGCAAGCTGAACTACGGCTCCGCGGGCAACGGAACGCTGCAGCACGTCGCTGCCGAGATGCTGATGCGTGCGGCGAAGGTCGAGGTGACCCACGTGCCGTACAAGGGCTCGCAGCAGGTGCTCGTCGACCTGCTCGGTGGCCAGATCGATTTCACCTTCGACCTGGGCGGTGCGATTCCGCATATCAAGGCAGACAAGGTGCGCCTGCTCGCGGTGCCGGGGGCTGCACGCTCGCCGTTTTTCCCCGATACGCCGACCATGGCCGAGGCCGGGACGAACCTGGACCTCGTGTGGCTGTCCGGCGTTTACGCGCCGGCGGGCACGCCGCGAGAGATCGTCACGCGGCTGAATCGTGAGATCGGTCGCATCATGCAGACGCCGGAGACGCGCGCCATGCTCGCCAGCATGGCGGCCGAGGCGATGAATCCGATGTCGCCCGACGAATTCGCGGCGCACCAGAACCGGGAAAGAGCGCGCTTCGGCGCGCTCGTGCGCGACGCCAACATCCGGGCCAATTGAGCGGCGCATGCGCTTCGCGATCATGGGCTCCGGCGGGGTCGGCGGATACTACGGCGCGAAGCTCGCCCAGGCCGGCCACGAGGTGAGTTTCATCGCCCGCGGGGACCACCTGCGCGCGATACAGGCGAAGGGCTTGTCGCTCGTCGGGCCGGGCGGCGATGTCGCTGTAATCCGGGCGCAGGCCACCGACCGCCCGGGCGAACTGGCGCCGGTGGACGTCGTTCTTTTCTGCGTGAAGCTCTTCGACACCGAGGCCGCCGCGCAGTCCATCGCGCCGCTCCTGGCGAAGGGCGGCGTGTGCGTCAGTCTCCAAAACGGCGTCGACGGACAGCACCGCATCGGCGCCGTGCTCGGCGCCGACCGCGCGGTCGGCGGGCTCGCGTACGTTTCCGCGGTAATAGAAGCGCCGGGCGCGATCCGGTGCAACACGCAGGCAGGCGCGATCAGGTTCGGTGAGGCGGACGGACGCCAGTCGGAGCGTCTGATCAGGCTGCGCGATGCCTGCTCGGCGGCGGGCATAGGCGCGGAAGTCACGGTGGATATCCGCGCGGCGCAATGGCACAAGTTCGTGGGACTGACGGTGAATGCGGCGCTGACGAGCCTCGTGCGCCAGCCTGCGGGCGTCGTGTACCACGATCCGGACCTCATTGCGCTCGCGTGCGCCGGGTTTTCCGAAGCGGCTGCGGTCGCAAAGGCAAGCGGCATCGCGCTGCCCGACGACATTGCCGGGGAGCAGCTCCGGAACCACCAGAATTTTCCGCCGCAGATGTACGCCTCCATGTATCACGACTTGGTACGGGGCCGGCCCCTCGAGCTGGAGAGCCTCTCGGGCCTGATCGTGCGCAAGGGGCGCGAGCTGTCCGTTTCGACGCCGTTTCATTCGATGGCCTACGCCTGCCTCAAGCCGTATGTGAACGGGGCGCCGCGGCAGCAGTAAATCAGAAGTTGACGGTCGGACCCCGCCACGCCGCGTCCCGCGGCCGGGCGCGCGCGATTGCGTGTTCCGCGGTGCACCATCCTTCGCACGCGTTGCGCCCGGGACACCGGCGCCAGAGGTTCAGCAGCGCCTTGCACTTCGCGTAGAAGTGGAAGAACCGCAGCACGTCCCGGCGTTCCAACGCCGTCACTGGCCGGTTGCTGCAAACGAGCTTGTCGTCCTGCATGCCGCGGTCGGTCAGCGTGATCGCTCCCCAGGCCTTGACCCGGAGGCAGGCGCCCAGCCGCAGGCGCGGCCCCAGCACCAGCGCGTCGAGCAGGTCACCTTCCATGCCCACGTAGAGGGGCACGCAGCCGTAATTGAACGGGCAGGGGAGGGGCGAGATGAAATCGACGCGGCCGGTGGATCCGCGCTTGAGAAAACTCCCGCGCGGGACTTCGATCACGACCTCGACCTCGAGAGGACCGGCTGCCGGGCCCGTGCCCAATGACCGGCTGTGGTTCTCGTCCTTCACGGCTCCATCCTACTCCGGCCGCACCGGAAGCACGCCCGACGGTAGCAGCCTCCCTACAACGGCGGTAATAGGCCGAATGTCAGATTGTGCGGAGTGGCGGCGGCGGTATCGTTACGTCGCGACAGGGCGATGCGCTCGAAGGGCGAACACGCGTGCCGGTAAAAGAGAGCCGATGATTTTCGTGGAGCAGTACTGGATGGGGCATGATCGCGACTATGCTTCCGACCTGACCCCCGAGGTGGCGGGAAACGCGCACGTGCTGATCGAGCGGGTAAACGTCGTGCTCGCGCGCGCGGCGGCGGACGATGTCCTTCCCGCAGTGGACATCTGCACCGGCAACGCCGTAGCGTCGGGGTGGCGGCCGAAGGCCGTCAACGATGCTGTCGAGAACGCGAACAAGACCAGCAAGCACATCATCGGTTGCGCGATCGACGTGCGCGATCACGTGCCCGGCCGCCCGCTCGCGCGCTGGTGTCTGCGCAACCGCGAAGCGCTCGAAGGAGCCGGTCTCTGGATGGAGGACCCGCAATGGACGCCGAGTTGGGTGCACCTGCAGAGCGTTCCTCCCGGTTCGGGCGACCGGATTTTTGTTCCGTCCACCGGCCCCGCGCTGGCGGCGAAGCTGCCGGAGCAGCAGGCGTCCTGAAATCCCCTCAGCTGTTACGGCGTCTCGAAGGAGGCGCCGGGCTTGTCGGTTACCCGTCACGGGCCGTATGCTTCCGCCATACGCGAAAGCGATGTCGTTGCGGATGGCATCGAGACAGCGGGAGGCATGCTAGATGGCGCTGACCAGCCGCGCGCTGAGACTCATACTCGATGCCGAGGGCCTGAACCAGGCGGGAAAGTGGCCCGGCGGTGGCTCGGGGATAACCATCGGGATAGGCTACGACCTGGGATACGTGACCGTCGACCAATTCGAATCGGATTGGGGCGAACGCCTCGGGCCTGCCTCGCGGGAGCGCCTGAAGGCGGTGGTGGGCCTCACCGGCATCAGGGCCAGGAACCGCGCCGCGGGACTGGCGGACATCAAGGTGCGGCGCGCCGATGCCGAGGAAATCTTCAGCGAGCGCATGATCCCGCGCTTCGAGTTGCTCGCCGCGCAGGCGTTTCCGGGCCTGGACCGCCTTCCCGCCGACGCGCAGGGCGCGCTGGTTTCGCTCGTATACAATCGGGGCGCTTCCATGGTGGACAAGCCGGGCGAAGACCACCGCAGGGAGATGCGCGCGATCCGCGACGCGGTCGTGGACGAGGATCTCCAGGAGATCGCGGATCAACTGCGGTCCATGAAGCGTCTGTGGGAAGGCAAGGGTCTCGACGGCCTCCTGAAGCGCCGCGAGGCCGAGGCGCTTCTCGTCGAATCCGCGATCGCCTGAATCGAATACGTCGGCAAGCTGTGGTCAAGTTCCGGGAGGGCGATGCATGAGCGAAAGTAAGGACGCGATCGGCCTCGCGCAGGTGCTGGTCGAGGAAATGCAGGCGCTCGAAGTCCTCGGTCCGGAATTCAGGCTCAAAGCGGCGGACCCCGACGCGGCGCTGAGGGAGATTACGGCCGGGATACTGGGCAAGGAGAGGAAGCTCACCGCCCTGTGCTTCTCCGGCGGCGGCATCCGCAGCGCTACGTTCTGCCTCGGCGCGCTCCAGCAACTGGCGAAGCTCAAGCTCCTTTCGCGGTTCGACTATCTTTCCACCGTCTCCGGCGGCGGCTTCATCGGCAGCTGGCTCAAAGCGTGGACGCTGCGCGACGACGGCAAGGGCGGAAAGCTCGGCATCGCCGGAGTCGAGGATCTGATAGGCAAGGCCAGGGTCGAGCCCAAGCCGGTGCAGCTCCTGCGCTACTACAGCAACTACCTCGCTCCGCGCTTCGGCCTGCTCTCGGCCGACACCTGGACGATCGCCGCGACCTGGTTGCGCAACGTGCTGCTCAACTGGCTGGTGCTGATCCCGCTCCTGATGCTGCCGCTGCTGGCGCCGATGCTGTATCTATCTCTGCTCAACCTGGTGCGCGATTCCGGGCCTGCGCTCTCTCACTGGTGGTTGTTCTCGGTTGCCATTGCCGCCGCCGCGTACGGCACGTTCTGGATACGGCAGGGATTGCCGAGCTCAGGGGCAAAGCAGCTCACCCAGGGAAGATTTCTCTGGCACTGCCTGCTTCCGGCAGCGGTTTCCGTGAGCCTGTTCGCCCTGTGGTGGCAGCGGATAATTGCCAACGTTGACGACGTGATGGGGATCACTTTCTGGTCCTATTGTCCGTGGTTGAGCGGGATGATGGCGTCGGAGCATCTGTTCGATTTCTCGTCGCTCATCGGCATCGCGTTGGCGTTCTACCTGAGTGCTTTCCTGATCGGCAAGGCGTACGCTGCGTTCAGGGCGCCGTCGGTTGCCGGCTCGGTCAGCGTCCCGGCATCGGGCCGATGGAGGTGGGTGAAGGAACTGGGGGCGATGCTGGCCACGGCCCTGGTGGCGACGATCCTGGTCTGGTCGTGGACGCGGGTATTCTGGTCCGTCGACGACTGGTTTACGTACGTGTGCTTCGGGCTTCCCGCCCTCCTCGCCGTATTCACGCTGTGCGAGGTGTTCTACATCGGCGTGGCGAGCTACCTTACCGATGAGATGGATCGCGAATTCTGGGCGCGTGCCGGCGCGTGGGACCTGATCCTCATGGTTGCGTGGATCGGCATCAGCGTCCTGGCGCTGTACGGCCCGGTGCTCATCGAATCCATCGGACCCGCGGCCAAAGCCGCGTTGTTCGGCACCGGGGCGGCCGCAGGAGGCTTCGCTGCCAGGCTGGGGCACAGCGCGCTCACGTCGGCACTCGCGGAAAACAGGGAGAAGCAGACCCTCATGGACAAGCTGCTGGACAGGCTCGCGTTGCCGGCGGCGCTCCTGGTATTTTCCGTCGTATTGATGGCCTTCCTCGCCTGGGTTGCCACGTGGCTTCTGCAGGGGATCGGGGAATGGGTGGGCGCAAGCGGAAGGCTGCTCGCGTGGACGAAATCCGCAGGATTGATTTCGAGCGCGGAGGAGCTGGCTCCCCTGGCTGGGGCGGCGACCCGGAGTACAATTCTCGGCGCGACCCCTTTCTGGATAGTCGTTGCCGCCGCCGTACTTCTCTGGGCGGTGCAGGCACTCATGGCGCGCGTCATACACATCAACAAGTTCTCGCTGCACGCCGCATACGGCAACCGCATCATGCGCGCCTATCTCGGCGCGTCCCGCGGTTCCGAGCGCAAGCCGAACCGTTTCACCGGCTTCGATCCGGCCGACAACACCTTTCTCTCGGTGTTTCAGAACGAGGAGGTGAAGAAGCCGCTGCACGTCATCAACATCGCGCTGAACCTCGTGCACGGCAGGAATCTCGCGTGGCAGGAACGCAAGGCGTCCTCTTTCACCGCCAGCGCCTGGCATTGCGGCGGCTACGACGTTGGCTACCGGCCGACCGGGGAGTACGGTGGCGACAAAGGAATGACCCTGGGTAACGCGGTGACCATGTCGGGAGCGGCGTTTACGCCCAATGCCGGTTATCACTCGTCGCCGCTCCTCACTTTCGTGATGGCGTTCTTCAACGTCCGGCTGGGCTGGTGGCTCGGCAATCCACGCTACGCTGCCGCGTCGAAGAAGCCGGGTCCCCGCCATGCCGCGGCGCCGCTCATCTCCGAAACGTTCGGGCTCACCACCGACGAGAACCAGTGGGTGTACCTGTCCGACGGCGGGCATTTCGACAACCTGGGTCTCTACGAGATGGTGGTGCGCCGGGTGCGGGAGATCGTGGTGATCGATTCCGGCGCCGATCCCAAGTACGAATTCGAGGATCTGGGCAACGCCATCCGTAAAATCCGCGCCGATCTCGGCATCTCGATAGAGCTGGAGCGGGGCGGCTCGATGAAAATCGCGCGCCGCCAGCCGGGAGGGGCGTACAGCGCGGTCTTCCGTATCCGGTACTCCGACGTTCACGATCGCGGACAGCCGCAGGAGGATTTCGACGGCAGGCTGCTTTACATCAAGCCGGCGTTGAACGGGAGCGAGCCGCGAGACGTCACCCAGCACTCGACGACGAGCGAGGATTTCCCGCACGACACGACGGCCGACCAGTTCTTCACGGAATCGCAGTTCGAGAGCTATCGCGTCCTCGGGATGCACGAGCTTGGTACCATTGCCGCCGACATGGATGCCGGCACGGCATCCGTCGCCGCCTTGATCGAGCACGGGCGCGATCATAGCGACGCGGCGAAGCCGTGAGCGCCGCGGCGACTCTCTACCTCGTTGTTTCGATGTAATCCCCGTTCATCAAGTCGCTGGGACTGGGGCATACCCACTGATGTGATTCGGGGGCGGGACGCACGATGGGAAGGCGTCGTCCAGCGCGTGCTGGAGTTCAGGCTAGCGCGCGACCAGCACCGGTATCCTCTGCGACAGCCCTTTGATCGTCTGGCTGCCGGTGAGAAACGTTCGCGCACCACGCGCCGACGCGCTCAGCGTATCCCCCCGCTCGCAGCGGCAGGCCGAAGACGGGCGCGAGCTCGCGGAATTTGCGCACGGAACCCTCCAGCAGAATGGCCGCCTTTTCGTCGGTGATGCCGAGCGAGGCCGAGAACGCAGCGATCACCCGGGCACAGCGCTCTGCCCACAGCTCCGGCCCGGGGTCCTGGAACACGCCGCAGAGCCGGTTGGCGAAGGTGGTGACGGCGAGGAGGGCTTCGGCTTCCGTCTCCGGGCGCTCGCCCGCGGGTTGCTCCCACGGCGCCATGCAGGTGAGTATCGCCTCCGGAAATCCCCACGTGCGCAGCACGGCGCGGCCCAGTTCCTGGTAGGTCACGCCGAACACCTCGACCTGCGCTTGCGGCCAGTCGTAGGTCCCGGCGCCGAACAAGGCTTTCGCTTCCGCATGCTCGTTCGGAAAGTGGTACATCGCGAGACTTCGTCCCACGCCATGGAAGAGTCCGCAGATGAACGCCAGCTCACAGTCCCTGACGCGTGCCGCGGACGCGAGGTGGCGCGAGATGAGCCCGGCGACAAAGGACGCGCTCAATGCGTCCACCAACTCGTCGTTTTCGAGGCCGCCGGCGAACGCCCGCAGTCCGAGCAGCGCGGTGCACGCCTGCCGCACGGCGTTCATTCCGAGCACGCGGATCGCGTCCGACACGTTTCTCACGCCGCGTCCGGAGGGACCGTAGAAGGACGAGCTTGCGAGCTTCAGCACCTTGTTCGTGAGCGCGTGGTCGCAGAGGATCGCATTGGCCAGCTTTGCCACGGGCGTTTGCGCGTCCGGCGCGGTGAGACGGCTGATTTCGGCGAGCGTGCCGGAGATCGCGGGCAGATCGGTCGTGCGGCGGATACGGAAAAGAAGGTACTCGACCGCCACGTGCTCGCCCGCTGCTCCGCCCGACACCGTTGCGCGCACGAGGGGGCTGGCCATGAATGCTTCCAGCATGGCGCCGGCGCTCGCGTAGCGCTCGCCGGGATCCTTTGCAACCGCGGTGCGCACCCACGAGGCGAGGTGCCCCCCCGGATCGAGCTCCAGGAGCGGCGAGTAGTCCAGCTGGCCAAGCACCGTCGCGCGGATCAGGGCGTTGCGGTCCGCACCAGCCTTGGCGCGTCGCCCGGTGAGGAGCTCGTAGGCGAGCAGCCCGAGCGAGTAGACGTCGGTGCGGGCATCGAGCGACTTGCCCAGCAGGTGCTCCGGGCTCATGTAGGCGAGCGCCCCGTAAAACACCCCGCCCGGGCCGAGGCGCAGCCGGTCCTTGCACGAGAGACCGAAGTCCATGACGCGGGCCACGCCTTCGGCGTCCACCATCACGTTCGCGGAGCCGAGATCGAGGTGCAGGATTCCCTTCGCGTGAGCGTGCGCCATGCCCTCGAGTATGCCTTTCGCGAGCGGCAGCGACCTGGTGAGCGGCAAGTGCCCGCGGGCGTCTCTCATTTCACGCAGGGTCATTCCCTCGATGAACTCGCACACGAGGTACGGCACCCCGGCCTCAGCGCCGAACTCGTGGACCGATACGATGTTGTGATGGCGCAGCTCTGCCAGATGAAGTGCCTCCTGGGGCACGAATCCCCCGGCGTGGTCCAGCCCCGAGGATCGAAGCACCAGCTTTAGCGCGACCTTGCGACGCAGATCGGGATCGAGCGCGAGGTAGACCCTGCCCTGGAGGCCTTCGCCGAGGCAGCCGAGCACCTCGAATCGTCCGATCCGGGCCGGATCGGGGGATTTGTTCAGTCCGTCCATGAGTTGGTGGCTTGCGGGGGGATGTCCACCTCGATGTATCGGCACTTTCACGCCAGACTTGAGCGGCGTGGTGCTCGCGGCTCGCGTGCTACGATCGCATCGTAGCGACAACCCGGAGAGGGAACGATGAAAGCAGCGTATTTCATGAAGAACGGCGGGCCGGAGGTGATGCAGTACGGAGACGTCCCCGATCCGGTGGCGGGGGCCGGCCAGGTGATCGTCGACGTCCATGCGGCCAGCGTGAACGGGGCCGACTGGAAAGTGCGTGCGGGCACGTACGCGCCGATAAAGACCTTTCCCTACATACCCGGGCGCGATTTCTCCGGCGTCGTGAGCGCGCTTGGCGGCGGCGTGACCGACCTCAAGATCGGCGACCCGGTGTTCGGCGTCGTGGAGGTCACGGGTGAAGCAGCCTACGCGGAGAAGGTCGCCATCAACGCGGCCATCGTCGCGAAGAAGCCGGAGAGCCTTTCTCACGTCGAGAGCGCCGCCCTGGCGCTGATCGGGCTGACCGCGCTCGTCTCGGTCGAGGACACGCTGAAGCTGAAATCGGGCGAAACGATACTGATCCAGGGCGGGGCGGGCGGCGTCGCCAGCTTCGCGATTCAGGTCGCGAAACACATCGGCGCGCGCGTGATCACGACTGCGAGCAAGGCAAACCACGACTACGTACGCAGCCTCGGCGCCGACCAGGCGATCGATTACAACACCGAGGATTTCACGAAAGTGGTCTCCGGCTGCGACGCGGTGTTCGACACGGTCGGCGGCGACGTGACGCAGCGCTCGTTCGCTTGCCTTAAGCCGGGCGGGCGTGCGGCGTTCATCGGCTCAGGAGCGCAGGCACCGGCCTCGCCGCGCACCGACGTCACCTCGCTGCGTCCGAAAGTCGGCCGTGACCGCGCGCACCTCGAGCGCATCGCGTCCCTCGTCAGGAGCGGCGCCGTCAAGGTACCGGAGATCAAGGTCTATCCGCTATCGGAGGCGGCGGCGGCCCACAAGGTGAGCGAAGGACGCCACTTCCGCGGGAAGCTCGTGTTCAAGGTGCGCTGAAGGGCCGCTAATCGAGCTTGACGCCGCCGGCCTTCAAGGCGGTGGTCACTTTCTCGACCTCGGCCTTGACCATTTTCTCGAACTGCTGCGGCGTGTTCGGCTTGGGCACGGATCCGCGGATGGCGAGGCCGCTCTTGATCTGAGGGAGCGCGAGTACCCGCGCCATCTCTCCGGCGATCTTCTCGACCACCGCGGCCGGGGTCTTCGCCGGCACCAGCATTCCATACCACTGGTCCCATTCGAATCCGGGCAGCCCGGTCTCCGCGACCGTGGGCACGTCGGGCAACGACGGCGAGCGCGCCAGTGTCGTCACCCCAAGCGCGACCAGCCGTCCGTCCTTGATGAATCCGAGGGTGCTGCCGATTGGCGAGAAGGAATAGTGGATGCGGCCGCCGACGGTGTCGGCGAGGAGCTCCGGCGTGCCCTTGTAGGGAGTGTGGACGACGCTGATATCGGCAGCGAGGCGGAACAACTCCCCGGTGATATGTGTGCCGCTGCCGACGCCCGCATGGCCGTAATTCATCTGCCCGGCCTTCTGCCTGGCCTGGGCGATCAGCGCTTTCGTGGACTTGATCCCCATCGAGGGCGCCACGATCAGGACGTTGGGGGCGCTCGTCGCCTGCGACACGAACGCGAAGTCGCGTACCGGATCGTAGGTGAGCTTGGGATAGAGCGCGCGGCTCGCGGTGTGTGACACCGACTGAAAGAACCAGGTGTAGCCGTCGGCGGTCGAGCCGGCGGCGATTGCCCCGGCCAGCGTCCCGCCCGCGCCCGAGCGGTTGTCCACGATCACCCGGTAGCCCCACTTCTCCGACATTTCCTGCGCGAGCATGCGGCCGACCACGTCGATCTCGCTTCCTGCGGTGTAGCCGATCAGCATCCGGATATGCCGCGCCGGGAACTGCTGCGCCTCTCCGGGATGCGCCACGCCGAGGAGCGACACGGCCGCAATGGCCGCCGCGCATGTTTGCTTCATGATTCTCCCCCTCCCGATTCCGTTCATGATATGCGGATCACCACCTTGCCGAAGTGCTTTCCGCTCGCGAGGTGCTCGTAGGCCGCGCGGGCGTTGGTGAAGTCGAACACGCGATCGATCACTGGCTCGAGCTTCGCTACCTCTATCGCCCGGTTCATCGCTTCGAACATGTCGCGGCTGCCGACCTGTATGCCGCACATGGAGGCGCGCTTCGCAAAGAGCGCTCCCGGGTCGATGGCCGCCTTGCCGGCGAGATTGCCGACGACGCTCACGTGACCGCAATAGCGGAGGGCGCCGATCGACCGGGCCAGCGAGCCCGGGCCTCCGACGTCCACTACGAGATCCGCGCCGCGCCCGCCGGTCAGCTCTCTTACCCGTGCGTCCCAGTCGGGCTGCGCGCGGTAGTCGATGACGTCGGTCACCCCAAGCGCCTGCACGCGCGCAATCTTGCCGGCGGTTCCGGTTGTTGCGATGACGCGCGCCCCGGTCAGCAGTCCAAACTGGGCGGCGAAGAGTGACACCCCGCCGGTGCCGAGCGTGACGAGCGCCTGACCGGGCCGCAGCGCGCCCTTCACCATCGCCGCGTTCCACGCGGTGACCGCGGCGCACGGCAGCGTTGCCGCCTGCTCGAAGCTGAGATGCGAGGGGATACGCACCAATCCTTCCTCGCTCAGCACGATTTGCTCGGCGAGCACGCCGTCGCTGGGGCCGCCGAGTGCCGAGGGCATGTACTCGAGCAGCAGCTCGCCGCCCAGCCAGCGCTGCACGAAAATCGGCGCGACCCGGTCTCCCTCCTTCCAGCGGGCGACGCCCGGCCCCACGGTGATGACCTCACCCGCGCCGTCGGAGAGCGGGATCGCGGAAGGCTTTAGCGCGTGGCTGGTGTAGCCGCCGGAGACGATGTTGAGATCGCGGTGATTGAGCGAGCAGGCCCGGATACGCACGACCACCTGGCCGGGTCCCGGCTTCGGATCGGGTGCTTCGACCAGTTTCAGAGCGTCGAGATTACCGAGATTGCCGAATTGATAAAGCCGCATACGAGTTTTCCAGGTCGGGTTCTAGTCACCGGTCACCGGTCACCGGGTCATGGGCGATAGCCCTGCCGCATGTATCCGGTCCGTCGAAGCGGCGCCGCAATATCGGCGAAGTCGCAGAGCAGCCGCCGCGTGTCGCGCGGGTCGATGATCTCCTCGGGAACGAAGGCCTCCGCGGCGCGGAACGGGGAGCGCAGGCGGTTGATACGCTCTTCGATTTCCGCGTGCCTGGCGGCCGGGTCGGCGGCGGCTTCGATCTCGCCACGGTAGGCGGCTTCGAGCCCGCCTTCCACCGGCAGCGAGCCCCACTCGGCCGACGGCCAGGTATAGCGCAGGTTGTAGCGTCCCGCGTTCTGATGCGCGCTGCCCGCGACGCCGTAGACCTTGCGTACCAGCACCGAGCACCAGGGGATCGTGGCCCGTATGAGCGCTGTCATGGCGCGCGCCCCGTAGCGTATCGTCGCGGTCTGCTCGGCCTCGGGGCCGACCAGGAAACCGGGGATGTCCACCAGGTGCACGACCGGCAGGTGGAAGGTTTCGGCGAGATCGACGTGGCGCATGAACTTCTGCGATGCGTCCGCCGTCCAGGCGCCGGCGTAGTGATGCGGGTCGCTCGCGATGACGGCGACCGGCCAGCCATCGAGACGCGCAAATCCGGTGACGATCGGACGGCCCCAGCGGCGTCCCATCTCGAAGAAGCTCCCCTGGTCCACCAGCGTCTCGACGATCCTGCGCATCGGGTAGACCTGTCGCCGGTTGCGCGGGATTGCCTCCAGCAGCCATTCGTCGCGCCGGTGGGGGTCGTCGGTGACCGGTCCCCGCGGGGGCAGTTGCTCGACGCTCGGCGGCAGGTACGACAGAAAGCGCCGCGCCTTCTCAAAGGCTTCCTGCTCGCTCGCGGCTTCGTCGTCCACGGCGCCGTTGCGCGTGTGAATGTGGCTCCCACCCAGCTCGTTTTTCTCCATCTTGCGGCCGGTGCGCGCCACCACCGGCGGGCCGGCGACGAACATCTGCGAGCTCTCCTTGACCATCACGGAGTAGTGGCTGGCGGCGACGCGCGCGGCACCCAGTCCCGCGACCGAGCCCAGGGCGAGCGAGACGGCAGGCACCGTTTCCAGATTGCGCACGATGAAATCCCAGCGCCGCCCGTCGAAGCCGCCGGGGAGCAGGGTGTGGCCCACGATCTCGATGTTCTTGACCGAGCCGCCGCCGCCCGTGCCGTCCACGAGGCGCACGATGGGGAGCTTGAGCTCGTGCGCCATCATCTCGGACATCACCAGCTTTTCCTTGATGGCGCCGTCGTTGGCGCCGCCGCGCACGGTGAAGTCGTCGCCCGCGATCACCACGCGGCGTCCGTCTATGAGCCCCCGGCCGATCACGAGATTCGCGGGCGTGAATTTCGCGAGCCTGCCCTCGGCGTCGTACTCGGCTTTGCCGGCGAGGGTCCCGATCTCGTGGAACGATCCCGGATCGAGCAGGCCCTCGACGCGCTCGCGCACGGTGAGCTTGCCGCCGTCGTGCTGGCGCTTGATCTTCTCCGGCCCGCCCATGGCGCGCCCCAGCTTCTCGCGGCTGCGCAGCTCGTCGATTTCGGGTTTCCAGGTCATCTTCCGGCGCTCGGGGAAATATCCATTGTAAACGCCCGCGTTGACGTTCGGCCCGCGATCGGCGTTCGATTCATGCCACAATGTACCTAGTGCCGCGACACCTTAGTTTTGAGACGCTTCTGTCCACGGGCAGGATATCGCGAAACTAATGCGGCTCAATACTGATTGCGCCGGGGGCTCGCCGCGTAGTATCGTCGGCCGCCTGTCGATGCCGGCGCCGTCGACCATCGCTGAAGGAGGCAAAGCCATGGCAGAGATTCTGGGCATAGGCGCGACACACTATCCGCCGGCACTGGTTCCTGAAGAGCACAAACCGTGGCCGCTGGCGCGCATGCTTCACACCGATCGGCGCATTCCCGAGCGCATGCGGGACCCCGCCAACTGGCCGGAGCCCATGCGCAAGGAGTGGGGTGACGACGAGGGCATCACGTCCCACAAGGCGCACAAGGCGCGTATCTTCGACGCGTTCCGGAAGATTCGCGCGGAGATCGACGCGTTCAAGCCCGATTTCATCCTGATGTGGGGCGACGACCAGTACGAGAACTTCAAGGAAGACATCATTCCGCCGTTCTGCGTGCTCGC
>DASRJL010000110.1:0-129089 GCA_035649495.1 Burkholderiales bacterium | reverse complement strand
ATATTCGAGCTTGAACCCGTTGTCCCAGCGCTTGATGTAGCCGACCGACGGCGACGGGAAGTGCATCGTGCAGCACAGCGTGTCGGTATCGCAGTAGCGTTCGAAGAACGCGCGCCGCGTCCGCACACCTTGTTCGCGGTCGGTGTCGACCCGCATCACCAGCTCGGGATAGCGCGCCTGCATCGGCGAGTGGATGAGATCGCCGGTGAACACCGCCTTGTCGCCGCCCTTGCCGGCGCAGACCGCGAAATGGTCGGGCGTATGGCCGGGGGTGGGGGTCAGGCGGATGTGGTCGTTCAACTCATGGTCGCTTGAGACGAGCTCGGCGCGGTTGGCTTCGATGATCGGCAGCACGCTGTCGGTGATCTGGTTGAGCGGCGTCTTCTGATGGATCTCGCTCCAGTAGGCGTATTCCTTTTTCGAGAACAGGTAGCGCGCCTTTGGGAACGTCGGCACCCAACGCCCGTTCTCCATCCGCGTGTTCCACCCGACATGGTCGCCGTGCAGGTGGCTGCACATCACGAAGTCGATGTCCTCGACCCCGAGCCCGGCCGCCTTGAGCGCGTTCATCCAGTTGGAATCGTTCTTCTTGTTCCAGGTCGGGCGCAGCGGGAAGTTCTTGTCGTTGCCGATGCAGGCATCGACCAGGATGTTGTGATGCGGCGTCTTGACGACATAGGACTGGTAGCACAGCACGACATTGCCGGTGTCGCGGTTGTATCCGCCGGGCGCGAGCCAGGAGAGGTTCTCCTCGAGAGTTTCCTTGGCCAGGTTCGGGAGGAATTCGAGCATCGGGGTAAAGCCCTGCTCCTGCTCGACGATGCGGTGGATAGTCATGTCGTTGACCCGGTATTCGGTGCGCATGGCCTGACTCTTCAGGGGTTTTTGCAGACTGCCGGATCGTAGCGCCTCACCGGGGCAAGGGCAATGGCATCGGCGGTCGTCCCGCGGGCTGCGGCGGCTGGGCTACTCCTTCACCTGATCGCTCAGCCAGTCGATCGCGGCCTGCGTGCCCCCCTTGTTGTGTGGAATGCCGAGCGCGCCCAACGCCACTTCGATGACGCCAAGCGTGCCGAGGATCATCGGCGCGTTGACGTGGCCCATGTGGGCGATGCGGAAGGCCTTGCCGGTGAGTTCGCCGATGCCGTGCCCCAGGATCACGCCGCAGTTCCTGTCGCAATAGGCGCGGAGCCGCTGCGGGTCGTGGCTGTTCAACAGCACCGCCGTTACCGTGTCGGAGCGCTCTCCGGGCTCTATGATGTTGAAGCCGATCGCCTCGCGTTCCGACCACACGCCGACCGCACGCCGCACCGCCTCGGCCAGCAAACGATGGCGGCGGAACACGTTCTCCAGGCCTTCGGCGAACAGCATGTCGAGCGCCTGGCGCAGGCCGAACAGCAGATGCTCGGGCGGCGTGCCGCAATATTTCTGGTAGTGAACGTCGCCCTCGCGGTCGGTCCAGTCCCAGTAAGGCGTGCGCAGGCCGGCGCTCTTGTGAATCTCGCGCGCCCGCGCGTTGGCGGCCACGAAGCCCAGGCCCGGCGGCGTCATCATGCCCTTCTGCGAGCCCGACATGGCGACGTCGACGCCCCACGCATCCATATCGAACGGCACGCAACCCAGGGAAGCGACCGCATCGACCATGAGCAGCGCGTCGTGATTCGCGCCGCGTACCGCCTGAGCTATGGCCGGGATGTCGTTGACCACGCCCGTCGCGGTGTCGATCTGCGCCACCATGATGGCCTTGATCGTCCCGCCCTTGTCCCTCTTAAGCCGCGCCTCGACGTCGGCCGGTTGCACGGCGCGGCGCAGGTCCCCCTTCAGGACCTCGACCTCGACCCCCATGCGGCGCGCGCTCTCGCCCCAGATCATGGCGAAGCGGCCGCTCTCCAGCACCAGGATCTTGTCACCCTTGCTCAGCACGTTGGTGACCGCGGCTTCCCACGCGCCGTGGCCGTTGGCGATGTAGATGTACGCGTGCCCTGTGGTCTTGAACACGCGGGCGACGTCGCGCAGCAGGCCGTCGGTCAGGGCGAGCAGCGGCCCGGAATAGATGTCCACCGCCGGCCGATGCATGGCCCGCAACACCTCGTCCGGCACCGTCGTCGGGCCTGGAATGGCCAGGACTTCACGCCCTGCTCGCACGCTCATTGTTCGAGTCCTGTTGGACGCTTCCTCTGCATCGGCCAATTCTAAGGAACAAACAGGGTCAGTGTAACTTTTCTGCGACTCGCTCGTTGGGGAACCCGCCGGCGTTAGCCATCCGGTGCCGGGACATGGACCCATGCCATAGAATAGGGCCGACTTGGAGACTGAAAGGAGACAGATAATGATCGAACTCACGCTCGACATGGCGGAGCGCGCGGCGAAGGCGGCCTTGGCCAAAGCCAGGCAACTGGGGACGGTGATGACGGCCTCGGTCGTCGACGAGTCGGGCCGCACCGTGCTCATCATGCGTGGCGACGGCGCCGGATTCTTCAGCCCGGAGACCTCGCGCAAGAAGGCCGTGGCGGCCGCTAACTTCAGGAAGCCGACGAAGGACCTCGGCGAGCAGGCTGCGAAAGGCTCGCCGTTCTGGGCGGCAGTGCCGGCCGCCCTCGCTGGCGAGATCCTGCCGAGCATCGGCGCGGTGCCGATCACCAAGGCCGGGCGCGTCATCGGCGCCATCGGCTGCGGCGGCGGTACCGGCGAACAGGACCACGAGTGCGCGGAGGCCGGTGCGGCGGCGGTCGGCGCGTAGGCAGGAACGGCCATTCAGCCCAAATCGGCAATTCGCGGTGCAACCTCTCCGGCGAGTAGCCGCAGGCTCTCGTGATCCCAGGCGGGATCGTCTGAATCGGCAGTCACGCTGAGCAAGGTGCCGAAACCGCCGACCGTTTCGTACAGCGCACGGATCTTGTCGGCACACTCCTGCGGGTCTCCCACGATCCACAGATTCTCCATCAGATAGTCGACGTCGACGTCGTCATCGGCCATCGACGGATCGAGCTTCATGATTTGCATCTGGGGGGTGCCGGCGCGGCTCGGCCGCTGATGCACTTCGTAGTTGCGGCCAAGTACGGTGCGCGCGCGTTCACGGGCAACTTCGGGCGTCGGCCCGACAAAAACATCGCGGGCGATTTTCCAGTCGCTGCGATTCGGCGTCACGCCCGCGCTCTTCGCGCCCTCGACCACGGTCTCCCAGTGACCCGGCAGAAACACGCTCGACAATAACGAGCTCGACATCGGCGACCAGCCGCGCGCACCGGCGACCTTCAGCGAGCCGGATCGCGGCGTGCTCGCGGCTATTGCGATCGGCGGATGCGGCAACTGCATCGGCTTCATGTGCAGTCCGCGTTCGGTCACGGGATTGAATTTGGGCGCCTCGATGCGGAAAAACTCGCCCCGATGCGAAAACGAGCTGTCGCTTTGCCAAAGCCCGAGCACCACGTCGAGCGCCTCGGTCGCGCGGCCGCGCGCCTCGGCCGGGTCAAGTCCCATCAACTTCATGTCGGTCGGAATCCCGCCGAGCCCGATCCCCCAGTTGAAGCGCCCGCGCGACAGGTGATCGAGCATCGCCACCCGATGTGCGAGATAGACCGGCTCGTGCATGGCGAGCAAGGTCACCCCGGTGCCGAAACGGATCCGTTGGGTCAACGCCAGCGCTTTCGCAATCAACAGATCGGGCGACGGCGCATTTTCCCATTTCTCGGTGAAGTGTTCACCGAGCCAGGCTTCGTCGAACCCCAATTTGTCGGCCAACACCAACTGATCGATATCGCGGTCGTAGCAATCGGCAATCGCGCGGTAGGACGGATGCAAGGGCATCATGAACAGGCCAAGGCGCATGGGCGAAAGTCCTTACAGGCAAAAGATTGAGGTCGTGACCACTCCGGCGGGCTCTCGCGTCCTCACCTGGGCCCTTCAAAGAGTTTCCGCAACTTCTCGCGATCGGGCGCTTGTATCACACCCTTTTCGGTAATCAGCGCGGTAACCAGCGCCGCCGGTGTGACGTCGAACACGGGATTGCGCGCCGCGACGCCTTCCGGGGCCCAGCGCACGCCGCCATAACCCGTCACTTCCTCCGCGCCGCGCTCCTCGATCGGAATGTCGGCGCCGCTCGCCACGGCAAGGTCTATCGTCGAGAGCGGGCACGCCACGTAAAACGGGATGCCGTGGCGTTGGGCCAGGACCGCCACGCCGTAGGTGCCGATCTTGTTGGCGACGTCGCCGTTGGCGGCAACGCGGTCCGCGCCGACGATCACCGCATCGACCTCGTTCCGGCTCATGAGATGGCCGGCCGCGTTGTCCGCAATCAGTGTCGCGCGGATGCCGTCCTGCGCCAGCTCCCATGCCGTCAGGCGCGCTCCCTGGAGAAATGGGCGCGTCTCGTCGACGAGCACTTCGATGCGCTTGCCCGAAGCGACTGCCGACCGGATGACGCCCAGCGCGGTTCCATGACCGGCCGTTGCGAGCGCGCCCGCGTTGCAGTGGGTCAACACGCGTCCTCCATCCGCCAGCAGGACCGCGCCATGTCCCCCCATCGCGCGATTGAGCCGCACGTCTTCTTCCGCGATCGCCTGCGCTTCATCGAGGAGGGCTGCAGCGGTTGCCGGCGGCAACGCGCCGTCGAGCGCTTTCTCCTTCTCGCGCATGCGCGCCAGCGCCCAGAACAGGTTGACCGCGGTGGGACGGCTCGCCGCCAGCTCCTGGTGAGCGCGCGCCAGGCCGGCCTGGAAGTCCGCGGCCTTCCTGTCCTTGAGCCGGAGCGCTTCCAGCGCGATGCCGTAGGCGGCAGCGCAGCCTATCGCGGGCGCGCCCCGCACGACCATCGTACGTATGCCTTCCGCCACGGCTGCGGCCGAGTCGTATGGCAGGTAAACGGTGCGCGATGGCAGCACCCGCTGGTCCAGCATTTCCAGCCGGCCCTCTCGCCAGCGCAGGGTCTCGAATGACGCCATTCGGCGCTCTAGATCACCCTGTCGTTGCCGCCGTCCACGGGCACCTGTGCACCGGTGGTCTTGGCAAACGCGGGGCCGCACATTTCCGCCGCCAGCTCCGCGACGTCGCGGCTTGTGATGCCGGTCTTGAGAACATTGTTTTGCTTGTATTCCTCGACACTCATACCGTAGTGGGCCGCGCGGGCTTGCAGTACCTCCTCGCTCCAGGCCGCAGTATCGAATACCGCATTGGGGTGCAGGACGTTGACGCGTATCCCGTCCGCACCCCATTCCAGCGCGGCGACCCGCGCCAGCTGGTTCAACGCCGCCTTGGACGCGGAATAGGCGGCCGCGCCCGGGCCGGGTGCGGGAACGTTCTTGGAACCGATGACGGCGATCCGGCCGGAGCGCGGAGCGAGCTTCAGGAGCGGATGGCATTCGCGCATCAGGATCAGGTTGGCATCGAGGTTGACCTCCATGACATTGCGCCATTCCATGGTGCCGAGCGCCGCAATCCTGGCGCCCGCGGGAAACACGCCTGCGTTCAAGATCAGTATGTCGAGCCCGCCGTATTTCCTCACCGTGGCCTCGAGGGCGGCCGAGATGTCTGCCTCAGACGTGACGTCGCAACGGAGGCCGAGGAAATCGTCCCTCTTGTGAAGCGTGGCGATCGAGGCATTCCTGTCGAGCCCTGCCACGGCAGCGCCTCGCGCGAGCAGGGCTTCCACGCAGGCTTTCCCTATACCCGATGCCGCGCCCGTGACCAGCGCGATCTCGCCCGCGAAAACCGCCGGCTTCCCGCCCTTGCGCAGCTTGGCCTGCTCGAGGTCCCAGTACTCCACGTCGAAGATGTCCTTCCCCGGCAGTGCACGGTATCCCCCCAGCAGCGTTGCGCGCTCGATGACATCCATCGTGTGGCGGTAGAGGTCGGCAACGATGGACGCTTCCCGCGCGCTGCGTCCGAGCGTGCACATGCCCAGCCGCGAATCGAGCACCACGCGCGGCGCCGGATCGAGCATGGTCTTCGGTTCGCGCGCCCCCGGAGCGTGCGCCTCGAAGTACTCCGTATAGGCGCCGGCGTAGGCGGCGACGTCACGACCGACCAGGGGCACGCGCTTGGTGCGTAGCACGTGATCGGGCGTCGCGGGGCCCTGAAGGGAGAGCTCCCGAACGTCGGGCCGGCGGGCGAACGCGGCGCAGCGAGCATCGCGATGCGTTTGCACGATCAGCGGAAAACCCGCCGCATCCGATACGCCTTTCCGCAATCCGGAGATCTCGGCCCGCAACTGCGTGTCAACGCCGTCGTCGCGCGCTGCCGGCAGCGACCATGCGCGCCGGCGGGCGAGATAGTCTTCCGCCGCCTGGACGAGCTCTATCATGCGCTCGTAGGACTCCCGCGCCGATGCGCCGAACGAGAAAATGCCGTGATTCATGAGCACCATGCCGACGGTGTCCGGGCGCGCTTCGCCGGGAAACCGGGTGGCGCACAACTGGGCCAGATCGAAGCCGGGCATCACGTAGGGGATCACGACGACGCGGGTGCCGTAGATTTCGCGGATGCGCGCTTCGCCGCCCGCAGTGTTGGTGACCGCGAGCACGGAATCCGCGTGCGTATGATCGACGTACTTGTAGGGCAGGATCGCGTGCAGAATGGTTTCCACCGAAGGCGCAGGCGCCGACGCGCGTGTCAGGTGCGTGACGAGCTCGTTCACCATCTGCGGGTCGCTCAGCGCTTCGAGCCGCGCGAGCCTGGTGAGGTGCTGCATGCGCACGGGGGAGAAGCCGGCTTCCTCGATGAACTCCAGGTCCCATCCGCTGCCCTTGACGTAGAGGATGTCCTCCTCGTCGCCGACGAGGTTGCGTTCCCGGATCTTGACCGAGGTGTTGCCGCCGCCGTGCAGGACGAGCGATTTGTCGCGGCCGAGCAGGCGCGAAGTGTAGACCCGCAGACCCAGGTCGCCCTTATACTGGCCCGCCTCGGCGTCGCTCCAGAGGTTGTTCATTCGGTGGTACCCTGATGCCCCGATGCGCCGTATTCCATCTCGGCGAGGGCGACCGCGGCTTCGGGCGCCGAGCGGTAGACGCCATGGGCGCTCGCCCGCGAGATGATCTCGATATCGTGCCGGTAGACTTCGGCCGCGGTGGCGGCGCCCTGCGCATCGGCTGCGAAAGCACAGAGGCCCAGCGCGGGATCGAGCACGATGCGCGGCGCGCTATCCATCCGGCTTGCGGCGGCGCTGCCCAGATAGCGCTCGAGATAGTCCCGATAGCGCCGGACGTAGCCGGCAACATCGCGTCCGACGAGCGGCACGCGCCTGGTGAAGAAAGCGCGCTGCGGGGTCGCCGGACCCTGCTGCGATACGGTGAGGAGATCGTCCCGCCGGACGAACGCCAGGGTGAGCGGGTCGCGGGCGCAGTGCACGGCGAGCGTGCAGCCCGCGGCGTGCGAGACCTCGGCCTGCAGCGCCGACAGCGCGCCTTCATCGACGGGAGAGGGCGGCGATCCCGGGCTGCGGATCTCCCACGCGCCGCGGGACTTGAGATAGTCCTCGGCCATGGACGCGAGCCGCAGCATGTTCTCGTAGGATGCGCGCGCGGAGTCGCCGAACGCCACGGCCCCGTGGAAGCGCAGGATGAGCCCGATCGTGCGCGCGGTTCCGTGTTTCTCGAACGTCTCGCGACAGGCGCGCGCCAACTCGAGGCCGGAATCGCGATGGCCGACCGTCGGCGCCAGGTCGCCATAGAGGTCGGCCAGGACCCGCTCGCCATTCTCGACGTTGGCCACCGCGAGGATACTGTCCGCGTGCGTGTGCTCGACGTACTTGCAGGGTAGCGCCGCGTGCAGCATCGTTTCGATGGAGGGGCGTATCGTCGAGGTCCCTATAACGCAGCGCTCGATCTCGCTCGCCATTGCGCCATTGTGCGGCGTTGCGCGCTCGAGCAACGCGCGCGTTCTTGCCAGGTCCAGCGGGACGAAATCGGCTGCCTCGACGCGATTGAGATCGCGGCCGCTGCCTTTCACGAAAAGCACTTCCTCAGAAGCAGGCTTGCTCTTCAGCGAGGTGCCGCCGCCACCGTGCAGCATGAGGGACTTGTCCCGTGCCAGCAGGCGCGAAGTGTAGACGCGCGGGCCCAGTATGCCCTTGCAGGTGGCTGCTTCGGCTTCGTTCCAGAGGTTCTGCATTCCTTCATCATTCCCGATTACAGGCGCGGCGCGCAGCGTCCGGGTCCCGGCACTAATTCTATAATGCCTGCCATGAACACGAAGCCTCTGTACACCATCCGGGAAGTCGGCTGGACGACCGGTCGGAATGCCCTGGAGGCCGTGCGCTTCAAGGTCTTCGTCGAGGAGCAGCACGTCCCGGCAGAGGAGGAATGGGACGCGGAAGACCCCCACAGCCGCCACGTTGTCGCCCTGGCCGCGGACGGAACCCCCATCGGAACGGGGCGTTTGCTCCGCGACGGCCACATCGGCCGCATGGCGGTCTTGAAGGAGTGGCGCGGCGGTGGAATCGGCAGCGCGTTGTTGAGCCGGCTGCTGCAACTCGCCCGGGAAGCGCGGCACGAAGTGGCGAGGTTACACGCCCAGACCCACGCCATGGGATTCTATGAGAAGCACGGGTTCGTCGCAGAGGGCGAGGAATTCATGGAAGCGGGCATTCCCCACTTCGCAATGACAAAAGTTCTAGCCGCGGATGAACACCGATAAAGCAAGGCATTTTAGCCACGGACACACACGGCCACACACGGAAATTTGACCAACGTCGTGGTGTTGTCCGTGTACTTCCGTGTGATTCCGTGGCAAATGTTCTTGACCTTATCTGCGTGTATCTGCGTTTATCTGTGATTCCATTGCTGTTCTATCCAGCGCGAAGCGCTTTTCGGTAGCCCCCAGCGGCTCGCCGCGCGGACCGAATCGGCGCTCTACGAAAAGCACGTTTTGATCGCGGTCGATCAACACGACCGTCGATGCCCGGGTGCCGTAGTGCTCGCCGGCGATGAACAACGGGGACAGCTCGCGCTCGCGCCGGGCGCCGACGCCGGTGTCGGGGAGTTCCGTCTCGGGAGCCGGGTCCCGGTCGCTCAGGATATCGAACAAGCCGGCGATGAGTGGCGCCTCGGCGGCGCCGAGCAGGCGCGCGAGACGCTGCTTGCCGCTCGTGACCTTGAGCCACGGCGTGTCGAGCAAGTGATTGCTCAGGCCGTACACGCCGGCTGCCACCTCGCGGAATGGGGGTTCAGATCCATTCGGCTCGGCGCGGTTGGAGGAGTACCAGAGGCCTTCACCATTGCCTACGAACAGGCTGAACGGACCGTATTCACCCGCCGACCGCGCCACCTGCTCGAGATAAGCGGCGGGGGTATCGTTGCCGCGCAGGAACCGCGCAGTCAGCTCGCCCCGCGAGCGGGGCATTTTCCCGATCTTCGGACGTTCGCGATAGTTGGTGACTGCCGCGATTCGGCCGGAGCGCGAGAGTCCCAGCCAGGTACCGCCTTGCTCCAGATCGCGCCCGCCGTAGATGCGCGCGTCGTCGCGCCAGAACTCGGCCGGAGCGCTCGGGCGGTCGTAGGACTCGTCGCGATTGCCCGCGAACACCAGCGGGTAGCGGGGATGGGAGCGCCAGGCGAGGAGGATCAGGCACATGCGAGCAAAGAAATGACACGTGACACGTGACACGTGACGGGTGCTGTGGCTGGGTGGGACGAGTCACGAGTCACGAGTCACCTCTTCGAAGCATTCGATGTGACGTCCGGATCCGGGGAGGAGGAATGCCTGGATCCCGGCCCGGCCGGCGGCATCCGCCAGCTCCCATTCGAATTTCGCGTCATCCGTGACGCCTTCGTACACCTCCATCCAGAGGTTGGGCTCGCCGCGCTTTTTCATCAGGTGGCCGGTCGTGCCTGTTGCTGCGCGAACGGCGGACAGCATCGCTTGCACCGCCGGCTCGCACGCCGCCGCCTTCTCCGGCTGAACGCGGTAATAGATGTAGAAGGAAAGCGCCATCGAGACGCATCCTACCCCTTTTTTTGCGAGTCCCGCGCCCATATATGTAAGGTTCACAGCCGGACTCCTCTGATGAGCAACGCCATACACGTCGTTTGTGCCCATTGCCAGGCAACGAACCGGGTAGCGACCGAGCGCATGGCCGACGGCGCCAGGTGCGGCAGCTGCAAGCAGGCGCTGTTTTCCGGACACCCCTTTGCGCTTACCCGCGAAAGCTTCGACCGCCATCTCCAGTCGAACGATCTCCCGCTCGTGGTCGATTTCTGGGCCGACTGGTGCGGGCCGTGCAGGATGATGGCGCCGGCGTACGAGCAGGCCGCCGCGCGGCTCGAACCGCGCGTGCGGTTGGCCAAGCTCGACACCGACGCGGAGCCGGAGATTGCGGGACGCTACGGGATTCGCGGCATACCTACGCTGATCGCATTCAGGAGGGGGCAGGAAATCGCGCGGCAGTCCGGCGCGATGGATGCAGCGCGGCTGGTCGCGTGGATCGAATCAAATCTCCCGTGACCAGTGACCGTGCGCGTACGCCAGTGACCATGCGCGTGCGCCGGTGACCGGTCACTGGTTCCGCAGCGAACTTCCGGTGCGACAGTAGTCCGTCACTGGTCACTGGTCACTGGTCACTGGTCACTGGTCACTGGTCACTGGTCACTTCATAGGGCAGCGGCAGCAACTTAAGCTCCGGCCCGTCGGGTGCCTTCCAATGCACGGCGTCGCTCTTCGCGGCTGCGATCTGCATGGCCGCCAGTGCGTCGAAACCGCCTTCGGGAGCCGGCGCGGCATTCACGATCGTACCGCTTGCCTGGCTGCCGAGGTCCGCGCTGTAGAGCTTGTCCCCCGGCCGGGGCTCACCCGCCGAGAGATGCGCGAGGTACATGCGCTGCTTGAGCCGTCCGAGAAAATGCGTGCGCGCGACGATTTCCTGCCCGGGATAGCACCCCTTGCTGAAGCTCAAGCCGCCGATGAGATCCATGTTCACCATCTGGGGCACGAACTGCTCCTGGGTAGGCGGTGTGATCACGGGCACGCCCGCGCGGATGTCGAGCCAACTCCAGTGATCCGGCGACATGAGGTCCGTGCCGGTTTTCAATTTCTCCACAGTCGCCGGATCACTGTCTTTGGGAAGCAGGACCTCGTAGCGTGCTCCTGGCAGGCGAACTACCGTCGCATCCGATGTCGCTATCAATTGGTGTTCATTTGGCGGGACCGCGCCAAATATCCGTTGCAGATGAGAAGTCGCATCCGCGCCGGATACGCCCGCGATCGTGTATCGCGGTCCCACATCTTCGACTTTCACTTTCGACCGCAGCACGTACATCGCCAGCCGCTTCTGTATCGATTCGCGCAACGTGGCGGGAAGCTGCATGGTGTAGCCCTCCGCCGTCCGCCACAGGAGGAACGTCGCCAGGATCCGCCCCTTGGGCGTGCAGTAGCTGCCGTAGGCGCTGCGCCGTACATCGAGCGCCTCGACGTCGCAGGTGAGCTGGTTGTGGAGAAACGTCCGGGCATCGTCGCCGGAGTATCCAATCAACCCGTAATCGGCCAGCTCGCAATACTTGGGCATAAACAGGAAATTATGCGGAACCGCGTTACCAGAATCTGAAGTCGTGTCAGGATTTTCCTGACAGGATTCGTTCAATTATGGGGAGGAAAAAAAGTATTGCAAGGGCCGCCGCTGAGGCAGAATAGGGGGAGAAAAAAGCGGCAACGTTCAAGTGTCGGAAACGGCGGCTCCGGGGAAATGCCGTTTCGCGGACCAGGGGGCGTGGTGGCGGTCGATCTCCGTTTTTCGCCGGGGACGTTCGTGTGGGCGCTGCAGGGAATCTGCCAGCTCCATCGCATCCCGTTTGCAGCGGATCTGGCGCGCCAGCAATTTCCTCCGCCGCACGATCTGAATGTCCTGCAGCAGGCGTACCGCGCCCTCGGATTCAACAGCGGCGTGCGCGACGCGAGGGTGGGCGAACTGTCCGGGCTGCCCACGCCCTTCGTAGCTATTCTCTCGCCCGCTTCGACCGATGGTCTGCACGAGCGGACGGTTCCCGTGCACCGGCTGGCGATCGTCGCCCAGTGTGACGCTAGCCGTATTTCCTGGTTCGAGGACGGCAGGGCGGAGTCGTCCACTGCCGAGCTGGAGGCGTTCGGCGGGCAATTCGCGGGAAAGGTTATCCTGTGCGCCCCGGTGGCGCCGGCTGCGAAGGACGAGGACGCGGCTCCCGGTGAGCGCGCCGCATTCGGTTTCCGGTGGTTCGTTCCCGAGCTGTTCCGGCATAAGCCGATCTGGCGCGACGTGCTGCTCGCGTCGCTTGCCATCCAGTTGATGGCGCTGGCGACGCCGATTTTCACCCAGATCGTAATCGACAAGGTCATTGTCCATCATACGCTCTCGACCCTGGGCGTCATAGGCATTGCCCTCGGGATCTTCATCGTCTTCACCGCGGTCATGAGCTGGGTGCGGCAGTACCTCGTGCTGCATACGGGTAACCGCATCGACGCGGTGCTCGGGTCGCAGGTCTTCGAGCATCTCTTCAGGCTGCCGCCGCGCTACTTCGAGCATCGGCCGACCGGGGTGCTGGTCGCGCGCGTGCACGGTGTGGAAACCATACGCGAGTTCCTGAGCAGTGCCGCGGTGACGCTGGTCCTCGACGTGCCGTTCCTGCTGATCTTCCTCGCGATCATGTTCTACTACAGCGTGACGCTCACCTTGATCACGGTGGCCGTGCTGCTCGCGATCGTCCTTCTGAGCTTTGCCGTCACGCCGCTCCTGAGGCAGCGCCTGAACCAGCAGTTCCTGCTCGGCGCTCGCAATCAGGCGTTCCTGACCGAGTACGTGTCGGGCATGGAAACGGTGAAGTCGTTGCAGCTCGAGCCGCAGCTCCAGCGGCGCTTCGGGGATTTCCTCGCGACGTACCTGCAGGCGGGCTTCGCCACGCGCCAGCTCTCCAACACCTACAACGTCGCCGCCGGTGCGCTGGAGCAGCTTCTGACGCTTGCCATACTGTGCGTCGGCGCCTGGATGGTGATGACGACCCAGGAGTTCACCATCGGGATGCTGGTTGCTTTCCAGATGTTCGCGGGGCGCCTGTCGCAGCCCATGCTGCATCTGGTGGGACTGTGGCAGCAGTTCCAGCAGGCGGATATCGCGGTCAAACGGCTGGGGGACGTCATGAACGCGCCGCCGGAGCCGTATTCGCTCATTCCGGCGCGGGAGGCCGCGGCGGGAGAGGGACGGATCGAAATCCGCAATCTCTCCTTCCGCCACGCCGACAACCTGCCGTACCTGTACCGGGAATTCGACCTGACCATAGAGCCAGGCCATTGCGTGGCGCTGATGGGGCCGTCCGGTTGCGGCAAGAGCACGCTCGCGAAACTCCTCCAGGGCTTCTATCAGCCGGGCGATGGCAGCATCCTGATGGACGGCCACGACATCCGGCACATGACGGCGAACGAGCTGCGCCAGCACTTCGGCGTCGTGCCGCAGGAAACGGTGCTCTTCAGCGGCCGGATCTACGACAACCTGGCGCTGGCCAACCCGATGGCCGGCTTCGAGCAGATCGTTCAGGCGTGCAAGCTCGCGGAGATACACGAAGTGATAGAAGCGCTGCCGAACGGCTATCAGACCGAGATCGGCGAGCACGGCGCGGGACTCTCGGGCGGCCAGAAGCAGCGCATCGCCATCGCCCGGGCGCTCCTCAAGAGGCCGAGAGTGCTGGTCTTCGACGAGGCGACGAGCAGCCTCGATGCGCCCACCGCGGAGCAGTTCGCACGCACGGTGAACCAGTTCCGGGGGCGGGTGACGATGGTTTTCATCGCGCACCAATTGCCGCGTGGCTTGCAGGTCGATGCGGCGATCACGCTGGGCACGCACGAGACGCGGATGGCCGTGGTGGGGCAGCAGCGGATGATGTTCGAGTAGGGTCTAAGCTGTTTCGTAAGGAGTCCGTCATGAGCGCGAATCCGGTACGCGTGCTGCGATGGGGAAGCAATCGGGCGAATGCGCTCGAGTTCGCTCCGGAGATGATCAAGGCCCAGGCGCGTCCGCCGTCCCCGCTGCCGCGCGCGGTGCTCCATGCAGTGCTCGCGCTGTTCGGCCTGCTGATCGTCTGGGCGATTTTCGGCAGGCTCGACATCGTGGCCGTGTCGCAGGGGAAGCTCGTGCCGCAGACCTTTCTCAAGATCGTGCAGCCGGCCGAGCCGGGGATAGTGCGCGAAATCCTGGTGAAGGAGGGCGACACCGTCCGCGAAGGGCAGGTGCTCGCCCGGATGGATACCCGGCTCCTGGACGCCGATCGCGGTATTCTGCGCGCGGAGCTTTTGCGCCGCGATCTTCAGTTGCGGCGCATCGATGCCGAGCTGTCCGGCGCTTCGCTGCAGCGCAAACCCGGAGACGCCGGTTCCCTGTACGCCCAGGTCGAGGCGCAGCATCGAGCGCGTCGTCTGGCGTATCTCGATGCGCTGGGCGCGGAACAGGCGCTGCTGGCCAAGGCGCGCCAGGACCTCCAGAGCGCCATGGAAGTGGAAGGCAAGCTGAAGCAGACCACTCCGATCTACGGCGAGCAGGCGCGCGCCTGGGACCAGCTCGCGAAGGAGGGCTTCGCCGGCCGGCTGATGGCGCTCGACCGGCAGCGCTCGCACGTCGAGGCGCAACAGGACCTCCTCGCGCAAGGCCACGCGGTGGCGAGCCTCAAGGCCACCATAGCGCAGACTGAAAAGCGCATCGCCCAGATCGATTCCAACTACCGGCGCGAGCTGCACAACGAGCGCGTGGAGGCCGAGGCCGTCCAAGCGAAACTCTCTCAGGACTGGGAAAAGCAGGAGCACCGCCACATGCTGCTGGAGCTGAAGGCGCCGCAGGCGGGCGTCGTGAAGGACCTCGCGACCCACACGCCGGGGACGGTGGTGGCGCCCGGCACAATATTGCTCACGCTGGTGCCGCACGACGAGCCGCTGGTGGCGGAGGTCTGGGTGGCGAACGCCGACGCGGGCTTCGTGCAGGAGCGGCAGAAGGCGCGCGTCAAGCTCGCCGCCTATCCATTCCAGAAATACGGGATGGTGGATGGCATCGTGCTCCAGGTGAGCGCGGACACGCACGACCGGAACGACAGCAATGCCGCATCGAAGTCCGCGCAGCCGCAGCAGGCTGCCTACCGCGCGCTGATCGAGTTGAGCGGCAGCTCGCTGGAAAGCGGTGGGCAGCGTCTGCGCCTCGTTCCGGGGATGCTGGTCAACGCCGAGATCCACCTCGGCAACCGCAGCGTGCTGGAGTACCTGTTCTCCCCGATACAGCGGATCGTGCACGAGGCGGGGCGGGAGCGATGACCGGGAAGGCGTGACCAGTGACCAGTGACCGGTGACCAGTGTGAGCCGAATACTCCTCGCCTGGGAGCTGGGCGCGAACTACGGACATCTGCTTCAACTCGCGGCCGTCGCCGAGCGGCTGCGCGCAGCGGGTCACGGTGTCCTCATTGCCGTCCGCGACTTGACGGGCGCCGCCGAGGTTCTCGGCGCGCGAGGCTTGGCGTTCGTGCAGGCCCCGATCTTCGACCGCAGGCAGCGGGCGCCCGCGCCGCCGGTCAACCACGCCGAGATGCTGGCTCTCGCAGGCTATTCGGACGAACCCACGGCGCGAGGCCTCGTCAGCGGCTGGGTCGCTCTCGCCCGGATGTTCCGCGCCGACGCGATCGTAGCGGACCATTCCCCGGGCGCGCTCGTCGCGGCACGCGTGCTGGCATTGCCGCAAGCCCAGATCGGCACCGGCTTCGAGATCCCGCCGCTCGCATCACCCATGCCGTCCATCCGCCCATGGGAGCAGATCCCCGACGAGCGGCTGCGAAGGTCGGAGCGGCAGCTCCTGCGGCGCGTGAACCGGATCCTGCGTTCGTTTAGCAGCCGCGAGTTCGATACCCTGGCCGACTGGTTCCGGACCGGGGCCCGGATGTACACGACATTTCCCGAGCTCGATCCGTTCGGCCCGCGCCCGGGCGAGCGCTACATCGGACCGATATACGAGTACGAATCCGGAGAGCCGGTGCCGTGGCCGAAGGGCGAAGAGCCGCGCATCTTCGCCTACCTGCGCGGCGACGTTCCGGGCGCGGCGAGCATCCTGAAGGCGCTCTCGACCGCGGCGGCGAGGACGCTCTGCGTCCTTCCCGGCAAGCAACCGGCGGCGACGAAAGCGCTCGAGTCGGGCGCACTGAAGATCGCATCGCGGCCGGTTCAGCTCAAATCCGTCCTGCCCGACGCCGACCTGGCATTGGTGTACGGCGGGCACGGCGTCATGTGCGCGGCGCTGGCGGCAGGCGTTCCGCTCCTCGTGGCGCCGCATACCGTCGAGCAGTACCTGCACGCCAGGCGTGTGGAAGCGGGCGGCGCGGGCGCGCTGATCGGCAAGGACCGACGCTTCGAGACGGTCCTGGGGTGCATCACGAAGGCCTTGCGGGACGACGGGTTGAGGGCGGGAGCGCGGCAGTTCGCTGCGCGTCACGCGGCATTCCAGCCGGCGCGAGCGGCTGCGGAGGCCGCCGAGATCATCGGGGCTGTCGCCGGCGGTCGCCGACAACCAGTTCCGGCTCCTGTCAGCCGGGAGACGGGCGTCATGCGTTAATAGGGCATGCCTTTGCGGTCCATCGGGATCAAGCCATCGGCCAGGCTGGCTATCGCGCTCTGCCTGTTCCATTTTGGTGCGGCCGCCGCCATCTGGTTCGCTGCGTTGCCACCG
This sequence comes from Burkholderiales bacterium, assembly GCA_035649495.1. Classification (GTDB taxonomy): domain Bacteria; phylum Pseudomonadota; class Gammaproteobacteria; order Burkholderiales; family SG8-41; genus SG8-41. Next base: position 112,447 of record DASRJL010000110.1, on the reverse strand, counting down.
TGGTCGAAATTCGGGCTGACCGCGGTGATCGGCGCTGGTTTGGGATGGTCCCTGTTCGCCCAGGCCGCGCTGCGTACTGCAGGGGCCATCGTCGCGCTGGAGATCACGGCGACAGGGCGGATCTCGTTCCAGACGCGCCGCGGGGCGTGGCGCGCGTGCGAGCTGCTCGGCACGAGCTACGTTTCATCCTGCCTGACGATACTCAATCTGAAACCCGAGGGCCGCCGCCTCGCGCGGCACGTCGTGCTCGTGCAGGACAACGTGGACGCGCGGGATTTCAGGCGCTTGCGCACGTGGCTGCGCTGGGGGCACCGGCCCGGATTGCATGACGCATTGACAGCGGGAAACGACATGTCGATCATCTCCGGGTAACGACCGGTCACCGGTCACGACCCAACGAAGAGGAGGGCAGGAGAGATGAGCGACCATACCTACCGCGGCATACTCCCGGCGATGCAGGTGCCGTTCAGGCCGGATCACACGATCGACGAGCCGGAGCTGCGCCGTTTTACGGCATGGCTGGCGGGAACGAAAGGTATTACCGGGCTCGTCCCCAACGGCCACACCGGGGAAGTGTTTGCCTTGAACGCCGAAGAGCGCGCGGAAGTGACGCGCATCATCGCCGACGAGGTGAAGGGCCGCATCCCGGTCGTATCGGGCATATGCGTGGAAGGCATCGGCGAAGCCTGCGAGCATGCGCTCCTCGCGAAAAAGGCGGGCGCGGCGGGACTGCTCGTCATGCCGCCGCACCAGTGGCTGCGCTTCGGCATGCGCCCGGAGCACGTGGTGGAGCACTTCACCGAGATCGGGAAGGCCTCGGGTCTCGACCTCATCGTTCACGTATATCCGTCCTGGACCCGCGCCGCCTACTCGTGCGAGCTGCTGGCCCAGCTCGCGCGCCTGCCCTGGGTGAAGGCCTTCAAGGTCGGAACGCGCGACATGAACAAGTATCCCATGGACATCAAGGCGATCCGCGAGGCGGCGCCCGGGAAGGCCGTCCTCACCTGCCACGACGAGTACCTGCTGGCCTCGATGGTCCAGGGCGTGGATGGCGCGCTGGTCGGTTTCGCGTCGTTCATCCCGCAGAAGATCGTCGCCTTGTGGGAGGCGGTGCAGGCCGGCGATCTGAAGCGGGCGATGCAGCTCCAGTTCGAGATAAACCCCCTCAAGCAGGCGGTATACGGCTTCGGCGAGCCGACCGGGGACGCGCACGCCCGGATGAAGATGGCGATGTTCCTCGCGGGCCTCGTCAAGTCGCCGGTCGTGCGCCGGCCGACCAGCCAGCCCGCAGGCAGCGAGCTCGACGCGATCAAGTGGGCGCTCAAGGAGGCGGGGATGCTCCAGCGTGAAGCGGCCTGATACCTTGCGGGAAAGTAAAAATCTAACAAAAAGAGAGATTTGTCTGCCGCGGCCGGATTGGCTACGCTAGCAGCTATGCCATCGCGCGAGGAGATCGAGGCATTGCGGGCCGGAGCGCCGTTGCCGGCGCACCGGATCATACCCTTGCGCTCGAAGGGCATGCACTCGATCCGGTTCGAGTTCGTCGTGCGCCTGCTGCGGACCAGCCTGACGGTGGACACACTCTCGATCTACTGGGAGCGCGGACACGAGTTCCTGTTGAAGCAGACCGTGGAGGACGCCAAGCGCCGTCTCGTGCTGGGTCGGATAAACTCGGTGGTCGGCGAGTTTCCGGACCTGTGGCTCCTGTGCTACCCGGAGGACGAGGAGATCAAGCAGCTCGTCGAGCAGGAGATCGAGCGGATGATCGCGCAGGTGCGCGCGCAGCACAGCGGCGAGCCGAAGGACGGCAATCCCTAGAATGGTTGTGCCTGCGCTACGCTACACGTGGGCCGCGGCAATATTGCTGCTGACCTGCGCGCTGGATGCGCCGCGCGCGGGCGCGGATCCGTTCCCCGAGAAGCCCGTGAAGATCGTGATCCCCTATCCGATCAGCGGACCCACCGACATCCGCGGGACGACCCGCATCACCAAGACCTACAAGCTCATCGCGCTGAACGCGCCGCCTGCCATTTCCGATACGCTCGCGCGCCTGGCGGGGCAGGCGATAGGAGCCGCATCCCGTCATTCGGTCGTGCTGGAGCGGCAGCCCGGCGGCGTCACTACCCGGGGCGCGAAGGCGGTGGCGCGAGCGCGGCCGGACGGGTACACGCTGCTGCTCGCGAGCAACGCGACCATGGTCATCAATCCGCACTATTTCCAAGGCGTCGAATACGAGCCGGTGCGCGATTTCGTTCTGGTCGCGCCGCTCGCCGCGATGCCGTTCGTACTGCTGGCGGGTTCCGGCGTGCCGGTGGACACGGCCTCCAGGCTGGTGCAATGGCTCAAGGTGCGCCCGGGAGAGGTCAACTACGGGTCTTCGGGAGACGGCAGCGTCGGCCATCTTGCCGGTGAGTTGTTTCGCCGCGCGACCGGCGTGAATATCGTGCATGTCTCCTACAACGGCGGCATCGCGGCACTCTCCGGGCTCGCGACGGAACAGATTTCGCTCGTGTTCGCGGCGTTGCCGCTCGCGCTGCCCTACGTGCCGGCGGGTCAATTCAGGGCGCTTGGGATAACCAGCCGCCAGCGTTTCGCGCTCCTGCCGGCGCTGCCGACTCTCGTCGAGACCGGCCTGCCCGAGCTGGAAGTGGAGGCCTGGTTCGGCCTGTTCGGCCCCGCACGCATGCCGCCTTCCGCGGCCGCATGGCTGAACGAGCAGGTGGCGGCCCAGATCGCGGACAATGGCACGCGCATGCAGCTCCTGGCGCTCGGCCTCGACCCGGCGGCGGGAACGCGCTCGCAATTCGCCACGCGCATACACTCAGAGACCGAGCGGTGGGCGCCCGTGTTGCGCGCGAGCCGCATGCCCTTGAAGGAAGGGCGCGATGGATGACGGCGCTGAAGACTGGTGATGAATTAATGGTGATGAGAACGGGTGATGAAGAGAGGTGATGAGAACCCCATCACCATTTTCCATCACCTCTTTCCATCACTTTCTTCACATCACTCCTCCCCCCGGAGGGGAGGTTGGGAGAAGCAAATTCCATGCAAGTGGGTATTTTTCTCGCAATCTCGGCGTAAAAGTCACACTGCAGCACGTTCGCTGCGACGCAGCAATTTCACTCGTTGAAATTCCATCAGAATTGATGGCGCGGATGGTCCGCTCGGTGCGTGGCCGGGGCGTTTTCGTGTACAATTTTGTAACGGCAAAGCGGCGACATTGCGGCTTTGCCTTTGTTTTTAGAAGTAACCGAGAGGAACCTGAATGAATCGTCCCGCCACGGCCGCGCAAGTGGCCGCGTCCAACGAATATCCCGTTGCCCATGCCGCGCTCAAGGATTGGGTAAACGATATCGCCAGCCTGACCAAGCCCGACCGCATCTACTGGTGCGATGGCTCGGAAGAAGAATACGACCGCCTGTGCAGCGAGATGGTCGCCACCGGCATGCTGATCAAGCTGAACGAGGAAAAGCGCCCGGGATGCTTTCTCGCGCGCTCCGATCCGGACGATGTCGCGCGCATGGAGGAGCGCACCTTCGTGTGCAGCCGCAACCGGGAGGACGCCGGCCCCAACAACAACTGGGTTGCGCCGGACGAGATGCGGGGGACGCTCGGAAAGCTCTTCGACGGTTGCATGCGCGGGCGCACGATGTACGTGATCCCTTTCAGCATGGGGCCGCTCGGGTCGCACATCGCGCACATCGGCGTCGAGTTGACCGACTCGCCGTACGTCGTCGTCAACATGAAGCTCATGACGCGGATCGGGCGCAAGGTGCTCGACGTGCTGGGCAAGGACGGCTATTTCGTGCCGTGCGTGCACTCGGCCGGCATGCCTCTCGCGGCGGGCGAGAAGGACGTCCGCTGGCCGAGCAACAAGGAGCACAAGTACATCGTCCATTACCCGGAGACCAAGGAGATCTGGTCCTTCGGCAGCGGCTACGGTGGCAACGCGCTGCTCGGCAAGAAGTGTTTTGCGCTGCGCATCGCCTCCATCATGGCGAAGGAGCAGGGCTGGCTCGCCGAGCACATGCTGATCCTCGGCATCGAGACGCCGGAAAAGAAGAAGCATTACATCGCCGCCGCCTTCCCCAGCGCGTGCGGCAAGACCAATCTCGCCATGCTGGTGCCGCCCAAGGTGTTCCAGGACAAGGGTTGGAAGATCACGACGATCGGCGAGGACATCGCCTGGATCAAGCCGGGCAAGGACGGCAGACTGTACGCGATCAATCCGGAGGCCGGCGCGTTCGGCGTTGCACCTGGAACGTCCGAGTTCACCAATCCGAATTGCCTGAAGGCCGTCGGCCACGACACGATCTTCACCAACGTCGCCTTGACGCCGGACGGTGACGTGTGGTGGGAAGGCCTGAGCAAGCAGCCGCCGCAGGAGTTGACCGACTGGCAGGGCAAGCCCTGGACGCCCGGCTGCGGGCGCAAGGCCGCGCATCCCAACGCGCGCTTCACCATGAGCTGCAGCCAGATTCCGTCCGCGGACAAGGATTGGGAAAACCCCGACGGGGTGCCGATCAGCGTGTTCCTGTTCGGCGGGCGGCGCGCGACCGCCGTGCCGCTGGTGACCGAGTCGTTCGACTGGACGCACGGGGTGTACATGGCCTCGACGATGGCGTCGGAAACGACCGCCGCGATCGTGGGACAGGTGGGCGTCGTGCGGCGCGACCCGTTCGCGATGCTGCCGTTCTGCGGCTACCACTACGGCGACTATTTCCGCCACTGGCTGGGCGTCGGCGCGAAGCTTGCGCACCCGCCGCGCATCTTCAGCGTGAACTGGTTCCGGCAGGACGCGACGGGCGAGTTTCTCTGGCCCGGCTTCGGCGACAACATGCGCGTGCTGAAGTGGGTCGTCGATCGCATCGAGGGCAAGGTGGACGCGGTGAAGACGCCGCTCGGCCTGCAGCCGCGCTACGAGGACATGGAGTGGAGCGGGCTCGAGAGCTTCAGCCGCGCGCGCTTCGAGGAACTGACGAAAGTGGACCCCGCGGTGTGGCGCAAGGAAGTGAAGGACCACGCCGAGCTCTACGACAAGTTGAAGTCGCGGATGCCGCAGGAGCTTTACACGCAGCGCGATGCCTTGGAAAAGGCGCTTTAGCGCGGTGACCAGTGACCAGTGACCGGTGACCAGGACCAGTCGAAAGAAAGAACGGGCCGCTCGGCCCGTTTTTTTTGGCCTGTTCATCACTCCCCGGAAATGGGGGAGGTGTTTTCCAGCGAACCAATCCGGAGCCGCCTGTTTGACGTTATATACGGTGACGCATGGGCGAGACGGGCTGCACGTGCGTGCTCGTTACGTCCACGCGCGACGTTATTCGCTGACAGCCCCAGTAACCGGCCACAGAGATCGCAGAGAACCCAATGTGTAGTTATCGGACTCTGTGTTCTCTGTAGTCAACCCTGGGGTCCGACTACAGAGCAAACATTCGGCTACGAAGACCTTGAGAACACAGAGGGGAAATGGTTTCGTCCGCCGTGAACTCTGTGCCCTCTGTGGTGAAAACTAAATAGCGACGGGCCTCCTCGTCGCCATCGACTTGATAATCCCCTCGAACGCCGCCACCACGTCCACGATCTCTTTCGGGCTGATGGGGTAGGGCGCGCGCCCTTCGACGGCATCGGCAAAGGCTTCCAGCTCGGCGAGTATCGAGTCCACCTTCGGAAAGTCCCGCACCTCGGTCTTCCCGCCGCGCGAGCGCAGCACGACCTGCGTCTCGCCCAGCGCTTCGGCGGAGCCTTCGTCCCCGAACACGTGCACGCGCCAGTAGATGGGCGAGGCGCGCACGGCGCCGAAGTAGCCGGTCAGGCCGCTCGCGAACTCGAAGTTGACGCCTATCGTATCGCGAGGATCGGCACCAGGCCGGTGCGTCGTGAGCCGCGCGTTCACCTCCGCCACCGGGCCGCCGATGCTCACGAACGCGTCGAGGAGGTGTATGCCGGTGCCGGTCATGCCGCCGCCCGGGGACTCGTCCGGCGAGTCGCGCCATGCGGAAAAGTGCATGCCCGAATTCTCGTTGCTGTAGTGCCCCTCGATCAGCATGATGCGCCCGAGCGCGCCGCTCGCGACCACGCGCCGCAGCTCGACCATGGAAGGCCAGAAACGCTTGTTCGTGCCGACGCCGAGCGCGATCCCGGCCTTCGCGCAAGCGGCCACCGAGCGCTCCGCGTCGGCGCGCTTGAGCGCGAAAGGCTTCTCGCAGAAGACGGGCTTGCCGGCCTGCGCCACGCGCACGATCTGGTCGGTGTGCAGCGAATGCGGCGTCGCCAGGACCACCGCCTGCACGCGTGGATCCGCCAGCGCGCGTTCGAGATCGTCGGAGAGCGTGAAGCCGTGCGCCTCCGCGAGCGGCAGCGCGGCGTCGATCTCCTTGCTGACGCCGTGGACGAAGCGCAGCCTGGCGCTCTTCCCCTGCGCCGCGGTGAGGTGGTTCTTGCCCCACCAGCCCAAGCCTATGAGTGCAGCGTTGATCATATTTCCTCGAAAAGCGGGTCAGATAAGGCGATTCCAGATAGGGCGATTCGGGTAAGGCGGTTCAGAGAGAGCGGTCGTGGCAACTCAGCTCAGGCATCGAATGGACTGGCCGACATCACGTGCATCGCATTCAGGCAACGGTATTGCTTCCGCCGTATCTGCCTCGCCGTATTGCCTCGTCGTATCTGCACCGCCGTTCCATTACTGGGGCTTGATCCCTATCTCTTTCACGATCTTCGCCACCCGCTGGAATTCCGCGCGCTGGACCTTGAGAAATTCGTCGGGCGTGCCCGGGGTGGATTCCGCGCCCTGCTGCAGGTAGCGGTTCTTCACGTCCTCGGTCCTCAGGAGCTTCACGGCGACGGCATTGATCTGCGCGATCAGGTTTTTCGGCAGTGCCGCGGGACCGAGGAGGCCGAAATAGGTTTCGGAGGTGAAGCCGGGCAGCGCCGACTCGGTCAGCGTCGGTACGCCGGGCAGGGCGGGAGCGCGTGCGCGACCGCCCACGGCCAGCGCCTTCAGCTTCCCGTCCTTGAGCGCCGGCATCGCGGCCGGGACGGGGAAGAGGTAGTAATGGAGCCGGCCCCCGTACATTTCCGCGAAGATGTCCCCGATCAGCTTGAAGGGGATATGCACGGCCTTGAGCCCCGCCGCGGCATTGAACATTTCGGCCGCCAGATGCGACGAGCTGCCGATGCCGGCCGACCCGAAGTTGTAGTAGCCGGGCTTCGCCTTGACCTGCGTGATCAGCTCGGCGACGCTGGTGACGGGCAAGCCGGGACCGACCGTCACGACGTTGGGCATGGTCGCCACCATGCCGATATGGGCGAAGTCCTTGAACGGGTCCCACGGCGGGTCCTTGGCGAGCAGCGCTGCGGTGAGGTGCGGCTGGCCGATCAGCGCGATCGTGTAGCCGTCCGGGTTCGACCGCGCGACTACCGTGCCGCCTATCAATCCGCCGGCGCCCGGGCGGTTGTCCACCACGACCTGCTGACCCCAGGTTTCGCCCAGCTTCTGCCCGAGCACTCGCGCGAGAAAGTCGCTCGCCGAGCCCGGCGGAAACGGCACCACCATGCGCACCGGCCGGCCCGGGAAATTCTCCGCCGCCGACACAACCATCGAGGCAAGAGTGGCGATTGCCAGCGTAACTATCAGGAGGTTTCTCGTCATCGTTTGTCCGTCACTGGTTGCTGGTCACTGGACGGCGGCCTCTGATCGGACATCAGACATTCCATTCCAATCATGTCGGCCGCCCCGCGCGTCATCGACGGTCGCATCCCCGGAAACCGGGGCCCCTGCTCCGCGTCTCGACGCGCCCGGTCACGCTTCACAGTCCCGCCCGGTTCTTGCCCTTCACCGCCCGATTGACCACGTTTATCGGCCACTCACCGCGGAGCACCCGCCGCACCTCGCCGGGCGCGCCTGCCTGCAGGCCGAGCATGGCCTTCTCGCTGTACCACGCGACGTGGGGATTGATGACGACGTTCTCCCGCGCCCGCAGGGGATGAGGGTTCGGCAGGGGCTCCGGATCGGTCGTATCGAGGGCGCAGCCCGCGATCTTCTTCGCGTCCAGCGCCCGCACCAGCGCCTCGGTGTCCACGATAGGGCCGCGGGAGCAATTGATCAGGAACGCGGTCGGCTTCATCCGCGACAGCGCGTCGTCGTTCACCATCCCGCGCGTCTGCGGCGTGAGCGGCGGGTGCGTGGACACGAAATCCGAGCTCTCGTAGAGCTCGTTCAATTCGACCTTCCGTCCGGGCTCGCTGAACTGCCCTTCCTTGACGAACGGGTCGGCGTAGAGAACCTTCATGCCGAACGCGGCCGCCCGCACCGCGACCTGCCGGGCGATGTTGCCGAAGCCGACCAATCCGAGCGTGCTGCCGTCGAGGCGGAAGAGCGGCTTGCCGGGCGGCACGGCCCAGGTCCCGGCGCGCACCTGGCGGTCGTAGAAGGCGACCTTGCGCGCGCAGGCGAGGAGCAGCGCCATGGTGTGCTCGGCTACTTCCTCGATGCAATAGGTCGGATTGTTGGTGACGATGATGCCGGCGGCCGTGGCGGCATCCAGGTCTATGGTGTCCACGCCGATGCCGTAGCGGGCGATGATCCGGCACTTCGGCATCTTCGCCATGATCTCGGCAGTGATGGGACCGGTGTAGGTATTGAGCAGCGCGTCGCAATCCGCGGCTTCGCCCAGAAACTCCTCGGGCTTTTTCGTCTGGAGAGGCACCAGCTCGGCGATACCGGCCAGCGTTTTCTTCTCGACCTCCAGGGATTCCCAGACGTAGTCAGTAAGCACGACTTTCGCTTTGTCAGCCATCTTCATTATCCCCAAAAGCGTGACTCGTGACACGTGACTCGTCTGATGCCAGCGCGGCACCAGTCACGGGTCACCGGTCACGAGTCACTTGTAGATTTCCACGTTCCAGCAATTCGGCGGCTGGCGGCCCTCCAGCACCGCCACGATGTTGTCCACGACGACGTTGGCCATGGACTCCCGGAGCTCCGTCACGGCGCTGCCGAGGTGCGGGGTGAGCACGACGTTCTTCATGGCGAGCAGCTCGGGCTCGACCAGCGGCTCGTTCTCGTAGACGTCGAGTCCCGCGCCGGCGATACGGCGCTCCTTGAGGGCGCGAACCAGGGCCTTTTCGTCCACCACCGGGCCGCGCGCGCTGTTGACGAGGTAGGCGGTGGGCTTCATGAGACGCAGCTCGCGCTCGCCGACCAGGTGGCGCGTCTCCGCGTTGAGCGGGGCGTGCACGGAGACGAAGTCGGACTCGGCCAGCAGCTGATCGTAGGGCACGTAAGTCAGGCCGGCGGTGCGTTCCTCGGCTTCGGGCTTGCGGCGCGGCGTCCAGTAAATGGTGCGCATGGAGAAGCCCTGCGCCCGCTTCGCCACAGCCTTGCCTATCCTTCCGCCTCCCCCGATGAGGCCTATCGTCCTGCCGTGTACCCACGATCCCAGGAGGTGCGCCGACTGCGCTCCGGGAAATACGCCCGCGCGCACCAGCTGGTCGCCCTCGACGACGCGCCGGGCGACGGCGAGGATCAGCGCGAAGTGTATGTCCGCGGTCGCCTCGGTCACGATGGGCGCGATCACCGTCACCGGCAGGCGCCGCGCCGTCGCTGCGTCGACGTCGATGTCGGAGGGCGTGATCTTCATGGACGCGATCATGCGCAGGCGCGTTCCCGCCGCGATGATGTCGCGGTCTATCCTGTCGTGGAGCAGGCAGTACAGGATATCGAGCTGCGGTATTCTCGCCAGCAGCTCGTCCTTGGTGACCTTGTGCAGCGTGTCGGGATTGACCTCGACATCGGCGATGGCACGCAGGCGCTCGATCGCGCTGGCGGCGACGGGCTGGGTGATGTAGATCTTTGGTCGCGTCACTGTCGTTCCTTAGTCTCTAGGTCGCTGCCTGCCAGCGAACGACGCCCGCGACCCCATCCACTGCCACCAGCGACCCATCCGGTATACGGTGCGTGGCATCGAACGCGCCCAGCACCATGGGTATGCCGCGCTCGCGCGCGAGGGAGGCGAGGTGGGAGGTGCTGCCGCCCAGTTCCGCCACCACGCCAGCGACGCGCTGGAGGATCTGGGAGAGCGCCGGACCGGCCATCCGGGTCACGAGCACGTCGCCGGGCGCGACGCGAATCAACTCGCATTCGCAGTTCACCACGCAGGCGCGCCCGGTGGCCCAGCCCACGCCCGCGGGCTGGCCGTTGATACGGGGATGCCGGCGCCACTGCTCGTCGACCACGGGAGCGGGCTGGAGGGCGAGTGGCCGCGCCTGCAGCAGCTTGAATCCGGCGTCGTCCATTGCCCATTCCACCTCGACCGGCATGCCCATCATCGTTTCGGCGCGCTGCACCAGGACGCTCAACTCGGCAGCCTGCGCCACGGTGAGGCAGGGCGCGCCCGCGCGCGGACGGGCAGGGGCCGGCTTGCGCAGGTGGGCGCAGCTTGCGGCATGCGTCAACTGCTTGAAGCCCGTGACGGCCTCGCGCATCGTTCCGTTACGGGACAGCACGTAGCGGTCGGGCGCCACCTCGCCCTGGGCGATCGACGAGCCGAGGCCCCAGGTGGCATTGATGAGTACTTCGTTCTCCGAAGTGCGGGAGAGCGCGCCGCCCGCGGTCCTGGCGGCGACGAGGGGCTGCACCAGCACCGCCATGGCCGTATCGGCGGGATCGAGATCGTGCGTGGCCATATAGCGCAGGGCGCGGGTAGACCACAACGCCGCCCAGCAGGCGCGCACGGCGGTGAGGAACTCGTCTTCCCCGTCCAGCTGCAGGTAGCTCTCGAACTGCCCCGCGAAGCTGGAGCCCTTTCGATCCTCCACGAGGGCGGAGGAGCGCACCACCACGGGTGCGTCGGGATTCCGCTCCATGAGAGCCGACCGCGCGGCGAGCAGGGAGTCCTTCAAGTGCGGCGCCACCGGCTCGTCCATCAGCTTCAACTTCATGTCGAGCGCGTGACGCCTGGCCTGGAATCCCTCGACGGCGAAGACGTTGCGCGCAGTTTCCGCCAGCCCGAGCGCGGCTATCTGATGGCGATAGGCGTCCGCCTCCAGGCAGAACCCGTCCGGGATCGGCAGCCCCGCCCGCCCCAGCGCCGCGAGGTTCGCCGCCTTGGGACCGACGCGGGCGGCGTCCGCCGCTTCCGGCGCGGAAAGTGGAACTACGTGATGACTCATCGAGGGATCAGCTTATCGCCCCGCGAGGCTCGAATACCCCGGCATCGGATCGACGACGGTGATCTGCTCGACCGGGAAGTTGGAGATGATCTCCACCTTGTCCTTGTGCACGATCAGCATCTCCTCGATGCGTACGCCCCACTCGAACTTCCTGCCGTGCTGCGTTTCGAGCGCGAACACCATGCCCTCCTTGATCTCGATCGGGTGATCGAGCGACCAGATGCGCGAGATGACCGGCTGGTCGTACTGGGCGAGCCCCAGCCCGTGGCCCCACAGGTTGGCGGCGGCCTGGTCTTCCTCGGCGTAGCCCCAGGCGTCCTTAGCCGACGGCCACTTCTCCGCGATTTCCTTGGTCGTGGCGCCTACCTTGACCGCCTTGATGGAGTCGTAGAGCCACTTCAATGCCGTTGCGTATACCTCTTTCTGGTCCTTGGTCGGCTCCTTGCCGGCGCAATAGGTGCGGTAGTAGCACGACTTGTAGCCGTTCCACGTGAGCGCGGCGAGATCCATGAACACGATGTCGCCCGGCTTGACGATGCGGTCGGAGAAATTGCGCCAGTTCGGCCATGTGTTCGGGCCGGAGGACACGATCACGTCCTCGACGTCTTCCATGCCCGGGATGGAGTAAAGATACTCCATGATGTGCGCCGTCAGCTTGTTCTCGGTGATGCCCGGCTTGAGCGCCTTCATGAACTCCCAATGAGCTCCGTCGCCGATCGCGCCGACCATGCGCAGGCATTCCTGCTCGTCGACGTTCTTGACCGCGCGCGCCTCCATCATCGCCGTCATGCCGTCGGTCCAGTCGATCTTCTCGTCCGCGAACACCTTCAGCATGTTGATGTCGATGAAATCCACGCCGAGCTTGGCGCCCTCGACACCGGATTTCTTCATTTCCTGCTTTACCGCGTTGGTGAATTTCTTCACCTGCTGGCTGGAGGCGGGACCTGCCGCTCCCTTGATCCAGGCGTAGGAATAGCGCACGTTTTCCTTGGGGATCCACGGTGAATGGCGCTCGATCTGGAAGCCCAGGTCGCCCTGCTCGAACAGGACCGGCTTGTCGTCGCCGCACAGCATGGCGTAGCGCAGCCCGGGCTTCAGGCGGTTCCAGCCCGGCGTGAGCGTCCCGGTCACGTAGCGTACGTTCTCGTCGTACATGAGCAGCAGCGCGCCCAGGCCATGCGCCTTCATCCGCTCGCGCGCCCGCTCCAGGCGGTAGTTGCGCAGCCGCTCCCAGTTGACCCGCTGCTGCCAGTCCAGACCTGCAATGCCGAAGTTCGCCATCTTTATCTCCGTGTGGGTAATTTCATTCTGTTTCTATCTTAGCGTCCCTGACCACTTTCGCGAATCGCTCGTATTCGGACTTCCAGTACTCCCTGAAAGCTGCGGGTGACTTGCTGATGACGACGCGCGCGCCGCTCTCGGCGAGGCGCTTCACCACCTCCGGGTGTTCCATGGTGCGCGTGCCCGCGGCGAGCAGCTTTTTCAGCACCGGCTCCGGCGTGCCACTGGGTACGAACAGGCCCTGCCAGGTCCCGCTCGTCAGCTTCGGGAATCCCAGCTCCGGCATCGCCGGGACGTCCGGCAGCACCGGGTTGCGCTCCGGCGATACCACGCCCAGCATGCGCAGCCGTCCCTGCTTGACGAAGCTCACCACCGACGTGAACGTCACGAACATCGTCTGCACTTCGTTGCCCAAGAGCGCCGTGACCGCCTGGCCGGCCCCGCCCTTGTACGGCACGTGGGTCATCTGCGTGCCGGTGATGATGCGGAACATCTCCATTTCCAGCCGGTTGGCGCTGCCCGCGCCCGGCGAGCCGTAGTTCAGCTTGCCCGGATTCGCCTTGAGATAGGCGACGAACTCGCTCGCCGACTTCACCGGGACCGAGGGGTGCACCACCAGCGCGCCCGGCACATCGGTAATCTGCATGATACCTATGAAATCGCGAAGCGGGATCACCGGGAATTTCGGAAATACGACCGGGTTGATCGCGACGAGGCCCACGCTGCCCAGCATGATCGTGTACCCGTCCGGGCTCGACCGCGCCACGACTTCCATGCCGACATTGCCGGCTGCGCCGGCGCGGTTGTCGATCACCACCTGCTGGCCGAGAAATTCAGACAGCCGGGGCTGCATGAGGCGGGCGACGAAATCCGCCGCGCCGCCCGGCGCGAACGGCACCATGTAGCGGACCGGGCGCGAAGGGTAGTCGTCGGCCTTCGCTGGCGCGGCCGGGGCGGCATACGCAGCCCCGGAAACCAGGGCTGCTCCGATCAGGCACGCGCACGCGCTCCAGTTCATGCCCGGTACGCCTGGAAGCGCCACTATGGCAGGGAAACGGCGCCTCATTCCGTAGGGATGTTGCCGTCCTTGATCGCTTTTCCGAAGCGGTCGGTCTCCGCTTTTACGAAGTCCGTGAATTCCGCCGGGCTCTTGCTGGTGACGATCGTGATCCCGGTTTCACCCATGCGCTTCACGACCTGGGGATCCTTCATCATGTCGACGCCGACGCGATAGAGCTTGTCCACGATGGGCTTAGCAGTACCCTTCGGCAGAAACAATCCCTGCCAGGAGCCGACCGTCATGTTGAGCCCCTGCTCGCGCATCGTCGGGATTTCGGGCAGGGCGGGATTGCGCTCCGGCGAGATGACGGCGAGCATCCTGACCCGGCCCGGCTTCACGAAGCCGATGGCGGAGGAGAACGTCACGAACATCATCTGCACTTCGTTGCCCAGCAGGCCGATCATCGCCGGCCCGGCGCCTCCCTTGTAGGCGATCTGCACCGCGTTGGTCCCGGTGGCGGCGAGGAACATGTGCATCTCGAGCGCGTTGGCGCTGCTCGGCGCGGGCGCCCCGTAGTTCAGCTTGCCCGGGTTCGCCTTCATGTGGGCGATCAGCTCCTTGACGTTCTTCGCGGGCAGGGAAGGATGGACCACGAGGCAGCCGGGAACGTCCACGATCTGCGTGACCGGAATGAGGTCCTTCAGGGGCTTGTAGGGAAATTTCAGGTAGAACACCGGGTTGATCGCCATCGTGCCGACGTTCCCGAGCAGGAAGTTGTAGCCGTCGGGATTGGCGCGGACGGAGACTTCCACGCCGATGTTGCCGGCGGCGCCGCCGCGATTGTCCACGACCACCTGCTGCTTCAGGAGATCGGCCATCGGCGGCTGGATGATGCGCGCGACGGTATCGGATGCCCCGCCCGGCGCGAACGGCACGATCATGCGCACCGGCCGGCTGGGGTAGTCGTCCTTGCCCTGTGCCGCGATCGCCGCCGCAGGCGATAACGCGGCCAGCAGTCCAAGCAGTACGAAACGCCGAGCTCTCATGGTCTTCTCCTCCTTCATTGTGTGCCGGCCGTTCTTTGGACCGTGCGCTGCCGGCCGCTATCCGCTCGCGACCGTTTGCGCCAATGCCCGCTGTTCGTCTTCCGGGGTAAGCGGCAGGGGCAGGGGGCGCTTCAGACGCGCGGACAGATCTATCGCCTTCGTCAGCATCAGCCGGTTGTGCCCTTCGCGGGCCGTCGCGTGCTGGGTCGGTACGCCCAGGGACACCCGGTTCAGCCACGAATTGGTTTCTTCGCGCATGGGACCGCGCAGCTCGCCCAACGCCATGTCGCCGACCGGGTAGCTGGTGAGGAAATCGACGTGGCGGCGCTTGTCCGGGGCGTAGCCCTCGGCCTGAATCAGGTTGGTCGCGAGGATGATGTCGCGGTGGGTGTCGTCTATGGTGAGCACCCCTTCGGTGCCGACCGCGCCGACTTCGAGGCTGTAGACCGCGCCGGGCCAGACCTCCGGCAGCGCCCACGAGATCACGCCGTGGTAGACCGCGCCGTCGTCGAATGTGATCGTATAGGCCGTGCCGTCCACGCCCTGCCAGGTCGGGCCGAGCGTCTTGTTGACGGAGCGCGCATAGACTTCCACCGGCTTCTTCGCCTCCATGAACCACATCACGATATCGAGCGCGTGCGTGCCCGAGATCACCATGGGCGTCACTTCCGCCCGGTTGTCGCTGCGCTTGTAGTTGTCTATCGCGACCAGCCGATTCATGAAGGCGCGCGTAGTGACCATCGTCACCTCGCCCAGCGCACCGGAGCGCAGCTTCTCCTTGGCGACGAGCCAGCGGCGGCGGAAGCGCTGCGTGTAGCCGATGACCGCATCGACGCCGGCTTTCTCCACGGCGGCAAGGGTGGCGGCGGACTCGGCGAGATCGGTCGCCAGCGGCTTCTCGATCAGGAGCGGCAGCTTGCGCCCGGAAGCGAACACGACCGGATCCACGTGCAGGTGCTCGTCGGTGGCGACGATCACGGCGTTCACTTCCGGGCGCGAGAGGAGCTCCCGGAAATCGGTGGTAAGGAAATCCGCGCCGCATTTCTCGCGCACGATCTCCCCGCGCTCGGGATTGATCTCCGCGATGCCTATCCAGTCCACCTGGGGATGGCGCGCCGCCAGCTCGCCGCGTATGAGGCCGACGCGGCCGGCCCCGACGATGGCGAGGCCTATGCGTTTTGCTTGTTTCTTGGGCATGAGATTTAACCGCCGATGAACGCCGATGAACGCCGACGGCAACGATCAGGCTTCGAGCCATCACGCCTGACCCCTGACGCCTGACCCGTCACGCGCGTGACTCCGGCAGCGGCAGGTTCACCGGCTCGTTGCGCTCCGCCGAGAGATCGGCGGCGATGTAAAGCTCCATCACCGCGCGCGCCTGCTCGGGGGTGACGAGGACCGGCCGGTCGCAGGCGACGGCCTCGAGGAAATGGACCGTCTCCGCCTTCATCGGTCCCGCATAGGAGTGCTCGACGAATTCCCCGGGCATGGAGGAGAGCGGCAGCCGCATGCCGTCCTTCATGGTGTTCAGCACGACGTCGCGGTGGCTGTCATCGACGAACACCGAGCCCTCGGTTCCTATCATCTCGATCCACGTCATGGAGAAATTCGGGTAGCCCGGCGGCAGGCTCCAGCCGCCGCCGACTACGAACGAGAGCCCGTTGTCCATGGTAACCGTGATCCACTGGTTGTCGGGGACGTCGCCGCCCGTCGATTCCTTCATCGCGCCGTAGTTCACCTGCGAATAGACCCGCACGGGCTTCGCGGGCTCCAGGCACCACAGGACGAAATCGAGGTCGTGGGTCGATTCCATGGCGGCGGGGGAGAGCTTGCCCCGCCCCGTGATCTTCTTGCCCAGGCTGCGCGTGATATGCCGGCTCACCAGGACGCTCACCGGGCGGCCGATGGAGCCGTCGGCGACGGCCTTGCGCACGTAGGCGAACTTGGGATTGAAGCGCTGCGAGTAGCCGATCGTGAACTTGAGCCCGTTCCCGCGCGCGAGCGCGATCAGCTCGTCCGCCTCGTGCAGCTCGATCGCGATCGGTTTTTCCAGAAAGACGTGCTTGCCGGCGCGCAGGCTGTCGCGAGCCATAGGATAGTGCGTCGTTTCCGGCGTCGCCGAGATCATCACCGCGTCCAGGCCGTCGACCTCGAGCAGCTCGCGGTAGTCCGCCGTGGCGGTGCGCGGCGCACAGGCCTTCGCAACTTCAGCAAGCCGCTCCGGGCGCGTTTCGGCGATGTGCAGCTCCTTTACTACGGGGTTTGCCGCGCAGGTCTCCGCGCGTATGCCCCCGCACCAGCCGGTGCCGATGATGCCGACGCTGATCTGTTTCATGTTCCTCGCGTGAGGGTAGGGACGCTGCCTGGAACTGCCGGGCCGACGGTAGTCAAAAGGGACGAAGCGGCATGGAATTTATCAGCTTGACCGAAGGCGGGCAAGAATACCGGCGGAAAAAGATTATTTCCAAATGCGTGCTAGCATCCGAGCCAAACTGCAGTGACCAGTGACCGGTGATCCGTGGCTCGCAAGCGGAAAAGCAAGGGAACGGTAGGGCAGATCGGCCTCGGCATCATGGGCGGCGCTTTTGCCCGGCACCTGCTGCGCGCGGGCTACCGGGTCATTGGATACGATCCTGCGCCGGCCGCGGTCAGAGCTTTCGCGAAGGCGGGAGGGAAGCCCGCGGGTTCCTGTGCGGAAGTCGCCGCGCGGGCACCGATTCTTATCACGTCACTGCCTTCGCCCGCGGCGATGGAGGAAGCGTACTTCGGCAAGGAGGGCATCGCGGCGGGCGCCCGGCCGGGAGCTATCGTGATCGAAGCGAGCACGATGACGCTCGAATTGAAGGAGAAGCTGCGGCGCGGGCTGGCGCGGCGCAAGGTTCTCATGCTCGACTGCCCGATCAGCGGCACCGGCGCGCAGGCCGCGGCCGGGGATATCGCGATCTACGCGAGCGGCGACCGCCGGGCTTTCAACCGGTGCAGGGCGGTGCTCGACGGGTTCTCGCGATCGACCTACTATTGCGGCGAGTTCGGCGTGGGATCGAAGCTCAAGTTCGTCGCCAACCTGCTCGTCACGATACACAACCTGTCCACTGCCGAGGCGATGGTGGTGGGCGAGAAGGCCGGGCTCGACCTCGGGCTGCTGTACCGCGTGATCGGCGATGGCGCCGGCTCTTCGCGCATGTTCCAGGTGCGCGGTCCGCTCATGGTGGCGGGGCATTACCTGCCGGCGCACATGAAATCGAAGATCTATCAGAAGGACATCGATATCATCAGGGCGTACTGCAGGGGCTTGCGCATACCGACGCCGCTGTTCGAGGCGAGCCTGCCGTACTATACGGCCGCCCTCAAGCAGGGCTGGGGCATGGAAGATACCGCGGCCATACACGCGGTCTTGAGACAACGCGCCGGCTTGAAGGGGGCAAAACCGCGGCGGCGCACTATCGGGAAAGGAAGCTAGATGGCAGCAGAAGGCATGAGGCCGGGTGCGCAGGCGAGCCAGACACTGGCGCTCAACATGAAGCTCATCGCTCACCACGAGCTCGCCGGTTTCGGCGGCGTCGGGGAGGGGATCAATATCCAGGCGACGAAGGACGGCCGGCGGATCATGTGGCTTGCCCACGAGTCGGCGCCCAAGAACTTCACGGCGCTGGACGTCACCGATCTGAAGAATCCCAGGATGATCGTTCAGACCGACTTGCCGCACGCGGACGTGCGTTCCAACTCGCTCGACGTGGTGGGCGACATCATGGCGGTGGCCTACCAGACCAGGCAATGGGGACAGAAGCCCGCGGGCTTCGATCTTTTCGACGTGAGCAAGCCCGAGCAGCCGAAGCTGATCACGCACTACGACACCTCGGGGCCGTCCTCGCGCGGGGCGCACTGCGTGTTCTTCGTGGACGGCGAGTACGTGCACCTCACCTCCGGGTCCGCCGATTTCGAGCCCACGCACAAGAACGACGATCAGTTCTACCAGATCATAGACATACGTAAGCCTTCGAAGCCGCAGGAAGTCGGACGCTGGTGGTACCCGGGGACGCGCAAGGGCGATTCGGCGCCGCCGCCGCCGCGCCACCCGAAGTTCGACGGCGGCTATCGGCCGCACAACTGCGCCGTCTACCCGCAAAAGCCGGACCGGGCCTACGTGGCGTATATCGACGGCGGCGCGTGGATACTGGACATCGCCGACAAGGCGCATCCGAAGCCGGTGGGGCACCTGCAGTACTCGCCGCCCTACAACGGCTTCACGCACACGGTGCTGCCGCTCTTCAGCAGCGGCTTCCTGATCATCAGCGACGAGTGCGTGAGGGACGCGCTCGCCGACTGGCCCAAGCCGACCTGGGTCGTGGACGCGCGCACGGAATCCAACCTCGTTCCCGTGGCGACCTTCCCGCTGCCGGATAAGGACGTGTTCGGCAAGCGCGGCGGCCGCTACGGCTCGCACAACATGCACGAGAACCAGCCGGGACCGTGCTCCTACCGCTCGGATACCACCATATTCGCCACCTATTTCGGCGGCGGCGTGCGGGCGTTCGACGTGTCCAATCCCTACCAGCCGAAGGAGATCGCCTACTTCGTGCCCGGCGCTCCCCCGATGTCGCGCGTCGGCGCGATCCAGATCAACGACGTCTGGGTGGACGAGCGCGGGGTGGTGTACGCGGTGGACCGGTTCGCGGGCGGGCTGTACATACTGGAAGCGAACATCTGAAGCACTGCAGTCTGACCGCACCTTCCCGCCCGATACTTAAGTCCCGGGACCTTTGGTAGGTGCCCGGCCGGCGTCCTGCCGGCCGGATAAGTGAAGTCTTTCAAGATGCTGCGCTGCGCGCGCTGCGACGCGCGCAGCGTGCGAGCCATCCTTCAGGGTGATTTATCCATACCGGTGATTGCGAGTCCAATGGACCCGTCGCAATCGGGTAATGGAATTCAACCTGTCAAGGAGCCTGTCAATGAAAACTCTTCACTCGGCAATCATCGGGCTCGCGCTGCTCGCGAGCGCGCCGGCCGCCCAGGCCGACGTCATCACCGACTGGAACCACACGGCGCTTGAAGTCATGAAGACTGCCAATGTCGCCGGGAATCCCTGGACCCGCAGTCTGGCGATGATGCATGTCGCGATGGCCGATGCGGTGAACGGCGTTCAGGGCCGCTACACCCGCTATGTGGCTACGGGACCAGTCGCGTCCCGGGCTTCGGCCGAGGCTGCCGCAGCGGCCGCGGCGCGCGAAATGCTCGTGCGACTCTATCCCGGGCAGAAGGCGAAGATCGACGAGGCCTACGCGGCTTCACTCAAGGGGATTCCCGAGGGACAGCCCAGGTCCGAAGGCATCGCGCTCGGCGAGAGAATCGCAGAAGCCGTGTACGCCGACCGCTCGAACGACGCGACGAGCGCGCCCGATACCTACCGTCCGGTGACCACCCCCGGGGTCTGGATACCGACCGCGCCGCCGCTCTTCCCGCAGTACGCACAGGCGAAGCCCTGGGGCCTCGACCGTGCGGACCAGTTCCGCCCCGTGCCGCCACCGGCGCTCTCGAGCGCGCTCTATGCACGCGACTATAACGAGACCAAGGACTTCGGCGCCGCGAAGAGCGCGAAGCGGACGCCCGAACAGACCGCTGCCGTGAATTTCTGGACGCAGACCAACCTGGGACCGGCGTGGTATCAGGCGGCCCGGCAACTCTCCGATGCAAAGGGCCTGGGTGTCGCCGAGAACGCGCGGCTCTACGCCCTGCTTTCGATGGGGCTGGCGAACTGCTTCATCATCGACTGGGACGCGAAGTTTCACTACAACTTCTGGCGGCCGGTTACGGCGGTCCGCAACGGCGACCTGGACAACAATGCCGCTACGGAGCGCGACGCCGGATGGACGCCGCTGAACGCGACCCCGATGCATCCGGAGTACCCATCGCAGGCCGGCATCAACGTCGGCGCCGCGGCGGGAGTGCTGGAATCGGTCTTCGGCACCGGAGCGTTGACCTTCACTGTCACCGACATCGTCGATCCGTCGAAGCAGCGGACGTTCTCCAGTGTGGCGCAAATGGGCGAGGAACATCGCCTGGTGCGCGTCTGGGGCGGTATCCATTTTCGCAATTCGACCGAGGTCGGGGAAACCATGGGCAGGAAGATAGCGGATCACCTGGTGCGCAACTACCTGAAACCCACGCGACAGACCGCGGATGCGGCGCGCTGAGACGGCGATGCGAGCGAGGAGCGTGCACATGCGCGTCATCGTCCTGATTCTGGTCGGATTGATCGGCGGAGCCGCACACGGGGCCGAGAGGGACCCGCTCGGGCTGCTGCCGCAGCTCGAGCGGCTTGCGGCGGACCTCGCCGCGGAGCTCTCCCGCCTGTGTCCGCCAGCGGAACCCGGCGACCAGGCGGCGTTCGATCGCTGCCGGCAAGGCTTGTTTCAGGATTCGGTGCTGAGGCGCGATCTCGCTCCGCGCGTGCTTTGGGGGAGGGTGCACAAGGATCCCGGGACGGTCCTCAAGGAAACCACGCTCACCCAGTTCGCCCCCGATGTGCTCGCCGGCCTGTACGTGCCGCTGTTCATGTTCAACGGCCGGCACACCGTCGAGTACGACGCGCGGGAGAATCTCTTCCTGATGCGCATGGAAACCGCGTTTCGCAACCGGCTCGCGCCGGGCCAGTTTCCGTACCCGTTCTGGCACGACGAGGCGAAGTGGAGCGCGTATCAGAAGGCGAACTCGATCCTCTTCTGGATCGATCCCGGGACGATCAAGGTAAAAGTCGCGCAGTTCACCGATCGCGGGACGACACCGCCCATCGTCAGCTCCGGGCCCGTGCAACAGGCAAAGTTCGACGACAAGTGGATGTGGACCGATGCGGCAGGGCGCGTACAGCCTCAGGTAACGCTCTTTGACGGGCTGTTCCGCATGGACAATCCGTATCTGTTGAAGCTCGATACCGCCTACAAGGCGCTGGCGCTCAGGATGCGCGACGCGCAATGCGACAGCTGCCACGTGCCCAGCAATCCGGAGGGCATGAAGCGGCTCGTGCTGTTGCAGACGCCGGCGCACGCCGCAGGTGAGATACAGCGCCTCATGAAAGCGGTCCGTGAGGACAAGATGCCGCTCGACGATGCCGGCATCGAGCAGCCGCTCGATGCGAAGGCGAAGCGCGCGCTGCTGGAAAGCGGCGGCGCCTTCGAGGCGCTCGTGGGAGCGGCAAAGGCCTGGGAGTTGGCGGCAATCGGTCGTGGCGCCACGCCCCGCAGTGCTAGACTGCACTGACCGGGCCGCGTTTTCCGGGCACAGCATCAGGGAGCGATCGATGCGCAACGGGGAAGGCAAAGGGTGGCGCCGGCGTGAATTCCTGAACGCCGTAGGCCTTGCAGGTACTTCGGCCTTGCTGGGACTTCGATATGCACCGGCAGCGGCCGAACCGCCGCCGGAGACGACGCGCCTGCGGATTCCCATCTCCCCCAGCACCTGCCGCAGTCCGGAATGGGTCGCCGATACGCTGCTTCGTGCCGAGGGCTTCACGCACGTCCAGTATCTGCCGACGGAGGGCGGAACGCGGGGAGTGGAGCGGGCCCTCGCCTCCGGGGCGGCGGACATCGGCGGGCACTTTGCGGCGCCGGTGATCCTGCGGATCGAGGCGGGCGATCCGATCGTCATGCTGGCGGGAGAACATGTCGGCTGTTTCGAGCTGCTGGGTAGCGAGCAGATCCGCGGGATCCGGGACTTGAAGGGACGCACGGTCGCCGTTCCCGAGCTGGATCCCAGCCCCTACGCGTTTCTCGCGAGCATGGCGGCGTACGTGGGCCTCGACCCGCGCAAGGACATCAACTGGGTCAACCATTCCGCCGATGAATCGATGAAGCTTCTCGCGGAAGGCCGGATAGACGCCTACCTCGGCTTCCCGACGAACCCGCAGGAATTCCGCGCGAAGAAAATCGGGCGCGTCGTCGTCAACAGCGCCGTAGACCGGCCGTGGTCCCAGTACTTCTGCTGCATGCTGTTCGGCAACAGGGACTTCGTGCGAAAGAATCCGGTGGCCACGAAGCGTGCGCTGCGTGCCATCCTGAAAGCGGCCGATCTCTGCGTCGCGGATCCCGAGAGAGCCGCCAGAGCAGCCGTCGCGTGGGGCCGGGCGAAGAGCTACGACTATGCCCTGCAGGCCATCAAGGAGCTGCCGTACGGCCGCTGGCGCGAGCTCGATCCAGAGGACACCGTGCAGTTCTATTCCCTGCGGCTGCGCGAAGTCGGGATGATCAAGTCGAGCCCGGCGAAGATCATCAACCAGGGGGCCGATTGGCGTTTCTGGAAAGAGCTCAGGAAAGAGTTGAAAGCCTGATGCGCCGTGCGCGCGTGGCGACTCCGCGTGCATGAACGCCGATGGCTTGTGATGAGTATCGATGAATAACGAGGACCGTTGGAGCCGTAGAGAATTTCTGGGCACCGCGCTCTCGGGAGCGGCTGCCGTGCTGGGAGTTCGACCCGGATTCGCTGTCGCCGAGCCACCGCCGGAGACAACGCGTCTTCGCCTGATTCGGCTGCCGGCGGTCTGCGTGGCGCCCGAATACGTCGCCGGGGAGCTCCTGAAGACCGAGGGGTTCACCGACGTGCAATACGTCAAAGTGGAATCCACCGCCGCCAAGGTGAAGGCGCTGATCGCGGGTCAGGCCGACATCACGTTGTTCTTCGCCGCTCCTACCGTCGTCCATGTCGACGCCGGCGATCCTGTCTTTGTCCTCGCCGGTGTTCACATCGGGTGCCTCGAAGTCTTCGCGACGGAGCGGATTCGCTCGGTCCGCGACCTGAAGGGGAGAACCGTGGCGATACCGGCGATGGGATCGACGGAACAGGTTTTCCTGTCGAGCATGCTCGCCTACGTCGGCGTGGACCCCGCCAGGGACGTGCGCTGGGTCTTCCATGCGCCATCGACCGCGATGCAGCTCCTCGCGGACGGCACGATCGACGGGCTCCTGGCGCTTCCTCCGGCGTCACAGGAGTTGCGAGCAAGAAGGATCGGCCACGTGATCGTCAACAGCGCAGTGGACCGGCCCTGGTCGCAGTACTTCTGTTGCATGGCAATCGGGAATCGTGGATTCGTTCAAAAGCACCCGGTCGCCACCAAGCGGGCGCTACGGGCCATCCTCAAGGCTGCCGACATCTGTGCCCTCCAGCCGGAGGTCGCTGCTCGATCGATAGTCGACAAGGGCTTCACGCCGCGGTACGACTACGCCCTGCAAGCGCTCAAGGATATTCCCTACGGCAAATGGAGAGAATGCGACCCCGTGGATACGATGCGCTTCTACGCGCTGCGCCTGCACGACGCCGGGATAATCAAGTCGAGCCCGGCAAAGATCATCGCGCAGGGGGGGGATTGGCGTTTCTGGAAAGAGCTCAGGAAAGAGTTGAAGGCTTGACGCCGTCGGCGCACGGAATGGCCGGGAAGGAGATACGTGAGCACGGGAATTCGATCGGACCGCAGGGCGTTTCTTGGGTCCGCCGCTCTTGCAGGAACGGGCGCGGTCCTGGGGTTGCGGCCGGCAAGCGCGGCGGCTGAACCGCCGCCGGAGACGACCCGGCTGCGGCTCCTCAAGTTTCCCAGCCTGTGCCTGGCGCCTCAGTACGTGGCAGAGGGATTGCTTCGTGCCGAAGGATTCACGGACGTCCAGTACCTGGAGTTTCCGGAGGAGGGCATCGCCGCGTACGGGCGCCTGGGCTCAGGAGAACTCGATATCAGTCAGGGGTTCATCGCCCCGTCGGTGGTCCAGATCGACCTCGGCACTCCGCTCGTGCTCCTCGCCGG
Organism: Burkholderiales bacterium; assembly: GCA_035649495.1. Classification (GTDB taxonomy): domain Bacteria; phylum Pseudomonadota; class Gammaproteobacteria; order Burkholderiales; family SG8-41; genus SG8-41. The sequence goes on along the minus strand of DASRJL010000110.1, from coordinate 88,170 downwards.
AGTGCACGCGGGATGCTTCGAACTCTTCGGCACCGATCGCGTCCGCGCCATCCGGGACCTCCGCGGGAAGACCGTCGCAGTACCGGCGTTCGGATCGAGTCCCCACGTATTCCTCACCGCCATGCTGGCATACGTGGGGCTCCGCGCGGGGAAGGATGTCGACTTCATCGAACGGCCGCCGGCAGAGGCGAAGCGGCTGCTTGCCGAAGGGAAGATCGACGGCTATATGGGGTTTCCGCCTGACCCTCAAGAGCTCCGCGCGAAGAAGATCGGGCACGTGGTAGTCAACAGCGCCGTGGATCGGCCCTGGTCGCAGTACTTCTGTTGTCTGGTGGCCGGGAACCGGCAGTTCGTCCAGAAGCACCCCGTTGCCACCAAACGCGCGATCCGGGCCATCCTCAAGGCGGACCAGATTTGCGCCGACCAGCCCGAGCGCGCTGCCCGGACTCTCGTCGAGCGCGGATTCACGAAGAACTACGACTACGCGCTCCAGGCCATGAAGAGCGTGCCCTACGGCCGCTGGCGGGACTTCGACGCCGAGGATACCGTGCGCTTTTATGCGTTGCGCCTCAACGAGGCTGGCATGATCAAGTCGAGCCCGGCAAAGATCATCGCGCGGGGAACGGACTGGCGCTTTTGGCGAGAACTCAAGAAAGAGATGAAGGCATGATGCCGCCCACCGGGGAAGCAGGCTGTTCGAAAGCTGCTACGCAGTCGTTTCGGAGGAGACGCATATGAGGCGAGAACGGGGATGGAGCCGCAGGGAATTCGTGAGTTCTGCTCTCGCCGGAACGGCCTTCCTCGGAATGGGAGGCGGAGCCGCCGGCGCCGAGCCGCCGCCGGAGACGACGCGTCTGCGGCTGTTGAAGACAGGCAGCATCTGCTGGGCGCCCCAGTACATCGCGGAGGATCTGCTGCGGGCCGAAGGATTCACGGACGTGAGCTACGTGGACATGCCGACCGGCGCGGTTTCGGTGCGCCTGGCAGCGGGGGACGCGGACATGAGCCTGAATTTCGTCGGCCCCAACATCATCCGCGTCGAGGCGGGCGACCCGGTGGTGTTTCTCGCGGGGGTCCACGTCGGCTGTTTCGAGGTGGTCGCCACGGAGCGGATCCAGCGCATCCGTGACCTGAAAGGCAAAGTCGCCGCGGTTGCGTCCTTGAACGGCGCGGAGCACGTCTTCCTGGCGAGCATCGCGGCGAATGTCGGACTCGACCCGCACCGGGACATCAAGTGGATCTCGCCGGAAGGGCATCTGGGTCCGTACACCAACGAAGGGTCGATGCGCCTGTTCCTGGAAGGGAAGGCTGACGTGTTTCTCGGGTTCCCGCCCCAGCCTCAGGAACTGAGGGCGCGCAAGGTCGGCCACGTGATCGTCAACAGCGCGACCGACCGTCCCTGGTCGCAGTATTTCTGCTGTCTGCTTACGGCGCGGAAGGAATTCGTGCGCAGGAACCCGGTAGCGACCAGGCGCGCGCTGCGCGCGATTCTCAAGTCGGCCGACGCATGCGCGGCCGATCCACAGGGGGCGGCACGCGCACTCGTCGACAAGGGCTATGCGGGCCGCTACGAGTACGCGCTCCAGGTCATGAGGGAGCTGCCCTACGGCAAATGGCGCGAGTACGACCCCGAGGACACCATTCGCTTCTACGCTTTGCGGCTGCAGGAGGCGGGAATGATCAAGTCGACCCCGCAGAAGATCATCGCCCAGGGCACAGACTGGCGCTTTCTCCATGCCCTGAGGAAGGAGCTCAAGGCTTGAAAACCCGGCGCATGGACCGGGCAATCGCCGTCGTTTTTGCGGTTGCCCTCGCGTGGCCTGCCGACGCTCCATGCCATGAGTCCCGCAAGAACGAGCGCCTCGCAAAAATCGGTCCCGCCCCGGAGTTCACGCTGACCAGTCAGGACGACAGGCGCGTCGCCCTGAAGGACTTGCGCGGCAAGGTCCTCGCGATCACGTTCATCTTTGCGAGCTGCGCCGACACCTGTCCGCTGCTCACGGCTACCATGGCCGGCCTGCAGGACAGACTCGGCGCCTCGTTCGGGCCCGACGTCCAGTTCGTCTCGATCACGGTGGACCCCGAGCGCGATACGCCGGCAGTGCTCAAGCGCTATGCCGAGGCGTACCGGGCAAATCCCCGCGGCTGGTCGTTCCTGAGCGGCACACCGGCTGAGATACGCGAAGTGGCCAGGCATTACGGGGTTTACTACAAGAAGACGCCCCGCGGCGACGTGGACCACACTTTTCTCACATCCCTCGTCGATCGGAGCGGAACGCTGCGCGTGCAATACATGGGGACTCGTTTCAATCCGGACGAGATGCTCCGCGACCTGAAAAACCTGTCCGGGGAAGCGAAACCCCGATGAAGCGCTGGCTGACGGAGTGGCTCCCCGCGCTCGTAGCGCGGGCGCCCGTGACGATACGCACCAAGCTGCTCGCGGCCTTTCTGTCCATCGTCGTCTTGCTGATCACGGTGGGCGCGGTCGGGCTCGAGGTGCTGGCCGGCGTGCAGCGCCACGCGGAGGAAGTGGTGTCCTTGCAGCGGAAGATCGCCGCCTACCGCCAGCTCCAGCACGACACGACGGCGCAGCTCTACAGCGTCACCGCCGCGCTGCTGGTCCCCGAGGAGGGCACGCTGGAGGCTACGCTGCGCCAGCTGAACCAGTTCGGCTACGACTTCGACCGCCTGCAGTTCGTGGCGAAGGACGAGGTGGGGCTGCTCGCCGAGCTGCGCAAGGAGTACGACGAATTCATCCAGGTCGTCGCCAGGGTGGTCGAGCTGATCCGGCAGGGCAAGGTGCTCGAGGGCAGGGCGTTGCAGGTCGCGCAGGCGAGCCCGCTCGCCGACCGCATGGAGCGCCTCACCAACCAGCTCGTGAACCGCGCGGAGGCCGACATGGTCGCGAGCATCGAGGCGAGCCAGGCGGCGCACCTGATGTCGCAGCTCATGATCCTCGGATTCGGCGTGGGAAGCATCGCGCTGGCGCTCGTGCTCGGATACGCGATCTCCTGGTCGGTGATCAAGCCGGTGAAGGACATGGAGACGAGGTTCGACGAGATTGCTTCGGGGGATTTCTCGCGGCGGCTCGAAGTCCCGAACCGGGACGAGCTCGGAAATCTCGCGACGAACCTGAACCGGATGAACGACGAGCTCGGCCGGCTCTACCAGCAGCTCGAGGCCGCCAATCTGGCGAAATCGCGCTTTCTTGCGGCGGCCAGTCACGACCTGCGACAGCCGCTCCACGCCTTGAACCTGTTCGTATCCCAGTTGCGCACCGAAACCGACGAGGCCGAGCGCGGGCGGGTTACGGCGCAGATCGACGCCGCGGTAACGGCTATGAACGATCTGTTCAACGCGCTGCTCGACATCTCCCGGCTCGATGCGGGAGCGCTCGCTCCGGAACCGACCGACCTTGCTCTCGACCAGATCCTGCAGCGCATCGAGAGGACGTTCGCGCCGGCCGCGCGGGAAAAGGGTCTGCGGCTGCGCGTCGTGCCGAGTGACGCGTGGGTTCGCAGCGACCCGATCCTGCTGGAACGGATATTGCTGAACCTCGTTTCCAACGCGGTGCGCTATACGGATCGCGGCGGGGTCCTCGTGGGCGCCCGCCATCGCGGGGGCCGGATCCGGATCGAAGTGCGCGACAGCGGCGCGGGCATTCCCGCGGACCAGACGCAAAAGATCTTCGGGGAGTTCTATCAGCTTGCTTCGCCCGATCGGGGGCACCGTGGAGGGCTCGGGCTGGGGCTCGCCATCGTCGATCGCCTGTGCCGCCTGCTCAATCATCCGGTCGAGCTCGTATCGTTACCCGGCAGGGGTTCGTGTTTCGCGGTCTCGCTGCCGCTCGTTTCACCGCGGCGCAGGCCGGTGGAGCCTTCCGCAGCGGCCCACGCCATGGCCGATCCCGCGGCCGGCAGATTGATCGTGGTGATCGACGACGATGCGCTGGTTCTCGACGGCATGCGCGGCGTCCTGCGAAGCTGGGGATGCTTCGTCGTCACCGCCGAATCGGACCGCGCCGCGCTCGCCAGTCTCGACGGCGACGACCGCCGTCCCGACCTGATCATTTCCGACTATCGGTTGGCCGACGGGAACACCGGCATCGGGGCGGTGGAGCGGTTGCGGAGGGCGTTTCGGGCGCCCATTCCCGCGTTTCTCATCTCGGGCGACATTGCGCCCGAGCGCCTGCTCGAAGCGCGCGCCCGGGGCTTGCACCTGCTGCACAAGCCGGTCGCACCGATGGCGCTGCGCGCGATGGTAAACCAGCTCCTGAGAGTGAGCCGGGTCGCCGACGGGGCGTCGCGAGCGGGCGCGGCCGAGGGTCTTCCTAGCGACCTGCCGTCGACCGCAGATCCCAGCCCAAGTCACCTACTGCAATGACGGCCTCGGTCCGGTTGGTCACTTTCAGGGATTTCAATATCGCCGTGACGTGATTTTTAACCGTCGGCTCGGCGAGATCGAGAATCCGGCAGATCGCCTTGTTGCTCTTGCCTTGCATCATGAGGGCGAGGACCTCCACCTGGCGCTCGGTCAGGCCCGCATCGCGCGGCGAAAGAGGCCGTCCGTCCCGGGCGGGCCGGCCGGCCTTCGGCTCCGCGGGCGAGGTTTCCCGCTGCGCGAGGATGTCGGGAGGTATGTAGATGCCGCCGGAAAGAACCAGCCGCAGGGCGCCCAGCATCACTGACCGCGAGCCGGACTTCGGGATGAAACCGAGCGCTCCCAGGTCGAGGGCCCGCGCGATGTTTTCGCGGTCGCTGAAAGCCGAGAGCACCACGGTCGCGACCGCGGGATAGCGCTCGCGCAGCTCGGCGAGAACGGCAAAGCCGTTCCGGTCGGGCAGATTCAGGTCGAGGAGGATGAGGCTGAAGTCGGGATGGTCGCCGAGGAGACTCAAGGCCTCGCGCCCGCTGGACGCCTCGACGATGGTCGCGTCGTCCTTCAGCTCCTTCAGGACGCCGCGCAACGCCTCGCGGATCAGTGCGTGATCGTCTACGACGAGAACCTTCATGCCCGGAGGGTTCTCCCAGGAAATTGCACTGGAGTATACTGCAGGCCCCATTGGAAAACAGCGGGAACGCTGATGGCGCAGGACGCACTGGCGGGACGGCTTCCGGTATCCGTGATTACCGGCTTTCTGGGCAGCGGCAAGACGACGCTCATCAACCGGCTCGTGAAGCGCCCGGAGATGAACCGCGTGGCGGTGATCGTCAACGAGCTGGGCGAGATCGGCGTCGACAACGACCTCGTCGAAACCTCGTCCGAGCAGATGATGCTGCTGAACAGCGGCTGCCTGTGCTGCACGCTGCGCACCGATCTCCAGGAAACGCTGCGGGAGCTGTTCATCAAGCGCCGCAACGGCGAGATCATCGACTTCGAGCGCGTCATCGTGGAGACCACCGGCATCGCCGACCCGGCGCCGGTCATGCAGACCTTGATGACCGATTCGCTGCTGCTCGACCAGTTCCGGCTCGACTGCGTGGTCACGCTGGTCGATGCGTTCAATTCTCCGGGGCAGCTCGATTCGTTTTCCGAGCCGGTGAAACAGGTCGCGCTGGCGGACCGCATCGTGGTGACCAAGACGGACCTCGCCCCGGCCGGGCAGGTAGAGGCTCTGGAACGCCGCCTGCGCGAGATCAACCCGCGCGCGCTGTTCACCCGGGCCTTGAACGGGGAAGTGGATCCGGCGTTCCTGGTTGACGTGGGCCTGACGAATACGAAGTCACGCCTGGAAGAGGTCGAGCGCTGGCTGGGCGACGGGGAGAAAGAGGACCATGCCGGCGACGAGCACGGCCACCATCACCACCACGACGAGGCAATCAAGACTTTCACGCTTCGCTTCGACAAGCCGCTCGCGTGGCAGGCGTTCACGCAGACGATAGAGGTCCTGACGGCGCTCCGCGGTCCGGACCTCCTGCGGGTGAAGGGCCTCGTCAACGTCGAAGGCAAGAGCGGCCCGATGGTGGTGCAGGGGGTGCAGCATCTCTTCCATCCTCCCATCGAGCTTGCGGCATGGCCCGGCGCGGACCACGGAACGCGCCTCGTGTTCATCACGAAGGGCATTCCCCGGCAGACGGTCGAGAATCTCTTCTCCGCGATCGGGGCGATCGGGACTAGAGCTTGAGGAGGCCGCGCCGGTTGAGGTATGCGCTGCCGAGCTGAGGGCCCGTGTCACGGGCTGACCGATGAAAGTTTAGTGTCCGCTTTTGAGCCGGCTGCCGCCCGATACGGCCGAGCCTTAGATTTCCAGATAGCCGCCGTCAGGTCCCTTTACCGCCGCGCCAGTTCGGCTTCGAGTCGCGCGAGCCACGGACGAAACTCTTCAAACCAACGGCGTCCTTGATTTCTCAAGAGGTAACGGTCCGCTTCTCGAAGTGCGCGTAGCCTGCCGGGCGCGAGTGCGGTGGATCGTTTCCCGCCCTTTGAGCGATTCATCCTCTCGCAGAAATCCAGAATAGCGCGCCAGTGAGGAATAGCGCTCGCGCCGAAAAGCTCCCGCACGACTTCCCTCCAGCTCCTCTCGGGATCGTATGCCGCAGGGTTCGCGGCGTAGTCGAAGCAGGTGGCGAGCGGAACCAGGCTCAAACTCTCCTGCAACAGGGGATTGTTCAGATAGCCGTAAACCGCCGCCGGCAGGCGCGAGTCGCGGCCGGCAAGGGGAGCGAGATGCATCTCATCGCTCATCGACAAATCGTTGACGGGGTAGTTGTCCCAGAGAATCAGGGGGTGCTTGAGCTGACGTGCCACCTTGCGCGCATGGGCCAGGGAGACCGTCCGGGGCACAATGGCAGGCCCGGTCCAGAGACAGGCGACAGGGGCGGGCAGGTGTCTGGCGAGCGTCTGCCAGAAGCGCGGCTCGAAGACGCCGAACATGCGCTCGAGCCGGGGGTGTTCCGTGTAGCGGGAGGGACAGATCCACCATTCCACTTCCGTCCAGGACGCCGGCTGCCGTTCGAGGATCTTCTCCAGCCACAGTCCTTCGGCCCTGGCCAGGCTACCACCAAAGTGTTTTCGGTCCGCCGCGTGACTCAGGCGCGAGGGGATGTCATCGAACAGAACCGCGAAGATTCGCACGCCCGCATCGTAGAAGCGCGCGGCCTTCTCGAGCAAAAGCTGCGCGGGCTCTAGAGCGGAGAACCGCAGCCCCTTTCCTGGGTGGAAGGCGTAAACGAAATCGATATGCTGCTCTTGCGCGGCCTTGATGAGATCCTGCAGCACTTTCCATTCGCCCTTCGGATAGGGATCCCTCCAGCGCGCGCGGTGATAAGGGTCGTCCTTGGGGGCGTAGAGATAGGTGTTCATCCCCCTCTTTGCGCCGAACCGGAAAAGAGCCTTGCGGTGCGGCATGCTCCAGGGAGGTCCGAAGAATCCTTCGACAATTCCGCGGCGTTGAAACGTGGACCCGCGTCGCACGTGATTAGCCCCAAAGCGAATTAAAACCCGGAATCATGCGTGCGCTAGAAAGAATCATCCTAGAATGAGTACACCGGACACCACTGCCGCATCAAGTACGATCCAGCCTATGCACGGCAAGTAGATATTTCGATCTCGTTTTTGTATTCCGTACCAGAACCATACCAGGGCGGAAATCAAGTATGCACTCCAGGAGATAAGCGAAACTCCTGCCGTTTGATGACCGATCCAAACCGTCAGGACTTGTGGGATCGTCATGACCATTGTGAAAATGGATAGACCACCCAGCAGGTAAGTCATGGACTTGTTCGCAGGCGCGGGAGGAACCTGCGACGGTGGGTGCGTCGGATGCATGGATTGGTCTCCCGGTTAGGGTGTTCCACATGCGGCGCGCTGGCTGCCTGAAAGGTAAGCGAGCGCTAGATCGGCGTAATGATTGCCTGCGATGGCGCGGCCTGACAGCTCCATTCCTCCATGCCGCCGCGCAATACCATCACATGCTTAATTCCATGGGCTCGAAGACTCTCTGCAGCCTTTACAGATCGTTTGTCCGTTTTGCAGACTACAACCATCTGTCGTTTGTCAGAAGTGAGGGCTGCTAGCCGGGCCTCAAGCTCGCCCAGCGGCACGTTAAGGGCATCGGGTATATGTCCCAAAGGCCCGTTAAATTCATCCGGCCCCCGCACATCGATAACCGCGGCCGAAGCACTGCCGGGCAGACGCTCACCCCGCGGCCTCTCGCCGGTTGATGGGGTACTGGCCTGGCGTATCGCGAAAGGGTTGCACGAGGAGTCGGTCGAGACGCGAATCCTCCGGGAAGCGGAACGCATCGACGCCGATGTTCATGGCGGCATGGCCCAGCTTCGGCTGGGGCCGGTATGTCCCGAAGAGCCGATCCCACCACGGCAGGTTAAACCCGAAATTGCTAGAGGACTCCTCGTAGCGAACGGAATGATGAACACGATGCATGTCGGGGGTGACAAGGACCCATCGCACCCATCGATCGATAATCGCCGGCAAGGAAGCGTTTGCGTGGTTGAACATCGCGGTCGAGTTAAGCAGCACCTCAAAAATCAGGACTGAGATGGGGGAGGCGCCGATGGCCGCGACCGCTGCGCACTTGATTGCGGTCGAAATCAGAATCTCAAACGGGTGAAAGCGGGTACCCGTGGTGAGATCGAATTCGAGGTCGGCATGGTGCACGCGGTGCAGCCGCCAAAGCGTCGGCACGGCATGAAACATGACGTGCTGGAAGTAGATGGCGAGGTCGAGCAGCATCACTGCAAGCGGAACCGCGAGCCAGGCTGGGAAAGGTAGGGCGTTCAGCAGTCCCCATCCGCCGGCCTCAGCCGTCATGGCCACAGCAACCGCTGCACCCGGCGCTACCACCCGCAGTAGAACCACGTTCACCAGGAGAAGACCGATGTTGTGCGGCCAGCGCGCCGCTCGCCGGAACTCCTGTCTCCGGCACGGAGCAAGAACTTCCCACAGGGCTACCGCTACAAAAACAGCCAGGAAAGCCCCAAGCCGAATCGGCCCCTCAAACTCGGCCATGGTCGGCTTTGCTCACGGTTAGAATGGACACAATAGTCAAACGATCATATAATCAATTAATCACTTGAATAGTAGAACAGAGGTTCATTGGATGTCAACCAACGCGAAGCGGGACATATTCACCAATCTGGCCCGCATCGGAACGGCGCTCTCCAGCTCGACCCGGATTGAGTTTCTGGAACTGCTCGCCCAGGCGGAACGAAACGTGGAGCAGTTGGCAAACCTGACCGGAACGACGGTTGCCAATACCTCTCAGCACCTGCAAAAACTGCGGCAGGCAGGCCTGATTGTCGGTCGTAAGGAAGGCTTGTATGTCTTCTACCGTCTCGCGGGGGACCAGGTTGTTGGGCTGCTCTCGGCTCTCGGCCAGGTAGGCGAGGCGTATTTGGCGGAGGTCGAGCGCATCGTCAGGCTTTACCTGGCGCAAAAGGATGACCTCGAGCCGGTGCCGGCGAAGGAACTGCTGGAGCGGGCTCGAAAGGGCCTGGTCACGGTCCTCGACGTCCGGCCGCCGGAAGAGTACGCGGCGGGCCATCTGCCGGGCGCGATCAACATACCGATCCACGAGCTGGAAAAGCGCCTGCGCGACCTGCCGAAAGGCCGGGAAGTTGTTGCGTACTGTCGTGGGCCGTACTGCCTGATGTCCTACGATGCGGTGGCTATGCTGCGAAAGAAGGGCCTGAAGGCACGCAGGCTTGAAGCGGGTATGCCGGAGTGGCGGCTAGCCGGCCTTCCTGTGGAGCGCGCCTAGCCCGTCCCTTTTTCTCCCGACGGGATTGTCAGCATTGCGTATCGTCATCGTAACACCGGCCCGGCCCGGCTCCCGCCATGGCAATCGCAACACAGCCGAGCGCTGGGCGGCGCATATGCGCGCCCTCGGCCACAGGATAGACATCACACAAACGTGGGCAGGGCAGGATTGCGGGGCCCTCGTCGCCCTGCATGCCCGCCGCAGTCACGCTTCAATCAAGGCCTGGAAGGCCGCATATCCGGACCGACCGTTAGTGCTGGTGCTGACTGGCACGGACCTTTATCGCGATATACACAGCGACGACGATGCACGTGAATCGCTGCGCCTTGCCGATCGGATGGTCGTTCTGCAGCGTGAAGGTCTGTCCGAAATCGGTGCGGCCCTGCGCAGGAAGACTTTCGTGATCCATCAGTCGGTGCGCGCAGTACAGCGGCAGGCGCTACCGCGCAGCTATTGTCTGATTACCGTCATCGGCCATTTGCGTGAAGAAAAGGATCCATTTCGGGCGGCGCTCGCGCTCCGCCGCCTGCCTGCCGACAAGGCCATACGCGTTGTGCACCTGGGTAAGGCGATGTCGACCGACTTCGCGCGCGAGGCACGCGCGCTGATGCGCTCAGAACCGCGTTATCGCTGGCTAGGCGAGCTCGATCACGCCGGCGCCATGCGCTGGCTGGCGCGCAGCCACGCCATGGTGATATCGAGCCGCATGGAGGGCGGCGCTCACGTGGTCTCCGAAGCCATCGCCATCGGCGTACCCGTCATCGCGTCTGCTATCGGTGGCAATACCGGGCTACTCGGCAAACGCTATCCGGCGTTGTTTCCAGTCGGCAACGACGTAGCGCTGTCCGGCCTGCTCCTACGCACAAGCGGAGACGCCCGATGGCGGACCGCGCTCGAAGCTGCTGTGAAATCACGCAGTCATCTTGTCGATGCAGCGCTGGAACGTCGCTCCCTAGCGAAGCTTCTAGCGAACCTGACCAGTCGCGGCTCTGTGTAGGCAACAGCCACTTCGCGCGAGCTACCTCGGATAGTTAAGGGCGACCGCCACGAAGAACACGACGAGTACGGTAGCAAGGGGTGAACGCATCGGCGCAGCAATGGTATGCGCCTGCCCGGCAGATCCCTATTTGATGCTGGTGATTACGTTCTCCTTCCCCTCTTGAACGAATTCAAACTGGACCTTCTGCCCGCTCTTCACGTTCTCCAGCATCTTCTTGTCCTTGACGTTGAAGGTCATGGTCATGGCCGACCAGTTCGCGCTCTTGATTGGCTCGTGATCGAGCGTGACGGCGCCTTTGGCGGCGTCGACTTTTTTCACCACGCCGGTTCCTTTGTGGACCGTGCCCTGGCCGGATTTGCCGCCGTCCTTCTTCATCTCCATTCCCTTCATGTCCATGCCTTTTTGCATGTCCATATCCTTCATCTGGGCCTGGACGGTGAAGGCGGCGCTGATCGACAGAGCCATAATGGCAGACAGCGTTACGAGGCGTTTCATTGCACTTCTCCTTTCCTGCGGTTGCGGTTTAACAACAGATAAGCTGCTGGAATAACGAACATTGACAACAGAGGGGCTGTAAGCATTCCCCCGATCATGGGGGCGGCGATGCGCTGCATGACTTCGGCGCCGGAGCCTTCGCTCCACATGATCGGGATCAGGCCCGCGATGATGACCGCGACGGTCATTGCCTTCGGTCGAACGCGCTGTACTGCCCCTTCGTCGATTGCCTCCATAAGGTGTCCCACACCGTGACGCTCGACCGCCTGCTTGAGGTAGAGCAGCATGACGACGCCGAATTCCGCAGCGACACCGGCCAGTGCGATGAAACCCACTGCACCCGCTACGGAGAAATTATGGCCGAGGGCATAGATGAACCAGAAACCGCCCACCAGCGAAAAAGGGAGCGAAAGCATGATGAGCAAGGCCTCGTCCATGCGCTGGAACGTCATAAAGAGCAGCACGAAGATGACGAGAAGGACGAAAGGAACGACCAGCACGAGCCGGGCGCGGGCCCTTTCAAGGTACTCGAACTGGCCTGACCAGCTCAGGGACACGCCCGGAGGGAGCTTCACCCGTTGCGCAACCACGCGCTGCGCATCCTGGACGACAGAACCAAGATCGCGCCCACGGATATCGACATAGATCCACCCCGACAGGCGGGCGTTCTCCGAGCGCAGCATTGGCGGCCCGTCAGCGAGATTGATCGCGGCGACTGCTGACAACGGAATCTGGGCGCCGCGTTCGGTGACGATGGGTAAGGCCTTGAGCCCCTCGAGCGAATCCCTTGATTCACGTGGATAGCGCACATTGATCGGAAAGCGGCGCCTTCCTTCGATGGTCTCGCCGATATTTTCCCCGCCGATGGCCGATGAGACGACGGACTGGACGTCCGCGATGGACATTCCATACCGGCTGGCGGCGTTGCGGTCGATCGATATGTCGATGTACCGGCCTCCCTGCACCCGTTCCGCAAGGGCGGTGGACACTCCCGGCACATCCTTCACAGCGCGTTCTATTTCCCCCGCGACCTGCTCGATCTGGCCGAGGTCATTCCCCGATACCTTGATGCCCAAGGGGCTCTTGATGCCGGTCGCGAGCATGTCTATGCGATTGCGGATGGGCGGGATCCAGATGTTCGAGAGACCCGGGAGACGCACGACCCGGTCGAGCTCCTCCACCAGTTTCTCCGGTGTCATCCCGGCACGCCACTCCGAGCGAGGCTTCAATTGCACCACCGTTTCGACCATTTCCAGCGGGGCCGGATCGGTTGCGGTCTCCGCGCGTCCGATTTTGCCGAAGACCCTCTTTACTTCGGGCACGGTGGCAATGAGCCGGTCGGTCTGCTGCAGGAGCTCTGCTGCCTTACCGGTGGAAAGCCCAGGCAGTGCTGAAGGCATGTAAAGGAGATCGCCTTCATCGAGGGGAGGGAGGAACTCGGTGCCCAGGCGGCTCAAGGGGATGAGCGACGAAACCGCCAGGAGTACGGCTACGGCGATGGTCAACCAGGGCGCGCGAAGGACGATCGCAAGAAGTGGCCTGTATCCGGCTATCAATAGGCGGTTTAGCGGATTGCGACCTTCTTGGGGAATACGGCCCCGGATGAGATACCCCATCAGCACCGGAACGAGTGTCACGGAGAGTCCCGCCGCGGCAGCCATGGCATAGGTCTTGGTATAAGCGAGGGGGGCGAAGAGCCGGCCTTCCTGCGCCTGCAGCGCGAATACCGGAACGAACGAGAGTGTGATGATGAGTAGCGAAAAGAAAAGTGCCGGGCCCACTTCGGCGGCTGCATCACCGATCACTCGCCAACGCTCGGAGACCGACAGCTCCACCTCTGGATGAGCGTGATGCCATGCTTCGAGCCTCTTGTGGGCATTTTCGATCATTACGATCGCGGCGTCGACCATGGCGCCGATGGCGATTGCGATGCCGCCCAGTGACATGATGTTCGCGTTGACGCCCTGGTAGTGCATCACGATAAACGCCGCCAGCACCCCAAGAGGCAACGTCACGATAGCGACGAAAGCACTGCGCAGGTGAAGGAGGAAGACAAGACAGACCAAGGCGACGACGGCAAATTCCTCAAGCAGCTTTTGTGCGAGGTGACGCACGGAACGCTCGATGAGCCCGGAGCGATCATAGGTCTCGACGATCTCGACGCCGGTTGGCAGGCTTGCCTTCAACGTGGCCATCTTCTCTTTGACTGCTGCGATGGTGGTGAGCGCGTTTTTGCCGTGGCGCATGATGACGATGGCTCCCGTCACTTCACCTTCTCCGTCCAGCTCGGCGATGCCGCGGCGCATTTCCGGCCCGATCTGGATGCGCGCCACGTCCTTCAACATGACGGGCGTGCCGGCCTCGGTGGTGAGCAGCGGTACTGCAGCGAAATCCTCGAGGGTTTTCAGATAGCCGCTCGCGCGTACCATGTATTCGGCTTCGCCCAATTCGAGCACCGAGCCACCGGTCTCCCGGTTCGCGTTCTGCACGGCCTGTATCACGCGGCCGTGGGAAATGCCGTAGGCCCGCAGCCGCTCCGGGAGGAGCACGATCTGGTACTGGCGTACCATCCCGCCGACCGAAGCGACTTCGGCCACGTCGGGCACGGATTTCAACTCATAGCGCAGGAACCAGTCCTGCAAAGCACGCAGTTGGCCCAGGTCGTTGTTCCCCGTCCTGTCTACGAGCGCGTATTGGTAAATCCAGCCCACGCCAGTGGCGTCGGGTCCGAGCGCAGGTTTCGCGCCTGCGGGGAGTCGCGACTGCACCTGGTTGAGGTATTCCAGAACACGAGATCGTGCCCAATAGGGATCGGTGCCGTCCTCGAACAGGATGTAGACGAAGGAGTCCCCGAACATCGAATACCCGCGCACGGTCTTCGCGCCTGGGACCGACATCATCGTGGTCGAAAGGGGATAGGTAACCTGGTCCTCGACGATGCGCGGCGCCTGCCCGGGGAATGGGGTGCGGATGATGACCTGCGTATCCGAAAGGTCGGGTAGCGCGTCGAGCGGTGTGCGGAGCAAAGACACCGTTCCCCATGCGGCCACGAGCACGCTCACCAACAGCACCAGGAAACGGTTGGCGATCGACCAGCGGATAAGACCGGCGATCACGGCTTACTCCCCGCAGGCGCGATCTTCTCGATCACGTAGTCGCCTTGCGGATTGGGCTTCCCTCGGACTTCGAATTCGACCTTGTCGCCCTTCTTGAGCCGGGCGAGGACGGCCTTGTCGCTGACGGCGAAACCCATTTGCATCGCGGGCCAGCTCATGGAGGGGATCGCGCCGTGATCAAGCTGGACGTGGCCTTTGGCCGCGTCGATCTCGGTCACGGTGCCGGTGCCGCGATGGTTTGTTTGTCCGCCTTTTGAAGCAGGGGCGGCGGGTGTGGCAGGGGCTCCGGGCATTTCGCTCATGCGGGCAGTACTTCCGCGCAGGTTGGCTTCCGAATCCAGAAGGAACTGCCCGGAGACGACCACCTTCTGCCCGGCCTGCAGTCCTTTGCGGACCTCACTCTGGCCGTTGCTCTCCATTCCAACTTCAACATCCACAACGGAGAATTTGCCTTCGCCCTGCGCAACGATCACGACGCTGCGGGTGCCGGTACGAATGACGGCCTCGGTCGGGACCGACAGGACCTCCTGGCGCGACTCCGGCGCAAAGCTCACCGTGACAAACATTCCTGGCACCAGCCGATTGCCGGGGTTGGGCAGCTCGATCCTCGCTTTGAGGGTGCGGGTGGTCGGGTTCACGTCGGGGAGGAGGGCGTTGACCCGGCCTTTGAGCGCCGTACCTGTTAGCGCCACTGCCCGGGCTTCCACGGCAACACCGGGGCGGACGAAGGAGGCCTGACTTTCAGGGACCTCTGCGTTAACCCAGACTGTGCCCAGTCCGTTTATCCGGAAAAGCGGCGCTCCTGACATGACGGTCATGCCTTCGCGAGCGTTCAGTTCAGAAATCACTCCGCCAAGAGGCGCTGTCACGACCAGCCGCGCATGAACCTTACCGCTGGATTCGACCAAGCGAATCTGGTCTTCCGTCATGCCGGCGAGCCGCATGCGCTGGCGCGCCGCATCGAGCAGGCCTTCGAGACCGCCGCCCGGCATGCGCTTGACCGACAGATATTCTTCCTGGGCGGCGACCCAATCTGGCGCATAGAGTTCGGCGAGCGCCTGTCCCTTGCGCACCGGATCGAGAGGCGCACGGACGAGTAGCCTTTCAACATAGCCATTGACGCGCGCCTGTACGACGGCGACATCACGCTCGTTGTAGGCGACGCTACCCACCACTTCAATTCCAGTCGTGAGGGCGACGGGTCGAACCTCGGCGGTGCGTATTCCGAGGTTCTGCTGCACCCGTGGATCGATGGCCACTGCACCCTCTTGGCTGGCTCCGCCCTCGTAGACGGGAACAAGCTGCATGTCCATGAAGGGCGACTTGCCCGGCTTGTCGAAACGCTGGCCCGGTACCATGGGGTCGTGCCAGTAGAGGACTTTCTTGCCGGTACCTGGATCGACATCGCCGGCTCTCTGGGGCCTCGCGGTTGTCTGCGTGGAGTCCGCAGGTCCGGCCATGTGCATCCCGCGATTCATCCCCAGGCGATACGCGGCATAACCTCCACCCCCAGCCAGCAGGGCAACCACGAGCGCAACGACGAGCGTTTTCGCCTTCATCGCGCGTTCTCCAAGGCTACGGTCGAATGCGGAATGAGGAAGTTGAGCTGTGCCCAGATCCTGGCCTGCTCGGCTTCGAGTTGAAGTGCCTGAAGGCGAACGTCGATCTCGTTGCGGCGAGCCGCGAACACCTCACCCAGGGTAGATCGGGCGCCGCGGTAGGCGGTTGTGACCGCTTCAGTGCGCTGGGCTGAGAGAGGCAGAAGCTCGCGGCTGTAACGGGCGCGGCGCTCCTTGAGGTTTTCCCACTCGTTTACCATGTTGCGCACTTCGGCCACGTGCGCCCGAAGCATTTCCTCGCGCTGGGCTTCCGCCTGCTCGGCCATGGCGAGTTTCGCGGCCACTTCCCGGTTCTGGCGATTCTTCTGATCCCACTGCAGCGGTATCGCGATTCCGAACGACACCATGTTCGAATAGGCAGGACCGCGCTGGGCATACATAAGCTCCGCGGTTACGTCCGGTTGCTTGTTGGCCTGGGCAAGCCTCGCTTCGGTTCTCGCAATCTCGACCTGCTTTGCAAGACTTGCTATTTCAGGGTGGTTAACGAGCTGGTTATCGAGATCGTGCGCATTGAGATGCGACAACGCGTCTATGCCCGGCTTTGTGCCAAGTGGCTTGTCCGCGACCTCGCCCACCCAGCGCGCGAGCGAGTTCTTCGCCGTGCGCACGCGCCGGTCCGTTTCGCTTGCCCGATCCTCGAGGGATACAACAGCGGTGCGAGCCGCGAAGATCTCCGCCTGATTGCCGCGACCGGCGCGATACGCTGTCTCGGCGGCTTCTATTTCAAGCCGGGCCGCCTTGGTTTGCTCGATCACTACGGCTGCCATTGCTTCCGCGAAGTAACGATCCAGCCAGGCGAGAGCGGTGTCGCGTTGTACGGTGGCCAGCGTTGCCGCTTTTTCGGTAGTCGTCCTCTCGGCTTCGCGCTCGAATTTCTCAGCGCGAAGCAGGCGCTTCTCAGACCGGGTGAACTCCTGCATCACGCCGATGCGGCGCATAGTCATGAAGTCCTTGGTGAGACTGAAGGCGTCCGCGCCGTTCACCGGGAGGTTCTCAACACCTGCTTTGAGCGTCGGGTCGGGTAGCTGGGCAGCTGCGACCGCCATCTCGCGGGATGCAAAGACCGCCCGGTCCTGGGCCGCCAATTGGCGCGAACGATCAGCTGCAATGCGCTGGGCGTCCGTCAGGCTCAGCGCGTCAGCGGCGTGGCTTGCGCCTGTGCTGAGCAGGAAAAGGAAGCACGCGGCAAAACAGGACCGGAACGCAGCAGACGCGAAAAAGAGACGCATAAACCCTCCGAATGGACGTACGGCAACACGACGACCACCATGGCCGCCGCACAACCTAAGCGGAGGATCTAATTACGAAGACAACAAAGAACGAATCTGAGGGGAGGCGGCTCGAAGCACAGCTGCGGTGGCTCAGAGGCTACCGAATGTTCCTGTACTTCGACAGGGATAACGTTGATTGCTAGCAGCGGAAGATCGGTTACCGCGGGCAGATCGGTACTTACCGCCGACGCGGGCGAGGCTTGGTGGCAACGGTCTTGGCCGAAACTCTTCGTCGAGTCATCGGAATCATGACAAGGGGCGGATGCGCCTTCAGTGGTTGCCGCACCAGATAGGCACGCATTCGCCAAAGCCAGGCTCTGGCAAAGCAACATCACGACAGCAAACACCGCTGCCAGATAACGCTTAGCTGCTCTTGAAAGACTCATTGAAACCAATGGTAATGGCCCGGCCTTGGGCTGGCAACGATGCTTATTCTAGCAGGCCTACCATCGCCCCATTTGATTCAAATCAATGTTTGCCACAGGTGCCTGTTCACTGGGGCCAGGATACAGTCCACTTCGTGTGGACATACGAGTTTTCGCTCTTCAGACTAGAGCGTCGCAGGGACTTGCTTGTGCACACGGGGAGGCCGGTTGCCTGACGAGAAAGGGAGCCCAATGGTGACACCGGGAGAATCTGACTATCTTCTTCGCCTCGCAACGCTTTCGTTGTCATTCGTTGGGTTTTCATCGGTGGTTGTCACTTTGCGAGGCGCATTGGGAGGGGAGCTGTCCGATAGGCACCTCCGTCTCGTGCGCCTTTACATAGAAGGCGGATTTCTGGTGACGGCTCTGGCCTTGATTCCTACTCTTCTGAATCTTCTTCATGTTCGTGAAACTGTAGTTTGGCCATTGTCCAGCGCAGTAGCTGCTTCGATCTTCACCGTCGTTATGCTTATCCAATTCCGCCGTCGCCGCGCCGTGGAGGGCAAGTTTCCCCCTTGGGTAATCATCATTTACGCGGGTTCGATCCTGGCGGTCGCCGCTCTCTGGCTCAACGTCATCGGACTCGCATTCCCGCCTGGCGCTGGGCCGTACGCGATTGTCCTTACGTGGGCTCTGTGTGTCTTCGGATTTATTTTTGTCCGAACCATCGAGCTATTCCTGCATCGCATACCGCCCGCTTAGGGTGGCGACGCGGGTACCTATTTGCCCGAGTCACCGCTGCCTTCACGGCAGTCATCAATTAGGATGCTGACGATGCCCATCGTCCCAAAGGCGGGAATACCTGGACGCAGCACGCTGCAGGCGACCCGGCCTATCAGGTTCGCATGGAATGGCAGAGAGCAACATGGCCCCCATTCTCTACGAACCGATAAATACTTATAAACCGGTGGCGTCGGACATCGGTATCGTCGATGGGCCGTTCGAATATCTGACAGTAGCCGGACTGCGAATGCCGCTACCCTTTACGACGCGGATGACAGTGGTTCGCCTCGCGAATGGCGACCTTTTCCTGCACTCACCTATTGCCTTTGATAAACAATTGGCAGTTCAGCTTCAGACGTTAGGAACCGTTCGCCATCTTGTATCGCCCAATCAGTTCCACTACGCACATATAGGGGAGTGGCAGAAGGCGTTTCCGGAAGCGAGCACCTGGGCATCGCCTGGTGTGCGACGACGGGCGCGCGCGCGACAGGTTAATGTTCATTTCACCCGAGACCTTGCAGCGAATCCACCCGAGGAATGGCGCACCGAAATCGACCAGACTTTGGTTCCGGGCGGTATCTTCAAAGAGTTTGTTTTCTTCCACAAGGCGTCCGAAACGCTGATCCTCGCTGACACGATTATCAATCTAGAGCTGCACAAGATCACTGAACCTTGGCGAACGGCTACGAAGCTCAGCGGGATGTATCATCCGCACGGGCAAATCTTTTTCGGCATGAGGTTGCCGCTCCTGCTACAAAGAAAGAAGACCGAGGTCGCATTCCGCAGAATTCAATCTTGGCATCCGCAGCGTATCCTGCTCAGCCA
The DNA here is from genome assembly GCA_035649495.1 of Burkholderiales bacterium. Lineage (GTDB taxonomy): Bacteria > Pseudomonadota > Gammaproteobacteria > Burkholderiales > SG8-41 > SG8-41. The sequence continues at coordinate 68,978 of DASRJL010000110.1, read as the reverse complement.
TGGACGGTACTTCGATGCAAACGCCGACGCGGTAATTCAGCGGCTATTCCCTTTTTAACTATCGCTTGCCTTCCTTCACTTCGATCCTCCGCACCACTTTGACGACCTGCTCCTGCTCGGTCTTCATGCGCGCGGTAAGCGTGGCCGGCGCGCCGGCGATGACTTCCGCGCCGAGCCCCGTGAGCCGCTCGCGTATGTCCGGGAGGTCGAGTATGGACGTCACTTCCGCGTTCAGCTTCGAGATCACCGGGCGCGGCGTCCTGGCGGGGACGACGATACCGTAGAAGGCCGCCGTGTCGAAGCCGGGCAGGCTTTCCGACATGCCGGGAATATCGGGCGTGACCGGGGAGCGTTTTGCGGTGCTGACGGCGAGCGCCTTGACCCGGCCCTGCTTGATCATGGGCATCGCCGCGGCCAGGTTCGGAAAATAGACCGCGATTTCTCCCTGGATGACGCCGTTCAGCGCGTCGGTAGAGGACTTGAAAGAGATCTCGGTCAACTCGATCCCGGCGAGGGCGGAGAGCATCTCCGCGCCGACGTGGCTGCCGGTGCCGCGGCCGGAGTGCGCATAGTTCAGCTGTCGCGGTTTTGCCTTTGCCAGTGCGATGAAATCACGCACGGAGCCCAGCTTCAACTGCGGCGGGACGATCATCACCGTGGGCAGGCTCACCATGAGGATCACCGGATCGAAATCCTTGAAGATGTCGTAGCTCACGTTCGGTATGAAATAGGGGCTCACCACCATGGTCGACGACGCCATGTACAGGGTGTGGCCGTCGGGCGCCGAGCGTGCCGCCGTGGCGACGGCGATCGTTCCGGCGGCGCCCACGCGGTTGTCGACGATGACCTGCTGGCCCCAGCGCTCCGTCAGCTTCTGGCTCACCATGCGCGCGACGATGTCGGTGGCCGTGCCCGGCGTGAAGCCGACGAGGTATCTGATCGGTTTCGTGGGATAGGCCTGAGCGAGTGATTGACCAGTGGCGAACGCGAAACCGGTCAAAGCAACGGCCATGCAAGCCGCGCGAGCGGCCGCTCTGAAGCGAATCATGATTGTCCTTCCCTTATTGTTTGGTCTTCGATGAAAGGAAAACCGCGGACGGCGTGGCAGCGGTTGTCCTAGAGGATGCGGTTATACCAGAACATCGAAAGCAGCACTCCGAGCAGCGCGAGCGCCGCGCCGATCGCCACGAAGAGCGCCGTCACCTCCGTCGTGCGCTTCTTCTCGAGCGCGATCCGCGTCGTGAGCTGCTTGTAGATCGCCGTCAGGTCGGGCGCAGTCGTCGCCTGGAAGTACTCGCCCTCCGTGGTCGCGGCGATTTTCTTCAGCACGTCCTCGTTCAGCCGCACGCGCATGGACCAGCCGTCGAAGCCCAGGGTCGTGCCCTCCTTGGTGCCTACGCCCACCGTAAAGATACGCACCCCGCGCTCGGCGGCCATTTTAGCGGCTTCCATCGGATCGAAACCGGTATTGGCCTCGCCGTCGGACAGGAGCACGATCGCGGCGGAGCCGTTCGATCCCGGCGGCACGGGCTTGTGCTCCTCGGCCTTGCGTTGATCGCGCAGCCAGGGCCGCGACTGGCGGCCGAAACTCAACTGCTCGACGTCTATGCCCGAGTTGGGCAGCAGCGTGGCGAGCGCCATCAGGAGGCCGCTGCCGATCGCGGAGCCGCGCTGCAGCTGGAACCGGTCGATCGCCTGGACGATGTCGTCGCGGTTGTCGGTCGGCGATTGCACGACCGCCGCCGCGCCTGCGACCGCCACGACGCCGATGCGGACGTGCCGCGGCTGCTTCGCGACGAACGCCTTGGCCGCCGCCTGCGCGGCCGCGAGCCGGTTCGGCTTGATGTCGGTCGCCCGCATGCTGCCCGAGACGTCCATGGCGAGGATGACGGTTTCCTGCCGCGCCGGCATGGTGAGCGATGCGTGCGGCCGCGAGACCGCGAACAGCATGGCGCTCAAGCCGAGGAGCAGGAGGACGGCCGGCACGTGACGCCGGATTCTCGCGGCCGTGCCCGGCGTCTCACCGCCCAGGCCGAGGCTCGCGTAGCGCAGGGCGACCTTCCTGCCGCGCGCGATGAGCCACACGTAGAGCGCGACGAACGCCGGCACCGCGGCGAGCAGCCATAGCATCCCGGCCCACAGGAAGGTCATGCTGGCGAAATCGATCATCATCTGAAGCTAACTGCGTGATTCGTGATTCGTGATTGGTGTCAAGCGCTGCTGCGCTTGCTTGAGCCCGGCCAGATCACCAATCGCCAATCACGCCCTTTCATCGATGTTCACTACCTGTGACTCGTCAGCGAGACACCCGCCGCGAGCTGGCTGCGCCGCTTGCGCAACACCGTGAAACGCATCAGGGCATCGACGAGATCGTCGTCCGTCGCCAGCTCCAGGCAATCGACCCCCGCCTCGCTCAACGCCGCCCGCAGCGCGGCTTCGCGCCGCAGGGCCGCTTCCGCGAACTGCCTGCGGAAGCGCGCGTCGTGCGTGTCGACGAAGAGCTGCTCACCCGTCTCTGCGTCCTGCATGACGATGAGGCCCAGGTCCGGCAGCTCCATTTCCAGCGGATCGTAGAGGCGCACGGCGACGATCTCGTGACGGCGGGCGAGCAGCGCGAGCCCGCGCGCCCAGCCCGGGGTGCTGATGAAGTCGGAGACGACGAAGATCACCGAGCGTCGCTTGATCGCCGATTGCGCCTTCTCCATGAGGTCGCCGAGATTCGTCTCCTTCCGGGCGGCCGGCGCGGCCGGCTTCATCATGCGGTCGAGAATCTGCAGCACGTGGCGCCGCCCGGCGCCCGCCGGAACCACGCCGTCGATCTTGTCCGAATAGAGAATGGCGCCGACGCGATTGCCGTGCCGCGTGAGGAGCCGCCCGAGCACCGCGGTCAACTCGGTCGACAGCGCGCGCTTCCGCACGTTGCCCGAGCCGAAATCCACCGAGCCGCTCAGGTCGAGGAGAAACCAGGCCGTGACTTCACGGTCGGCGTGAAACTCGCGGACGTAGGGCGTCTGCAGGCGGGCGGTGACGTTCCAGTCGATGTGGCGCACGTCGTCGTGCAGCTGATACTCGCGGAGATCGGCGAGATCGAGGCCGAAGGCGCGGAACAGCGTGCGATAGTCGCCCTGCAGAAGGCCGTCCAGGCGCCGTATGACCGTCCACTCGAGACGGCGGAGGATGGCGTCGGGATCCTCCTTGCGGGCCAGCGCGCCGCCCGCGGCGGCGACGGCATGGAGGCGGGGCGCGTCCTTCTTCCTGCTATCCGGCGGCGACTCGGACATGGGTTTCGAGCGGCTTCTCGGGCGCGGGGACCGCCTTCATGATCCGCACCACGAGCTCGTCCGCGGTCTTCGCGTCGGAGAGCGCTTCGTAGGAGAGCACGAGACGGTGGCGCAGCACGTCGGGCACGAGATCGGTCACGTCCTCGGGCAGCACGTATTCGCGGCCGCGCAGGAATGCCAGCGCCCGCGCGCCCTCTATGAGATGGATCGTCGCCCGCGGGCTCGCGCCGAACGTGATGTAGCGGGCCAGGTCCGTGAGACCGCAGCGCTCGGGGCGGCGCGTGGCCGCGACGAGCTTCACCGCGTACTGGATGAGCGCGGGGTCGACGTAGGCCTTGCGGCACTCGCCCTGCAGCGCGGAGAGCTGCTCGGTGGTGGCGACCGCGGCAACGTCGGCGGCGGGTCCCGTGACGCGCTCGACGATCACGAACTCCTCCTCCTCGCTCGGGTAGCCGACGAGCACCTTCATCATGAAGCGGTCGACCTGGGCTTCGGGCAGGGGATAGGTGCCCTCGGTCTCGATCGGGTTCTGCGTGGCCATCACCAGGAATGGCTCGGGCACCTTGTGCGTCTCCCCGGCGATCGTCACCTGGCGCTCCTGCATCACCTCGAGCAGCGCGCTCTGTACCTTGGCGGGCGCACGGTTGATCTCGTCGGCGAGCAGCAGGTTGGTGAATACCGGCCCGAGCACGGTGCTGAACTCTCCCGAGCGCTGGTTGTACATGCGCGTGCCCACGAGGTCGGCCGGGAGCAGGTCGGGAGTGAACTGGATCCGCTTGAACTGGCCGCGGACGGTGCGGGCGAGGGTCTTGACCGTGAGCGTCTTCGCGAGCCCCGGCACGCCCTCCACGAGCAGGTGCCCCTGCGCGAGCATCGCGACCAGCACGCGCTCGAGAAAGTGGTCCTGTCCCACCACCACGCGCTTCACTTCGTAGAGGATGCGCTGCATCAGGGAGGCGATCTCGCCCCGTCCGGCTGTTGTCTGCTCTTCCATGAATTCTTACCCTTACTGAATTAACCGCAGATGCACAGAGATAACATCAGCGGAATTAGAACGGTGGCAGGCCGACCGCGTTGCCGGCGGCCTCTATGGTCACTGCGAATCCGATACCGATGAAGGTGCGCACTTCGCCCGGACTGAAGATCGCCGTCACGATGCCGACGACTTCGCCGTCCATCGTGACGAGCGGCCCGCCGGAGCTGCCGGGGTTCGCGGCGGCGTCGAACTGGATCAGCTTCGTCAGCACCTGCTGCCCGTCGGGCGAGCGGAACTCGCGATTCAGTCCGGAGACCACGCCGGCCGACACCGACGGGCCGATGCCGAACGGGAATCCCACTGCGACCACTTCGTCGCCCAGCTTCAGCCGCTGCGTGTTGCCCAGCGTCGCCGCCGCCAGGTCGTCGGGTATGGTCTTCGCTTTCACGACGGCGAGATCGTTCTCGGGCTGCACGCCGGCGACCGAGGCCTCCGACTCGAGGCCGTCGAAGAAAGTCACCGTCACTTTTTCCGCGCCCTGGACGACGTGCAGATTGGTGAGGATCACGCCCTGGTCGATGATGACGACCCCCGAGCCCGTCGCGCTCTCCATCAGCTCGCCGCCCCCGTCGTCGACGTAACCGCGCACGCGCACGACCGAGGGCAGCACCGCCGCCGCAGCCTTGGCCGGACGGGAAGGAAGACTCTCGTTCTCGAGCGTGTGGAGCACGGCGGCGTCGATGTCTTCCTGCGTGAAGTCCTGCCGTGCCGGCCGCGTCGCGTCGTAAGCCAGCAGGAGAGCGAGGGCGAAGAGTCCGCCCGCGACGAAGAGCACGAAGGACGCGTGACGCCGCAGAAACGCGCCGACCCGGCCTTCCCCGTCGGCCACGCCGTTAGCGGCGGAGCCGGGCGCGTGTCGCGCTTCGGTGGCTTTCGCAGGCGGCGCAGTGGTGCCCCCGGCCTGCGCGCCGCCGCGCGACTTGCCCGCCGTGCTGTAAATGGCTGCTCGTTTCATGAGTTATCTCGATGACTCAGCGCCGCTGTCTCCCGGGAGATAACCGAAACGGTAGCACGTTCGCGGGACGGGGGTACATCACTGCGTCACGAGACGGATTCTTACACCCGGGTAAACACCGGGCCGGACGGCAAGTGAATGAATTTGGGGATGGGAGCCGACAGGCTGCCGCGGTGATAAAGTAACAGCTATGCGGTTTCTCTGGCCCGATCTGCTGTGGCTGCTCCTGGCTGTGCCGGCGCTCGTTGCCGCGTACTTGTACGTGCTGTGGCGCAAGAAGCGGACGGCCGTGCATTACGCAAGCCTACGGCTCGTCAGGGATGCGATAGGCCCCGGCCAGCGGTTCCGGCGCCACGTGCCGCCGCTCGTCTTCCTGCTCGCGATGGCGGCTGCTCTGGTGGCGCTTGCCAGGCCGAGCGCCGTATTTCTCCTGCCGTCGCAGAGCCAGACGATCGTCCTTGCGATGGACGTGTCGCGCAGCATGCGCGCGAAGGACGTGGACCCCAACCGCATCACCGCCGCGCAGGCGGCCGCGAAGGACTTCATAGAGCAGATGCCGAACAACCTGCGGGTCGGCATCGTGACGTTCGCGGGAACCGCTTCCATCGTGCAGACGCCGACGCAGAACCGCGACGACCTGATCGCGGCCATCGACCGCTTTCAGCTCCAGCGCGCCACGGCCACCGGCAGCGGCCTGATCATGTCGCTGTCGTTGCTGCTGCCGGACTCGGGCATCGACCTCGAATCGATGGTGTTCGACCGCAATTTCTCGCGCTTCGGCGGGGGCGCCGCCGGCATCGACCGCCCGCGCAGGCTCGAGAAGGCGGAAAAGAAGGACTTCACGCCCGTCCCCCCGGGCTCGTACAAGTCCGGCGCGATCATTCTCATGAGCGACGGGCGGCGCACGACCGGCCCCGATCCGATCGAGGCGGCGAAGATGGCGGCCGATCGCGGCGTGCGCGTCTATACGGTGGGCTTCGGCACCAAGGAAGGCGGTACGATCGATTTCGACGGGTGGTCGGCGTACGTGATGCTCGACGAGGAGACGCTGAAGCAGGTCGCGAAGATCACCGACGCGGAGTACTACCACGCGGGAACGGCCGCCGACCTGAAGAAGGTCTACCAGACCCTCAACTCGAAGCTCGCGCTCGAGCAGCGGGACACCGAGATGAGCGCGCTGCTCTCCGCGCTCGCGGCGCTGCTGGCGTTCTGCGCGGCGGGCCTGTCGCTACTCTGGTTCCATCGAGGATAAAGCCGGCTCTCACCAGCTTCAAACGACCGGCAGCAAAGGCTGGTGCCCGGGCTCCTCGTGGTGAAGGACTTCGGCGCTGACGCGCGTGTCATAGGTCTGACCGCACGCCGCACAAGTCGCGAAGTTCCCCAGCTCCTCGGCATGGTCGTTGTCCTCGAGGAGGCCGCCCCGGTCTCCGCCGGGGACGGTCGGAACGACAGCCTCATGTCCGGCTTTCATGTGGCGGGCGACCTGCCGCGAGTCTGTCATATCCATCGGCGCGCCGCATTCCGGGCAACGCTCGAAGTCGTGATCTCTGGAAGGTGTGTCCATGGCCGTACTCCCGGTATGTCCTCTGTCAGGAGAGGGACCGCCGGGCAGCGGGGGGAGTTCCGCGCAGGAATCCGGCTAGGCAACCGGGACGCTGCGCTCCCGCGCTCCCGACCGCTGACGCTCGACCAGGTGCGCGTAGAAGCCGCGGCGCGCGATGAGCTCGTCGTGCGTGCCTTGCTCGGCGACGCGGCCCTCGTGCAGCACCAGGATGCGATCGGCGGCGCGGATGGTCGACAGGCGGTGAGCGATGAGTATCGTGGTGCGATCGATCATCAGCGAGTCGAGCGCGCCGCGCACCTGCTCCTCGCTCAGCGCGTCGAGGTGCGAGGTCGCCTCGTCGAGCACGAGCACCGGCGCGTCCTTCAGGAAGGCGCGCGCGATCGCGACCCGCTGCCGCTGGCCGCCGGACAGCTGCACGCCGCGCTCGCCGACGGGGGTCGCAAGTCCCTCGGGCAGCCCGGCGATGAACTCGGACAACGCGGCCTGCTGCACGGCGCGCAGCAGTTCCGCACGCGACGCTTCCGGGCGCGCGAGCAGGATGTTGGCCTCCAGCGTGCCGTTGAAGAGATAGGTGTCCTGCGCGACCAGCGCGATCCTCTGGCGTAACCCGTCGAGCGTGAGGCGCGGCAGCTCGACGCCGCCGAGCCGGATCGTCCCGGCGCCGGGATCCCAGAACCGCAGCAGCAGATTCGCGACCGTGGTCTTGCCTGCGCCGGAGGAGCCGACCAGAGCCACGGTTGCTCCGGCGGGCACCTCGAAGCTCGCGTCCGACAGCGCTGCCTTGGTCCGCCCGGGGTAGGTGAACCGGACGTGCTCGAACCGCACGTCCATTCCGCCGCGCGGCGCCGGAGCATCCAGCGGGCCGTCGGCGATCCGGACCGGCTCGGATTCGACGACTTCGAGCCGGCGGGTGGAGGCGATGGTATCGGCGAGCTGGCGGCTCACCTGCGCGATCTCCGAGACCGGCAGGAAGGCCGCCACCGAGATCAGGATGAAGAGCGGCAGGAGCGCCGGGTCGATCCGCCCGGTGGCCGCGAGCTGCGCGCCGAGGATGGCGATTGCCAGGCCGCCGAGCCCGGTCGCCACCTCCAGGTGCTCCGACTGGCGCGCGAGATCGTCGAGCAGGTTCAGCCGCAATTCCTGGTAACGCCGCGCAAGCGCCATGAATGCCTCGCGCCTGCGGCCGCGAGCGCCGAAGGCGAGGAGCTCCGTCATGCCCTGGATGGTCTCGGTGACGTGCGCGGAGAGCTCGCCCAGGGCGGCGCGCGCGCGCGACGCCAGCTCGTCCACGTGGCGCCGCCGCAGGAACGGCGACGCGGCCGCGTAGGCGAGGAACGGTGCCAGCGCGAGCGCGAGCGGCCACGCCGACGACGCGAGCCACGCCAGCACCGCGCACGGCACCAGCACGGCCACGATCGCCGGCGCGACCGTGTGCGCGAAGAAGTATTCGACCGTCTCGACATCCTGGGCTGCGAGCGCGACCAGGTCGCCCGAGCGCCGCTCGAAGAGGTAGGCGGGCGCCAGCGCTTCAAGCCTGGCATAGAGCCCGATGCGCATCTCGGCGAGCAGGCGGTAGGCCATGTCGTGCGCGAGCCAGGATTCGATCCAGTGCAGCACGCCGGCGAGCGGTGCGACGAGGAGCAGCGCCACCACGAGCGCCTGCGGAAAGCCTCCGCCCTTGACGCCGGCGATCGCCAGGGCACCGATCACGCCGACGCCGATGAAGGCCGCCACGCGTGCGACGCCGCAGCCGGTCACGACCGCGAGCTGGGCGCGCCACGGCCGGATGAAGCGCGCGAGCGCCGCGAGCGTCGGGTACCAGCCCACCCTGGCCGCGTCGGCGTTGAGGTCGCGCAGCGCAATGCCCGGGATTGCGCTGTCCGCGCTCGCGTCGCGGCTGGTGTCGCTCCCGACGGCAACCTGCATCTCGCGCATTTCCGCGAGATCAGACGTGGCCACGCCCTCGGCCTGCGAGGCCATCAGCCGCCGATACGGTCCGTCGCGGCGAATCAGCTCGGCATGACGGCCGCTGTCGACCACGCGCCCGCTCTCCAGCACCAGGATGCGGTCGGCGCCGATAACGCTGGAGAGCCGGTGCGCGAGGATGAGCGTGGTGCGCCCCTGCATCAGGCGTTCCAGCGCCTGCTGGATCACCGCTTCGTTCTCCGCATCGACCGATGACAGCGCCTCGTCCAGGATCAGGATCGGCGCGTCGACCAGCAGGGCGCGCGCGATGGCGAGGCGCTGGCGCTGGCCGCCGGAAAGCCGCGCTCCGCGCTCACCGATGATGGTGCGGTAGCCGTCGGGCAGCGCTTCGATGAAATCATGCGCGTTCGCCGCCCGGGTCGCCGCTTCCAGCTCCGCCTGGGTCGCATCCGGACGGCCCAGGCGCACGTTCTCCTCGACCGTCCCGTGGAAGAGGTGGGTGTCCTGCGCGACCACGGCAATGTGACGCCGCAGATCCTCGGGGTCCAGCCCGCGCAGGTCCTGATCGCCGATGCGCACGCTTCCCTGCTGCGGGTCATGCAGGCGCATGAGCAGACGCACGATCGAGGACTTGCCCGCGCCGCTCGGGCCGACGATGCCGACGCGTTCCGCGGCGCCCACCGCGAACGTCAGGTCCTCCAGCGCGGCGCCGCGCACGCCCGGATAGGCGAAACGGATGCCTTCGAAGGCGATGGACGGGCGGCGCCGCGTCTCTGCCGATACCGCCGCGCCGCCGGTTGGCGCGGATTCCACGGCGCCAAGCAACGCGTGCAGGCCCTGCGCCGCCGACTGGCCGTTCATCCCTGCGTGCAGCACGGTTCGCAGATCGCGCAGCGGCCGGAAGATTTCGGTACCCGCCATCAGCACGATCAGCAGCGCCTCCAGGCTCATCAGGCCGTGCGACACGCGCCAGGTGCCGAGCGCGAGCGCGGCCGCGGCGCCGGTGGCAATCGCGACGTCCGTGATGCCGCGGGTCATGACGCTCGCCCCGAGCACCCACATGGTCTCGTCGGAAAGCGCGCGCGCCTTCTCGGCCAGCCGGCGGCCGTACGCGCGGCCCTGCCCGAACGCCTTCAGCGTGGGCAGTCCCTGGATCGCGTCCAGGAACTCCTCGCCGAAGGACTTGAACGCCCGCTGACGCGCGACCGAGGCTTCGCGGTTGCGCCGTTGCGCGAGCCCGGGCAGGATGAGCCCGAAGAGCGCCGCGGCGACCATGACCGTGGCCACCGGCAGGTCCCACCAGGCGATGAACGCGAAGATGGCGACGGGCGCGGCAGCCGAGATGAAGAGCTGCGGCAGGTACTGGCCGAAAAAGGTCTGCAGCTGCTCGACGCCGTCGACCACCGAGAGCATCACGCCGCCGGTGCGGCTCTCTGCGAACCAGGCCGGCCCGAGCGCGAGGAGCTTGTCGAAGAGCCGCGCGCGCAGGGTTTCCTGGATGCGGGTGGCCGTGCGGTGCGCGATCATCGTGCGCGCCTGTTCCAGGGCCGCGCGCAGCACGATCGCCGCCGCGACCCCCACGGCCGACGGCGCCACCTCCGCGAGGCCCGCGCCCTGGAACACCAGCACCAGCAGGCGGCCGAGGAACACGAATCGCGCGATTCCCGCGCACAGGGACAGCATCCCGAGGATCACGCCGAGCGCGATACGCCCGCGCAGTCCCCCGGTCATCTTCCAGAGCTGCCAGTCGAAATACATGGTTCCGCCCGATTATAGGGCGCTCTGGGCAGAACCCGCGGGATTCATTACTACGTCGACGCGTAGAGCATATGTGGACTCCTGCAAAAGGCGCCGCAGTCGAACCCGGCATGCTTCGAATGCCGGAACGGGCGACGTCCGCTTCACGCGGGCGCGCAACTATACCGCCTGGAAAGGAGAGTGAGGGAAAGCTCGCGGCGCAGCGATCGCCGGCCGCAAGCGGAAAACCGGGACGGGGCGGGCCGCCGGGGCCCGCCGTCCGTCAGTCCGTCAGGAGGCTACAACCAGCGTCCCTGGACCCATACCCAGTCGTTACCGGCGAAGCGCCAATAGCCGGGCACCCAGCGCGCGCCGGAGTACGGCGCGGGAGGTGTCACGTCTTCATAGGGCGCCGCCGGGACCGGGCGAACCGTGCCGGCTACCCACTGGCCCGATAGCCAGACCCACCTGCCGTCCCGCCATTCATAGTGCCCTTTGACCCAGGTGTAGCCGGTCACCGCAGGCGCGGGCGGAACGGTTTCCACCGGGGCCGCAGGCGGATTGACGATCACCACGCGTTCGGACGGCTGTTGCTGGACGACCGTGCGTTCGCGCTCGATCACCGGCTGGTTCTGGACGATCGGTTGCTCGCGTATCACCGTGCGTGTGCCGCACGCTGCCAACACCGCGAGCGCGCAAAGCGACGAGACTTTCCACCATCGAGTGTTCATCTGCGATTGAGTGTTCATCGTGCCACTCCTTTCATCAAGACGCGGGTCCTCCCCCTGCCCGCAGTACCAATTCGACCGGGGCTCATGCAGCGAGTTCTGAGGGTTGTTGTAGGACACACGGGAACGTCGCGGGCAGACGACAGCCTTTCAGCCGATGCGTCGTTTCATGACGACTCGCGCGGGTCGGCACATCGGACATCGCCGAAGGTCAGTTTCGTGACCGGGTACTGCGGGCGAGAATGCCGGGCGCATAAAAGTAAACGGCCCGCAAAAGCGGGCCGGTTCTTGGTGGTTCGTTCGCGCGGGGCGAAGCAGGGCACCGGCGCGTGAGAGCGCCGCTACGCCAAACTGCGTCGGCTCAATCCGAGCCCGGCGATGCCGAGGATCAAGAGGAGCAGGGTCGCGGGCTCCGGCAACTCCACCGCTGTTGCCTGCATACCCGCGCTACGCCCTTTGGGAGGCTTTCCCCCGCCGCCTGCTGTCCCGTTCATTACGCTGTCGATCCAGGAGTTGAAGTACGTGACGCGCGTCCATCCGCCCGCGTCCCCATAATCGGAGTCCGGATCTCCGTCCAGCCGGCCCCACCCGAAAGAGGTTATACCGGTCAGGAACTCACGCCCGTCAATCTGCTCGAACAGACCGCCCCCGCTGTCTCCCGGTCCTATCATGGACTCGAGCGGCAGCGGCGAGCCGCTGCCGAAGTTGTTATCCGCAGATAATCCTGAATCGAAGTCGGCAAGCAGAATGCGGTTCGTTCCGCCGGCGGTTCTGAGAACAGCATCGACCATGTTCTCGCCGGCTCGCTTGAGCCCGTCGAACGTAGTCGCACCGGTCGAGCCGGTGCCGGTCATTCCAAAACCCACCTCCGTGCCGATCCGGCCGAGCTCGCTCGTGCCGCTGTATCGCTCTGCGGCGCACCCGCCGATGGAGGAGGAGAACGAAATTCCGCAGCCAACGCCGGTGCCCAGATGGAACAAACCGATGTCATAACCGGAATTCAAGTCGCCCGTCCACTTCGAATACGAGTACCAACGATCGGCGCTTACGCCATCTCGTGTCGCGAAGCTGCTCCAGCCCCCGCCGGAATCGAGATAGAATTTCAACGACAGGGCGCCGGAGGTTACATGCGCCGCGGTCAATACCCAGTCTGGTGAAATGAGGACGCCGGATGCGGCGAAGCCGCCGCTGCTGTCCGTGCCATAGATCTGACCGACGCTGTTGTAACGGGTAGTATTGGCCAGATCGATGTAGCTGCTATCTGACGTGCCGTCGCGAATGACGATCGCAGCGGCAGGTCCCGCGAGCGTCAGTCCGCCGATCATGGCAATCATGACCGGAATCAATTTACTCACCATGATCGCTCTCCCTCTCCCTGAGCTTTACAAAGACATCTTGTTTTTCAAGCAATATCTGGGCCGCTGCTCCTATGTGGCTGAATACGCGAACAAAAGCTCAAGCCGGCCGGGTTCATGGCCCGGCAAGTGTAAAGTTTTCTGACAAAAACCGCGGTCACATGAATCCCATCTCAACTCCGGCCCGGCACGTACGTGACTTAGTTCCGGTAAGCGTGAGTTCTGCTCTCATGAGGCGCCGGGCGCATGCTCGCAATCGGTTGCGTGCGCGGGGATCGGCACAATAGCGGCACGCAGTCTGGCATGAGGTGTGATGCCCGCCTCCGTTGTCGCGCGCCTCAATACCGACCTCGTGCGCGCGCTGCGACTGCCGGATGTGCAGGAGACGTTCAGGCTGCAGGACATGATTTCCGCGCCGAGCACGCCGGAGCAATTCGCAGCGCTGCTGCACTCGGAGAGCACGCGCTATTCGAAAGTGGTGAAGGGAGCCGGCATCAGGGCCGGGTAAGTCGGCGGAAACAAAACCACGGCGCAAGTTAGTCCAGCTTGAGGTTCAAGTCCTTCGCCAACGTTGTATCTCTGCACCATCTCGGGGAATCCATAGCCTGGTCTTGTGTCGGAAAACTTTACAAACTAAGCCTGCATGCGCGCTACATGCTGGTTAACCTGCTGATTATGTGAAGTACGCTTCCGTGGGCCCGTTTCTTGCTCCATGTGGTTACACGGAGAACCATATGCAGTTTTTGCGGGATGCACTGGTGATTGTCATCGCGATTTGCGCGCCGCTGTCGATGATTCTCTGCGTCTTGGCATCGATCTACTTCGGCGTCTGGAATGGCGTTCTGCTTTTTGGCTTAGTGCTGGCTGCGTCCGCCTTTATTGGTTGCGTTATTGGTGAGATGGTTAGAATGGTTAGTAAACGGAGGCACACCGAACCTCTGATGGACCCAGGGTCGTCGATTGGAGATGCCGAAGGACGGCCCAACTCGATCACATAGTTTGTATCTCGAAGGGCGCCAGGTTACTTCACTGGTTTCACCCTTCCCCGAGAGCATTTTGATCCAGTTCTGAGCGGGTCCACCGACCCGAGCTCACGAATCAGGCCGGCCCCACGCGGGCCTTCGTTTCTGGCGCATCCGCCATATGCGGTCAGTAGTAGACCAAACGTCTGATTGAACCGCTCAGCCGCAGTGCTATGGTGAGTTTTACCTGATGTCGTGGCGTTCTCCTCAGTTGGTCACTACATCTTTTATGGCGCAAGATCTAGTACCGGCAGTGTGGCAGTCGATTGGTTTCGCTGGCATTGCACCCATTCAACCCGCTATAATTTTTGCCGAAAGAGGGCACGCATAAAGAGAAGGCGCACGTAAAGTCTTCAGAAGGTTCCACCTTGTCAGAGCGTGGCGAACGCAGACGACGGCACGATTTGTCAATAGTTGACCAGCGGAGATTTGTATGAATATCTCGATCAATCGTTTTGCGCTTACTTTTGCCGGTAGATTTCGAATCTTCGCCGTCGCGGTGCTCCTTCTGTTATCTAAGGGGGTAGGGGCGGGTCCGTTCAGTATCAACCTGAACTTCACCGGTGGACTGAGTAACACGCAGCAGGCCGTTTTCACCGAGGCGGCGGATTTGTGGGAAAGCCTGCTGCCAGCATATCAGCCAGGTATCAGTATCACGGGACTCACCATCAATGCATCCGCGATATCTATCGATGGTGTCGGAGGGATACTGGGACAAGCGGGTCCGGGTTTCGCAGGGCTCAAGCGTCAGGGCGGCTACTGGCTCTCGACTCGCGGCACTATGCAGTTTGACACGGCCGATGTCCAAGACATGGAGAGCGACGGTACCTTTTTGTCGGTGGTACTGCATGAAATGGCCCACGTGATGGGTTTCGGTACGCTGTGGGGGGTGAACGGGGTTTACCAAACCGGCAGTGGTCGTTACACGGGAGCGAACGCCGTCGCCGCGGCAAGGGCAGAACTAGGCAGACCGAACCTGACCTTCATACCTGTCGAATTGGGCGGTGGACCAGGCACGGCAAATAGCCATTGGGACGAGCGTGACGGCGGCGCGTGCTGTACCGGTTATACGAACAGCCAGGGGCAGGATGCCACCTTTGAACTGATGACCGGCTGGCTTAGCGGGCCGACATTCATCAGCCAGACCACTGTCCAATCCTTTGTCGACATTGGCTACGTGTCCGCATTATCGTTGGGATTAATCCCCGGGTCATCTTTCGATGTGCCCGGAATTTCCATGGCAGCAATATCCGTATCAGCCGTTCCAGAGCCCACGACTTACGCCATGCTCCTCTTCGGCCTCGGCATGCTCGGAGTCATGACGCGACGTACGAAGGCGAGCGCAGGTTTAACTCGCCACAAGCGCTGTTAAGCGCTGCGGGGTCAGCAAGCGTTGTGGGGTCAGTTATTGACCTTGCACTTGCTGACGCGAAAGCTTCGGTCGGTTGGGTAGCGGAACCTGTGGACAAAATAGGTGACGTGACGACCACGGTTTCAGGCGAACGATCTAGCGGCGGACGGAACCCGTGTTCTGTCGCCATCCTTCTTCACCTCACGCGCGAACGGACGTGAATTAGGTGTCAAATTAGTTGACACCTCAACCGTCCGCGCGACTCCGCCATACCTGAGATCGCGGCTTCTAGTGGCATCGCTGCAATCCTCCCTACCTGCTTGCCACCGCAGCGCCTGTGAGGCGCTCGCGGCTCAGTCGATAACGCGCTTTTCGGTGTAGCAGCGCGTCGGGCTTGGGGCTTCGCTCGTCACGAATCGCGATTGCGAGCACGATGCGCCCACCATGATTCACGGTCCGCTCCAACGTGTTGTTAGACGTCACTAATACGGCCGCCACAGTTTCAGCAGCTCGTACCAAAACTCGTCGCCGTATCTCATGGCGAGGAAGCCGCACACCAACGCGACACCAGCAACCAATGCCGCGAAATACCAACCGTTCGCGATGCTCCAGTAAATGGCTGACATGATGCCCAAAACGACTCCGATGAGAAGGCCACAGCCGAACCGTATCCTTTTCTCCGCGACAGCGTCACTTTCGACGCGGGGGTTAGGCGGCATCGATGCACTCATCGTTCCTCCCCACCACCGTAGGGTTGTCTGACCGCGTGGACAATCAGCGACACCAAGAATGCGATTACCCCAAATACCAGAGCGCTTACACGGGTACGCGCCGACGGTGGCGCCCAGGTGCAGTTTCCGCACATGACGAAATGCCGAAACTTTCCCACACTGGTCTCGTGAGTCTTGCCCGCGCGCTTCCCGCACTTCGGGCAGGGACCGAGTTACAACGATCAAGCGTTTTCATACATCGCGTCGCAGGTAGACGCCTAGCTCTCGGTCACGTCTCAGGCTCACGCCAGCCCGAGCCCCGGTGCTCGCGCTGGTGGCCGCTGCCGCGCGCCGGGGCGGTGTCCGTGGTCTTCGCCAAGGCGCCAGGGCGACGCGGCCTGGAGGCTGTAACATCGGGCCGGAAGGGTAGGGCGGTCGGCAGTGGGTAACGGCACGGGTAAGGGTACGGCCGACCCGGTTACCCTCCATTTTCCCCTATGAAGCTGGGCCGGTTCGATTCCGACCCCCAACTCGTAGCAGCTCGTTATTTGCCCGCAGCTGGAACATCTCGTTCGCTGTACGAGTCGTGAAAAGCGGTTCGACACCCGAAGCCGGCAGGTGACGTTCATTCAAGTACGTGGCGGGGCATCGGTATTGGTCTCTGGGCGATGGCATTTACCGCCTTCACCAGTGCCTACAAAGAAAAATAGGTTACGAGTGACACTCATAACCTATTGATTAATGGCTCCCCGAGCTGGGCTCGAACCAGCGACCTGCGGATTACCCGTGCCCCCTGTTTTCACAAGGACGTGGACTATGCCTTCGCCGTGGGCCGGAAGCCTTTAGGCGGGCGCCGTCTAGTCTCTACACCTTCCGCCCTTTCGGGGCGGCTTGGCTCGGCGTTGCCGTAGGCCTTGCGGCCGTTAGGGTTCACCGACTTTGACGCCTTTTCCTCCGAAGCTTTCGCCTCGGTGCTGCCTTTTGTCCCGCCTTGAGCCAAAGCGCTCGGAGCGGTTTGGGTTAACAGTCCGTCGCTCTACCAACTGAGCTATCGGGGATCAAATCTCATATTTCGCGGCCCATCTTATTCGCTTTTCCTGCGAATTTCCGGGAGGCTTGAGCCGCAACTTGGCCTCCCTTGCCAAAGGAAGATCATCTATAGGCACTATATAGACCTTCCCATTGTCCGGACAGAAAATTCCGAACGCATCTACCTGCCCCCGATAATCCTGACGCTTGCCCCCTCTGTGATACTGCGAGGACGCCACTGCAAACACCACCGCGCCACGATTCATCCGCCCGGTCTTGCATTGAATCCGGAAGAACAGACCATCCTGTTCCACTACGAGGTCGTACCGACAGTTATCTCCAAATGGCATGAGCACGTTCTTCCCATGCTTCAACAAAGCCGCCATCACCTGCGACTGAGTGATATCTCCAACCGATTTGCTGTTCTGCGTGTGCCTTACGGCCGCATCCATCGCGATCGGGGAGTAATAAGCGTGAGAAAAGCGCTTGGTGCCGAATTGGAAACAGGCCTATATTAGCCCCTGACGCAAATTCGGTCAACGGGTTTTTGGCAATTTTCCCAACATTATGAAGTGGTTAAAGCGCATCGGCCTGGTTGTCGGGATCCTCGTCCTGATCCTCGTGGTGGTGCCGTTCTTCGTCTCCCTGAACGATTACATCCCGCAGATCGAGAAGGAGGCTTCTGCCCGGCTGAAGGAGCCGGTGAAGATAAAGAGCCTGCACCTCGCGCTCCTGCCCGTGCCGCACCTTACGGTCAACGGCATCACCGTCGGCGACGGCGACATGCTGACCCTGGGCAAGGTGACCGTCACGCCGGACCTGTGGTCGCTCACGAGCACGCCGAAGGTGTTGCGCAGCATCGAAGTGGAGAAACTCGTGCTGACGCAGGCGGGCGTCGACCGGATTCCTGCGTGGACGGCGAGCGATCCGAACGAGCCGCCGGCCGTGCGCATCGGCAGCGTCAAGCTCGACGACGCCACCGTCAAGCTCGCGAAAGCCACCTTCGGACCGTTCGATGCGCGCCTGAAGCTGACCGGCGAGGGCACGCTGGACTCCGCATCCTTCACCACGCAGGACGAAAAGTTGAAGGCCGTGGTCACGCCCGACAAAGGCAAGTACCTGATCGACGCCAGCGCGAAAGGGTGGAAGGTGCCAGTCGGCCCGGCCATACTGTTCGACGAGCTGAATGTCAAAGGCGTCGCGACGCTCAAGAACGCCAGCTTCGACGACGTGCGCGCGAAGCTCTACGGCGGAACAGTCGCGGGAAAAGCCGCAGTGGAGTGGGAAAAAGGACTGCAGCTCAAAGGCAATCTCGACGTGAGGCAGGTCGACATCAGGCCGGTGCTGCAGGCGCTCGGCAGGCCGGCGAGCGTCAGCGGCAGGCTCACCGCCAGGCCGGTATTTTCGGCGCGCGCCGCAAGCGTCGACCAGATTCCGGCGGTCCTGCGCCTGGAAACGCCGTTCGAAGTACAGGGCGGCGTGCTGCACGGGATGGACATCGGCAAGGCCGCAACGATGCTCGTCAGCAAGGACGGCGCGAAGGGCGGGGAAACGCGCTTCGACCGGCTGTCCGGGCACCTGGTGCTCGACCGCGGCACGCGGCGGTTGACGAAGCTCGATATCGCGTCCGGGTCGCTGTCCGCCAACGGCAACGTCACCGCTTCACCCCGCGACGAATTGTCGGGCCGCATCAATGCGAAGGTGAGCGCGGTTTCGGTGGCCTCCGCGACCGTGCCCCTCAACGTGTCGGGAACGGTTCAGTCGCCGGTGCTCTTGCCGACCGGGGGCAGCGTCGCCGGTGCGGCTATCGGCACCGCAGTGGCCGGGCCGCTGGGTACTGCGGTGGGCTCGAAAGTGGGGCAGTGGACCGAGGGCCTCTTCGGGAGCAAGGAAGACCCGAAGAAGAAGTAGCTACACGAGCACGCTGGCGATCGACTGCGCGACGTAGTCGATGTTGCGGGAGTTCAACGCCGGCACGCAGATGCGGCCGCTGTCTACCGCATAAAGACCGTAGTCCTCGCGCAGCCGCCGCACCTGCTCCTTCGATAGCCCCGAGTACGAGAACAGTCCCCGCTGATTCACCACGAAGCTGAAGTCGAAATCCGCCCGGTGCGCGCGGATCCTGTCCACGAGTTGCCGGCGCATCAACTTGATGCGATCCCGCATCTGGTCCAGCTCGGTGTTCCACAGCGTGCGCAGCTCCGGCGTCGTCAGCACCGTGGCGACCGTCTGCGAGCCGTGCGTGGGCGGGTTGGAATAGTTCGTGCGGATGACGCGCTTCACTTGCGAAAGCACGCGCGCGGCCTCGTCCGCATTTTCCGTAACCACGTGCAACGCGCCGACCCGCTCCCCGTACAGCGACAGGGATTTCGAAAACGAGGTCGAGGCGAATACGGCCGGGCAGGCGGCCGCAAAGCGGCGCAGCGGCGCTGCGTCCGCATCGAGTCCTTCCGCGAATCCCTGGTAGGCAAGGTCCAGGAAGGGCACGAGCCCGCGGCGGTTGACCACCTCGATGATGCGTTCCCACTGCGCCTGCGACAGATCCACGCCGGTCGGGTTGTGGCAGCACACGTGCAGCACGACGATGTCGCCCGCGGGCAGCTTCCCGAGAGTGTCGAGCATCGCGTCGAAATTCACGCTGTGCGTCGCGGGGTCGTAGTACGGATACGACCGGACCTTGAAGCCGGCGTAGTCGAACATCGCCTGGTGGTTCTCCCAGCTCGGATCGCTGATCCACAGCCCGGCAGCAGGATTGATACGGCGCAGCAGGTCGGCCCCCAGCTTGAGCCCGCCGGTGCCGCCCAGCGACTGCGCGGTTACCACGCGTCCGTCGCGCAATACCTCGCTGTCCGCGCCGAAAACGACCTGCTGGACGGCCCGATCGTACGCCTGGAGCCCGTCTATGGGCAGATAGTTGCGGGGGGTCTGTGCTGCGGCGAGTTTCTGCTCGGCGCGGCGCACGCACTCCAGGATCGGCACCCTGCCGTCGTCGTCGTAATAGACGCCCACGCCCAGGTTCACCTTGCGGGGATTGGTGTCGGAATTGAAGGTTTCGGTGACACCGAGGATGGGATCGCGCGGCGCCAGCTCGAGGGAGGCGAGGAGGGAGGAACTCATGGCTATCCGAGGCAGGTGAAATCGTTACGAAACAGCCGCAATTGTACCCGCTTGCCTGCGCTTGCCGCCAGAACTTGTGGCAGCGGGCGGCTTCGGTATGGGAAAATTAACGGTTTGGCCGCATCTATCACCCAATGAGCAGTCCAGCACCCAAGTCCGTTGCCGCCGATCGGGCCGAGCCCGGCGCAAATGGGGCGCCCGGCGTAAATGGGGCGCCCGGCGTAAATGGGGCGCCCGGCGCAACGACGAGACCGGCGCCGCTCGTCTTTCCGGACAGCCCGTACCGGCTGTACCAGACGTTCGAGCCCGCGGGCGATCAGCCGGAGGCGATAGAGCAGCTCGCGACGGGGGCGAGCGACGGCCTTGCCTACCAGACGCTGCTGGGCGTCACCGGCTCGGGCAAGACCTACACCATGGCCCACGTTCTCGCACGGCTCGGGTGCCCGGCGCTCATCCTCGCGCACAACAAGACGCTGGCGGCGCAGCTCTATTCCGAGATGCGCGAGTTCTTTCCCGACAACGCCGTCGAGTACTTCGTCTCGTATTACGACTACTACCAGCCGGAAGCCTACGTCCCCTCGAAAGATCTCTACATCGAGAAGGACTCGAGCATCAACGAGCACATCGAGCAGATGCGCCTCTCCGCCACGAAGTCGCTGCTCGAGCGCCGCGACACCATCATCGTGTGCACCGTCTCCGCGATCTACGGTATCGGCGATCCCGTCGACTATCACGCGATGATTCTCCACCTGCGCGAACGGGAGAAGGTCTCCCAGCGCGACGCGATCAAGCGGCTGACCGACATGCAGTACCAGAGGAACGACGTCGAGTTCCGGCGCGGGGTGTTTCGCGTGCGGGGCGACGTGCTCGACATCTTCCCCGCGGAAAGCGCCGAGACGGCAGTGCGCGTCGCGCTCTTCGACGACGAGGTGGAGACCATACATCTCTTCGATCCGCTGACCGGGCAGGTGCTGCGGCGGGTGCCGCGCTACACGGTCTATCCGTCGAGCCATTACGTGACCCCGCGCGCCACCACGCTGCGCGCGATCGATGCGATCAAGGAAGAGCTGCGCGACCGCATCGAGTTCTTCCACCGCCAGGGAAAGCTCGTGGAGGCGCAGCGCATCGAGCAGCGCACGCGCTTCGACCTCGAGATGCTCGCCGAGATGGGCTTCTGCAAGGGCATCGAGAACTATTCGCGCCACCTGTCCGGCCGCAACGAAGGCGAGCCCCCGCCCACGCTGATCGACTACCTGCCGCACGACGCGCTGATGTTCATCGACGAGAGCCACGCGACGATTCCGCAGCTCGGAGGCATGTACCGCGGCGACCGCTCGCGCAAGGAGAACCTGGTGGATTACGGGTTCCGGCTGCCCTCGGCGCTCGACAACCGGCCGCTGCGCTTCGACGAGTTCGAGAAGCTGATGCGGCGCACGATCTTCGTGTCGGCGACGCCGGCCGAATACGAAAGGTTGCACCAGGCGCAGGTGGTGGAGCAGGTGGTGCGCCCGACCGGGCTCGTCGACCCGCGCCTCGAAGTGCGGCCCGCGGCGACCCAGGTGGACGATCTCCTCTCGGAGATCAACGCGCGGGTCAAGGCGCAGGAACGCGTGCTCGTCACGACGCTCACCAAGCGCATGGCGGAGGACCTGACCGAGTATCTCGCCGAGCACGGCGTGAAGGTGCGCTACCTGCACTCCGACATCGACACGGTGGAACGGGTGGAGATCATCCGCGACCTGCGGCTGGGCCTGTTCGACGTGCTCGTCGGGATCAACCTGCTGCGCGAAGGTCTCGACCTGCCGGAGGTGTCGCTGGTCGCGATACTCGACGCCGACAAGGAGGGTTTTCTGCGCTCCGAGCGGTCGCTGATACAGACGATAGGACGGGCGGCGCGCCACATCAACGGCAGGGCTATCCTGTACGCGGACCGGGTGACGGACTCGATGCGCCGCGCCATCGACGAGACCGGACGCCGGCGGACCAAGCAGGAGGATTACAATACCGCACGCGGGATCACGCCGCGCGGCGTCTCCAAGCGCATCAAGGACATCATCGAGGGCGTCTACGACCACGAAACCGCGGTCGGGCAGCGCAAGGCCGCGCAGGATGCCGCGCGCTACGAGACGATGAACGAGAAGGAGCTGACACGCGAAGTGAAAAAAATCGAGAAGGAGATGCTGGATTGCGCGAGGAATCTCGAGTTCGAGCGCGCGGCACAATTGCGGGACCGCCTGAAGGCGCTGAAGGAGCGCCTGTTCATCGAGACTGCGTGAGGAAGGCGCCGCGTCTAGCCGCGAAAGCCGATGATCGTCGCCATACGGACCGCCGCGGCTCTCGATTGCTGCGAAGTCTTGGCAATGAGGCCGGAGACAACTCTCAGGGCGTTCTTGACCACTTTCAGCGAGCCGGCTTCGAGAGGGACGATGGACGGCGAAACAGCGACTGCTGCAACGGTTGTCAGCCGGGGCGCCAGTTGTGCGATGCCCGATTCCACGAGGCCGGACTGGAGCCGGCGGATAGGAGTGGCTGCGGTATCAAGCGCGGTGAGGCAGATGAGGATGGCGATGCCGAACTGGATTGTCGTGCGGGAACGGGGCGACCGAAGAAGCCGCGTTTCCGGACCGACAGTAGGGCACTTCCTTGGCATCACGTTTCACAATCTGTTTCGCAGGGATGTCCTCCAGGTCATTACGACTGTGAGAGAGGTCTCTTGAGGGCCAGATCCGGTCCGTCGCGATAAAGTGAAAAGGACAAAATAAGGGTCTTGGTTCATCTGTACCGGAAACGCCACAGAACAACAGTTATATCAAATGGTTAGCGCTATACTGTCGCACTGCCTGTAATACCTTGAAAATGGAAATAGCGTTCAGTAGATTGCCGCGAGGCAATAGGAAGCGGCAGAGCGGCTCACAGCGGGCACGGTGACAAGCCGGTCGAGGAGGATCTATTTCTGTTGATACAGCCAAGACTCGCCTGAAGAAAGCCCTGAGTGCCCTCGGTCACGCTCAGAGCGCCCTGAGGCGTAGGATCAATCAGGCGCGCGACGCCGACATGAATGTATCGAGCTTGCGAAGTGCGCTCATCGAACTCGACGTCGCCGAATCCGACATCAAGAAAGCGATGAGCGAACTTGGCCGCTGAGAGCGACTGAGCCTCGGACCGCACCGCGAGCGCCTCACCGGCTCTCGTCTGGCCCGCATCTTGCTGTTCTCTCCTTCCGGGAGGGCAGCGATGAAAACACCCTACGCTCGGGGTGCCTCAGCCGACTGGCAACCCTGGTTTGCTTGGTATCCGCTGACGATAAATGGACAGTCTGTCTGGTTGCAGACGGTTCTGCGGCGGCCCGAGTCCCTCCGCATCGCCCACTTTCATCGCCGGAAGAAGTAAGCCATGTCCCCCCTGTTACCTAGTTGACGAGCGCCACACGCGCTGCGGCCACCGAGGACGAATTGTTCAGACGCTGCCCAAGGTGCATGACCCAGAACGTACGCCGTTCCTCCTTCCATGGGAAAGGCGGGTCCCGGTTCGGGGTGTTCTCACCCTATCGTTGCCGCAGCTGTGGCCTGCACTTCAGCGTAATCAGCAGAAAGTTCCAAGGCTTTGTTGCGGTGGTTGGCGGATTGGGGGTCGGGGCGACCGTAGTTCTGCTATGCTTCGCCGCTGCCGCGATGGTGCCGGAGCTTTTGGCGCTCCTCGTGAACGATAATAGATAAGCATCGTATGGCGCAATCCTCAGCATGGGGATGCAGCCTGTCTAAATGATCCGCCCGGGACATCCGCGAGTCCCGGGACAACGTTCCATCTCGGTGTCGCACGCAATCAGTGCCATCAAGTTCAGCACGCGTGCACAGGGGCAAGCCGCTGGAGATGACCACCTCCAATCGAGATCGGTGAGATCGGCGCCAACTGCGCGTATCATCACGCGTTCGGTTGTGATTGTGAGAAGCGGTTTTAACGTACTGAATCAATGCCTGACGAGAAGATAATCAAGGTCTTGTTCGTTTGTACCGGAAATATCTGCCGCTCACCGAGCGCGGAGGGGCTGTTTCTTCACAAGCTAGCCCAGGTTGGCCTATCCGATCGGGTTAAGGTCGACTCGGCCGGCACTCACGACTACCACGTCGGCGACGCCCCCGATCCACGGGCGCAGCAGGCCGCCAACCGGCGCGGCTACGATTTGAGCAAGCTGCGCGGCCGGCAGGTCATCCGGCGCGATTTTCTGGAGTTCGACTACGTGCTGGCGATGGACCAGCACAATCTCAAGGCGCTGGCGCCGATCTGCCCGAAGGAGCAGGCCCACAAGCTCAAGCTCTTCATGGAATTCGCGCCCGGCGCCGAGGATCTCGAGATCCCCGATCCTTACCAGGGGAGCGAAGAGGATTTCAACGCAGTGCTCGACCGGCTCGAAGCGGCTGCCGACGGGCTACTGACGCACTTGCGGCAGGAACTGGAGACTAGGGACTAGCGACTGGAGACCCGTTCCGGTCAGGCTGATGCGTCATGCGTGACGCATCAGCTGCGACGCCTGACCCATGACGGTAGTTCAGGTCGCCTGACGCCTGACGCATGACCCCTGACCGAATTATGCAGGCGGCGCTTCCGCCGGTGACTTCCGCGCGGTCTCGATCTGCACCAGCGGTTCCTCGACGACGGGAGCCGGGGCGGGGCGTTCGCGCCGCGGCCGGGTCGCCGATTCTTCCTGCGGCGCCTGCTGCTGCACGGTCTTCACCTTGTTGGGATCGGACTCCACTTGCACCAGGTCCGACGGCCATTCCAGCTCGACCGGCGGCGGGGCGCGGCGCGCCACCGGAGCAGCAACAGGCTCGGAAGCCGCTGGAACGGAAGGAGTGATCGGAGCGGGCGGCGGCGCGGGAGGCGCAGCCCGATAATCCTCGCGAACGATCTCATCCGCAACCTTCACGATGCCGCCTTCGGGCACGATGGCCGGGGCGGCGACAGGCTCGCGCCGGGCAGGGGCTGCCGGCGCTTCAGCCGCGGGAGCGTAGGTCTCCGGCCTCGGTGAAGGCTGCTGCTGCATTCCACCGTGCTCTTCCTGCTGCCCGCTCGGCTCGTGCCGCTGCCCACCGCGATCGAACTGCTGGCCGCCGCGTTCATGTTGCTGCCCTGCGCCCTGCTGCGGGCGCTCCCCGTGGCGGTCACGCCCGCCGCGGCGGCGGCGCCGACCCCTTCCTTCGCGACCCTCGCGCTCTCCGCCGTGCCGCTCCCCGCCCGGCTGTCCGCCGGCCTGCGGCTCCTGCATTGGCGGCTGCTGAGGATTGCGGGGCGTCTCTTCCCGCTCGCGCCGCTGCTGCGGCTGCGGGTGCCCATCGGGTCGCCGGAAATCGCGACGCTCTCCCT
This sequence comes from Burkholderiales bacterium, assembly GCA_035649495.1. Lineage (GTDB taxonomy): Bacteria > Pseudomonadota > Gammaproteobacteria > Burkholderiales > SG8-41 > SG8-41. The sequence continues at coordinate 43,806 of DASRJL010000110.1, read as the reverse complement.
GGCGTTCCTGCTCGGAACGCTGGCGCCCGTCGTTGCGGTCCCGCTGTCCCTGTTGCGGCTGCTGCCCGCCTTCCAGGCGCGGACGGTGCCCGCCCTCGCGCTGGCGGTCGCCATCCCGGCGCGGGCCCTCGCGGTCGGAGCGCTCGTGGCGCCCGCCGCGCCGCGGCCCGCGGTCGCGCCCGCGGTCGCGGTCGCGCTGCGCCGGGGCCGGCGCGGGCTGGGGTGCCGCCTCGACGGTTTTCGGCGCGGCGTCCGCGGGCTGACGCTTCAACCAGCCGAACAGCTTGCCAATGATGGACGGGCCTTGCGCCGGTACGGCTGAAACCGCTTCGAACGGAGCCGGAGCCGCCGCCGCAGGTGCGGGCGCCGGCACGGCCGCCGGCATGGGCGCGGGCTGCTGCGGCGTGATGCCGCGGACCACTGCCTCAGGCCGCGGCGCGGCCGGCTCGGCGGCACCCGCGGTAGCTTTCTGCTCCTCGGTCGGCTGCTCGACCAGGTTGTAGCTCGCGGGCAGAGGCTCCGTGCGATTCAACTCGTCGTGCTTCAGGCGGGAAACCGCGTAGTTCGGGGTTTCCAGGTGAACGTTGGGTATCAGCATCACCGACACCCGGTGGCGGCCCTCGATCATCTGGAGATCCACGCGCTTCTCGTTCAGGAGGAACGTGGCCACGTCCACCGGAACCTGGGCGTGCACGGACGCCGTGTTCTCCTTCATGGCCTCTTCCTGGATGATGCGCAGGATGTGCAGCGCGGTGGACTCGGTACCGCGGATGTGGCCGACGCCGTGGCAGCGCGGGCAGGCATTGTGCGCGGTTTCCCCGAGCGACGGGCGCAGCCGCTGCCGCGACAGCTCCATCAGCCCGAAGCGCGAAATCTTCCCGGTCTGTACGCGGGCCCGGTCGTGGTGCAGGGCGTCGCGCATCCGGTTCTCGACCTCGCGCTGGTTGCGGCTGTTCTCCATGTCGATGAAGTCGATCACGATCAGCCCACCCAGATCGCGCAACCTGAGCTGCCTGGCGATCTCGTCGGCGGCCTCCATGTTGGTGCGGAACGCGGTTTCCTCGATATCGGCGCCCTTGGTCGCGCGCGCGGAGTTGACGTCGATGGCGACCAGCGCCTCGGTATGGTCGAACACCACGGCGCCGCCCGCCGGGAGATTCACCGCGCGCGAGAAGGCCGACTCGATCTGGTGCTCGATCTGGAAGCGCGAGAAGAGCGGCACGTCGTCCTTGTAGAGCTTGATGCGGGCGACGTTCTGCGGCATGACGTGGCTCATGAACTGCTGCGCCTGCTCGTAGATGGCCTCGGTGTCGATCAGCACCTCGCCGATGTCCTGGTGGAAGTAGTCGCGGATGGCGCGTATCACCAGGCTCGATTCCTGGTAGATCAGGAAAGCGCCGCTTTGCTGTTTCGCCGCGCCTTCGACGGCGGTCCAGAGCTGCAGCAGGTAGGTGAGGTCCCAATTCAACTCTTCGGCGGTGCGGCCGATGGCGGCCGTTCGCCCGATCACGCTCATGCCCTGGGGAATGGGCAGCTGGTCGATGACGTCCTTCAGCTCGTTGCGGTCTTCACCTTCCACGCGGCGCGATACGCCGCCGCCGCGCGGGTTGTTGGGCATCAGCACGAGATAGCGCCCGGCGAGACTGATGAACGTGGTGAGGGCGGCGCCCTTGTTGCCGCGCTCGTCCTTGTCGACCTGGACGATCAGCTCCTGGCCTTCCTCCACGGCGTCCTGGATGCGGGCGCGCCCGACGTCGACCCCCGACTTGAAATAGGCCCGGGCGATTTCCTTGAACGGCAGGAAACCGTGGCGGTCCGCGCCGTAGTCGATGAACGCGGCCTCGAGGCTGGGCTCGACGCGGGTGATGAGCCCCTTGTAGATGTTGCTCTTGCGTTGCTCCTTGCCGGGAGTCTCGATGTCGAGGTCTATGAGTTTCTGACCATCGACGATGGCGACGCGCAGTTCTTCGACCTGCGTCGCATTGAACAGCATGCGCTTCATCGTTGTTCTTTCCCGCGCTCTGACACGGGAATTAGGCAACCTAAGCGGGCCTGCGCTTCAGGCAGGCGGCGCTGAGCGGTTCAGCGTTTCGACATCGAGTCTATGGAATGAACGATATCCGGATGTCTGGCGGTTGCCGGCGTATCCGCACTCGCGGATACGAAGCCTGCTTACGGTGTTTTGAGCGCGTAATTCGTCTAGTATCGCTACTTCCGGGTGGTGAGCGACGTTAACCATTTCATTACTGCGGATCGCGTCCGCGCCCTCTCGTGCACTCCTGGTGCCGGGCTGCCGGAATCGCGCGGACCGCGTCTGGCACACTCCTTCGAGGCTTCGTCTCCCGTCCTAGGCAGGAGCATTGGCCGCGTGGCGGGGCCGGGATCGCGCAGTGACCTGACCGACTGGGGAGCAATCTGCTCCGAGTCCGACTGGAGGTCGCGTATCGAGCGGCATCGCCGTGTGCAGGGAATAGTATAGGCAAATGAAAGAGTTAAGTAAAGATTTCGCAACGTGGCATGAGGTGGGGTCCGAAGCGGCCGGCCAGCGCATCGACAACTACCTGACGAAGCGGCTGAAAGGGGTGCCGAAGAGCCATATCTACCGCATCCTGCGCAGCGGCGAAGTGCGGGTGAACAGCCGCCGGGTGCGGGCGGAATATCGCCTGGAGGAGGGGGATCGCCTGCGCGTACCCCCGGTGCGCACCAGCGCGGGCGCTGCGGCGCGGCGCGCCGCGCCGCCGCTGCAAGCCGAAATAATCCATGAAGACGAGGTGCTCGTCGTTATCGACAAGCCCGCCGGGGTCGCCGTGCACGGCGGCAGCGGTGTAAGCCATGGCGTGGTGGAGCAGCTGCGCGCGGCCCGGCCGCACGCGCCGTTCCTGGAGCTCGTTCATCGCCTGGATCGCGATACGTCCGGTGTGCTGATGCTGGCCAAGCGCCGGTCCGCGCTCACCGCCCTTCACCGGCAATTGCGCGAAGGCCAGGTGCTGAAGCTCTATCTCGTGCTGGTAAAGGGCCGCTGGCGCGATGCCAAGCGCAACGTACGGCTGCCTCTCGACAAATACGTGCTCGGGTCGGGCGAGCGCCGGGTGGCCGTGCGCGAGGACGGCGCTCCCGCGCACACAATCTTCCGCCTGCGGCAGTCGTGGCCGGAGTTCAGCCTGCTGGAAGCGGAACTGAAGACCGGCCGCACGCATCAGATCAGGGTGCACCTCGCCCACCTGGGCTTTCCCATCGTCGGCGACGAGAAATATGGGGATTTCGCGCTCAACAAATCGCTCGCCCGCGAGGGGCTGAAGCGCATGTTCCTGCATGCGGCGCGCACGGTGATCGAGCATCCGCAGACCGGCGCCAGCCTCTCGCTCGAAGCGCCGCTGCCCGCGCCGCTCGAGAGCTTCCTCGCGACGCTGGGAAATCCGGCGGCATGAAATTCCCGCGAACTTCCTTCGATCTCATCGTCTTCGACTGGGACGGCACGCTGATGGACTCGGCGGGCGCCATCGTCGCGTCGCTGCAGGGCGCCTGCCGCGACCTCGACCTTCCCATTCCGGGCGACGAGCAGGCGCGCTATATCATAGGGCTCGGGCTGCACGATGCGTTGTCCCATATCCTGCCCGGCCTGGATCCCTCGCAATATCCACGCGTGGTCGATCGCTACCGGGACCACTTCCTCGCGCTCGACAGCGGCACGGCGCTCTTTCCCGGCATCGCCGAAGTCGTCGCCGGCCTACACGCCGCCGGCTATCAGCTGGCGATAGCCACCGGCAAGAGCCGGCGCGGCCTGGCGCGCGCGCTGGATGCGACGGGCCTGGTTTCGTACTTCCACGCTTCGCGCTGTGCGGACGAGGGCCATACCAAGCCGCATCCCGGCATGCTGCAGGCGGTCATGCAGCAGCTGGAAGCCCGCAGCGACCGCACGCTCATGATTGGAGACACCACGCACGACCTGGAGATGGCGCGCGCGGCGGACGTCGCGGCCGTCGGCGTAACCTACGGCGCGCATGCGCATGACGCCCTGCTGGCGTGCAGGCCGCTGGCATGCCTCACGAGCGTGGCGGAACTGCGCGACTGGCTCGCGCTTCACGGGTGACATCCGCCCGGAGCGAGGGCGTATACTTTCTTCCCCCTGCTTCATCTCATCCTATCGAGGCAAATCCGACCATGGCTGATTCCAATACGAACGATGCCGCGCCCCAGTGGGAGCGGCAGGTGCTCGAGAAGGTCGCGCTGGCCGCCATCCAGGAACAGCGGCGCGCGCGCTACTGGGGCATATTCTTCAAGCTGCTCGCTTTCATCTACCTGTTCGTCCTGCTCTTCATCGGCCTGGGATGGATCTCGAAGAAGGACGCGGGTCACGGGAAGCACACCGCGCTGGTCGAGGTGCGCGGCGTGATCGCGCACGACAGCAACGCGAGCGCGGATGTCATTACCAGCGGCCTGGCCGAAGCCTTCAAGGACAAGCGCACGCAGGGCGTGATACTGCGCATCAACAGCCCCGGCGGCAGCCCGGTGCAGGCCGGCTACATCAACGACGAGGTCCGCCGCTTGCGGGCCAAGTATCCCGACATCCCGCTCTACGCGGTGATCGAGGACATCTGCGCATCGGGCGGGTACTACATCGCGGTGGCGGCCGACAGGATCTACGTCGACAAAGCGAGCATCGTCGGCTCCATCGGCGTGCTGATGGATGGCTTCGGCTTTACCGGCACGCTCGAAAAGCTCGGCGTCGAGCGGCGGCTCCTTACGGCGGGGGAGAACAAGGGATTCATGGACCCGTTCTCGCCCGTGGTCGAGTCCCAGAAGGAGTACGCCCAGGGGCTCTTGAGCCAGATTCACCAGCAGTTCATCGCCGTGGTGCGGCAAGGCCGCGACAAGCGCCTCAAGGAGACGCCGGAGGTGTTTTCCGGGCTCGTCTTCGTCGGGCAGAAGAGCATAGAGCTGGGCCTGGCCGACGCCCTGGGCAACGTCGACTACGTCGCGCGCGAGGTCATCAAGGCGGAAGACATCGTGGACTTCACGCCGCGCGAGAACGTCGCCGAGCGCCTGGCGAAAAAGTTCGGGGCGGCGATGGGCGAGTCGCTTGCCCGGTTCGGGGTATCCGGAGGAATTACCCTCAAATAGGTGAATGAGATGCCTGGTCGTGAATCACCTTTTGTATAGGCATACATCCCTGAATCACCAACCATTCATCATTTTCGGGGTGTGGCATCCGGACATCCCAGTAGAAAAACGGCCGGCCGCCGATTCAGAGGCGGCCGGTTTTTTTTCCATTCTGCGATGGTGCGGGTCGCTATCGCTTCCGAAGGCAGCGTGAGATCGACCGCGACGCAGAGGAGCGTGTCGTCGCGGCAATGATCGAGCACGGCCTGGAACACGGCGTCGTTCCGGTACGGGGTTTCGATGAAAATCTGCGTCGCGCCCGTGCGCTCAGCCTGGTCCTCGAGCTCGCGCAGCCTGCGCGCGCGTTGCCCGGCATCAATGGGCAGATAGCCGTGGAATTCGAAACGCTGCCCGTTCAGGCCCGACGCCATCAGCGCCAGCAGGACGGCGGAGGGACCAACCAGCGGCGCAACGCGCACGCCGCGCTCGTGTGCGAGCCGCACGAGGTCGGCCCCGGGATCGGCGACGGCAGGGCACCCCGCCTCCGACACGAGGCCGCAGTCCTCGCCCGCAAGAATCGGCGCGATCAGTTCCGGGAGTCTCGCCGCGGCAGTATGCTCGTCGAGCGTCTGCATGCTCGCCTCGGAGAGCGGGTGCGGATAGCCGGCGGACTTGAGAAAGCGGCGTGCCGATTTGGGGTTTTCCACGATGAAGCGGTGCAGTCCGGACAGCACGGCGAGCGTAGCCGGCGGCAGGATCGGGACTGTGTCGCCGCTTCCCAGACCCGTCGGAATCAGGTACAGCGTGCCGAGACGACCGGCGCCGGCCTGCGCCGCAGCGCTATCCGCTGCCCGGGCGTTCATCGAATCACCGGGACCCCTTCGTTGGCCAGCATCGTGACGAGCTGGATGAGGGGCAACCCGATGAGGGCGCTCGGGTCGTCGTTCGTCACGCGCTCGACCAGCGCGATGCCCAGGCCCTCGATCCTGGCGCTTCCCGCGCAGTCGTACGGCTGCTCGAGCGCGAGGTAACGCTGGATCTCGGGGTCGCTGCAGGCGCGAAAACGCACCGTCGTCGGCACCGAGGCGAGCTGGATCCCGCCGCTCGCGGTGTTGAGCAGCGCGAGCGCGGTGTGGAATACCACGTCGCGGCCGCGCATCGCCGTGAGCTGCGCCACGGCCTCGACGTGCCCGCCGGGCTTGCCGAGGCATGCGCCGTCGAGCGCCGCCACCTGATCGCAACCGATCACGAGCGAGGCCGGAGAGTCTGCGCCCACCGCGCGCGCCTTGGCCTCGGCCAGCCGCAGCGCAAGGCGGGCCGGAGACTCTGCCGGCAGCGCGGTTTCATCCACGCCAGGCGGCCTCACGTCGAACGGAATGCGCAATCGCGCCAGCAAAGCGCGACGATAGGGCGACGTAGAGGCAAGAATCAGGCGCGGGGCAGGCACGGGCAGGTACGGCGCGGGAAGGCCATTCGGTGTCCGGAACTAACAACCCCTAAGTCTCTGCCAGATTTGAAGTTTTGGCGATTTTTCTTTTGACAGAGCGGCGTGAAGCATACTATCATCCGCGCCTTATGTCTGCACAGGTTTCCCGGACTGTCATCGCCAGTCTGGAGTTTGCCCGGACCGGACAGACGTTGGGCGGCAGCCTGGCTGTAGCAGAGCTGACGCGGCTGCAGGACAGCCTCTACGATACCCTCGGGCTGGTCGATTTCGCGGTGCAGGGCGGGTACGATTCCCGGGGCCGGCCGACCTTGAGACTCGACGTGAGCGGGACGCTGCATCTGAAGTGCCAACGCTGTCTCGGTCAACTCGATTTTCCGTTGCGGCTCGCCAGCACGCTGCTGCTGGCGAGCGCGGCGGAAGCCGCGGCGAGCAGGCTCGATGAAGAGGAAGTCGAGTGGATAGAGGCGAGCCCGGAACTCGATGTCGGGGCCCTCGTGGAAGACGAGATCATATTGTGCCTGCCGTATTCGCCGCGGCATGCCGAGGAAGTTTGCCCGGCGGGCCGACCCGATCCGGGCGGAGATGCAAGCCGGTCGGCGTTCGCGAAGCTCGCGGCGCTCCGGCGGAACCTGAATTGAAAGTGAGAAGGAGTCAGTCATGGCAGTCCCGCAGAACAGAAAATCACCTTCGAAGCGCGGCATGCACCGGTCCCACGATGCGCTCTCGGCCCCGCCGCTCGCGGCGGAACCGACCACGGGAGAAGTGCATCTGCGTCATCACATCAGTCCCAACGGCTACTACCGCGGCAAGAAGGTCATCAAGACCAAGGGCGACTAGCCGCTTGTGCGTGAATGCGGCCGGCCCGGCGGCTCCGCCGGGCCGGCGATCAGCCTTGGAGGGGAAGGTTGAGCATGGACGTCACGGTTGCCGTTGACTGCATGGGAGGGGATCACGGCGTGCACGTCACGGTGCCGGCGGCCCTTGCCTGCGTGCGGCGCGACCCGGAAGCGTCCTGCGTGCTCGTCGGACGGCGCGGGGCGATCGAAACCGAGCTGTCGCGCCTCGATACCGGACCGGGCGCGCGGATTACCATCAGGGACGCGGCGGAAGTGGTCGAGATGGACGAGAAGCTCGCGACGGCGCTGCGCGCGAAGAAGGATTCGTCGATGCGGGTAGCGCTGGACCTCGTCAAGGAAGGCGCTGCGACGGCCTGCGTGAGCGCGGGCAATACCGGCGCCCTGATGGCCATATCGCGCTTCGTCCTGAAAACGCTTCCGGGCATCGACCGGCCCGCGATTGCCGCGATACTGCCCACGGCGAAAGGCCGCACCTACGTCCTCGATCTCGGTGCCAACGTCGACTCTGCGCCCGAGCATCTGCTGCAATTCGGCGTGATGTGCGCCGAGCTGGTGAGCTCCCTGGAGGGGATAGCGCGTCCCACGGTGGGGCTCCTGAACGTCGGGGCGGAAGAGATCAAGGGCAACGACCAGGTCAAGCTCGCCGCGGAGCTGATGCGCGGCAGCGGGCTCAATTTCCACGGCTACGTCGAAGGCGACGACATCTACAAGGGGACTACCGACATCGTGGTGTGCGACGGCTTCGTCGGTAACATCACGCTGAAGAGCTCGGAAGGTCTGGCGAAGATGATGGCGACCTATCTGCGCGAGGAGTTCGGCCGCAATGCGTTGACCCGGCTGGCGGGGCTCGTCGCGCTGCCGGTGCTCAACGCCTTCAAGCACCGCGTCGATCCGCGCCGCTACAACGGCGCGACGCTCCTCGGGCTGCGCGGCATCGTCGTGAAGAGCCACGGCTCGGCCGACGTCTACGGCTTCGAATGCGCGCTCGAGCGCGCCGTCGCCGAAGCGCGCAGCGGCATCCTCGCGCACATCACGGAACGCATGGCCGTCATCCACAAGAGCGCCGCGTGACGCACTACGCCAGGATCGCCGGCACCGGCGGCTATCTCCCCGCGAAGGTCCTGACCAACCGGGATCTCGAAAGCACGCTCGATACGTCCGACGAATGGATACACGCACGCACCGGAATCCGCCAGCGCCACGTTGCGGCCGATGGCGAAACCACCAGCGATCTCGCTCTCCACGCGAGCGTCAGGGCGCTCGAGGCTGCGGCGATCGCGGCCGCGGAGATCGATCTCATCGTGGTCGCCACGACCACGCCGGACATGGTATTTCCGGGAACGGCGTGCCTTCTGCAGTCCAAGCTGGGCATCAAGGGCTGTCCCGCGTTCGACGTGCAGGCGGTGTGCAGCGGGTTTGTCTACGCGCTCGCCACGGCGGATCAATTCATGCGCACGGGACAGTACCGCCACGCGCTGGTGGTCGGCGCGGAGATCTACTCGCGTATCCTCGACTGGAAAGACCGCGGGACCTGTGTGCTCTTCGGCGACGGCGCGGGCGCGGTCGTGCTCAAGCGCAGCCCGGAGCCCGGCATACTGGCGAGCAAGCTCCACGCGGATGGGTCGCACGCGCGGCTCCTGTGCGTTCCGGGCACCGTCGCGGGCGGGCAGGTGTCGGGCCGGCCGCTGGTGCACATGGACGGCGGCGCGGTGTTCAAATTCGCGGTGACGGTGCTGGACCAGATCGTCGGCGAGGTACTCGCGGAAAGCGGCCTCGCGATCTCCGACGTCGACTGGCTCGTGCCGCACCAGGCGAACATCCGGATCATACAGGCGACGGCGAAGAAGCTCGGGCTCGATATGAAGAACGTGGTGCTGACCGTCGACCGGCACGCCAATACCTCCGCCGCCTCGATTCCGCTCGCGCTCGACGAAGCGGCGCGCGACGGCCGTATCCGTTCCGGCCAGCACGTGCTGATGGAGGCGATCGGCGGCGGATTCACGTGGGGCGCGGTGCTCGCGAGATGGTGATGAAGGTTGCGTTCGTATTTCCGGGGCAGGGCTCGCAGGCGGTCGGCATGATGCGCGGCTTTGCGGGCTCGAGCGAGGTGAGAGCGGTCTTCGACGAGGCCTCCTCCGCGCTCGGGCAGGACTTGTGGACGCTGGTCGAGCAGGGCCCCGCGGAGGAACTCAATTCGACGGTCAACACGCAGCCGGTGATGCTCACCGCGGGCTACGCGATTTACCGCGCGTGGCGCGCGGCCGGCGGCCCGGAGCCCGATCTCGTCGCGGGGCACAGTCTCGGCGAGTACACGGCGCTCGTCGCGGCCGGCGCGCTCGCCTTTCGCGACGCCGTTCCCCTCGTCCGGATCCGCGCGCAGGCGATGCAGGAGGCGGTTCCGATAGGCGAAGGGGCCATGGCGGCGATACTCGGGCTGGACGACGAGGCGCTCAAGGCGGCGTGCAACGACGCAGCCCAGGGGCAGGTCGTGGAGCCGGTCAACTTCAACGCGCCGAGCCAGGTGGTGATCGCGGGACACAAGGCGGCGGTCGAGCGAGGTATGGCCTTGGCGAAAGCGCGAGGCGCCAGACGAGCCATCGCGCTGCCGGTAAGCGCGCCGTTTCATTCCTCGCTGCTCAGGCCGGCGGCGGACCGGCTGGCCCGGCATCTCGCGGCGATCAGCGTGAACGCGCCGCGCATCCCGGTGGTCAATAACGTGGACGTCGCGATCGAATCGAACCCGCAGCGCATACGCGACGCGCTGGCGCGCCAGGCGTGCGGGCCGGTGCGCTGGGTGGAGGTCGTGCGGCGCCTGGCTCAATCCGGGGCCGGTCACGTGGTCGAATGCGGTCCGGGCAACGTATTGGCGGCGCTGACGCGGCGCATAGAGGACCGGCTGCAGGGACATTCGATCAGCGATCCTGCTTCTCTCGGGCAGACATTGGAAAAAATACGATTATGACGTTGAAGGACAGGGTCGCGCTCGTCACCGGAGCCTCGCGCGGCATCGGGAAGGCCATCGCCCTGGAACTGGCGAGGCAGGGCGCCAGCGTTGCCGGCACGGCGACGAGCGATGCCGGAGCCGACGGCATCAGGCAGTACCTCGCGGCCGAAGGTCTCGCCGGCACCGGCGCCGTGATGAACGTGAACAACGCGCAGCAGGTGGAATCGGCGGTCGCCGCGGTGCAGGGCCAACTGGGCGACATCTCTATCCTCGTCAACAATGCCGGCATCACGCGCGACAACCTGCTGGTGCGCATGAAGGACGAGGAGTGGGACGAGATCATGGCGACCGATCTCAAATCGGTGTACCGTTTGTCGCGCCTGGTGCTGCGCGGGATGATGAAGGCGCGTTACGGCCGGATCATCAACGTCACTTCGGTGGTCGGCGTCACCGGCAATGCCGGGCAGACCAACTACGCCGCCGCGAAGGCGGGCGTGATCGGGTTCTCGAAATCGCTCGCGCGCGAAATCGGCAGCCGCAACATCACCGTCAACTGCGTCGCGCCGGGGTTCATCGATACCGACATGACGCGCGCGCTCACCGAGGCGCAGCGCGCCGGGCTCATGAAGAGCATCCCGCTCGGACGGCTCGGGCGGGTGGAAGACGTGGCGGCGGCGGTCGCGTTTCTGGCGACGCCGGGAGCGGATTACATGACGGGGTGCACGCTGCACGTCAATGGTGGCATGCACATGGATTGAGGGTAAAATACGCCCCGATTCCTAAGTGCCGATAGCCCGCTTTTTCGATTCGCCGCAAGCTAGAGTATCTCCATCCAGAAGAAAGGGACGTGCATGGAAAATATCGAGCAACGCGTGAGGAAGATTGTTGCCGAGCAGCTTGGCGTCAACGAGGCTGACGTCAAGAACGAATCATCGTTCGTGAACGACCTCGGCGCCGATTCGCTCGACACCGTGGAACTGGTGATGGCGCTCGAGGAGGAGTTCGAGACCGAGATCCCCGACGAGGAGGCGGAGAAGATCACGACGGTTCAGCAGGCCATCGAGTACATCAAGACGCATCAAAAGGCCTAAACGCGTTTTCGGAGTCAATTTGTCCAGGCGCAGGGTAGTCGTCACGGGACTCGGTATCATCTGCCCGGTGGGCCTCGACGTGGCCGCTTCCTGGCGGAACATCCTCGACGGCAAATCCGGAATCGCCCGTATCAGCCGCTTCGACCCGGCGGCGTACACTTCCCAGATCGCCGGCGAAGTGAAGGGCTTCGAGCCGACGCAGTACCTCTCGGCGAAAGAGGTGCGGCGCTTCGACACCTTCATCCACTATGGTCTTGCTGCCGGCATCGAGGCGATCCGGGATTCGGGCCTGGACCTCGCGCGGGAGAACCTCGAGCAGATCGGAGTGTGCATCGGCTCGGGCATCGGCGGATTGCCGCTCATCGAGGACACCCACGACGCCGTACTGGCGGGCGGCCCGCGGAAGATCTCGCCGTTTTTCGTTCCGGGCTCCATCATCAACATGATCTCGGGCCAGCTTTCGATCATGTACGGCCTGAAGGGGCCCAACCTGGCGATCGTCACGGCGTGCACCACCGCCAACCATTCCATAGGCGAGGCGGGCCGGCTGATCGAGTACGGCGACGCCGACGTGATGATCGCCGGGGGCTCGGAGTCCACCATCTCGTCGCTCGGCGTCGGCGGCTTCTGCGCCGCCCGCGCGCTGTCGACCCGCAACGACGATCCGCCCGCGGCGAGCAGGCCCTGGGACAGGGACCGGGACGGCTTCGTGCTGGGGGAGGGCGCCGGGGTGGTCGCGCTCGAGGAGTACGAGCACGCCAGGGCGCGCGGCGCGCGCATCTATTGCGAGCTCGTCGGCTACGGGATGAGCGCGGACGCGCACCACATCACCGCGCCGTGCGAGGACGGGGAGGGGCCCGTGCGGTGCATGGCCAATGCGCTCCGCAACGCCGGCCTGAACCGCGACGAGGTCGACTACATCAACGCTCACGGCACGTCCACGCCGCTGGGCGATCTGGCTGAGACGGTCGCGATCAAGCGCTGCTTCGGCGATCACGCGAAAAAGCTCGCCGTCAGCTCGACCAAGTCCATGACCGGACATCTGCTCGGGGCCGCGGGCGGGATCGAAGCGGTGTTCTCCGCGCTGGCCCTGCACGAGCAGGTTGCCCCGCCGACCATCAACCTGGTCAACCAGGATCCGGAGTGCGACCTCGATTTCGTTCCGAACGCCGCGCGGCGCATGCCCATGCGCATCGCGCTGTCGAACTCCTTCGGGTTCGGCGGAACGAACGGCAGCCTGGTCCTGCGCAGGATATGAACACCCCGCCGGCGCGGAGCCGCCGGTGAAGAAGCGCGGTGCGACTCGCAACCTGTTCGCCTTCTTCGTGGCCGGAGTGGTCTGCGTCGCATGGCTCGGCGCCGCCTTCGCCTATTACGCCCTAGCCGAGATGCCGGTCGCCTCGCTGCCCGCGCAGTTCAGCATCAAGAAGGGCAGCAGCCTGCGCAGCGCCGCCGCCCAGATGGCCGCAGCCGGCGTCCTGCGCCATCCGGAGCTCTTCGTGCTGCTCGGGCGGCTCATGGGCAAGGCGACCACTCTGAAGGCCGGTTTCTACGAGCTCGACCAGCGCGTCACGCCGTTGAGCCTGCTCCGCAAGATCACGCTGGGCGATTACACCCTCGTCAGCGTTACGCTGGTCGAAGGGTGGACGTTCAGGCAGGTGCGCAAGGCGCTCGCCGGCGAGGCGGGCATCCAGCAGGAAATTCGCGAGCTGTCGGATGCCGAGGTGGCGCAGCGCCTCGGCATCGAACACCCGTCCCCGGAAGGCTGGTTTTTCCCGGACACCTATAACTTCAACCACGGCACGAGCGACCTGCGGATATTGAGCCGCGCCCACGCGCTCATGAAGAGCCACCTCGCGGCGCAATGGGAAAGGCGCGCGGAGAACCTGCCTTTCGCGTCGCCGTACGAGGCGCTGATACTCGCTTCCATCATCGAGAAGGAGACCGCCAAGCCGGACGAGCGCCGGCTCATCGCGGCGGTGTTCGTGAACCGGCTGCGGGCTGGGATGCGGCTGCAGACGGACCCGACCGTCATCTACGGGCTGGGGGAGGCTTTCGACGGCAACCTGCGCCGGGCCGACCTGCTGGCGGACACCGCCTGGAATACCTACACCCGCCAGGGATTGCCGCCGACGCCGATCGCCATGCCGGGACTCGCTTCGCTCGCCGCGGCGCTCACCCCCGCCGCGAGCGATGCGCTGTACTTCGTCGCGAAGGGCGACGGCTCGCATCAATTTTCGCGCTCGCTGGGTGAGCACGACCGGGCCGTGACAAAATATCAGAAATCGGGACGTCGTTGATTCAGGACGCTGATGCGCGGCAGGTTCATCACACTGGAAGGAATAGACGGGGCCGGCAAGAGCACGCACCTCCAGTGGCTAGCGCAGTTCCTGGAGGCGCGGGGAATCGAGGTGCGGGCGACGCGCGAGCCGGGCGGGACCGTCCTCGGTGAACGGCTGCGCGAGCTGTTGCTCGACCGCGATCAGCGGCTTGCCCCGGAGACGGAGACTCTCCTCATGTTCGCGGCCCGCCGCGAGCATCTGGAAACCGTGATCGTGCCGGCGCTCGAGACGGGCGCCTGGATTCTGTGCGACCGCTTCACCGATGCGAGCTATGCCTACCAGTCCGGCGGCAGCGGCGTCGCCTGGGACAAGGTCGCGGCGCTCGAGCAATGGGTCCATCCCGACTTGCAGCCGGACCTCACGCTGCTTTTCGACGTCAGCCCGGAGATCGGCCGCCAGCGGGCGCAGCGGGGGAAGACCGCGGACCGGTTCGAACGCGAGGAGCAAGTCTATTTTCAGCGGGTGCGCGAGGCCTATCTCCGCCGCGCCCGCGCCTGTCCCGATCGGGTGCGCGTCATCGACGCGGGCGGGGAGCTCGGCGCCGTTCGCAAGACGCTCGAAGACCTGGTCACGCCCCTGTGCTCGGAAACCGGGTGATTCCATGGTAATGCCGTGGCACGAGACCCTGTTAGGCAAGCTGCTCCGGGACCGTGAGCGGCTCGCCCACGCCTTTCTCGTGCACGGGCCCGAAGGCATAGGGAAGCTGGCGTTTGCGGAGGCGGCGGCGCAGTCCCTGCTGTGCGAGCGTCCGGCAGCGGCGGGCGCGGCGTGTGGTGCGTGTCCGGGTTGCACGTGGTTTACCCAGGGTAGCCATCCGGATTTCCGGCGGCTCGCGCCGGCGCAACCGGATGAATCCGACGAGGGAGGGGAGGGGCGGGAGAAGAAAGCGAGCGATCAGATCGACGTCAAGCAGGTGCGGGCGCTGGAGAGCTTCATCAATTTATCGAGCCATCGCGGCGGCGCCCGTGTGATCGTGGTCCATCCCGCCGAGGCGCTCAACCCCTCCGCCGCCAACGCATTGCTGAAGAGCCTCGAGGAGCCGCCGCCGCAGACGTACTTTCTGCTGGTCGCACATCGCTGGCATTACCTGCTTCCCACGATACGCAGCCGGTGCCGGCTGGTGGGCCTGGCGCTGCCGGAGCCGGACGCCGCGCTGGCGTGGCTCACGGGCGAGGGCGTGGCGGCGCCTGAGCTCGCGCTGGCGCACGCCGGCGGGGCGCCGCTCGCTGCTGCGGCGCTCGATGACGAGTACTGGGCCGTGCGGAAGCGCTTGCTGGATCTGCTCGCCCGGGCGTTCGATCCTCTCGCCGCCGCCGACGAGTTGCGCGACGTGGAACCGGCCAGGATGGCGGCGCTGCTGCAGAAATGGTCGTACGACCTCGTGTTGCAACAGGCCTCGGGACGGGTGCGCTACAATCCGGACTGCGCGGAAGCGCTCGCCGGGATCGCCGCCCGGCTGGACCGGCTGGAGACGGCGCGTTTCCACCGCCGGATCGTGCAGCTGCAGCGCGTGGTGCCTCATCCGCTCAACGCCCGCCTGTTCCTGGAGTCCATGCTGGTCGACTGCGCGGAACTGCTGCGGGGAACCGATGCGCGGCGCGCGGCGTGAGCGCCCGATAACGACGCATGCTGGTCGATTCACATTGTCATCTCGATTTTCCCGAGCTTGCCGGCGAGGTCGATGCCATCCTCGCCGCGATGCGGGAAAACGGCGTGACGCACGCGCTGTGCGTCAGCGTCACGCTCGAGGACTTTCCGCGGGTGAGGGCGCTCGCCGAGCGCTATCCGCAGCTCTACGCCTCGGTCGGGGTGCACCCGGACTATCCCGACGTGCCCGAGGTTACCGTTGAGGAGCTGGAGCGGCTGGCGGCGCATCCGCGGGTCATCGCGATCGGGGAGACCGGTCTCGACTACCTCCGCATCAAGGGGGATTGCGAATGGCAGCGCGAGCGCTTTCGCCGGCACATCCAGGCGGCGCGCGCGTGCGGGAAACCGCTCATCGTGCACATGCGCGAGGCGGCGGCCGATACTCTCGCCATCATGCGCGCGGAGGGCGCGGACCGGGTCGGCGGCGTGATGCACTGCTTTACGGAAACATGGGAAGTGGCCCAGGCGGCCATGGATCTTGGCTTCCATATCTCGTTCTCGGGCATCGTCACGTTCAAGAATGCCCGGGCATTGAAGGAGGTGGCGCAGCGCGTGCCGCTCGAGCGCATGCTGATCGAGACGGACTCGCCTTATCTCGCGCCGGTACCGTTCCGCGGCAAGACCAATCAGCCCGCGCTGGTGAAGCACGTCGCCGAGGAAATTGCCCGGCTCCAGGGACAGTCCGTGGAGCAAGTAGGGCACGTGACCAGCGGGAATTTCTTCCGGTTGTTCGGGTTGGCTGACAGGGAGCGTCGGGATGCGAACTAAAGCGCAGAGGTCCCTCAGGGGTGTTGCCGCCCTTTTGCTGCTCGTCGCGTGCGCCGGCGCCTCCGCCGGGGTCTACGAGGACATGATCCAGGCGATCGGGCTCGACGACGAGCGCACCGTGGCGAATCTCCTGAAGCGCGGCGTGGATGCGGACACCGTGACCCCCGACGGCAGCACGCTCCTCATGGTGGCCGCAAAGTCCGGCAAGCCGTCCATGGTGAAGACGGTGCTGGCGGCCCGTCCCAAGGTCAACGCGCGCAATTCCCTGGGCGAGACGGCGTTGATGCTCGCGGCCTTCGGCGGCCACCTCGAGGTCGTCCAGATCCTGCTGGCCCAGGGCGCGGAAGTGAACCAGCCGGGATGGACGCCACTCATCTACAGCGCGGCCCAGAACCGCATGGACGTTGCGCGGCTCCTGTTGAAGAACGGCGCCCAGGTCAACGCCCACTCGGGGAGCGGCACGACCGCCCTCATGATGGCGGCCCGCGAAGGCAATCTGAGCATGGTGTTGCTCCTGATGGAGCACGGGGCCGACCTCGGCATGAAAAACGAAGATGGCGCGACCGCGCTCAAGCTCGCCCGGGACCGCGGGCGCAAGGACATCGCCGACCTGTTGTCGCGCGCGGGGGCCAGGGAATGACGCGGGTGGATTACAGCACAATAGTGCGCATAATCTGTATTATGTAAAGTAACATCAGCAACTTCGTAGCGCGCTGGTCGCATGGCGGCCGAAACGGAAAGCAGCCTGTTGTAGTGTAGGGATGCGCTGATTGTGGAGCCGATCAGGCTGATCGATACTCCGTTCGATGAGCATCCCCCCGGATCCCGCGAGCTTTACACCGAGGCCGTTCCGGCTTCTCGGCGAGGACCAGATCGCGAAACTCACGACGAGACAAAAAATGCTGTATTACGCCCTCGCGGTGGCCGAGCTCAACCGGCGTGCCGAGGCCGTAAAGGCCCTCTATGCCGACGAGGATCCCCCCGCTTAGCGCTCGGCCGATCTTCAGGCGCTCTCCGCGCTAAAGTCCCGGCCTCGCCGGCCGTAGTCCAGCTTGTCAGTTAGCCGGAAACAGGCCTTTCATGAATGAGCATTGGACCGACGTGCTGCCCGTCAACGAGCACGGGCGCAGGGCATTGACGTTCTCGGTGGCAAGACGCGTGGTGGCAATGGATCCGGCCGGGTGGTACGTGGCCCCATTCAGCTTGGGCTGGACCGTCGGCAAGGCGACCGGCAGGACCGACAAAGACCGCTACTTTCACGTGGTGAAGCAGGACGGCGAGCCGCTCTTTTTCGACTCGGTCGATGCGGCGCACAGCTTTCTGCGCCTGGAGCTCAAAGTCACGCGCGCCGCCGTCATGAGTCACTCGGGCGATTAATAGAGCAGGGTTGCGGGCCCCTTCCTGCAGAAGCGCGAGGGGCCTTCCCGCAACCCCGCACCCCTTCGGTAGGTCAATTAAACGCCGAAATGCCCGTCTGGGCGCGTCCCAGCAGCAACGCGTGTATGTCGTGCGTGCCTTCGAGCGTGTTTACCGTCTCCAGGTTGAGCACGTGACGTATGACGTGATATTCGTCGGAAATCCCGTTGGCCCCCAGCATGTCGCGCGCGAGGCGGGCGATCTCCAGTGATTTGCCCGTCGAATTGCGTTTGAGCAGTGACACCATCTCCGGGGTAGCCTTGCCCTGCTCCCGCAGCCGGCTCACGTGCAGGCAAGCCAGGAGACCGAGGGTGATCTCGGTCTGCATGTCGGCGAGCTTCTTCTGCACCAGTTGATTCGCGGCGAGGGGGCGACCGAACTGCTTGCGTTCCATGGTGTAGCGGCGCGCGGTGTGCCAGCAGAATTCCGCGGCTCCAAGCGCACCCCAGCAGATGCCGAACCGCGCGTTGTTGAGACAGCCGAAGGGCGCCTTCAGGCCGGACCCGTTCGGCAGCAGGTTCTCCTCCGGGACGAAGACATCGTCCATCACTATCTCGCCCGTGGGCGAGGCGCGCACGGAGAACTTGCCTTCGATCTTGCGGGTAGCGAGTCCCTTCATGCCGCGCTCAAGGATGAAGCCGCGTATGACGCCTCCTTCGTCTTTTGCCCACACGACCATGATGTCCGCGATCGGGGCGTGCGTGATCCAGAGCTTGGTCCCGGTGAGCCGGTAGCCTCCCGGCGCCGTTTTCGCCCGCGACCTCATGCTGCCGGGGTCCGAACCGTGATCGGGCTCCGTCAGCCCGAAACAGCCCAGCAGTTCGCCCTTCACCATGCGCGGCAGATACTTCTGCCGTTGCTCCTCGCTGCCGTAGGCGTAGATCGGCGTCATCGCGAGCGTGCTCTGGGCGTTCACGGCCGAGCGGAAGGCGGTGTCGACGCGCTCGAGCTCGCGCATGATGAGCCCGGAAGCCACGTAGCCGATGCCGGCGCAGCCGTAGCCCTCGAGGTTCGCGCCGAAGAAGCCGAGCTCACCGAATTCGCGCATGATCGCCGGATCGAAGTGCTCGTGCCGGTTCCACTCCTTGATGCGCGGCATGAGCTGTTCCTGCGCGTAGGCGCGCGCGGTGTCCCGCGCCATGCGCTCCTCCGGGGTCAGCTGCTCCTCGATGAGGAACGGGTCCTCCCAGTCGAATTTCCCGCCTATCAACGTGACCGCTGATGTATCGCGCATTGTGCCGATCCCGAAAAGTTAAAGCGCCTATCGGGAAACGATAGGCGCTCTGCTACACCACGACGAGGGACGAGTCGCGTGCGTCTCACACCTTCTCTAGGATCACGGCCATCCCCTGCCCGCCGCCTATGCACAGGCTGACGAGCGCGTAGCGCCCGCCGCTCCTCTGCAGCTGGCGGGCCGCGGTGAGGGCCAGCCGGGCACCGGATGCGCCGAGGGGATGTCCAACCGCGATGGCGCCGCCATTGGGATTGACGCGGTTGTCATCGAGGGGAACTTCGAGGCCTTTGAGGCAGGAGAGAACCTGCGCCGCGAACGCTTCGTTGATCTCGATGATGTCCATGTCCTTGATGCCGAGGCCTGCTCGCGCCAGCGCCTTCTTCGAGGCGGCCACGGGCCCTATGCCCATGATGCGCGGCGTGACCCCCATCGAGGCGCTGGCGACGACGCGCGCGATCGGCTTTGCTCCCGCCTTTTCACCGGCGGCGCGCGTGGCGACGACCATCGCGGCGGCCCCATCGTTCACTCCCGAGGCATTGCCTGCGGTGGTGACACCGCCCTCGTAGAGCGCTTTCATCTTGGCGAGCGTTTCGATATCCGTGGTTGGACGGGGATGCTCGTCTTCCGCGACCGGCGGCACGGGACCCTTGCGGCCCGCCGGCATTTCCACCGGCGAGATCTCGCCCGAGAAGAAGCCCTCGCCCTTGGCCACGGCGTAGCGCTGCTGCGAGCGCAACGCGAATTTGTCGGCCTGCTCCCGCTTGATGTCGAATTCGCGCGCGAGATTGTCCGCCGTCTGCGGCATCTGGTCGTCGCCGAACTGCTTGGTCAGCTTGGGGTTCGAGAAGCGCGGGCCTATGGTGCTGTCGTAGAGCTTCATGTCCCGGCCGAACCCGGACTCGGACCGGCTCATTACCCACGGCGAGCGGCTCATGCTCTCCACGCCGCCCACCAGGAACACATCGCCTTCGCCCGCCGTGAGGGCGTGCGCCGCGTGCACGAGGGCGCCCAGGCCGCTCGCGCAATTGCGCTGGAGCACCGTGCCCGGCGTCTCGATCGGAAGTCCCGCAGCAAGGCCGGCGTGCCGCGCCACGCACCGGCTGTCCTCGCCGCCCTGGTTGGCACAGCCCACGACGAGATCCTCGATCTGTTCGGGCTTGAAAGGGGATTTCTTCATCACGGACTTGATGACGTCGGCCAGCAGGTCGTCGGGCCTGACCCTGGCCAGGACGCCGGCGTGCCGGCCGAAGGGGGTGCGCAGTCCGTCATAGATATAAGCGTCGAGCATGGTGCTCTCCTTTCTGCATCAGGGTACGGGCGTGGATTCGGAAAACCGCATCAAGGTTCGGGCGTCAGCAGGGACACACCCAGCTTCGCGCGCCGGGTGAGCCATATATTGGGCCGGTAGCGCGGGTCCCCGTAGATACGATACATCGCAGAGAGGACCTTGTATACGCGGTCCGCACCGAGCACGTCGCCGAACTTGAACGGGCCATTCGGGTAGTTCAAGCCCAGCGTCACCGCCTTGTCGATGTCGGCCGGCTGCGCGGTGCGGCTTTGCGCGATCGAGCAGCCGATATTCACGATCATCGAGACGATTCTCTGCGCGATGAATCCCGGGCTGTCGCGGCACACCGTGACCGGAACGCCATCCGACGCGAGCAACCCATGCGCGGCATCCCGGTACGCGGGGTCCGTGAGGGGCGTGCCCATGATGGTGCGACGCTTCACCAGCGGGAAGAGGGTGTCCACGGCTACCGTCCGCGCGGGGTCCAGCCCCTGCTCCACCGCGCACGTAGTCGCGTCTTCGCCGATGGGGGTGACGAGGCACAGGGTCTTCGCTCCGGGCTGCGCTCCCGTTTCGGGGGTGACGCCGAGTTTCCCCAGCAGTGCAACGAGCGCGGACTGTCCCTGCGGCTCGGCCGGGCTTACCCATACGCTGCCGGGACGCGCCTGCGGCGGAGCCCCTTCCGGCGCGACGATCGCCTTCATCCCGGCGTCGTACTCGTAAAAGCCTCGCTTCGACTTGCGGCCCAGCAGACCCGCCTCGTAGCGGCTGCGCATGATCAGGTTGGGGCGATAGCGTGGCTCCTGGAAGAATTGTTGATAGATGAGCTCCGAGGCCGGCTGCGTGACGTCCAGGCCGGTCAGCTCCATCAGCTCGAACGGCCCCATGCGGAAGCCGCCGACGTCGCGCATGACGCGATCCACGTCCGCGAAGGTGGATACGCCTTCGTAAACCAGGTGCGAGGCTTCCAGGGAAAAGCCGCGCCCCACCTGGTTCACGAGAAAGCCGGGCGCGTCCTTCAGGCGCACCGGCTCGCGCGTCATGCGCCGGCCGACCTCCATCAGCGCGTCGGCCACCCAAGGCTCGGTCAGCAGACCCTCGATCACTTCCACGAGGCGCATCAGCGGCACGGGGTTGAAAAAATGAAACCCGGCGAAGCGTTGGGGCGTCTTCATCTTCGAGGCGATGGTCGTCACCGACAGCGACGAAGTATTGCTGGCGAGTATGCAATCAGGCGCGACTACCGTCTCGAGCTCGCCGTACAGCGCCTGCTTCGCCTCGAGATTCTCGACGATGGCCTCGATCACGACGTGGCACGGCTTCAGGGCGGCGAGTCCATCCACGATCGAGATCCGCTCCACCGCGGCGACGGCCTCATCCTTCCTCATGCCGCCCTTCTCGGCCGCCCGGTCGAGCATCTTCCCTATGAAATCGCGCGCTTCCTGCGCGGCGCCGGGCCGGCTGTCCGTCATCAGGACGCGCATGCCTCCGGCGGCCGCTACCTGCACGATGCCGCGGCCCATCGCGCCCGTGCCGATTACGCCGATGGTCAAGTCAGGCCGCCTGGCGTCGATTGCCATATAGGTGTTCTCCGTGAGATCGATTTTCTGCGGATCCCGGTCGCTGGCCGGGAGTGATCGCTGCGAGCGCGACCGGCGCGCGGGGCGCGCGGCGCCGGATCAGCTGCCCTTGAATTGCGGCTTGCGCTTCTCCATGAACGCGGCCTGGCCTTCCTTGTAATCCTGGCTCTCGTAGCAGGCATCCACCATCTGCTGGCACAGCGCCAGATCGCGTGCGCCCGGATCTCTTCCGTATTCGATCAGCGCGCGCTTGACGGAGGCGAGGGTCAGGGGCGCGTTCTCCGCCATCGTCCTGGCGTAGTCGAGCGTATAGCTCTCCAGCTCGGCGGCAGGCACGACGCTGTTCACGAGTCCCATCGCCAGCGCTTCCTGTGCCGAGAACTGGCGCGCGGTGAAGAAAATTTCCGCGGCGAAGGACGGGCCGACGATATCGGCCAGGCGCTTGATGCCGTCGAACCGGTAGCCCAGGCCCAGCTTGCCCGCCGGCACCGCGAAGCGCGCGTCGTCGGCCGCGATGCGGATGTCGGCGCTCACCGCGATGCCCGTGCCGCCCCCGATGCAATAGCCGCGGATCATGGCGATGAGCGGCTTCGTGCAATCCCGCATCGCCTGCGTGGCCGTGTCGGCCGCGGTGTTGTATGCCTTGACTGCCTCGGGACCGGTGCGCTTCTCCTTGAACTGCGAGATATCCGCCCCGGCGCTGAAGGCCTTCTCCCCTTCCCCGCGCATGACGATCAGCCGTACCTCGGGATCGGCGCAAAACGCCTCGAGCACCGTGGGAATGGACAGCCACATCTCGTACGACGTGGCGTTGTGGCGCGCCGGGTTGTTGAAGATGATCCAGCCGATCGCGCCGTCCTTCTTCGCGATCAGCTTGTCGGTGAGCGTCTGCAGCGGGGCAACGGGCTGGTTCATCTCAGCGTATCACGAGCACCGGAATCTTGGAGTGAGCGAGTACCTTCGAGGTCTCGCTGCCGAGCAGCACGCTGGCGAGGCCGCGGCGCCCGTGCGACGACATGAAGATGAGATCGCACTTCTCTTTGCGGGCCGTGGCGATGATTTTTTCGTAGATCAGTCCCCCGGGAGGCACGACGATGCCGTTGCAGCGCACGCCGGCCGCCTTGGCCCGCTTGGTGGCCTTGTCGATGATGAGCTTGCCCTGGGCCTTGGCCTCGTCGACCAGGCGCTCCCTCAAGGGCGCGGCGCTCGGCATCATCGCCTCGTCAGCCAATATCCGGAACTGCGGCACCACGTGCATCGCGGTCACGCGCGCCTTGATCCGCTTCGCAAACGCGATCCCGCGCTGGACACCCTTGTCGGAAAGGGGGGAACCGTCCGTGGGCAGGAGTATGTGCTTGAATATCATGATCTCGCCTCCATCATGGGTTTCCGGTGGCGCTCGCTCGTCCCGCCCGGCGCACGCCGGCGCGGGTTCCGGTACATCATACTGTACTGCCTGGGGATCGGGCGGGCGGTAAATGGCGCCGGCCCGCGGCCTCGCCGCGGCATCAGAGGCCGCCGGCGCTCAATGCGACTTGCCGGTGCGGTACGGCGGAATCGGCAACGCGACGATCTCGATGCCCTCGTCCACGAGGTCCTCGGCCTCCTCGCGGGAGGCGGTGCCGCGTATGCGGCGTTCCGGTGTTTCCTGGTAGTGGATCTTGCGCGCCTCTTCCGGGAACGACGCGCCGACGTCCTCGGTGTGCTCGATGATCTGCTCGACCAGCCTGGCGAGGATTTCCTTGCCGACGTTCGCGTACTGCTGCCCTTCCCGGGCTTCCCGAGCTTCTCGCGCCTCCCGCGCATTGCGTGCGGCGGGTTCCGCCCGGGGCTTGTCGCCATTGCTCCTGATGTGCGAGACGTGGGGCAACCGCACGACGTTGCCGTTGCTGCAAAACGGGCAACTGATGAGCTTGCGATCGAGCTGGTTCTCGAAGTCATCGCTCGAGCTGAACCAGCCCTCGAACCGATGGTTGTTCTCGCAGCCCAGATCAAAAACAATCACTGCTTCCTCCTGCACGGCCCGCTACCGTATATGTTTGACCTGGCCCCCGCCGGGTCGCGGATCTCCCTGATACCGCAATAATCATGCCACACTTCAACAGTTTGATTTTATCGTCTTCCCGGCCCTGCGTGTTGCAGACATGGCGCGCGGTTTTCCGCCGTCTGCAGCACGGATGGCGCGCGAGCGGTATCATGGCCCTCCCCCGCCCGGGTGGCGAAACTGGTAGACGCATCGGACTTAAAATCCGTAGCTCCGCAAGGGGCGTGTGGGTTCGAATCCCGCCCCGGGCACCACGAATGACTACTGCGGACTCTGGGGAGCGGCGATTACTCCGCCTGGTAGTCCGTCTCGTTCTGCCGGGCACGGGTAGGCGCGCGCCAGGTCGTCCGGCAGGTGCCACGCGTTGCCCAGAATGACGGCCAGTTCGGCCGGCTTTCGCAACGGATCGGTGATGGGGTACGGCGTCGGGTACGGATGCCCCAGGGCCACACCGTCCAGCAGCGGGAGTTGCGCAAGCTGACGAACATAGGGAGCCCCGCTCCCGCGTATGCCGCCAGTGTCGGGATCCCACTCGAAGACGAGCGAATCCCCCTCGCCGCGCAAGGGCTGCAATTTGTAGCTTCGAAACATCCGCCGGGCACGGTACCATGCCGTCAGGATTCCAGGCTGTCGGGAACAGCCAGACATCGTACGTCAGGAAACTCCTGACAGGCTTTCCAGGGAGCTTATGGGCGCGGCTCGCCCGCACGGCGAACAAGGAAGACGGTGGCCGACGACGCATTGATCTGGCGGATGGAGAAAGCCTTCCTGCGGGCCTGGCCGGCGCCGCGACGCGAGACCGTCGGCGACTGGCTGCTGCAATTCGCGCCCGGGGTCAGCCGGCGGGCCAACTCGGCCAATCCGCGCCGTACAACTATCCGCGATCTCGAAACGACGATGGCCGAGTGCGAGCGCCGCTATCGCGCCGCCGACCAGCCGGTGCTGTTCCGCGTGCTGTCGACGACTGAGCCCGCGGTGACGCAACGGCTCGACCGGCTCGGCTACACCAGCGAAGGCGAAACCGCGACCCTCCACGCGCCCATCGAGGCGACGGTGCGGGCGCGCGATTCCGAGGTTCTGCTGACGGCAAAGCCCGAGCCGGTCTGGCTCGACACCATGACAGCCGCGCAAGGCCATACCGGCGAGCGGGCGGTCACCTATCGCGCCATCGTCGGCGCCATCGCGCTGCCCACGGCCTTCGTCGCTCTGCGTCACGAGGGCCAGCTCGCGTCGCTCGCTTACGGCGCGATCGATGACGGATTCCTGATGTGCGAATCCGTGATTACCGGGGCCATCTATCGAAACCGCGGTTACGCCTGGCGCGTGGTGACATCGCTGCTCGCCTGGGGCGCGGAACAGAAGGCGCATACCGCCTGCCTGCAGGTCCAGGCCGACAACACGCCGGCCGTGACGCTCTACGGCGGGCTCGGGCTCAAGACCACTCTCTACCGTTACCACTACCGCCGCGCCCCGCCTGGATGAGCGGCCGCTGCGGATTTACCTCCGGGCGAGAGTGCCTACCTGGCCGCTTGAGGTGGACTAACCAATTCCGCTCACATTGTGCCCCGGGGAAAGTGCGGGTTGATGGCGGGCTTGGGGCACGGATACTGGTCGGCTATGCCGACTGCGAAACCTGAATGGGTCTTTACCCGCACCGCTAACCGGACGTGGGCTTGGCGGGCTATCCCCAGGAACGGCGGGATTGGCGATACGGGCGACGCATTCTCCCATCTCGACGCGGCGACTGCGGATGCTGTGAAGAAAGGTTTCGATCCCTTTGCCCAATACTGGATAGTCCGGCTCGACGGGAACACGATTCACTATCGCCCTGGCCAACCACCGCTTTACGCGAACTCGGACGGAACGCCAAAGAACTGATCCGCGAACGTGGGCCGCGAAAGGTACGGGGTTCCCCTTTCGCATTTCTTGCATTGATTTCTGCGCAGCCGGAGCTGCAGGCGTCCCGATCGGCTGGCAGGTAGAAAGTCCGCATGGCGGATGCGTGCCGCCGGTCGGCGACGGGCGGTGCCTCGCGTGCGCGGGGCCGCTGCTGTGAATAAATCACGGCAGAGTCTTCTGTAACAAATTGTTCTTACTGAGTTTCATAGGTCTTGGTTGCTACTGGGCATCAAGGCCAGCAGGCAGGGCCACCCCGGCTCTATCCCCCCAACCCAAGCGACAACTAAAGAGTGCCGGCTAACGGTCGTAGACAGGCACGGAGTCGACCCCGGACGGTTCGCATGTCGGGGTGCGCACAACGGAAGGATTGCCCCGTGGCCCTTGAGTTCATACAGACCGACATTCCGCCTTCATCGGCCGTCAGCGTTGCGGCGATCGCGCGCGTCGTCCGGCGCGGCCGCGGGCACCGCGCCGCCGGCTTTACGATTATCGAGCTCATGACCTCGGTTGCGGTGCTCGCCATCATCATCGCCTTCGCGGTTCCGAGCCTTACGAATCTCATGCTGGATGCGGGACTGAAGACGACCGCGATCGACGTCTACAACACGATGGGCTATGCCCGCAGCGAGGCGATCAAGCGCAACGCCACCGTGGACATCATTCCCACCGGAGGCAACTGGAAGAATGGCTGGACCGTCCAGGTTGGCGCCAGCGTGCTGAAGACCGTGGGTCCCTCGAGGACCAGCATGGACAATATAACAACGCCCGGCACCATTTCGTATGGCAGCACCGGCCGCCTGACCACGCCCGGGACAGTCACCTACGTGATCAGCGTCAGCGGTAACCCGCACGTTACGCCACGCCGCGTCATCGTCGACATGAGCGGCCGCGCCAGCATCCGGCAGGGCACGTCGTGAGACAACCAGGTAAGACAGCCATGGTACGCCCTGGATATGGCATGCGTGGTTTCACCATGATCGAGGTCCTGGTGACCATCGTTGTCATCTGTCTCGGTTTGCTGGGATTGGCCCAGCTCCACGTGCGGATCCAGCAGTCGGAACTGGAGGCCTACCAGCGCGCTCAGGCGCTGACGCTGCTCTCCGACATGGTATCTCGCATCAACGCCAATCGTCAGACCGCTCCCTGCTATGCGATTACCGGCACGGCCGGAACTCCCTATCTGGGCGCTGCAGGAACCGACCACCTCGGTGTGCCTACCTGCATGGGCTATGGGTACGCTTCCACGCAAGCTCGCGCTGTCAGCGATATGACCGCCTGGGATGGGTTCCTGAACGGGACATCGGAGACGAAAAGCGGCGCTGCGGTCGGCGCAATGATAGGCGCCCGCGGCTGCGTGACTTTTGATGCGGTTACCAACACCTACACGGTTGCGATTGCGTGGCAGGGCATCGCCGACCTGCCGGCGTCGACGGTGAGCTGTGCCAACAATCTTTACGGCTCCGAGACCAAGCGGCGGGTGGTGTGGACAACCCTGACCATCGGCGCTCTGCTCTGAGGCGCGGACGATGATGATTCGAGCATACAAAGCCGGTTTCTCGCTGGTCGAGCTCATGATCGCCATGGGCCTCGGCCTCGTCCTGCTCGCGGGCCTGGTCTCGGTGTTTGCCAACTCCTCGCGCGCCCACCGCGAGCTGCAGCAGGCATCGCAACATCTGGACAACGGAAGGTTTGCGATCGAGACGGTCAGCAGCGATCTCCAGCAAGCTGGATTCTATGGGCAGTTCTACGACCTGCCGGCCGCACCGCCCGCCCTGCCTGACCCTTGCGAGATCGCAAGCGCAGCCAACCTCTACGCGGCGCTGTCGGTACCTGCGCAGCTCTACAGCGCACCCGATTACTCCACGCGCGCGGATCTGTCGGCGACGACGTGCGCCACGTACGGATTGACGGCCGCGAACCTGCTTCCGGGCACCGACGTGCTCGTGATACGCCGTGCTGACGGCAGCGCGCTTGCGCCTGCGGACGTTCCTGCAGACCAGGAGGTCTATATCCAGTCTACCGTCTCGGCGGCGCAGATCCAGTTCGGCAGCTCCGGCGGCAGCATCGGAACCACAAAGAAAGCGGATGGCACGGCAACCGAGCTCTTCAAGAAGGACGGGGCAACGGCGGCGGAAATCCGCAAGTATCACGTTCACATCTACTTCATCGCGCCCTGCAGCCTGCCCGCGGGCGGCGGGGTTGTCTGCACCGGCGCGGCGGACGACTCCGGACGCCCCATTCCGACCCTGAAGCGCCTGGAGCTGACCGCATCCGGCGGCACGACCACCATGCGTATCGTACCGCTCGCAGAAGGCATCGAGAACCTGCAGGTCGAGTTCGGCATCGATGACACGCCCGCCACGCCCCAGCCTCTGACTGGCAGGATCGGCGACGGCGCGGCAGATCTCTACGTCGACGCACCCTCGCCCGCCCAGATGCCCAACGTGACGTCCGCCACGCTGTATTTCGTTGCGCGCAACACGGAACCTTCCCTGGGATACGTCGACAGCAAGTCCTACAGCCTGGGACTTGCAGGCGCGACTGCCGTCACCAACGACCAGTATCGCCGCCACGTGTTCAACACCGCGGTACGGCTCACGAATCCCAGCTCGCGAAGAGAGAACCCATGATGCAATCCCCCTCCCGGCAGAAAGGCAGCGTTCTGATCGTGTGCATGGTCTTGCTGCTGCTCGCGACGATGTTCGCGCTCTCGTCGAGCAGCAGCGCCATCGCCAACCTCAAGGTCGTGGGCAACAGCCAGACGTTGCAAGCGCTGGAATACAACGCCGTGCAGGCGATTGAAAGAGTCATCAGCTTGCTCTCCACCTTTCAGACGCCGAGCAACGAGACGGTAACGGTGAACGGGCAACCGGTCGCCGTCACCGCAGCCACCTGCGTCGCTTCGAACCCGAGCGAGGGTTACAGCGCGCTGAACCCGCTGTCACCCGAGGATACGCACTGGGAGCTTCAGGCGAGCGCTGCCGATCCGGTGTCGGGCGCCAATATGGCAATGAGGCAGGGCCTCAAAATCCGCATGAACCCCGGTTACTGTTTATAAGCCGATTGAGGCCACCATCATGAACCTTCGCCGTATATTCCTTCTCGCCGGTGCTATCGCCGTGCTGCTGGGGTCGTGTTTACCCGCGGCTGCCGACGACACCGAAATATTCACCACCCCGCCCACGCTGTTGTCGTCGCGTCCGAACGTGCTGATCATTCTCGACAGCTCGGCGAACTGGAGCGCCGACTTCGGCAGCGCCAAGAAGTTCAACGCTGAAGTCACGGCACTGAAGGCTATCGTCGGCGGCCTGAGCAGCGAGGTGAACCTGGGGCTGATGCTTTTCGCCGAGAGCGGCGGCGGCGACACGCCTTCGGGCTCCTACGTGCGCTACGCGCTGAGGCAGATGACCGGCACCAACAAGCTGGCGTTCCAGAACCTGATGGACAGCCTGGACATCATCGCCGACAAGGGCGCGAACGCGCCCTTCGGCAAGGCGCTGTTCGAAGCGTTCAAGTATTACGGAGGCGGTACCGGCTCGCCGGCCAGCTCGACGCAGTACGGACCCATCGCGTTCGCGGGATTCGGCCAGCCAAAGCGCGACTATGCAGGCAACACCCTGAAGAACCCCTTTACCGCGCTTCTGCCCGGCAACGCTTTCACTTCATCGAGCAGCCAGTCCTACGTGAGCCCCGTATCCGACGGCTGCGCGAAAAATTACGTGATTTTCATCACCAACGGCAAGGCGGACGCGCCCGGCGGCGACGGCGGCAGTCCCAGTGCCTCGACGCTGCTCTCCAACGTGGGCGGCAACACGACCACTATCCCGCTGCCCAACACCGGAGCCCAGGCGACGCTGGCTGACGAATACACGCGTTTCCTCTACAACACGGACGTAAGCTCGCTGCCGGGCCAGCAGAACATCATCACCTACACCGTTGCCGTGTACGAGGCGCCGGTCAATACGCAGATCCAGGAGCAGATTGATGTGTCGAAGAGCATGGCCAACCAGGGACACGGCCGCTACTTCGCCGCCACCGATGCCGTGGCACTCAATAGTGCGCTGCTGACGATATTCAACGAGATCCAGGCGGTCAATAGCGTCTTTGCCTCTGTTACGCTGCCGGTCAGCGTGAATGTACGCGGGACCAATCTCAATCAGGTCTACATGGGGGTATTTCGCCCGGATGCCGACAGCCTGCCGCGCTGGCCGGGCAATCTGAAGGAATACAAGCTGGCGATCGATTCTTCCACCAGGCCAGCAACCCTGTTTCTTGCGGATCGCAATGGCCTGCGCGCCGAGAATCAGTCAACCGGGTTCGTGGTAGATGATGCCGTCAGCTACTGGACGTCGTCGTCGACGTTCTGGTCGTTCCAGCCGTCCGGCAATCCGCCCTCGGCATCGGACTCCCCCGATGGCGCAGTCGTGGAAAAGGGCGCGGTCGCGCAGAGCCTGCGCACCGTCTATGCCGCCTCGCAGACCGCGCGCAAGATATACACGTGCATCGGATGCGCCCCGGGCACCGTGCTCTCGAGCACGGCCGGCGCTTCCACCTCGTTCGATCCCGCCAACTCGCTGATTACGGCGGCTGCGCTGACCCCGTCCAGCGCGACGACGCTTACCGACACCGAGCGCACGGCACTCATCAACTGGGTGCGCGGTCAGGACAACGCGACCGACGAGAACCTCGACGGAAGCTTCACAGATGCACGGGCGTCCATTCATGGCGACGTGCTCCACTCGCGGCCGGCCGTCATCAACTACAACCGCTTTGCGGGCGATAACGACGTCGTCATCTTCTACGGCGCCAACGATGGAATGTTCCGTGCGGTGAAAGGCGGAACCGGCGCTACCGACGGCTACGAGAAATGGGCATTCGTGCCGTCCGAGTTCTACAGCCGGTTCAAACGGCTGCGCGACAACGCGCCCGCCATTTCCGCCGCGAACCCGAAAACCTACTTCGCGGACGGCTCGGTGTCCGTCTACCGCTACGACGCTAACGGCGACGGAAAACTGGTTGCGGCCGATGGCGACAAAGTCTATCTCTTTATCAGCATGCGGCGGGGCGGCAACTTCATCTATGCGCTGGACGTGAGCGATCCGGATGCGCCCAAGGTGCTCTGGAACAAGACTTCCACGGACACCGGCTATGGTGAGCTTGGGCAGACCTGGTCCGAGCCCAAGGTCGTGAACATTCGCGCCAGTGCCAATCCGGTGCTGATCTTTGGCGCAGGCTATGACGCGGTGGTAGAGGACCAGGATCCCATTCCGGACGGGACGTACCCAACGAAAGGCCGCGGCATACTGGTCGTCGATGCGACGAACGGCAACGTGCTGTGGCAGGCCGGACCCAGTCCGACCGGCGCCACGGTCAACAAGACCGTGTCACAGATGATCTACAGCATCCCGAGCGACGTTGCCGCACTCGACCGGAACGCGGACGGCTACATCGACCGCCTCTACGTGGGCGATACCGGCGGCAATGTCTGGCGGGTGGACATCGGCGACGCTTCAGCGGTCAACTGGACGGTGAACAAGCTCGCCACCGTCGGATACGATGCGGTCAATAACAAGACCAGCAGGCGCAAGTTCCTCTATCCGCCCGATGTGGTGTACGGCAAGGACGCAAACGGTGCATACGACACGGTCCTGATCGGTTCCGGCGACCGGGAACACCCGTTCAACGGGGTTGGCGACTCGGCGCATCCGCTGTCAGACGCCGTCACGAACCGTTACTACATGTTCAAGGACCGTGACGTGGGAATAAGCTATGGCGCCAGCTACACGCGCACCGCGATCACGGAAGCCAATCTGTACGACACAACGGCCAACCTTATCCAGGTCGGCACCGCCGCGCAACAGACCGCGGCGAACGTGGCCCTCACTGCCGCAAAGGGCTGGTACATCACGCTCGCAACCGGCGAGAAGGTGGTGACCTCATCCATCACGCTGGCGGGAATCACTTTCTTCAATACCAACCAGGGTACGCTGCCCACGCCCGGCGTATGCACAAGCAACCTGGGCCTCGCACGGGAGTACGCGGTAGGCTACAAGGACGGCACGGCAAAGATCGACAACGATGCCAGTGGCGGCCTGCTGACGGCGAGCGACCGCGCGAAGACTCGTACATCCGGCGGCTATCCGCCGGTTCCCGTGGCCGTGGTGGTCCAGATCGATGGCAAGCAGTATCAAGCCGTGATCTCAGGGACGGACGTGCAGAACCCGCCCGGGACGGAGCTCGGTGCACGGATTCGCACCTATTGGCACAAGATGACCCAGTGACATGGGGAAGGAGAATCCTATGCAGCGCCAGAATGGATTTACGCTGATCGAACTGATGATAACGGTAGTCGTCATTACGATTTTGGCGGCCGTCGCGTATCCCTCGTACCAGCAGCACATAGTGCGCGGCGCTCGCAGCGCGGGACAGCAGTTCCTGCTGGACATTGCACAACGCCAGGAGCAGTTCCTGCTCGATCAGCGCCAGTACGCCACCACGCTCGGCACCGGCGGATTGAGTTCGTCCGTGCCATCGGAGCTCAGCACGCGCTATCAGGCACCGGTGTTCAACGTTCCGGCGGGTGCCACGCCGCCGAGCTACACCATAACGCTGACGCCGGTTGCGGGGGGCTTGATGGCTTCCGACGGTCCGCTGATCATCAACAATCTCGGTCAGCGCTGGCGCGACATGAATGGCAACGGCACCTACGAGCCGGCCACCGACAAGGCATGGGACAAGTGAGGCGTGCCCACCGGTGCCCTACTCCCATGCTGCTCGCCCGGAAGTCGATCCTGCCAGGACCTTACTGGCCAGGCTGAAAAAGCGCGCACTGGCCAGCTAGATATTTATCGTAAGTAGTTGAATATAAGTGGAGGCGGGGGTCGGAATCGAACTCGCCATTTCCCGGGGCGTAGCGGGCGTCCGCGCACCCTTACCCTATCCCTTACCCTCTCAGGACGCTGCTAGCCCGGCCGGAGCGATACGGCCAGATGTACGGACCAAAGCGCGCGCGGTGCCACGGCGGCCAGCAGAGAAGGGAGAATTGCCGCGATGTCGATAGAAGCCGCAATTGCAGCGCGGCTGGCGTCAGCCACGCCTGAATCCCCATGCCATTGAGACGTTGTCCCCATTGCCAGAGCCATTACGTACGCCGTTCTTCCTTCCACCGGAGAGGCGGGTCCTGGTTCGCTGTCTTTTCGCCCTATCACTGCCGCAACTGTAATGAGTACTTCAGGGTAGTCAGCGAAAAATTTCACGTCGTCGCCGTGGTGATTGGGAGCGCGGCCGCGATCGTCATACTGCTGCTGATTGTTGCCATGTTCGTCGGGACGGTTTCGGAGTCTTTCACGTCCCCCAATCGCTGAAAAGCGTGGCGGCAAAGCTGTGGAACGAGGCGAAGTCAGCGCCTAAGCGGCGGGCGCACGAGAAGTGAGGATCAGGGCTCGCGATGGCAGTCTGCTAACCGTTACCCAGCTGCACCACCCCTACCCTGTCACCCCCATCAGCGCGCCCAGGACGCATCGCCCCGGTGCTGGTCCCTGCCCCATGGACCGCGACCCGAGCCCGTAACGGCGGCCACGTTCACCGACCGCAACCAGGGAATCAACGGTGAGGTAGAGGTAGCGCGCTCCTGTTACGTCGAAGGGCAAGCTGGGGCTGCGAGAGCGGGAAACCCAGTAGATTCCACCGCGCGCCGATAGCTAATCCCGCTTCCTCTCGGCAAGAAACCGCTCCAGCAACGCGATATCGCGCCGCTCCTTCAGGGCGGTGTTGACTGAGGCCGCGCGCTTCTCGGGATCGGCCAGATTGACGGCGTCCTGATCCATGATTGCGGCACACGCTTGCTTGATCGCGAGGAGGTCTTCTGCGGATATAGCAACAACCGGCTCCCCATCAAGCGCAAGGTGCTGCGCCCGGTTGAAGCAGGCATCAAAATCCGGATCCCCAGCGACGAAGTTGAGAATTTCCACGTCCGGATGGGGCAATTCGCCTACCGTGAGTCTCAACCCCGCGTGGTCCAGTGGGTGAGCTTGCGGATCCTGTCCCATTTGTTGAGCGAAGCGTGCCATCCCTGCCACCGTGATCGGGTCATAGGGGATCCACAAGTCCAGGTCGCGGGTCTGACGGTCCACACCTAGCGCGCGCATGGCTTGGCCTCCAATCACGAGGTGTTTTATTTCGAGGTCGCGAAATTTGTGCAACACATCGACTTGCAGCGGGGTCATGGTTTTCACCGGACGTTGTGCGGTGCGGCCAGTGTAGCCCGGGTCCGGCCCGGGCGGGGCTGCCCTGACGCGATAGAATGCGCGGCATGGATCCCACCCTCGTCCTGCTCCTGGGCGCGCTCGCCGTGGCGCTGGCGGTGCCAGCCGCGATCCGCGCGTACCGCATCGCCCGGTTCCATCGCCTGCTCAGCCCAGCCGCGTGGCCGTTCATCGTCACCGCGGATGCCGCTGCGGCTCGCCGGGACGGTGCAGGGCGCGCGCCCGTGCGCGAGATCCCCGAGAGGACGCGAGCGCCTGGCGTGGCCGCGCGGAATCGATAGATGAAGCCCGTGTATTGGTACTGGCGCGCGAAGGGAGAGCATCCGGACGCGAGCGTTCTACGCAAATGGCCCATGACCGAAGAAGAAGCGGCCGCGTGGGCGGTGGCCCGCGCTGGCGTCGAACTCGAAAAGATCCGGCTGAGCGTACCCGATTTTGGTTCCCCCCAATGCGGCATTACGAACGAGCAGGTACACGAGATGCTCGATCTTCTCGACGAGAAGATTGGGCCCTCGCTGACCACCAAGTTGAGGAGACGCGCGCTCGACATGGCCAGCGTCGTCCAGCTGCGCCTTTGCACGGCTCTGGTGCGTAACCTTTCCGGCACCCCGGGTTTTAAGCACGTTGCAAATGCGATAAGAAACCACCCGCGCGCAGACCTATACCACCCGCAGGGGGCATGGTTTCAGTTGTTGGTCGGGCGTGTGTTGCAGTTCGGTGGACACGACATCGAATTCGAAAGCTTGGTGGAGGGTATCCGGAAGGACATAGTGATTCGGCCCCAGCGAGTCATCGTGGAGTGCAAGTACTTCGACCGGGCCGTCCGATCGATGGATCGTCTCTTTCACTACATGCGAACCGGCACGGTGCCGGAAAGCGGCACAGATCTACCTAAAGGATTCGACGTTCGAAGCAGTTGCATAGGTCCAATTGGCGGAGGCGAGTGGGTCACGACAAACCACTACCAGCGGGTCAAGAAGGAAATCATCGAGAAGAAATACAGGCAGTATGTTGATGACTGGTGCAACATAGTGGCTATCAACAGCGAATATATCTCTCACGGACCGATAGGGCTCGTCGAGCCGCTGCAAGCATTATTGTCGGTCGGACAGCACCCGAAACTGTCGGGAGTGCTGTTGATTCATCGCGACGCGATGGATGTTAGCCGAGCCAAAGAGGGGCCGTGGTTCTGCATGCTTCTGGTCGAGCGAAATGACGGTGTGGGGCGACCCGTGCCTCTGACCCTGAACAAGGCAATAGAACCCTGGCAAGCGCTGCCCGCTGTTCAGTCGGCTGCCGTGGAGACCGGGGCCGCCGAAGTGTAAGGCACAGCGTGCGTTGAACTGGACGAGCGGGATCGCAAGACGCTCGACAAGTGAAGACCAATTCCAATGACCCGCTCCGAACTCCACGAAATCGCCGCCGATGCCGCGGCGTGTGCGCCAGGAGGGCGCTGGGCGCGTCGGTGTGCCGACACGCCCGGACGCACTCGCGACAGCGCGAGCGCAGCCGGGGCCGCCACGGCAGCGCATCCTGCGCGCTTCCCCGCCTTACCACCCGGATCGCGCTCGTCAGACCTACAGGACTGGTATTGTTTGGGTCGGCCTCGGATGACTTCACAAGTAAGGATATCTAAATGGCACAAGCCCGATCCAAGATGGATTTATCTACGCTTCTCTCTTATGTCCGAGAGCAACTGGAACAATCAGATGCTGACCGCACCAAGGCGGGAAAGAAACCTCTTTTCGAGCTTACAGGGCTAGACCTGGAACTCAACGTCACCCTCACAGAATCCAATAACGCAAAAGGTGGTTTTGACCTGAAGGTAATTACAGCCGGAGCTGGAACAACAACAAAGACGGAAGAAGTGCAAAAGATCACGCTTCGGTGGGTCATTTCGCCGCAGGCTAAATCAGCACGTATCCCAGGTGCCGTTGCGAGCAACCGGAGCGGGAAGAGCTTTATTCGTGTTTAAAAGAATTCAGTGCTGCGCGCCGGTCGAGAGTTTCGCAGGCAGTCCAGAGCCGCCCGGTCTGCGCCCTCCACAGCGCCCGTTCAGCTCGGCGCTGGCCCTTGGTCATTCATTATGCCCGCGGATGACGCTGCGTCGCGTGTAGAGAAGCGACGATGAGTGAGGCGCTCGGCCCCTGCCCGCGGTGCGGCAAGCGCGAGGGCGAATTCAAGGACGGCGGATCGGGCCGCTTCCGCTACTTGGTGATCTGCGGCGCGTGCACCTGGTCGCCCGGACCGGCGCGCATCAAGGACGTCGCGGTGAAGCTCTGGAACGAGGCGAGGCTTGTTCCCGAATAGGGTCACGCGCTTCCTAATACTGGTTACAATTCTAAATTGTCCATCCGCACAGTCATTATCATTTTCGCAGCCCTTTTCACGGTGAGCGTGAGCGCTCAAAGCGAACGCACGATTGTTCGCTCCAAGCACGACCTTGTAGTCCGCGAATCGCCAGACGAATCGTCGCAAGCCGTAGCTAAGGTAAGAGCCGGAACCGTGTTCATGACGCGCAGCGTAAAGGGCCAATGGCTACAAGTCGGCTTTAAGGATGGTAAGGACTACAAGACCGGCTGGATTCCGATCGCAGCGGTGACGCTACTTTCGAGCGACCCTAGCGGTCGCCTGCAGTAGAGACTGTCGCCGATGCAACCTCGACGTAAATGCCCGATTTGACCGAATCCGACTACGACGCCCTCTTCGCTGCGATGAAGGACGACATGCCGCAGTATCGGGTGGAGCGGAGGCCACGGGTGCACTAGAAGGGACACCGGGAAAGGGAAAAGTAGGGGGAACCCGACCGGTCGGCCGGGTTTCATAGAGGGTGATGGAGGCGGGGGTCGGAATCGAACCGGCGTACACGGCTTTGCAGGGCGAAAAAGCCTTTTTGCCAATCAAAGGCTTACGAGGTGATTCCTTCCAAATCAGCGTCTTGCGATTTTTGGTGATATCTAACAATAACGCTGTACGACTACTTTTTGCCGCCAACTGTCCCAAAAAGTCCCAAGAAAAACCGTCCACTCAAATGCGTTTCTCGTGACCGTCAAACCGTTACAACATTCATCCCAATCGACTTGGCACTCTCGATCATCGCGTCGTCGAGGCAGAGTATGCCCTGCGCATTCAGACTGCCAGCGATGGCAAGGTGAAGCGCGTCCCCTGCCCTCAGCTTCAGCTCCTCATTAGCCGCCAGTTCGGCGGCACGCTGGAATTCCTCTCGTCCGGGAATGGCCACCGTGCAATGTTTTTGCGCAAACTCGTGGACGCGCGTCGTAGCCTGTTTCGCCAGATTCTCTGCCGTTTGCCCCGTCCGCACCTTGAGCGCCGCGGCCGAAGAGAACTCGACCAGGGACCACTCGCTGATCGCCAAGCGCTCCCCCGAGGACTCGAGCCACGCGATGACTGCCTCACTCTTTGGCTCCCGGATGAAGACGGGAACCAGAGCGCTGGTATCGACGTAAATCATCAATAGCGCGCAGCCTGGCGCATTTTCCCGACCACCGGAGCCGTTTCTTTCTGGCGGCCAAGGAATTGACGCAGCCGCCGCGCCTCGGACTTGCCGATCGCGCGGCCCTCCGGGGCCAAGACCAAGCGCCCATCTGGCGAAACCTCTGCGATCAAGGTATCGCCCTCACCTACGCCGATCTGCTTGGCAGATTCGGCTGGCAAACGCACCGCGAGGCTGTTGCCCCACTTCGACACCATGAGTTCAATTCGCACGCCTTTGGTTCCCATCCAATCACCCAATGTATCTACATGTAGATACATGATAAGCAACCGCACCGATCGTGTCAACGCACCCAGCTACCTGCCCCCAGCCCCCGGGCGAAGCCAGGTGCCGCAACTAGCTAATCGCTGAAACCCTAGCCCCGTACTTGGCTCGGGAGCAGGACTGAACTCCCGCGCATTAATGCTCCGCGGTTGCGTGACCACCTGCTGCTTACGTTCGCGAAGCTGTGCCGCCGAGGTGGTGTACGTGCCGTTGCCGCTGAGTCTCTACTGCTCAAACAGCAACTTCTTATCAGTAGTCGATCCAGGCAGCGTGCCCCGAATCTGACCACCCGCGATCGCTTCATGCTCTGACTGACCACCCTGTTCGTGAGCAGGAGACGCGTCGCGACAATCAGCGCGCTCCTGAGTCCGAGCACGTTTTCAAGTTCCATAACGCGTTGATCGATCGCAAATATCATCTACTCTTTTCTTCGTCAGCCAAACGTCGGAGGCCCGGACCGAAGGGACCGACCTAATCAAGGTTATGGGCGACCGTTTTTGGGCAAATCATGGGTGGAGGCAGTGGGAAAGGCATAGACCGCACATCCGTGGACTGGATCGGCAACTAAGATCAGTTCTCCACGTCAGAATGGTCCGAAATTTCTCGGTCGTCAGGACTGCTCTCGTTCACTTTAGTGGCGTCTAAGAGGTACAGTTTATGGTCCAGATAGGCGACCAATAGATTGCCAGACACGGCAAGCTGTCGTTGATACAGGAGGACAATCGGAGCCAATACCCCCAAAGGGGGGATTTGACTTCGCGATGAATGTCTCCTACCGTACACAGCGTCGAGCAGTCTGTCGGACGTGGCGATCCGACACGCTCCCACAACCAAAAGCGCCCGCGACTTTTCAACAAAGCTCTCCAAATATGTCCTATCGGCTACGGCTGGTCGCAATAGTGGTATCTGGCGTCTATTTGTAAGTCTTTCAAAGTCCGACACACTCCTAGTGGAGGGATGATGATCGGCGAGTCGCAAGCGTTTCGCTTCGCTCAGGCGCTAATCGACAAGATGGCCGCGTTCGACGCCCCGGTACTCATCGAAGGCGAAACGGGTACCGGCAAGGAGCTCGCCGCGCGGAGCATCCATTACAGGGGCGAGCGGCGTGACCGCCCATTCGTACCAGTCAATTGCGGCGCGCTACCGGACCAGTTGATAGAAAACGAGCTGTTCGGCCATCGCCGCGGGGCCTATACCGACGCGCGCGACGACCAGCCCGGATTGGTCGAGCTCGCGCGGGGGGGTACGCTGTTTCTCGACGAGGTCGACACGCTCTCGTCCAAAGGGCAGGTCACGCTGCTGCGCTTCCTGCAGGACCAGCAGTTCCGGCCGGTGGGAGGGCGCCGCGAACAGCAGGCAGACGTGCGCGTCATTGCCGCCGGCAACCGCAGCCTGGACGGACAGGTGAGCGCCGGCGAGTTCCGCCTGGATTTGCTCTATCGGCTCAAGCTGCTGTACCTGACGCTGCCTCCTTTGAGGGAACGGCACGGCGATATCGCGCTGCTCGCCGGCCATTTCATCCAGGTGGGCAGTGCGCGATTTCGTAAACAGGCCTTGCCGCTCGACCCGGCGACCCTCGCTTGGTTCGAGCGCTACCATTGGCCAGGCAACATCCGCGAGCTCGAAAACCTCGTCATGCGGGAATTCCTCCTCGCGGACGGAGCGCGGATCTCGATTGCGGCGCCGCCCGCGCTTGCCGCGGGACCGGTTCCAGACCGCGCGGCGCTGAATTACCGGTCCGCCAAGGACCAGGCGATCACCGAGTTCGAGGCCCGATTTCTGACCCGCCTCATCGAGCAGTCCAAGGGCAACGTATCGGTCGCCGCGCGGATTGCCGGGACGGAGCGCCGCCATCTCGGACGTTTGCTCAAGAAGTACGGCATCTCCAAGCTTCCTTCCCACCCGCTGTAGGCATCCTCAAGCCACCGCACGCATGCGGTGCAAGGCTTCGTCCGTTTAACGGGACGCGGTCAGCTTCGCCCTGAAATCCCGCGGCGGTCGCAGATGGGTGCGCGACTACCCATGCGGGTCGGCTCACGCGCAAGTCCGCCGAAGCCACGCTCCGGGTGGCCGATTCGCTGAGGCATGGCCTGGAGCCGGGTCGCGCGACGCCCATGCCCGTCTCGCGCATCGGAACGCGACTCGTTTCCAATCAGGTAGTTGCTTTGGATCGCGGGTAGGCACGCCGCTTGCGTAGCGGTGTGGCGGAGAGTACCGCTGCACCCGCTCACCGAGACCATCCGTGGCCCATGACGCCGCAACTCAAAAAGCCCGGCTGTGCGAAGCAATCCTTCGCCACATCACGAAACATCCGCTCGCGGCGGACACCGCGGAAGGAATCCTCGCGTGCTGGCTGCCGTGCAGCGGATTCGAGGATGCACCGGAACACCTCGCTGCGGTGCTTGAGGAAATGGTGGCAAAACGCTGGCTGCAAGCTCGGCAACTACCGGACGGAAATGTCCTTTACGTGCGCGATGATGTGCAAAAAATCTAGATGTTCCTCAGCAACGTCGAACTTCGACTAAGGGGACGATTTGTATCAGGCACTGCACGCGACGAGCCGCACATTGGCCGATTTCATCGAGAACGAGATCAACGCCGATCCCTATCTCACCGGTCCGGGACCCGGACATCCGTTTCGCGAGCGCGGCATGCATGTGCTGCTCAACACGCCTGCGGAAATGGCGGTCGCGAACAATCCCAAGGAAGGCATCTCGCTCTGGTTGTACCGCGTCGTGCGCGACGAGGAGCGCCTCAACGACCCTGCGACGCGGATATCGGCCATGCAGTTGCGGCCGCCGCCTCTGCCCCTGCGTCTGCATTACCTGGTCACGCCGGTCACCAGCCGCGCAAACGACGGCGATCCGGACACCGAGCAATACCTGCTCGGCAAAGTACTGCAGCTATTCCATTCCAAGTCGCAGTTCCGGGGCGCCGATCTTCACGGCGAGCTCGCCGGCACCTCGGGCGAGCTGTTTGTCCGGCTGGAAACCATGAGCGTGGATGAGATCACCCGCATCTGGGACGCGCTCGAGGGTTCGTATCAGCTCTCGGTGTCCTACGAAGTGAGCCTCGTGAACATCGACGCCGCGCTCGAGCCGGAGAGCATCATGCCCGTGCTCGTCGCCCAACCCGAGTTCGGGCTCGCGAATCTCGTGTCCGCCGGATCATGAGCCAGCACCGCACCGCCTTCGTCGGCGATCTTGAATACGCCTTCGCGCCGAACGATCCCGATCTGCTTGCGCGCCGGATCTGGGCGCTCGCCACGGCGCGGGCGGTGGACGAGATCACGGACGATGCTTTGCGCGTGCCGATCCGTGTCCGGGTGGAGCAGACCGGCGTGCTGGTGAAGACCGGGGACGATGCGACCTTCGCGCTCGTGGCGCGTCCGTGGCAACGGTTTCCGCCGCTTTTCGGCGCGGCGCCCCGAATCGACATCACGGTGGAAGCTGACAGCTATCTTACTTGTGTGCACCGCTTCACGCTGAACTATGCCCAGCGCCATATCGCCGTGCCCGCGCCCGCACCGGGCGCGACCGCGCTCACGCTCGACAACGCGAACAATCTCGTCGCGGGACAGGCGCTGCTCATCGGCCCGGTGGCCGGGCAGGAGTACGTGCGCATCGCAAACCTCGGGCCGGGCGCCAATCAGGTGACGTTGGCAGCCGGGCTGAGCAATCCGCACAACGTCGGCGACCCCGTGTTTCCCGACGGATTCGATCCGGGCCCAACCACGGTGCTGCGCATGCATCGCCGGCCGGTGACAATTCGCGGGCGGGTCGTCCGGCGCGATACCGCCACCGGCCTATCCACCCCCGCAG
The DNA here is from genome assembly GCA_035649495.1 of Burkholderiales bacterium. Classification (GTDB taxonomy): domain Bacteria; phylum Pseudomonadota; class Gammaproteobacteria; order Burkholderiales; family SG8-41; genus SG8-41. Next base: position 2,286 of record DASRJL010000110.1, on the reverse strand, counting down.
CGGGCGCCACCATCACGGTCACGGATTTCTGGCGCACCCAAAACGCGGTGCGCACGCATCAGCCCGGCGCGATGACCGATCCCAATCCTGCGCAACGCTCCTTCGCGCTCAGCATATCGCCCGGCGCGTTCGCGGCGCGCGCCGCGGGCGCCGCCGCTGGGAACGCCGCGGCGCTCGCGCCCGTCCCGAACGAGGACAAGTTCCTGCGGCGCGATGCCGAAGCCGGGGCCGACCGGATCGAGCTTACCGACCGTGTCAACATCGCGCTAAACGAGCTGTTACGCATCGATGCCGACGATGCTTCCGTCGCCGAATACCAGACGATCGCGGCAATCGCCTCGACGGGCGGCCCGATCGAGCCGGCCGTCGCCACGCTCGATCTGCCCTTGCGCAATGCGCATCCCCGGGACGCGCGCGTGGAGCGCTTCGGGCCGCCGGGTGCGCCGACGACGCCGTGCATCTTGCGCGACGACGTGCTGCCCGGCGACGCCTGCCTTTTCTTCGACAGCCTCGCTTTGCTGCCGGCGCAGGGCGGCTTGCTGCGTCTCAACGCCGGCGGCACCGTGGACGAGTACCAGTCGTTCAACCAGCTCGCCGCCACCGCCGATGCCGAGGGCTACTTTCGCCTGCCCGCGATTCATCGCGTGGCGCAACTTCAGATCGCCGTCGTCGACGGCGCGAACAACAGAACCATCGATTTTCAGCCCAACTACTCGGAGCGCGAGTCGTGGCTCGAGGTCGCGTTCGCGATCTGATCCACAAACTGGCCCACCAGACTGGAGGTTCGCAATGCCTGAATATCTAGCTCCGGACGTATACGTCGAGGAGATCGACACCGGCTCCAAGCCGATCGAGGGCGTCAGCACCAGCACCGCCGGCATGGTGGGCGTGACTGAGCGCGGCCCGGACAACGTGCCCATCCTCGTGACGAGCTACGGCGAATACCGCCGCTGGTTCGGCGAGAAACTGAATCCGCTCGACTTCGTCAATCCCGCCGATCCGAACGATTTCCATTGCTACCTGCCGCATGCGGTGGAGGGTTTCTTCACCAATAGCGGCAAGCGTCTGTTCGTCACGCGAGTACAGGCGCGCGGTGCGGCGCGTTCGGATTTCACCTTGCACGACCGCGGCACCAGCCAGTCCGCCGCGACGTGGCTGTTGCGTTCCGCCGCCGAGCTTTCCGGCAACACCGCGGCGACCGCGGCTTACGTCGTGAACGTCAACGCGGCACTGCCGAACACCGGAACGCTCGCGAACGGCGACCACATCCGCGTCGGCCGGGGCAGCGAGTCCGAATACCGAGACGTCGACCCGGCAGGCATAGGCACGGCTATCCACGTGCCGCTGAATTTCCCGCTCGCTCGCGCGCACGCGGAGGTGACGGGAACCGTGCACGAAATCACCGACACACCCGTCGCCATCGCTCCGCAGCCGGCGCTCGAAGTCGCCTCGCCCGCGTACGCCACGACCATCGACGTGCGGGTCGGCGCCGTCGGCGACCTCGCAGTGGGCCATCTGCTCGAGATCGGCAACAACGCCTCATCGGCGGAACATCGGTTCATAACCGCAGTCAGGACCATCGCCACGGTCCCCAATGTCGTATTGCGTGTCACGCTCGACAGCCCGCTGCACCTGGCGCACGGCGATCCGGCAGGGAGCCCACCCGGAATCAACGTGACGCGCCTGGACCCGGGGCCGGGCGCTGTCGACGTTGCCAACGACACGATCCAGGCCGCTCATGACGCCGGGACTGGAGACCGGGTCGCGTATCTCACCGCACCGGGCGGCAACTTTGCAAACCGCGCCAACCTGGTGGTGTTCGACCGCGGCGTCGCGGGTGAAGAGGTGCGGCGCGTTGGCCTGCTTTCGGTGCTCTCGCTCGCGGTCGGCACCTACGAGAACTACGAGGCGGGGTCGCCCATCGCCAATACCACGCTCACCGCTGTGGGCGCTGCGCGTTCGCTCACCGGAGACGCCTTCGCCGGATCAAACGTGGTTAACATCGGTAACCGGGTTGGCATCGTCGCGAACGCCGACATGGTGCTGCAGATCGGCGCTGCCGCACCGTTCGAGTACGCGAGGATTGCCGGTGTCCCGAATCGCGCGCCCGGGCTCGCTGCCCCCGACGCGGGCATGGTGCAGCTCGCTTATCCGCTGCTGCGCAGCTATCCGAACGGCACCCAGGTCCTCGTCCACACCGTGGCGGTGAATCCGAACCGCCCGGCGAGCGTCGCCGCGTTGGCGGCGAGCCGCATGAGCACCGCCGTCGTCGTCACCGACGGCGGG
>DASRJL010000109.1:0-21664 GCA_035649495.1 Burkholderiales bacterium | reverse complement strand
CACGTCGGCATGGAAGCCTTCTGGGGCCGGCAATCGACCAACACCGTCGATCGCGCGACTGCCATGATGCCACGCCTTCTGTACGACCGGCTCGACGAGCTGGGCCTCGACTACTGCGTTATCTACCCGACCGCTGGTTTGAGCCTTCCGCGTATCGCCGACGACGCGACGCGGCGCGCGGTGATCCGCGGCTTCAACACCGTCACCTTCGATTTTTTCAAGGGGCTCGAGGACAGGCTCACGCCCGTTGCTGTCATTCCGGTTCACACGCCGGACGAGGCCATCGAGGAGCTGGAATTCGTGGTAAAGCAGCTCGGCGCAAAAGTCTGCATGTTCGGTAGCGGCGTGCGCCGGGCGCACAAGCAGGCGAAGGGCGCCGATCCCGACGTTGTCCGCCTTTCCCAGGGCTTCGACCAGCTCGGGCTCGACAGCGAACACGACTACGACCCGCTCTGGCAGAAATGCCGCGAGCTCGGGGTCGCGCCGACTTTCCATACCGGCGGCCGCAGCTACGGCGAGCGGAACAGCCCGACCAATTTCACCTTCAACCACATCGGCCATTTCGCCGCGGCCCAGCACGCCGTGGCGAAGGCGCTGTTCCTGGGCGGGGTGACGCGGCGCTTCCCCGATCTGCGTTTCGCGTTTCTCGAAGGCGGCGTCGGCTGGGGTTGCCAGCTCTACTGCGACCTGATCGAGCATTGGGAGCGCCGCGGCGCGAAGGGCCTCGCGAACATGGATCCGACGAAGCTCAACCGGAAGGTGCTGCGCGAGCTGGTCGACAAGTACGGCTACGCCGACATCGCCGCCGAGCTCGACCGGCGCGACGGCTGGCCGATGAAGGAAGAGGATTCCCAGACCGGCGGCGTGCCGCTCGACGACTACCACTTCTGCAAGATCAGCCAGAAGCAGGACTGGATCGATCTCTTCGCAACGCCGTACTATTTCGGCTGCGAGGCCGACGACCGGATGAACGCGGTGGCGTTCGGCAAGATGATGCCGCTCGGCGCGCGGATCAACGCGATATTCAGCTCTGATATCGGGCATTTCGACGTCGTCGACATGCGCGACCCGCTGCCGGAAGCCTACGAGCTGGTCGAGGACGGCCACATCACCGAAAGCGATTTCTGCGACTTCGTCTTCGGCAATTCGGTGCGCCTGTGGGGGACGCAGAATCCGCGCTTCTTCGAGGGGACGCGCGTGGCCAAGGAAGCGGCGGAGTTGCTCAAGGTCAAGACGCCGGCCCGCGCCGCCGCATAATCGGGCACTTGATCTGGCATCACTCCTTCCCGGCTACTTCCTTGAACCGGCGGAGCGTGTCGATCAGCTCCTCGAACTTCGGCATGCGATACATGGGATAGAGCATGACGTAGTCGGCGCCGAGCCGCCGCCAGCCTTGAGCCGCTTCTTCCCATTGCTGCGGATTCGCTTCGTGCATGCGGAGCCATCCCTCGAGGCCGAACTTCGCCGGGTCGCGACCGTGCTTGCCGATTTCCTCGCGCAACGTCGCGATCTTCTGCGCGGCCTCGGCATCCGGCGGCATGATCGGCATCCAGCCATCGCCGAGCCGCGCCGCACGTTTCACGACCGCATCCGACGAGCCGCCGAACCAGATCGGAATCGGCCGCTGCACCGGCGGGGGCACGATGGCGACGCCCTTCAGGTGGTGGAAGCGGCCGTCGTAATCGACCACATCCCCGGACCAGAGCTGGCGTAACACCCTCGCCTGCTCGGCCTGCCGCGCGCCCCGCGTTTTCCAGTCGGAGCCGAGCGCTTCGTACTCGACGTGGTTCCAGCCGTTGCCGATGCCAAGCCGCAAGCGGCCGCCGGAGAGGAGATCGACTTCCGCGGCCTGCTTGGCGATGAGGCCGGTCTGGCGCTGTGGCGCGATCAGGATGCCGCTCGACAGCCGGATTCTCGTGGTGACCGCGGCGAGGAAGCCGAGCGTCACGAAGGTCTCGTGGAAGGGATCCTTTTCGTTGTAGCGCGGCGTCCAGCCGTCCCTGGCAGTTGCCCCGAACACATGATCGGCCACCTCGATGTAGGCATAGCCGAGAGCCTCTGCCGCCTGCGCCCAGTCGCGGATTCTGGCGGGATCGCTGCCGATATCCCGTGTCGGAAACATGGCGTTGAGTTGCATGATGTGCGCGGCCTTTCCGTTACCTGTCCTGCTTCGGGAGGGTATGATATTTCATTACCCACTCAACGTCAGGGAGAAAATATCATGCCATCCGTCGGCAGCTTTCCGAACCGCGTTCATTACGTCAGCCACGACAAAACTGCGGCCGCGTTCGTCAAGGGCGCACGCATCATCGAAGACGACGCCTTGATCGTCATCGCGAACCGCGGCATGCAGCGCGGCTCCGAGATACACGACGGAACCAATCACGTCTTCATCATCGTCGACGGCGAGGCGGAGTTCATCACCGGCGGTAGGATGACCGATCCCAAGGTGATCTCTCCGGGACAGACGCGCGGATCGGGCATCGAGGGCGGAACGGTGCACCACTTGAGCAAGGGCGACGTCATCACCATCCCCGCCGGGACGCCGCACCAGTGGAAGGATACTTCGAAGACCGGGTCGATCTGCTACTACGCGGTCAACTTCCAGGCCTGATCATGCGCTCACGACTCCCCGGCCGCGCTGCGGCTGCGGCATCCGTCATCACGGGAATTCTCATCATGGCCGGTTGCGCCAGCTCGTCTCAGGAAAAAACGATTGCGCTCGCCGAGCAGGGCAGCTTCTTCGTCGCCGGGCGCACGGTGCAGGGCAAGGGTGTCTACGATCCCGCGAAACAGACCGGCAACACCAACGAAGGCAATACGTTCTGGGCGGACCAGATGTACGTCCAGTTCCAGATCCCCGCCAACCCGCGGAAATATCCGCTCGTCCTGGTGCACGGCGGCGGGGGCACCGGCCGCGTCTGGGAAACCACGCCCGACGGCCGGGAAGGCTACCAGACGCTGTTCCTGCGGCGCGGTTTCGCCGTCTACATCGTCGATTTTCCCCGCCGCGGGCGCGCCGGCTTTCCGAGCTACAACGGTTCATTCGGCGAGGTGGACGGAACCACCATCGTCCCGAACCGGACCAACCGCGCCGGCGTTCAATACGCCTGGTCGCGCTGGAGACTGGGGCCGAAATACCCGGAAGTCTTTCCCGTGCAGCAGTTTCCGATGAAGGGCCTCGACCAGTTCATGCAGCACCTCGTCCCCACGGTTTCCGACGACCCCGAGATCATTTCGGGAGCACTCGTCGCACTGCTCGAAAAGATCGGGCCAGCGATCCTGGTTACGCATTCGCAGTCGGGACTCTTCGGGTGGCTTGCGGGCGCGCGCTCGCCCAACGTGAAGGGCATCGTTGCCTACGAGCCCGGCTTCGTCTTCCCGAAGGGCGAGATGCCGGCCCCGATCCCGCTCTACAAGGGCACGCAGGTTGCGGGCACCGCCGTGACTCCCGCCGAGTTCGCCAATCTTGCGAAAATGCCGGTCCAGGTGGTGTACGGCGACAACATTCCGAAGTCACCGATACCCGACCTCGTGGCCGACGGCAGGCGCGCCCAGGAAGTCACCTCGCGGCTGTTCGTGCAGGCGCTGAACGGCAAGGGCGGCAGGGCGAGCGTCCTGTTGCTGCCCGACGCGGGTCTCTACGGTAACTCGCACTTCATGTTCTCGGACCTGAACAACATCGAGGTCGCGGAGCAGCTGTCGGCGTTCCTGCGCGTTCAGAAGCTTGATGAGCGGTAGCACGCCTTCAGGGGCGATTGGGGTCTGACCCCGGTGGGGTCTGACCCTCATGAAAGTGCGAGTCTAGGAAGCAACGAGTTGCGCGCTCGGCGTCGAGCGCGAGAGCTCCAGCTCCTCCGGCGTCATATCCTGCGGGACGTTGGCGAAGAGCGGCGTGGAGAGATAGCGCTCGCCAGTGTCGGGCAGCATGCAAAGGACGTTTGCGTTCTTCGGCGCCTCCGCGCACACGCGCAAGGCTCCGGCAAACGTCGCACCGGCGGTGATCCCGACGAAGATGCCTTCCTTGCGCGCCAGCTCGCCGGCGTAGCGGATCCCTTCCGCGCCCGGGACCGTAATGATGCGGTCGATGACCTTCATCGCTACCGCGTCCGCGGTCAGCTTCGGAATGAAATCCGGCGTCCACCCCTGCATCGGGTGCGGCTTGAAGGACGGGTGAGGCGCGGACGGAGATCCATCGGGATGCCTCGCCTGCTCGACACCGCTTCCCAGAAGCGGCGCGTCCTCGGGCTCACAGACGACAATCTTCGTGTCCGGCATCTCCTTCGCAAACACCCGCGACACGCCTTTCAGCGTTCCGCCCGTGCCGTATCCCGTCACCCAGTAGTCGAGCTTTTCGCCCTTGAAATCCGCGATGATCTCCCGCGCGGTCGTGCGCGAATGGATGTCGGCATTGGCCTCGTTCTCGAACTGGCGGGTCAGGAACCAGCCGTGCTTCTCGGCAAGCTCCACGGCCTTGATCACCATGCCCACGGCCCGTCCTGCCTGCGGCGTCAGCACGACCTTCGCGCCGAGGAAGCGCATGAGCTTGCGCCGCTCGACGCTGAACTGCTCCGCCATCGTGACTACCAGCGGGTAACCCTTCTGGGCGCACACCATCGCGAGCCCGATCCCGGTATTGCCGCTGGTCGCTTCAATAACGGTTTGTCCGGGCTTCAACTGCCCTGACTTCTCCGCTGCTTCGATCACCCCCAGCGCCAGGCGATCCTTGACCGAGCCCAGCGGATTGAACGCTTCGATCTTGGCGAAAAGGTTGACGCCCGGGGGGGCCAGTCGGTTGATTCTCACGACCGGCGTGTTGCCGATCGTTTCCAGGATGTTCTGGAATCTAGCCATGCGCGGCTCCCTAAGGTTGACGACGCGATAGTATAAAGGTGTCAGGAACCATGAGTCCTGTCGAAATGTTTCTGACACCACCTGTCCCAGGCTCCGTCGAGTCACTGGTCACGAGTCACGAGTCACTCATTTACTTCTTGCGCGGATCGTCCTTTGGATCGATATAGACCACGTCGAAGGGGCCGGTGCCGTTGATCTGGACGACGGTCTCCCCTTCCGTCCGGGCGTAGTGCGGCATGCCGGCCGGGAGGTGAACGAAGCTCGCCGCCGGCAGCGGCTGCAGGGATTCCCGGTCGATCTTTTCCCCGGACGCAATGGCGAACCGTCCCGAGATCACGGTGACGAATTCGTCCTTCGTATGACGATGCGGCGGGATCGTGAAGCCATGGGGAAACTTCAGGCGCAGCACGAACGGGCCCTCCTTCGCCGGGCTGCCCAGCAGGACGGCGGCTTGCGCGCCGGGCGGCAGGGTCGGAGGCGCAGGACCCCACTTGATGGCATCGCCGGACACCACCGTGTGATGGGACTCGGATGAATGCTGCTGCGCGGCGGCGCCCCAGGTCGCTACGACACCAAGCGCGAGGACTGCGAGGCGAACGGCAGTAGTGGAACGCGTTACGTATTTCATGGTTTGCTCCTATCCTGATGTTGAGGTCAGCAGTTTCGCGTCACCACGATCTCGAGATACTCGCTGGGTACGACCATGGTGCCGTCCGCCGACCGGTTGAACTGGCCGACCAGCGCCAGAAGGTCACGTTGGAGCGCCGATTGGCCTGCGGACTCGAGCGCGTCGAAGGCCTTGAGCATCGGCCCGTACCACGTTTTGAAGAAGTGCAGCCAGTGCTCCGGCGAGCGGTAGCGGAACACAAACCGCCGCTGGGCGCACTTGACCGAGGTTGCGTGCTGCTCGAAGAGTTCGGCGATCCGCGCACGCGTGCCCCATAGCGCGGGCGACTTGACGCCGGCCGGCGGTGGCAGATGCTTGCCGATGGTCCTGAACACCTGGCCTATGAAGCCCTCCGGCGTCCAGTTGGCGAGGCCGATCCTGCCGCCGTACCGGCAGACGCGGATCATCTCGGCCGCAGCGCGGTCCTGGTCGGGCGTGAACATCGCGCCGAAAGTCGAGACGACCAGGTCGAAGCTGTAATCCTGAAACGGCAGCGCTTCCGCATCGGCCTCGCGGAACTCCATGTCGAGGCGTTCGGCGGTCGCCCGCTCCCGCGCGCGCTCGAGGAGGGCGGGCACGTAGTCGATGGCCATCACCTCACATCCACGGCGGGCGGCCGCCAGTGAGACATTGCCGTTGCCGGCGGCCACGTCGAGCACCTTCTGTCCCGAGCGGACGTCGAGCGCCTCGCACAGGTCCTCGCCGACGATCTGCAGGGTGGTGCCGATAAGGGCATAATCGCCGGACGACCATACCGCGCGCTGGCGCGCCTTCACCACCGCGAGGTCGGGCTGGCCGGCGGATTGACGATTCTGACTGATGGTTGCAGCTGCTTTGTCCATGACTCCCCTCCTTGACGGTGATTGGTGCTGCGATTAGAGCGTAATCACCGGGCGTGGATGCCAACGTGGTAGCTGGCGTGGGAAAGACCGTGGATTCGAAACGCCGGGTGGCGTCCGGCGGCGCACCGGCGATCCAGGTGCAGATGCTCGGGCCGCTGGCGATCCGGCGCGATGGCCGCGCGCTCAAGCTGCCGGCATCGCGCAAGGTGCGCGCTCTTTTCGCGTACTTGGCCCTCGCGCCGCTCGCCGTGTCGAGGAGCCAGCTTTGCGAGCTCCTGTGGGATGTACCCAACGATCCGCGCGGAGAGCTCCGCTGGTGCCTGAGCAAGATCCGGGGCATCGTTGACGAGAGGGGCTGCCGCCGCGTGGAGACCCGGGACGACACTATCCGCCTCGACCTTGCGAATTGCTTCGTCGATGCGGTCGAGATCGCCCGCGCCGCCGAAGCGGGCATAGCGACCCTCACGCCGGAGCGACAGCGGACGCTGGCCCTGCTCTTCAACGGCGACTTCCTCGAAGGCCTGGAAATCGGCCGCAGTCCCGCGTTCAACGGATGGCTCACCGCCCAGCGGCGGCGATTCCGTGCGTGCCAGGCCGCCCTGCTGGAGCACCTCGCCCGGAGCGTTCCCGACGACGAAGCATTCGGCTACCTGGAGAAATGGCTTCAGCTCGCGCCGTTCGATAGGCGCGTCCACGAGATTCTGCTGGCCGCGCTCGCCCGGCATGGCCGCATCCGGGAAGGCGAGGAGCACCTGGCTGCCACCGCCCGGCTGTTCGAAGACGAGGGCCTGGATTGCACGCCGATTCGCGACGCCTGGCGGTCAGCGAGAGCGCAGCGGACCGGCAGGACCGGCGCCCCGGCTGCAGCGCCGGAGCCGGCCATAGCGGCAGACAGCAGCCAGGACAACAGCGCCGCCGTCGCATCGCGTCGTGCGTCCATCGCGGTGATGCCGTTCGTGGACGCGACCGCCGGAGCACCGGTGCGCGGCGGACACGCCGACGCGCTTGCCCACGACGTGATCACCCGGCTCGCGCGGCTGCGCAGCCTCTTCGTCATCGCACAGGGCACCGTGTTCGCCCTGCACGAGCGCAGCATCGGCCCGGAAGAGGCCGGCCGCATGCTGAACGTGGACTACGTCGTGAGCGGAAGCTTGCGGCGCCACGGCAAGCGCCTGACCGTGACGGTCGAGCTGGCCGAGACGCGCACCGCCCGGATCGTCTGGACGGAAATCTTCAACCACAAGCCGGACGACGCGCTCACCGTCCTCGACGAAATCGGCGACAGGATCGTCGCGTCCATCGCCAGCGAGATCGAGACTATCGAGCGCAACCGGGCCATCCTGCGGCCGCCGAACTCGCTCGACGCGTGGGAAGCCCTCCACCGCGGCCTGTGGCACATGTACCGGTTCAGCAAGGCGGACAACGAGCGGGCGCGGCATTTTTTCGAGATGGCGGTGCGCCTCGACCCGACGTTCGCGCGCGCCTATGCCGGCCTGTCATTCACGCATTGGCAGAACGCTTTCCAGGGCTGGGCGAAGCGCGAGCCGGAAACGGACCGGGCGCTCGAAGCCGCCGGGCAAAGCCTCATGGCCGACGATCGCGACCCCGCTGCGCACTGGGCCATGGGCCGGGCGCTGTGGCTGCGCGGCGGCCACGACGAGTCCGTGGTCGAACTGGAGCGGGCGATCGACCTTTCCCCGAACTTCGCGCTGGGTCACTACACGCTCGCGTTCGTCCACTCGCAGGCCGGCGATGCCCGCGCCGCCATCGCGTCGTCGGACCACTCGCGCCATCTGAGCCCGTTCGACCCGTTGCTCTTCGGCATGCTCGGCGTGCGCGCCATGGCGCTCGTGCGCCTCGGCCGTCTCGAGGAAGCCGCCGGTTGGGCCGTCAAGGCCGCTGCACGCCCCAATGCCCACGCCCACATCCTCGCGATTGCGGCCTACAGCCTCGCGCTGGCCGGCTCACTCGACGAGGCGCGTACCTACGCCGCTGCGATCCGCAAGACGCTCCCGCGCTACGGCATCGCCGATTTCCTCGGCGCCTTTCGCTTCGATCCGCAGGGCGCGGCGGCATTCCGCAAGGGTGCCAGGCGTATCGGCATGGCGTGACACGGCCATTCATGAAGTCGCTTCTACCTGCTATTGCCGCGCTGGCAGCGGCCGGACCGGCGGCGCCCGCCGACAACTACCCGGTGCGCCCGGTGCGCTTCATCGTCGCGACCGCGGCCGGCGGCAACGTGGATATGGTCGCGCGCCTGGTAGGACACAAGCTCACCGAGAGCATGGGGCGACCGTTCGTCGTCGACAACCGCGGCGGGGCGGGCGGCGTGATCGCAGAGGAGATCACGACGAGGTCACCGGCCGACGGCTACACCCTCCTGCTTGTGTCTATCTCCCATGTCGTGAACCCGAATCTCGGCACGAAGCTGCAATACGATCCGCTGCGCGATCTCGCCTCCATTTCGCAGGTGACGTCGGTGCCGAACGTCCTGGTCGTGCACATCTCGGTGCCCGCGCGCTCGGTGCCGGAGCTGATCGCGCTTGCGAAATCGAAGCCGGGGCAGCTGAACTACGCCTCCTCCCACGGCACCACGCTGTTTCTCGGTGGCGAGTTGTTCAAGGCGATGGCCGGCGTCGACATCGTCAGCGTCAACTACAAGAGCGGCGGGCTCGCCGTGCCCGATCTCGAGGCCGGCCGCGTGCAGATGGCGTTCTCGGTGATGACGACCGCGATCAACACGGCGAAATCCGGCCGCATCCGCATGCTCGCCGTAACGAGCCCGAAGCGCTCGCCCGCTCTTCCGGAACTGCCTGCCATGGCGGAGTTCCTGCCCGGTTACGAATCGACCGGGTGGCAGGGCGTGCTCGCGCCCGCCGGCACGCCACGCGCGCTGATCGTGAAGCTGGCCGGCGAGATCGCGAATGCAATGCGCTCCGCGGATGTGCGCGGCAAGCTGCAGAGCATGGGCGCCGACCCGATCGGGAGCACGCCGGAAGAGTTCACGGCGTTCCGCAAGGCAGAGCTCACGAGGGTGCGCGCTCTGATGGCGAAAGCGGGAATCAAGGCGGAGAACCAACAAGAGCGTGACAGGTGATGGGCGCTCATCGCGCCTTTCGGGACAGGAATTTTCCGCAGGTATGGCTGTCGATCCAGTGGTAACCGGGACAGGACGCACTGTCGGCTGCGCCCGACATTTGTGTGCGCTGCCCCCATCCAGGCACTACACAACGTCAAGGAGACAGCCATGGCGACCCGAAGCAAAGGCAAATCGAATACCAGGCGCATTAACACCGTTACGCCGCACCTCGTCTGCGCCGGCGCGGCCAGTGCAATCGAGTTTTACAAGAGAGCATTCGGCGCAACCGAGGAAACGCGCCTTGATGGACCGGATGGAAAAATCATGCACGCCATGCTTCGCATCGGGAATTCACCCGTGATGCTGGCCGATGAGATGCCGGAATGGGGCAGCGTCGGGCCGAAGGCTCTCCACGGCTCGCCCGTCACCATCCATCTCTACGTGGACGACGTGGATGCGTTTGTCGCCCGCGCGGAGCAGGCGGGCGCGAAGATCACCATGCCGGTCGAGGACATGTTCTGGGGCGACCGCTACGGCAAGCTCGAGGACCCGTTCGGCCATCAGTGGTCCGTCGCGACGCACAAGCGCGACGTGAGCAACGAGGAAATGCAGAAGGCAATGCAGGAAATGATGAAGAAGGCTGCCTGACCTCTTGACCACCCCGGCGGACTTCGCGCGCCACCCCTCCTCGTCGGAGGAGGGGAGAAAAGCGACTAGAGGAAATTCCCCTCCTTCATATAGGAGGGGTGCCCGCAGCGCGGGCGGGGTGGTCTGAGTTCACGAGCGCGCGGGCAAGACCGATACCCGCTGCGCCAGCGTGAGAGCGAAGTTCGCGGGCATCCGGCAGCTCCAGTCGAGCGTGTGTATCCGGTCGCTGATCCGCCAGCCGTCCTTCTGGCGGCGCATCTTGTCGAGGTAGCGCAGGCTGCGCACGGCGACCATGTCCGCCCCGTTCTCCGGCTCGACGAGAAACGCTATCGCATTGGTCTCAGTTTCGGCCACATCGCCTTCAAGCCGGCCGAGACTGAAATTGCCCATGAAGTGCGTGGTTATCTTCATGGTGCCCGCTCTCAGCTTGTTGAAGTTCTGAAGGCTGCCCATCAGCTCCTCGATGCCCCGGGTCGGGGTCCGCTTGTCATAGTGGCAATGGACGTCGTCGGTGAAGCAGCTGCGGACCTGCACCGGGTCGCTCCGGTCCAGGCCCTGAAAATAGCGCGCCAGCAACTCCTGGATGGCGGCGCGATCGATCAAGTACTGCACTTCACTGGGGTGCTGGGCCATTCGTATTCTCCGCTTGTCGGGCTTGCGTCGCGGGTACGGTATCACTTCTCGCCAGTTACTTGTCACGCCTGTCTTAGGTTGACGTATCCTGCGAGCTGACGGGTCACCGGTCACCGGTCACTGGTCACGGATCAAAGGGAGCAGCCCGGTTGAAAGCCGTCCTGAGGAAGGCAGCAAGAATGGTCTCCGGAGTATTCCTCCGCGGCCTCGTCGTCATACTCCCCATCACGCTCACGGTCGCACTGGTCGTCTGGCTCGGGACCGCTGCGGAAGACTTCCTCGGCGGCCTCATCCGCAGCCTCCTGCCGAGCTGGCAGTACTGGCCCGGCCTCGGAATCCTGCTGGGCATGCTGATCGTTTTTGCGGCCGGCATCCTGGTGCACGAACCGATCACGCGCTGGCTGCTCGAGCAGATGGACGCGCTGCTGCGGCGCGTTCCGCTCGTGAAGAGCATCTACCTCAGCATCCGTGACATCGCCGGCTACATGTCTCAGGACTCGCGGACGGGCTTCAGGCAGGTCGTCGCGGTGCGCGTGCAGGGCATGCGCCTCATCGGCTTCGTGACGACGGAAGACGTACAGGGCCTGGCGGCCGCATCGGAAGAGGAAAAGCTGATCGCCGTCTATCTGCCGATGAGCTACGGCATCGGCGGCTACACGGTCTACCTGCCGAAAGCGCTGGTCGAGCCCGTCGACATGTCGCTGGAGGACGCAATGCGGCTCACGCTCATCGGTGGCGTGTCTGCGAAAGAGACAGGTCGGAAGTGAGCAGTAGCGCGAACTAACCGCGGTCGTTGTACGGATCGCCGGTTACGAACACGGCAACGTTGGACGCCAGCGAAACGTCGGGCGGCGCAATGCGGGCCAGCGGCACCACGGTCCGCGGCGTGTCGAATTTCCACTGAAACTCCCGGCCGCCCGGCGTGACGAACTTGACCGTCTCGTTGTGAGCGACGGTGACGGACCGGGTATCCGGCTGAATGCTGATCTCGTGGTCGTAGGGCATGCCGCCGGCGGGCCTGCCGTAACTCCCGCTGGCGCCGGCCATCAGGCCGCGCCCCCCGTTTGGCGACCGCGAGCCGTCGAACCCGTACAGCCACCGGGTGTACGGGGCATCGGGGATATCTGCTGCTGTGGTTGCTGCAGCGTCCTCTGCGGCGTTCACGGATACGATAGTCAGGGCCGACGTAATGCCAAAAAGTGCCGCAACGATGACTGAATGTGCTGATTTCATGGGATTCCTTCCAGGCCGTGGCCTGAGACTAGACCCTCTATTCAGCATGGAGCGTGCCAGAAGGAAATGTGGTATCGAATCAAGCGACAAGCGAGATCCGTAGGGGCAGGCCGCAGGGCGCGGGTGTTGCCACGGGCAGACAAAACCCGGGGTGACGCGGCAAGCGCTTGTCCCACAATGAAAACGTACGTCTCAGCAGCCCGACAATGTCGATTTTGCGGGTTTCCCGCCGACTAGTAGGTGAGGATCAACGAGATGAACGGGAGATAGATCGTGTCCAGGCTGCGCTTCAAAATTTCGATGTCCCTCGATGGCTTCGTCGCGGGCCCCAACCAGAGCGTGAAGGAGCCCCTCGGCGTAGGCGGCATGCGCCTGCACGAGTGGGTGTTCACGCTCAAGGCGTGGCGGGCGATGCACGGTCTCGAAGGCGGGGAAGTCAACGAGAGCAATCGGGTCGTCGAGGAGTCGCTTGCCGGGATCGGCGCGACGATCATGGGACGCAACATGTTCGGCGGCCACCCCGGTCCGTGGGACGCGAAGAATCCGTGGAACGGCTGGTGGGGCGCCAATCCGCCGTTCCATCACCCGGTGTTCGTGCTGACGCATCACGCGCGCGAGCCCCTCGTGCTCGAAGGCGGAACGACCTTCACGTTCGTCACCGGCGGCATCGCGGCGGCGCTCGATCTAGCGCGAAAAGCGGCCGGCGGCAGGGACATCTCGCTTGCCGGCGGCGCCAAGGCAGCGCAGCAGTACCTCGCAGCTGGCCTGGTGGACGAGATGGAAATCCATCTCGCGCCGGTGCTGCTGGGGAGCGGCGAGCGGCTGTTCGATGGTGTCGGCGCCGATCTGCACGGGCTGGAGCTGGTGCGAACGGTCGCTGCACCCGGGGTGACGCACCTCAAGTTCACCAAAGGAGATAGTCCATGGCCAAGGCAAAAGTGAAGGCGGTTCCGAAGGACATGCACGCCGTGACCCCGCATCTCGTATGCGCCGGCGCGGCCGAAGCGATCGAGTTCTACAAGAAGGCGTTCGGCGCCACGGAGGAAGTGCGGCTGCCGGGTCCGGATGGCAAGCTCATGCACGGGATGATCCGCATCAACGGCTCGGCGGTCATGCTGGTGGACGAGATGCCGGAGTGGGGCGCGCTCGGACCGAAAGCGCTCAAGGGCTCGCCGGTTACGATCCACCTCTACGTGGAAAACGTCGATGCGTTCGTCGAGCGCGCGGTGAAAGCCGGAGCGAAAGTCACCATGCCGGTCGCCGACATGTTCTGGGGCGACCGCTACGGCAAGATCGAGGATCCCTTCGGCCACCACTGGTCCGTCGCCACGCACCAGCGCGAGGTGAGCATCGAAGAGGCGATGGAGGCGATGAAGGCCATGGCGGGGAAAGCGTGACGCGTGACTCGTGACTCGTAGCAACCGACGGCGGAGGTTTGCCTCCGCCTGAATTACTTTGCCGTCGGCGCCGTCAGCATGAAACGGCGCTCGGGCGGGGTTCCCGCCTCGAAGTGGACCGGGGCCAGGGCCGGCACCACAACGTCGTTGCAGACCTTGCGTATGCGATACACCTCGAGGGGCGGCGACCAGTCCGGCTTGGCTTCGCACCGCACCTCCACGCAGGAGATGCTCTTCAACCACGAGCACATCCCGACTTCGGTACCGTCGGTCCTGACTATTTCAGTCAGGAACGGCGCGTTTTCGTAGTAGGGCTTGTTCGTCCCGTTTTCCGTGCGCACGTCCTGAAGCACCGTGTAGAAGGCGCCGTTCGGCTCCAGAAAGGCCAGGGTCTTCTGCATGAACAGGGAAAGGTCCTGCGCGTACGAGAAGCCGCCCATCACGTCGGTGATGACCTGGAACCTTCCCAGCTCCTCCGGCGAGTACTCGCGCAATCGTTTACCGAACAGATACTGAATCTGGTTCGCTTCGAGACTGGCGGACGTTTGATGCCACTGGGACGTTCTGCGGTCTTCTATCGACATCGCAATGGCTTTCGCCTTCTTCCCGGGCCGCTCCGCACCCTTGAGCAGCGTCCCGTCGTACTTGGCGGTGCAGTAGTCGAGTATCGCGCGGCCCTCGCCCGCCCCGATGTCCAGCCACCGGTCGCTCGGGCCGAGATTCGCCAGCACGCGCGTGAATCCGGCAGGAAGGACGTACAGATAGGACGAGAGCGACCTGCCGACCACGTAGCCTTTGGGTACATCTTCCCCGCGGCTCTGGTAGATGGCGGATTGCCTGGAAACTTCCTCCTTGGAGATCGTGCCGGAAGTTTGGGAATAGGACGCGCCTGCCCACAGGATTTGCAGGACAAGCAGGACGCCCACACGGAGTCCTGTACTCTTCATATCTGTCCACCAATTGCGCTGAGTTGAGAAGCGGCACGCCCAGGGATCGTCTTCCAGCGAACTCAGGGGCCGCGCTACGGGAAGTGTAGCGTACCGCCACGTCCCCGGCTCGACGGGATCGGCTCAGTTCCCCGGCTTGCCGCCCCTGGCGGATCACTGCAGGGCTATGTATGCGCGGGCGCGCGCCAGCTCCGGACGCTGCGAGTCCGCGTTTTTCGCCAGCACCATCAGCTTCTTGTAATGGTCGGCGGCCTTGCGGCGATCGCCGGCGGCTTCCGCGGCGCGCGCTATCCCGAAGACCGTGCGATAGCGGTTGGGGTAGGCCTTGAGCGCGGTTTCGAACTCGCGCAACGCCGGCGCGGCCCTCCCCATCTCGAGCAGCAGCTCGGCGTAGAGCTCGCGCATCGGGTAGAGACGGTTTTCCATCGCGACGTGCTTGACGCTCCCGTCCTCACGGTCGGCGGCAGCGCGCATGAACTCCTCCGCCCGGTCCATGTTGCCCTCTGCAAATGCGACCCACGCCGATACCGCGAGCATCTGCTCCTCGGTGCGGTCGGCCCAGTACGAGTTGTCGGATTTCTCCAGCCTGGTGCGCAGCGCCTGCATCGCCTCGACCTCGGCCCTTGCGCCGGCGAGATCGCCGGTGCGCGCCATGCCGAAGCCGCGCGTAAAGCGCGTCAGCGACTCCGCGACAGGGGAGTCGGGGGTTGTGATCGGCAGTTGAGCGGCGGCCTTCCAGTCGCCACGCTCGAGGACCAGCCGCGCCGGCATCGCCGCCAGCGGGGTATTCCCCAGCCCTCCGGTGCCACCGCCTGCCGCAACCTCCCGCGCCTGCTCGAAGGTCGCCTGCGCCTTTGCGTCCTGCGCGAGCTGCAGCTGCGCATAGACTATGAAATCGCTCGCGTGGTGGTAATCCTTGCGGACTTCCAGCGCGCTCAGATTGGACGCGATCGATTCCTCCCACAGGCCGACCATCGAATAGATGTGTGACGGCATGTGCCGGGCGTGCGGGGCCGCCGGCGCGAGCTTCGCGTAGCGCCGGGCGGCAGCTATGCCTTTGTCTGCCAGCGGCGGGTAGTCGTAGGCGTGGATCAGGAAGTGCACGACGCCGGGGTGGTCGGGAACGCGCGTCAGCAGCTTCTCCAGGATTTCCGCCGACTTGAGCTGATTCGAGTAGGTCATGTCGGTCTTGGACGCCGACGCCTGGAGATTGAGGGCATAAAAGACCCGGGCTTCGACGTCGTCGGGATAGCGCCGCGTAAGCTCCTCGGTGGCCTTGGTGTAGGCGATCAGCCGCTCGGTGACGGGCACCTTGTCGTAATCCCGGTAGTAAGCCATCAGCGCGTCGATCCAGTCGCGCTCGCGCTGTGTCTTCGCCCCTAGGGCGCGCCCTTTCTCCAGCGCCTCCAGCGCTGCCTGCGCGTTCTTGGAGGATGGCGGCGCCGAAAGCGTGTTGCCGAGGTAATCGACCGCTATGCCCCAGTACGCCATCGCGCAGGCGGGATCGTCCTTCAGCACGGCGTCGAACGTCTTGCGCGCCTCGCCAAACCAGTACGAATGCAGCATCGCGACGCCGGTCTCGAACAGCGCCTGCACCTTCGGGCTGCAGGACGTCGGAAACGTCACCTTGCCGAGCTGATCGGCCTTGTCATGGGCGAGAGCAGCGCCCGCGCCGAGAGACAGCATTGCAAATCCCGCGACGGCCAGTTTACGCAGCATGTTGTCTCCCTTTTCTGAAGAGCGCGGCCAAGTCTGCTCCATGGCTTTCGCACAAGTCAATCGTCCCGAAGCTCTGGTCCTTCCCGCGCGATCCTCATTTCTTCCCCGGGCCGCAGAGGACGTTCCCCGGCCGGGCGGCCGTCATGGCGCCCCCCTCGTAGACCACCTGTCCGTTGACGATCACGTGCGAGAACCCGGCGGCGTACTGATGCACCTCGTCGAAGGTGGCCACGTCCTGCACGCGCGCGGGATCGAATACGGCGATGTCCGCCTATCCTTCGCGGCGCCGTCAGGCGCCGCGGTCATACCCCGGCAGCACCCGTGCATCGACCACGCATACTTTCCCGGCCCACGCCGCCGCGAGTCCCTGCTTGATCGAAGGCAGCAGGTCGGCCGCATTCGTCACGGGCCCTATGCCCTCCGCGCCCATCATGCGCGCCATGCCCGCGATGTCGATGTCGGGATTGGCGATGTGCTGGCCGATCCAGCGGTTCTCCGCCGGCCGCCCGCGCTGCTGGGCCATGCGCCCCTGGTGCCGCTCGTCGTTGTAGAACGAGCGGTTGTTGCACACGATCATGAGGCACGGCATCTGGTAGTGGGCCGCGGTCCACACCGCCGTGTTGCCCATGAGGAAATCCCCGTCGCCCAGGAGACCGACCGGGATGCGGCCGGTGCCCTTCAGGGCGAGCGCTGCGCCCACCGTCATGCCCGGCCCCGACCCGACGCCGGCGCCGCCGTCGTGGCCGATGTAATCGAGCGGGTGGCGGAAGTGCGTGTAAGCGCCGCTCCAGCCGAGCGGAAAGCGCGTGTAGCACACGTCCATGCCGCGCGTGGCGATGTCGAGCGCCGCCCCTACGCCCCGCAGCGACGGCTCGCCGGGAACCGGGGGCAACGGCACCCGCTCCGGCAGCGCCGCGCTCGCGATACGCGGCGCGACCGCATCGAGCAGCAGCGGCACCGCCGCATCCGTTTCGCACATCAGGTACAAATCCATCGGCGGCAGGCCCTGGTGATCCATGCTCCAGCCGCGATGGCTGTAGGCATCACACGAGACCTGTATCACCTTCGCTTTCACTGGAGCCTCGCCGAACGTCTGCTTGAACGTCCCGGCGAGATCGAGCCAGTCGAGCGACAGGATCACGTCGGCGGCGGCAACGAGCGCTTTCGCCTCCGGCAGGAGCCCCTGGAATGGCGGCACCGGGTGCAGGCGATGGTCGGTGGGAAAGGCGGCCGCGAGCTTGATGCTGGTCAGTACCGGAGCATTCAGCTTCTCGGCGAGCGCCACGCGCTGCTGCCAGCCCTCCCGGCTTCGCAGGCAGCGGC
Source organism: Burkholderiales bacterium (assembly GCA_035649495.1). Lineage (GTDB taxonomy): Bacteria > Pseudomonadota > Gammaproteobacteria > Burkholderiales > SG8-41 > SG8-41. The sequence continues at coordinate 4,322 of DASRJL010000109.1, read as the reverse complement.
CGGCGAGTATGACCGGATTCTTCGCACCGGAGAGCAGCTTCGCAGCCGCCGCGACGAGCTCGGGCGCCGGGAGCGTCGCCTGCGGCACCGGGTAGCGTGCGACATCCGGTATCACCGGCATCTCCGCCAGCTTCTTCTCCTGCATCTCGACTTCCAGGTTCACGTACACCGGCCCCTTGGGTGCGGTCTGCGCGATCTGCGCGGCGCGAAGGAGCGCCTCCATGGCGGCGGCGGGCGATCCCGGCTGGTTGTCCCACTTGATGAAGTTGCGGATCAGCCCGCCCTGGTCGGCGCTCGTGTGTATCCAGTCGATCCACGGGCGGCGCTGGGTGGCGTCCCACGGCCCGGTCGCGCCCAGCATCAGTATCGGCGCGCGGTCGCACCACGCGTTGTAGACCGCCATCGGCGTGCGCAGCAGCCCGATGTTCGCGTGGACCGCCGCGGCGATCATGCGGTCGGTGACCTTGGCGTAACCGTGCGCGATCGCTATCGCGTTCTCTTCGTGGATCGAGAGAACGATCTGCGGCGCACGGTTGCCGAGGTAGTTGACGATGCTGTCGTGCAGCCCCCGGTAGGTGGCGCCGGGCACGAGCGATACGTACGGGATCTCCAGCTCGCGCAATATCGCAGCGACCGGGTCCGACCCCCAGACCTCCTCACTCTCGCGGGCGGGGATGGGGGTTTCGGGAAGAATACCGCCATCCGCACGCTCACTTGATTTCATACGACCTCGATGTTGCAGAAGGAGTGATGAGTACTGGTGATGGGAACTGGTGATGAGGAAATGGTGATGGGGTTCATCACCCCTTCTCATCACCATTCTTCATCACCCTTTCTCATCACTTCTTGCCGTCACTCCTCCTGCAGTGGAATGACGGGCAGCATCAGATACGACTCCCGTTTCCCGCCCGAATGTATGGTGTAGGTGGAGCCCTGCGCGTAGTCGGCGTGGAAATGCGTGAAGTGCTGCGTGCCCACGCCGTCCATCGGCGAGATGTCGAGGCGTATCTTGTGCCCCTTCCTGAACACCATGCACGTCGCCCAGATTTCCACCTGGCACTCCACGATCTCGCCGGGTTTCAGCCACCAGCGCTCGTTGTGCGCATGATACGGACGATAGGGCAGCGACTTCTCCGGGTCCAGCTTGCGGTGCGAGGCGCGGAGCCAGCCCTTGGTGACGCACGCGAGCGGCTCGCCCTGCTGGCCCACCTCGAACAGGTCCTTCCCGTCGGGACCGATGTTGCGGATGGTCGCAAAGATGTCCATGTCCTTGACCGTGCTCGATACCCACAGGTTCAGCACGACCGGCCCGGTAATCTCCGTGTCCGCCTTCATGGGGGGTGTCTCGAAGGACACGCCGCGCGGGGTCTTCGCGGGACGGCTCGCGAACGAGCCCGGATAGCTCACTTTCGAGATCTTTCTCAATGGCGCCGTGGTCAGCGCGCCTTCCACCGCCCTGGGATCCTCCGAGCCGGCGCGGTCTACCCTCAGGTAGTACTTGGTCCACTCGGTGCGCGCCAGCGGCCACTCGTTCTCGAACCTGAACTTGTACGGCTTCGTGCTGCCGCCGGTGCGGATCTCCAGCTTGACCGGGGGCTCGTCCATGATCCCGGTGTCGACACCCTTCAGCCAATAGTCGAACCACCGCAACTGATCGATGCGCGCCTCCTCGGCGTAGAACGGGTGAAAGTGCGTGCCGGTGTGCACGCGCAGCTTCTTGTGCTCAGAAGCCGCGCACATGTAGCCCTCGGTGTTGCCGCGCAGATGCAGCGAGGAGCCGCCCCAGTTGCCGACGGTATAGAGCGGCACCTCGATCTTTTCCCAGCGCGCGCTGTTCAGGCGCCAGTACTCGGAATCGAGGTCCTTCGCCATGTAGTTCCACAGAAGATTGTTGTCGAAGGCGTCGGGGTTGTAGCTGCGCGGCTCGCCGAGGAGGTGCAGCGCGGCGTTGCTGTTGCACCAGCGCGCGATGAAACCCATCGCGAAGATCCCGCCGTGATAGGCCTGGTCGCGGTACTGGTCCGCGCGGCCTTCCCACGGCATGATTGCCTTCAGCGATGGCGGCTGCAGCCCGGCCACGCGCCACTGGAATGCGGCGAGGTAGGAGATCCCGCAGCAGCCAACGTTGCCGTTGCTCCAGCGCTTCTTCGCGATCCACTCGATGCAGTCGTAGGCATCCACCGCCTCGCCGTACGAGCTCGGGTCCGACTTGCCGGGCGATTTGCCCGAGCCGCGCGTGTCCACGCGAAACAGGGCGTAGCCGCGCGGGCACCACCACAGGGGATTCAGATTCTCCCAGTTCATGTAGGGATTGGGCTTCTCCTCCAGGTCGGGGGGCGGCACCCACAGCTTGTCCTTCATGTACGGGCCGATGGTGAAGATCACCGGGAATTTCTCGGCGCTGCCTTTTCCGAAGTCCGGGCGAAAAATATCCCCATAAAGCACCGTCCCGTCGCGCATCGGGATCTGCACGTCCTTCTCGACGATGAGCTTGTAGCGTTTCGGCTGGGACGTCGTGTATTGCGGCTTGGCCATTCCTCACCTTTTCGTGTTCGTTATCCTGTCTTGCAGGGCGCCGCAGGATTCTACAGTTTCCCTGCGTTTCTCAGCGAAGGCAGTATAGAACCTATTCACGACAGGTCGCATTGACAATGCGTAACCGACCTACCCATACTGCCCGCAAGACGCCGGAGAGGCGCACGCGGTCGTTGGAGGAGGTGTTCATGCTGCGCACATCGCTGGCCGTTATCGCGGCCCTTTTGCCATTGACGGGCGGCGTCCTCGCTCAGCAGGCATTCCCGACTCGCCCCATCACCCTCGTTTCGCCGTATCCGCCGGGCGGCGCCGCCGACCTCACCGCCCGGCCGCTCGCCCCGGCGATGGAGCGGGGCTTGAAGCAGCCGGTGGTCGTGGTGAATCGCGCGGGCGCCGGCGGCGCCGTGGGTACTCAGTTCGTTTCCACCGCCCCCGCGGACGGCTACACGCTGATGATCACCGTATTCTCCATCTCCACCATCCCGGAGGCGGATCGCGTGGCGGGCCGCAAGCCGCGCTTCACCCGGGACCAGTTTGTTCCCATCGCCCGCATCAACGCCGATCCCACGCTCGTGATAGTGCATCCGAGCACGCCCTGGAAGAGCGTGAAAGACCTGGTCGCCGATGCAAAGAAGCGGCCGAACGACATCCTCTACGTGTCCGCCGGGCCGTACACCGTCAGCCACATGGCGATCGAGGTGTTCATGCAGGCGGCCGGAATCAAGCTGCGCCATCTGCCCACGACCGGCGGCGGGCCCGCGATGACCTCGCTCCTGGGCGGCCATGGGTTCCTGTCGGCGCTGTCCACAGGGGCGGTTACCCCGCATGCGAGCGCGGGCAAGCTTCGCGTGCTCGCGAACTCCGGCACGAAACGGCTGCCCACCTACCCCGACATCCCCACGCTGAAGGAGTTGGGCTACGACATGGAGATTTATTTGTGGACCGGGCTCTTCGCGCCCAGGGGCGTGCCTGACAACGTGCTGGGCATGATCGGGAAGGCAGTAAAGCAGGCGGTGGATGACCCCGAGTTCAGGAGCGCGTCCGAGAAAATGCAGATGCCGCCCGCCTACCAGGACGCGGCCGAGTTCAAGAAATGGTGGGACAAGGATACCGAAATGCTCGCCGCTGCGATCCGGCGCATGCCGGCGCTGGACGCCAAGTAGCGATCGCCCATGAATTGAAAAGGCCGGGGGCATGCGATCGCTGACGATCGACCAGGTGGCGGGATCTTTCTTCGCCGTGTTTTCGCTCCTGGTTCTCTGGGAAACGCGCAGGATCCCGTTTGGATTCATGGCCGAACCGGGGCCGGGTGCCATGCCGGTGGTGCTCGCCCTCGTGCTGCTGGCGTGCAGCATCGCGGTCGTCATCGGGGGACGCTCCGGCAAGCGCGCGGCCGAAGTCGAATGGACGGAATGGCGGCACGCGGTCGCCATCCTCGGAACGTGCGCCTTCATGGCGCTCGCGATGGAACGCCTCGGCTACCGTCTCACCATTCTGATCGCGCTCCTTACGCTGGTAAGCGTCGTCGAGAAGAAGGGATGGATCGCGGGCGTTGTTTTCGCCGGCGCTTTCGCTTTCGCCACTCACTATCTCTTCAACACGCTGCTGCGCGTGCCTCTGCCGCAGGGTCCGTTCGGGCTTTAGATTGTTCGAGATCCTGCAAAATCTCTCGACCGGATTTGCGATGGCGTTCACGCCGGACGTGCTGCTGTACGCGTTCGTCGGCTGCCTGGTGGGGACTCTGGTGGGCGTCCTCCCCGGCGTGGGACCGCTCGCGGGAATCAGCC